>NZ_SPKO01000007.1:131620-471805 GCF_023127795.1 Pseudomonas sp. W2Jun17 | reverse complement strand
CTTAGGCGCCCCGTCAAACCACGCTGGCCGGAATTCGACAGGGATTTGGGGGCTAAACCGGCAGGGATGCCGGTTTAGCCGCCCCGCGCCATGGACGGCGCGTGGCGGCGGCCTCCCAAATCCATGTCGGATTACGGGCACACCGAGCCTAAGCGAGGTGCCGAGTGGTGGGGCAAGAGCCCTTTTGGTTACTTTTGGCTGGGCCGGCATTCCGGGCTCTTTTCCAAAAGTGACCCGCTGTAAAAGCGGAACCAATAGCAACCGTTACCGCAGCAATGGATATGTACTCGGTCTGATCCAAGATCCGGTCGACTACAAGACCGCCATCGGGAGCAAGCCCCCCTCCCACATTTGAACTGCGGCCCATCAGTTGGATCTCCCTAGGCACACGTACCACCCATCCCACTTACGCATTCTGTGGATCCCCCCTCAAAAGCGTTGATAAACCCGAGCATCCGCTCAGCTATACTCCCCTCCATTTGAATGCCCCTGCGAGGAATTACTGTGAAGAACTGGACCCTGCGCCAAAGGATTTTGGCGAGCTTTGCGGTAATTATCGCCATCATGCTGCTGATGGTGGTGCTCTCCTATTCGCGCTTGCTCAAGATCGAAGCCAGCGAAAACTCCGTGCGCGACGACGCCGTGCCCGGCGTGTTTTTCAGTTCGATGATCCGCAGTGCCTGGGTCGACAGCTACCTGCAAACCCAGGAACTGGTCGGGATCCACGAAAACCAGGGCATTTCCGATGAAGACAAGCAGGACTACAAGTCATTCGAAGCGCGGCTTGAGCAGCACATGGCCAGTTACGCGGGTACGATCAATATCACCCAGGATCGCACCGAATTCGATGCCTTCGAAAAACTGCACCAGAACTACAACGCCATTCTTGCCCAGGTCCTGGCGGCTCATCAGAGCAACAACCCGGCCGAGGCGCTGAGGCTGTTCAACGAGCAACTGACCCCCGCCTGGACCGCAGGCCGCATGAAGCTCAACGACATCATCAATGAGAACAAACAGGTCGCCGACAATGCCACCGCTGCCATCGATGATGCCGTAGCAGCGGCAAAGGTCAGCATGGGCGTCTCGCTGCTGCTGGCGATTCTCGCCGCGGCGCTGTGCGGCCTGTTGCTGATGCGCGCGATCATGGCGCCGATGCAGCGTATCGTGCAGATCCTCGAAGTCATGCGTACCGGCGACCTGAGCAAGCGCCTGAACCTGGAGCGCAAGGACGAATTCAACGCGGTCGAAACCGGCTTCAACGACATGATGACCGAGCTGACTGCCCTGGTGTCCCAGGCGCAGCGTTCGTCGGTGCAGGTCACCACCTCGGTCACCGAGATCGCCGCGACCTCCAAGCAGCAACAGGCCACCGCCACGGAAACCGCAGCCACCACCACGGAAATCGGCGCCACCTCCCGCGAGATTGCGGCCACGTCCAAGGACCTGGTGCGTACCATGACCGAAGTGTCCACCGCCGCCGACCAGGCCTCGATGGCCGCCGGTTCCGGCCAGCAGGGCCTGGCACGCATGGAAGAGACCATGCACTCGGTGATGGGCGCCGCCGACCTGGTCAACGCCAAGCTGGCGATCCTCAATGAGAAGGCCGGCAACATCAACCAGGTGGTGGTGACCATCGTCAAGGTGGCTGACCAGACCAATCTGTTGTCTCTCAATGCCGCCATCGAGGCGGAGAAAGCTGGTGAGTACGGTCGCGGCTTTGCCGTGGTGGCCACCGAAGTGCGCCGCCTGGCCGACCAGACTGCCGTGGCAACCTACGACATCGAGCAAATGGTGCGTGAGATCCAGTCAGCGGTGTCGGCGGGCGTGATGGGCATGGACAAGTTCTCCGAGGAAGTCCGCCGGGGTATGTTCGAAGTGCAGCAAGTGGGCGAGCAACTGTCGCAGATCATCCACCAGGTACAGGCCCTAGCGCCGCGGGTGTTGATGGTCAACGAAGGCATGCAGGCCCAGGCCACCGGCGCCGAACAGATCAACCACGCGCTGGTGCAATTGGGCGATGCCAGCAGCCAGACCGTCGAATCCCTGCGTCAGGCCAGCTTTGCCATTGATGAGCTGAGCCAGGTCGCGGTGGGTCTGCGCAGTGGCGTGTCGCGTTTCAAAGTCTGATGAGCGATCTCGCGGCTAAACGCGTCGCCGTCCCGGCAGCGAAAACGGCGTTGTTCCTGGTGTTTCGCATCGGCAACGAACGCTTTGCCCTCAAGGCCACCGAAGTGGCGGAGGTGCTGCCGCGCCTGCCGCTCAAACCCATCGCCCATGCGCCACTGTGGGTGGCGGGTATTTTTGCGCATCGCGGTACGCTGGTGCCGGTAATCGATGTCAGTGCCCTGACGTTCGGCACCCCGGCCCAGGCTCGCACCAGCACGCGGCTGGTGCTGGTCAACTACCAGCCGCAACCCTGGAGTGAAGCGCGTGGGCTGGGGCTGATCCTGGAGCAGGCCACCGACACCCTGCGTTGCGACCCCGCCGAGTTCCAGCCTTATGGCGTGGACAACCAGCAGGCGCCCTACCTGGGGCCGGTACGCGAGGATGCACAGGGCTTGATGCAGTGGATTGGCATTGCCGAACTGCTGAGCGCTGAAGTACGCGCCTTGCTGTTTTGCGCCGAGTTAAGCCTATGAGCAGTGACCCGCGTTTTTCGGCGTTCTTGAAAGAACGCATCGGCCTGGACGTTGCCTCGGTGGGCGAGGCGATCATCGAGCGTGCGGTGCGCCAGCGCTGCCAAGCCTCCCAGGCGCAGTCGACGGAGGCCTACTGGCAGCTCCTGCAACATTCCCACGACGAGCAGCAGGCACTGATCGAAGCGGTGATCGTTCCCGAGACCTGGTTTTTCCGCTATCCCGAATCCTTCGCGACCTTGGCTCGCCTGGCCCTGCTGCGCCTGGCCGAGATCAAGCAGATGCGCGCGCTGCGCATCCTCAGCCTGCCGTGTTCGACTGGCGAAGAGCCCTATTCGATTGCCATGGCCTTGTTGGATGCGGGCCTGGCGCCCCATCAGTTCAAGGTTCAGGGGATGGACGTCAGCCCGCTGTCGGTGGAACGTGCCCGGCGCGGTGTGTACGGCAAGAACTCGTTTCGCGGGGCCGATCTCGAATTTCGCGACCGCCACTTCACAGAAGAAACGGGCGGTTACCGCATCGCCGACCGGGTGCGCGAGCAAGTGCGTCTGCAAGTGGGCAACTTGCTCGACCCGACACTGCTGGCCAACGAGCCGACCTACGATTTTGTGTTCTGCCGCAACCTATTGATCTACTTCGACCAGCCGACCCAGAAGCAAGTCTTTGATGTGCTCAAGGAACTGACTCATGTGGACGGTGTGCTGTTTATCGGCCCGGCCGAGGGCAGCCTGCTGGGGCGCCATGGCATGCGTTCGATTGGCGTGCCGCAATCCTTTGCCTTCAGTCGACACATAGAGCAGACCCCGCCGCCGGTATTCGTGCCGATGCCTGCGCCAGCACCGCAGCGCAGTGCAGCACCGATACCACTCAAGCCGCGTCCGTTCAGCACGGTCAGCACTCAGGTGCCGCCGGTCAAGGTGCCCCACACCGACGCAGGGGATTTGCTCGGCCAGATCGCGACCCTGGCCAATGAAGGCAAAAGTGCCGAGGCCCGGGCCGCCTGTGAGCGTTATTTAAGCAGCCACCCGCCGGTTGCCCAGGTGTTCTACTGGTTGGGGTTGCTCAGCGATGTGGCGGGCAGCGCCCTGGAAGCCCAGGGGTATTACCGAAAAGCCTTGTACTTGGAACCGCAGCATTCGCAGGCCTTGATGCATCTGGCTGCGTTGCTCGAGTCCCAGGGCGACAGTGCGGGAGCGCGCCGGCTACAAGCCCGCGCCGCTCGTAGCGAGCGAGCACACAGTGAGTCCGAACGATGAACAGCCCTGACGCGCTCGACACCGCAGGCCTGGACCTGACGCTGACCGATACCCAAGCCATCGATGACTGCTGGAACCGTATCGGCATTCATGGCGACAGGTCCTGCCCACTGCTGGACGAGCATATTCACTGCCGCAACTGCTCGGTGTATTCCGCCGCCGCCACGCGCCTGCTCGACCGCTATGCCCTGCAGCAGGATGATCAGCGCCCGCAGGCCGCCGCCGAAGCGGGTAGCGAGGTGGTCACCCGTTCGCTGTTGATGTTCCGCCTCGGTGAAGAATGGCTCGGTATCGCCACCCGCTGCCTGGTGGAAGTGGCGCCATTGCAACCGATCCACTCCTTGCCGCACCAGCGTTCCCGTGCGCTGCTGGGGGTGGCCAACGTGCGGGGTGCGCTGGTGGCGTGCCTGTCGCTGGTGGAACTGCTGGGCCTGGACAGCACCAGCA
This sequence comes from Pseudomonas sp. W2Jun17, assembly GCF_023127795.1. Taxonomy (NCBI): domain Bacteria; kingdom Pseudomonadati; phylum Pseudomonadota; class Gammaproteobacteria; order Pseudomonadales; family Pseudomonadaceae; genus Pseudomonas; species Pseudomonas sp. W2Jun17. The sequence continues at coordinate 467,466 of NZ_SPKO01000007.1, read as the reverse complement.
GCGTGCCCAGTGGCGGGCGGATCATGCCGCGCATGTTGATCATTGCCGCCCAGGACGGTCCGATCGTCGTGCCGGTGGATGAGGTGGATGGCATTCATGCCATCGATGAGCGCACCTTGAACGCGGCCTCGGCCTCCGGTACCCAGGCCAGCGCACGCTATACCCAAGGTGTGTTGCAGTTCAAAGGCCGCAGCCTGCGCTGGCTGGACGAAACGCAATTGTTGTCCGCCGTGACCCGGAGCCTCGCATGACCCCCGATCAGATGCGTGATGCCTCGCTGTTGGAGCTGTTCAGCCTGGAGGCCGATGCGCAAACCCAGGTATTGAGCGCCGGCCTGCTGGCCCTGGAGCGCAACCCGACGCAGGCGGATCAACTTGAAGCCTGTATGCGCGCCGCACATTCGCTCAAGGGAGCGGCGCGGATTGTTGGCGTGGATGCCGGGGTCAGCGTGGCCCACGTCATGGAGGACTGCCTGGTCAGCGCCCAGGAAGGTCGTCTGTACCTGCAACCGGAACATATTGATGCGTTGTTGCAAGGCACTGACCTGCTGATGCGTATCGCCACGCCAGGCAACAGCGTGGGGCCGTTGGATATCCAGGCGTACGTGGCGTTGATGGAGCGTCTGCTTGACCCGGCGCAGCCACCCGCTACGCCTGCGCCAAAAGCTGAGCCCGAGCCTGCTCCGGCGCCTATCGTTGAAGCATTGCCGCAAGAGCCAGAGGTTGCACCGCCCGTCAGCAGTGAGCCACCGCGTCAGAACAAGCGCATCACCGAGGGTGGCGAGCGCGTGCTGCGGGTCACCGCCGAGCGCTTGAACAGCCTGTTGGACCTGTCGAGCAAGTCCCTGGTGGAAACCCAGCGGCTCAAGCCTCACCTGGCCAGTATGCAACGCCTCAAGCGCATTCAAAGCAACAGCCTGCGCGCCCTCGATACCCTGGACGGTCACCTCAAGCACCTGGATTTGAATCTTGAGACTCAGGAAGCCCTGGCCGATACCCGCCGCTTGTTGAGCGAAGCTCAGGCACTGCTGGCGGATAAAAACGCGGAACTTGACGAGTACGCCTGGCAGGCAGGCCAGCGCGCCCAGGTGCTATACGACACCGCGCTGGCCTGCCGCATGCGACCGTTTGCCGACGTGCTGGCGGGGCAGGTGCGCATGGTGCGTGACCTCGGTCGCAGCCTGGGCAAGCAAGTGCGCCTGGAAATCGAAGGCGAAAAGACCCAGGTCGATCGAGACGTCCTGGAAAAACTTGAAGCACCGCTCACTCATTTACTGCGCAATGCTGTCGACCACGGCATCGAAACGCCCGAGCAGCGGCTGCTGGCAGGCAAACCGGCGGAAGGCCTGATCCGCCTGCGTGCGTCCCATCAAGCCGGGTTGCTGGTACTGGAATTGAGCGACGACGGCAACGGTGTCGACCTGGAGCGGCTGCGCGGCACCATTGTCGAACGTAATCTGTCGCCGGTGGAAACTGCCCTGCGCCTGAGCGAAGAGGAATTGCTGACGTTCCTGTTCCTGCCGGGGTTCAGCTTGCGCGACAAGGTCACCGAGGTGTCCGGTCGTGGCGTTGGCCTGGATGCGGTGCAGCACATGGTTCGCCAACTGCGTGGCGCGGTGGTACTGGAGCAGACGGCGGGGCAGGGCAGTCGCTTCCATCTGGAAGTGCCGTTGACCTTGTCGGTGGTGCGCAGCCTGGTGGTGGACGTGGGCGAAGAAGCCTATGCCTTCCCCCTGGCCCACATTGAACGCATGTGTGACCTGGCTCCCGACGACATTGTGCAACTGGAAGGCCGCCAGCATTTCTGGCTCGAGGGCCGGCATGTGGGCCTGGTTGCCGCCAGCCAGTTGCTGCAGCGCCCACCGGGGCAGAGTCCTTCGCAAACCCTGAAAGTCGTGGTGATCCGCGAGCGCGATGCCGTGTACGGGATTGCCGTGGAGCGCTTTATCGGTGAACGCACCCTGGTGGTGTTGCCGCTGGATGATCGTCTGGGCAAGGTCCAGGATATTTCCGCAGGGGCCTTGCTCGATGACGGCTCGGTGGTGTTGATCGTCGATGTCGAAGACATGTTGCGTTCGGTGGATAAATTGCTCAACACCGGCCGCCTGGAACGTATCGCCCGGCGCAGCCAGCAGGCCACCGAAGCACCGCGCAAGCGCGTGCTGGTGGTAGACGACTCGCTGACCGTACGCGAGCTGCAACGCAAATTATTACTCAATCGTGGTTATGAAGTCGCTGTTGCGGTCGATGGCATGGATGGCTGGAACGCATTGCGCTCCGAGGACTTCGACCTGCTTATCACTGATATTGATATGCCTCGCATGGACGGTATTGAATTGGTCACACTTTTGCGTCGTGACAGTCGCCTGCAATCGTTGCCGGTGATGGTGGTTTCCTACAAGGATCGTGAAGAAGACCGACGTCGTGGACTCGACGCGGGCGCCGACTATTATTTAGCCAAAGCCAGTTTCCATGACGACGCCTTGCTCGACGCCGTGGTTGAACTGATTGGAGGCGCCCGGGCATGAGGATTGCGATCGTCAATGACATGCCCCTGGCGATAGAGGCCTTGCGCCGCGCCTTGAGCTTTGAGCCCGCCCACGAGGTGGTGTGGGTGGCCAGCAATGGCCTGGAAGCGGTGCGGCGCTGTGCCGAGCTGACCCCGGACCTGATCCTGATGGACCTGATAATGCCGGTAATGGATGGGGTGGAGGCTACCCGGCAGATCATGGCCGACACGCCTTGCCCTATCGTGATCGTTACTGTCGACCGCCAGGCCAACGTCAGCCGCGTATTCGAAGCCATGGGCCACGGAGCGCTGGATGTGGTGGATACCCCGGCGCTGGGCGTAGGCAACCCCAAGGATGCGGCGGCACCGCTATTGCGCAAGATCCTCAATATCGGTTGGTTGATCGGCCAGCGCGGCACGCGCGTGCGTGCCGAACCCCCACCGCAACGGGTCACCGGCAAGCGTCAACGGCTAGTGGCCATTGGTTCTTCAGCGGGTGGGCCGGCGGCCCTCGAGGTTCTGCTCAAGGGCTTGCCGCGGGATTTTCCCGCCGCCATCGTGCTGGTGCAGCATGTGGACCAGGTCTTCGCCGCCGGCATGGCCGAGTGGCTGAGCAGCGCCTCCGGCCTGCCCGTGCGCCTGGCCTGTGAGGGCGAGCCGCCCCAGGCCGGCGTGGTATTGCTGGCCGGCACCAACCACCATATTCGCTTGTTGAAAAATGGCACGCTAGCCTATACCGCAGAGCCGGTGAACGAGATTTACCGGCCCTCCATCGACGTGTTTTTCGAAAGCGTCGCCAGTTACTGGACCGGTGACGCCGTCGGCGTACTACTGACCGGCATGGGGCGCGACGGGGCTCAAGGCCTCAAGCTGATGCGCGAACAAGGATATTTGACCATCGCCCAGGATCAGCAGAGCTCGGCGGTGTACGGCATGCCCAAAGCGGCGGCGGCGATTGATGCTGCTGTTGAAATTCGCCCACTGGATAGAATTGCGCCCCGATTGCTGGAGGTCTTTGCAAAATGATCGAAAATCTCCCGCCGTGCTGGCTTGCAGGTAGTAATTCAGGTGACTGCACATGAATGATTTACAGCTCGACGACTTCAAGACCGATGAGAACGCCGCCATGGTGCTGCTGGTCGACGATCAGGCCATGATCGGCGAAGCCGTGCGGCGCGGCCTGGCCCATGAAGAAAACATCGACTTCCACTTTTGCGCCGACCCGCACCAGGCGATTGCCCAGGCGATCCGCATCAAGCCGACGGTGATCCTGCAGGACCTGGTAATGCCCGGCCTCGACGGCCTGACCTTGGTGCGTGAATACCGCAATCACCCGGCGACCGCGAATATCCCGATCATCGTGCTGTCCACCAAGGAAGACCCGCTGATCAAGAGTGCGGCCTTCGCGGCCGGCGCCAACGATTACCTGGTCAAGCTGCCCGACAACATCGAACTGGTGGCGCGTATCCGCTATCACTCGCGGTCCTACATGACCCTGTTGCAGCGCGACGCGGCCTACCGTGCGCTACGGGTCAGCCAGCAACAGTTGCTGGATACCAACCTGGTGCTGCAACGCCTGATGAACTCCGACGGCCTGACCGGGCTGTCCAACCGCCGCCACTTCGACGAATACCTGGAATTGGAGTGGCGCCGTGCCATGCGCGACCAGACCCAACTGTCGCTGCTGATGATCGACGTGGATTTCTTCAAGACCTACAACGACAGCTTCGGCCATGTCGAAGGCGATGAAGCCTTGCGCAAAGTCGCCGCCGCTATCCGCGACGCCAGCAGCCGCCCTTCGGACTTGCCGGCGCGCTACGGCGGAGAAGAATTTGCCCTGGTCCTGCCCAACACCTCGCCGGGCGGTGCGCGCCTGGTGGCAGAAAAACTGCGTATGGCGGTGGCGGCCCTGAAAATCCCGCACATTGCCCCGGCAGAAGGGGCGAGCCTGACCATCAGCATTGGCCTGTCGACCTTGACGCCGGTGCAGGGCACGGACTGCCGGCAGTTGATCATGGCGGCGGACAAGGGGCTGTATACGGCCAAGCATAATGGGCGTAATCAGGTTGGTATCGAGTAATCCCAAGCGCCGCGCACCCTATGTGGGAGCTGGCTTGCCTGCGATAGCGGCGCATCTGTCACAGAAGTACCGACTGATACACCGATATCGCAGGCAAGCCAGCTCCCACATTTGATCGCTATCTGGCTATGGATCCTGTACAAACCCCCGCCTTTTCGGCCAAGCGGGCTGCCGTTCCCAGCCGTTTGCCGTTATACTCGCCGGCTTTCAAAAGTTCGCCAACGAGTGCTGCCCGCCATGGAAATCAACCCGATCCTTAACACCATCAAGGACCTGTCCGAGCGCTCCGAAACTATTCGGGGGTATCTTTGACTACGATCAAAAGCATGAGCGTCTGACCGAGGTCAACCGCGAGCTTGAAGATCCGAGTGTCTGGAACAAACCTGAATACGCCCAGGAACTGGGGCGCGAGCGCGCTGCGCTGGCGCAGATCGTCGACACCCTCGACGAGCTGAACACCGGTCTGGCCGATTGCCGTGACCTGCTGGACATGGCTGTCGAAGAAAATGATGAAGGCGCAGTGGGCGATGTCGTCGCCGAGCTGGCCCGTCTCGAGGAAAACCTCGCCAAGCTCGAATTCCGCCGCATGTTCAGCCATGAAATGGACCCGAACAACGCCTACCTGGACATCCAGGCCGGTTCCGGCGGCACCGAGGCCCAGGACTGGGCCAACATCCTGCTGCGCATGTACCTGCGCTGGGCCGACAAGCGCGGTTTCGACGCGACCATCATGGAACTGTCCGCCGGTGAAGTCGCCGGTATCAAGGGCGCGACCGTGCATATCAAGGGTGAATACGCCTTTGGCTGGCTGCGTACCGAAATCGGTGTGCACCGCCTGGTGCGCAAGAGCCCGTTCGACTCCGGCAACCGTCGTCACACTTCGTTCTCCGCCGTTTTCGTCTCGCCAGAGATCGACGACAAGGTGGAAATCGAGATCAACCCAGCCGACCTGCGCATCGACACCTACCGTTCCTCCGGTGCCGGTGGTCAGCACGTAAACACCACTGACTCGGCCGTACGTATTACCCACGTACCGACCAACACCGTGGTCAGTTGCCAGAACGAACGTTCCCAGCACGCCAACAAGGATACCGCCATGAAAATGCTGCGGGCCAAGTTGTACGAGCAGGAAATGCAGAAGCGCAACGCCGCTTCCCAGGCGCTGGAAGACACCAAGTCGGATATCGGCTGGGGTCACCAGATCCGTTCGTATGTACTCGATGCGTCGCGGATCAAGGATCTGCGCACCAACATCGAACGCAGCGACTGCGACAAGGTACTCGACGGTGATATCGACGAATACCTGGAAGCCAGCCTGAAATCCGGCCTGTAACACCCCTGTAGGAGCGAGCTTGCTCGCGATCCCCAGCCGAAGGCTGGGGAAAACGTACCTGTGATGGAATTTCAAAAGACATGAGCGACCAACAACTCGACCCGCAAGCCCTGCAACAGGAAGAAAACTCCCTGATCGCCCTGCGCAAGGAAAAGCTTGCTGCCGAGCGCGCCAAGGGTAACGCCTTCCCCAACGACTTCCGCCGCGACAACTACTGCGATGCCTTGCAGAAACAGTACGCGGACAAGACCAAGGAAGAGCTGGCAGAAGCGGCGATCCCGGTCAAGGTGGCAGGTCGCATCATGCTCAACCGTGGCTCGTTCATGGTGATTCAGGACATGACCGGGCGTATCCAGGTTTACGTCAACCGTAAAACCCTCTCGGAAGAAACCCTGGCCTCGGTGAAAACCTGGGACATGGGTGACATCATCGCCGCAGAAGGCACCCTGGCCCGTTCCGGCAAGGGCGACCTGTACGTCGAAATGACCAGCGTGCGCCTGCTGACCAAGTCCTTGCGCCCTCTGCCGGACAAGCACCACGGCCTGACCGACACCGAGCAGCGCTATCGCCAGCGTTACGTTGACCTGATCGTCAACGAAGACGTGCGCCAGACCTTCCGTGTGCGTTCGCAAGTCATTGCCCACATCCGCAGCTTCCTGATGCAGCGTGACTTCCTGGAAGTGGAAACGCCGATGCTGCAAACCATCCCCGGTGGTGCCGCAGCCAAGCCATTTGAAACCCACCACAACGCGCTGGACATGGAAATGTTCCTGCGTATCGCGCCGGAGCTGTACCTCAAGCGTCTGGTGGTCGGCGGGTTTGAGAAGGTGTTCGAGATCAACCGCAACTTCCGTAACGAAGGCGTCTCGACCCGTCACAACCCTGAATTCACCATGTTGGAGTTCTACCAGGCCTACGCCGACTACGAAGACAACATGGACCTGACCGAAGAACTGTTCCGTGAACTGGCGCAGCTTGTTCTGGGGACTACCGACGTGCCGTACGGCGACAAGGTGTTCCACTTCGGCGAGCCGTTCGTGCGTCTGTCGGTGTTCGACTCGATCCTCAAGTACAACCCTGAGCTGACCGCTGACGATCTGAACGACATCGACAAGGCTCGCGCCATCGCCAAGAAAGCCGGCGCCAAGGTGTTGGGCTTTGAAGGCCTGGGCAAATTGCAGGTGATGATTTTCGAAGAGCTGGTCGAGCACAAGCTGGAGCAGCCACACTTCATTACCCAGTACCCGTTCGAAGTGTCGCCGCTGGCGCGTCGCAACGACGACAACCCGAACGTCACTGACCGTTTCGAACTGTTCATCGGCGGCCGCGAAATCGCCAACGCCTACTCCGAGCTTAACGACGCGGAAGATCAGGCCGAGCGCTTCATGGCTCAGGTGGCCGACAAGGACGCCGGCGATGACGAAGCCATGCACTACGACGCCGACTTCGTACGTGCCCTGGAGTACGGCATGCCGCCGACTGCCGGTGAAGGCATCGGCATCGACCGGCTGGTGATGTTGTTGACCAACTCGCCATCGATCCGCGATGTGATCCTGTTCCCGCACATGCGGCCACAAGCGTAACCGTTGCGAAATCCGAAGCCGCCTTTTATAAGGCGGCTTTTTTATGTGGCGTATTCCAGTGTCACTTTTAAAGGAAGAAGTGTGGTGAACCGCGTAATGGCTCAAGAAGGTGCCGCCGGCATTGCTGCTGCCGTGGCTGAAAGCGTTCAGTACCAGGGCCGCAAGGCCAGCCGCCGCGGCAGCGAACAACGCCGCCAGGACATTCTCGATGCGGCCATGCGCATCGTGGTGCGCGAAGGGGTGCGTGCCGTACGCCATCGAGCCGTCGCGGCGGAGGCGGGTGTGCCGTTGTCGGCCACCACCTACTATTTCAAGGATATCGATGACCTGCTCACCGACACCTTCGCCCAATACGTCGAGCGCAGCGCGGCCTTCATGGGCAAACTGTGGGTGCGTAACGAGGGCTTGTTGCGCGAGATGGTTGCCTATGGCGATGGCAGCCCGCAGTCGCGCGCGCAACTGGCCGATGACATTGCCCGGCTGACCGCCGATTACGTGCTGCGCCAACTGACCAACCGCCGCGAATACCTGATGGCCGAGCAGGCGTTTCGACAGGAGGCCCTGCTGAACCCGCGACTGGCTGAACTGGTGCGCTCCCATCAACAGATTCTGTTGCAGGGCACCGGGCAGTTTTTTCAAGTGTTGGGCTCCCGTGAGCCGCAGCAGGATGCCAAGGTGTTGACGGCTATCATCAGTCGGATGGAATATCAGGGCCTGTTGGGCGGCGCAGAGCCTCTGACCGGTGAAGAGATGCTTGAAATCCTCAAGCGTTACATGCACCTGGTATTGGCCTCGGTCTGACAGCATTCGAGCAAAGCCTGACAACGCTCAACGTTTAAAGAGGAAAACACCGGGTGGACGATTACCAGCAGACGATACGCAGCTTGTCCGATCGCATTGTGCTGGCGCAGACACCGATCCGGGTTCTCGACGCAGTAAAGTGGGACGAGAACATCCGCCAGGGATTCCTCAAGGCCAAGGGCAAAGCCATGCCTGCCGTGGACCGCGATTACTACCTGAACCGGCCCCTGTCTTTCGATTCCAGTGCGGTGAAGCTGGAGTTCCAGAACATCGAGCGCGACATCACCCGCCGCCTGGGCCAGTTCAGCCCGGTGGGGCAGATCATGCGGCGCATGTGCCGCGAATACCGCATGGTGGTGCGTATGCTTGAAGCGCGCGGCACCGAGGACTTTGGCCTGATATCCCAGGAACTGTACGGCGCTGCCTCCGATGCGTTCCACGCCGGCGACCCGACCCTGGCAGACCTGGGGCTGATGCTGTCGGACTACCTGAACAATATCGATGGCCGGGGCGATCTGAAGGACGAAGCCAAGACCCTCACCGCCAAGGATGCGGTGAGCCTGCTGCAAACGCGTCTGAACAAAGTGTTTGGCGAGGCAGAAGAGACCATCCGCGTGTTCGAGTCCGACGGTATCGTCGCGGATGCGGCGGCGGGCGCCGACTATATCAAGATCCGCGCCGACGCGATGTTCAACGACCGCGACGTGCGCGCCCTGGAAGTGCATGAAGGGCTGGTGCATGTGGGCACCACGCTCAATGGCCAGAACCAGCCAATCTGCACGTTCCTGTCCAAGGGTCCGCCGTCGTCCACCGTGACCCAGGAGGGCCTGGCGATCCTGATGGAAATCATCACGTTTGCCTCCTATCCCAGCCGCTTGCGTAAATTGACCAACCGTACCCGCGCCATCCATATGGTGGAGGAGGGCGCCGACTTCCTGCAGGTGTTCGAGTTCTTCCGTGAGCAAGGCTTTGAAATGGCCGAAAGCTATGGCAACGCCAGCCGGGTGTTCCGTGGTTCAGTGCCGACCGGTCTGCCGTTTACCAAGGATTTGTCCTACCTCAAGGGCTTTATCATGGTCTACAACTACATCCAGCTCGCCGTGCGCAAAGGCAAGTTGGAACAAGTGCCGCTGCTGTTCTGTGGCAAGACCACCCTGGAAGACATGCGTACCCTGCGCCAACTGGTAGACGAGGGGCTGGTGGTACCGCCCAAGTACCTGCCGGAGCAGTTTCGCGATATGAACGCGCTGGCGGCGTGGATGTGTTTTTCCAACTTCCTCAACCACTTGAGCCTGGATCGGATCGAGGCGGATTACTCCAATATCCTTTAGGTATTTCATTGAAGCAACCGGGTCACCGTGTGGGAGGGGGCTTGCCCCCTCCCACCATTGGATCTTCACAAGACTTCAGGTTTCAACTCACCTACGAGGTTTCAACGGATGAGAATCCTCGGCATTTTATGCCTGCTACTCACATTGAACGGCTGCAGCTCCTTGCTGTTCTATCCCGAGCCTGGCCTGCCCTTCACGCCGGAAAAAGCCCGCCTGCAATACCGCGACGTCACTATCACCACTGCTGACGGCCTCAAGCTCCACGCCTGGTGGTTGCCGGCTAAACCCGGCGTACCTCTGAAGGGAACGGTGCTGCACCTGCACGGCAACGGCGGTAATCTCGCCTGGCACCTGGGCGGCAGTTGGTGGTTGCCGGAGCAAGGCTATCAAGTGCTGTTGCTCGATTATCGCGGCTATGGGCTTTCGCAAGGCAAACCGTCCTTGCCGGCGATCTATCAGGATATAGACGCAGCATTCAGCTGGCTCGACAAAGCTCCTGAAACCCAGGGGCAACCATTGATTGTGCTCGGCCAAAGCCTGGGCGGCGCGCTGGCGGTGCATTACCTGGCGGCCCATCCGGCGCGTCAACCCCAGCTCAAGGCGCTGATACTGGATGGCGTACCCGCCAGTTATCGTGACGTAGGACAATTCGCCCTGAGCACGTCCTGGTTAACCTGGCCGTTGCAGGTGCCCCTGTCGTGGCTGGTGCCCGACGCCGACAGTGCAATCAATGCCATGCCCCAACTGACCGGTGTGCCAAAACTGTTGTTCCACAGCCTGGATGATCCCATCGTGCCAGTGGCCAATGGCATCCGCCTGTATCAAGTGGCCCCTGCGCCAAGGGTGTTGCAACTGACCCGTGGCGGCCATGTGCAGACGTTTGCCGACAAGACCTGGCAAACCGTCATGCTGCGTTACCTGGACGACCCGCAGCACTTCAACGGCCTGCGCCGGCTGGGCGAGATTCCGAATTATCCAATTCCTAAAGTTGATTCATCAGAGAGCCCGCAATGAGTGAAGAACGCAACATGATCCCGCTGATCCTCACCGGCATCGGCACTATCATCGGTACCGTTGGGTGCTTGTGGTATTACGGCTACCTGCACTTCGCCAAGCCGCAAGACGCGTTGCTGCTCAGCGACTTCACCATGCTCAAAACCGTGCCGGGGGAGGATTACAAAATTTCCCTGACCCCTGCCGCGCAGGTGGCGCAGTGCGTTGACGGCGTGTTGGTGATGTTTGATACCGAGCAAAAAGGCTTGAGCGGCGTGCTGGTGAACAACAAGAAGCAGGCCGTGCGTTGCATGGGGCAGGAAACTCCGCAACTGGAGCAGTGAGTCCTAACACCGCCGTTGTATGAAAACGTCCTTCAAGTCTCCTGATTAGTCAGGCGAGGTCTGTCCGAATCTATATAGCCTGGAACCATCTGTACTCGCTTGCCACAGATCGTGGACTGATCAGCTTGTCTGATCAGTGCATTGTATTAACTAATCTGGAGTACGAGTTTATGGACGGTATCGGCGGTTCACTTTCAGTTGGCGCGGGCTATTCAGTTGGCTCCGAGGCACCCTCGCAGGGCCTGGATCAGCTAATTCAGGACATCCGGGATAAAATTCAAGCCAAGCGCGGCGAAGGTTTGCAGGGTTCGGGCGGGGCCCAGGGGGCTGGAGGCGGGGAGAGCCTTGAAGAACTGCTCGAAAAGCTGAAGAAGTTGTTGGAAGAAAGAGCCGCCCTGGAGGCAAAAGACCCAGGTGGCACATCTGGCCAAGGCCAGATTCAGATGGGCGGCGGCGACAGCCCGGGCTCTATCGCGTTTTAATCCCCTGCCTTTGAAAGCCTGCCAGTGATTTGGGGGGGGCATGAGTGTGGCCGGCCCACGGCGTGCCGGTGCCACCACAGTATCTCCTCAAGAAGTCGCCTGGAACTGAATTGCGTAAACCGCCACAAACGGTGGTGTGAGTTCTTTACAGCGGGGCTGGGACGGTGGTGATAAATATTGATGCGATACGCAATATGCTGGCGATGGTCAGGGCGCATCAGGCGTTAGAACGACAAGATGCGCTGGAGCAGGCGCGTAACAAGTCGGCAGGCAGTTCGGCGCAGGGTTGCAAAGACCCCGGCATGATAAAACCGCCTGATGAAGACACAGATCGCCCAATCAATTTTTCCTAGCCAAAAAAAACCCACCGCGAGGTGGGTTTTTTTATCCGGCAACAATCAATCAGTTAGCAACGGAAGACCGTGGCTTGACTGGCTGGTTGTCGTTGGAGATGGTCACTTCAACGCGACGGTTCATGGCACGGCCCGAAACGCTGCCGTTGTCGGCAACTGGATATTCCTTGCCGTAGCCCTGGGTCACGATGCGCGAAATATCCACGCCTTGTTGAGCCAGTGCACGTTGCACGGAAGCTGCGCGACGCTCCGACAGGCTCTGGTTGTACGAGTCGGAACCCGTGCTGTCGGTGTAGCCTTCAACGATCACTTTACGATCCGGGTTATCGCGCAGGAACTGCGCCAGCTTGGTGATGTTCACCAGGCCGCTGGATTTCAGGTCGGACTTGTTGGTGGCGAACAGTACGTCACCGAAAGTCACCAGGGTGCCGCGATCGGTTTGCTTGGCGTTCAAGCTGTTTTGCAGTTGCTTGATTTGCGCGTCGCGGGCGTCCAGCAGGGCGCGGGCACGTTCGTCGCCGGCATTTTTCAGCTTGGCTTCGGATTCGCGCAGGACGATGGTGTCCTTGGCAACTTCAACACGCTGGTTGGTCAGGTAAGCGAGTTGGTCGACTTTCTTCTCGTCTTCGTTGTCGCGGTATGCCTTGTCAGCCTTGTCCAGCCATTCGCTGGCGTCTTTGGTTTCCAGGGCTGCCAGTTTGGTGGCTTGCGGGTTGGTTTGCAGGGCCGAGAAGTTAGTCCGTGCATTTTCCAGGTTCGCGTTCGGCGGGGTGGAGCAGGCCGCCAAGGCAACGCTCATCGCTAGCAGGGCAGGGATCATCAATTGTTTACGCATAGTCGTGTCGTCCTTTCAATTCGATATCAGGTGCGATGCAATCAAGGGGCAGTGGCTTACTTCTGCATGATTGCAGCTGGGCGCATGCCTTCCTTACGCAGTTCTTCAACAGCCTTCTGGGAATCCTTCACAGCCTGTTGAGCCTTGGCAGCCTGGGCTTTACGCTCGGCGACGCGGGCGTCCCATTCGGCTTGTTCAGCCAGCTGACGAGCTTTCTCGTAGTTCTTGTCGTGCATCGCGATTTCAGCTTCTTTGAGCTTGTCCTGAGCCGACTTCATTTCCACGGCTGCAAACTCGGTACCGCCAGCGCTCACGGCGCTGTTAACGGCCGATTGGGTCACGGCGTACTGCTCGGTTGGAGGGTTGCCGGCGCAGCCTGCCAGAACGAAGCTGGTGCCGATTGCCAGCGCGGCCAATTTGAGCCCGCGCAGGTGGTTAAACGAGGATTTGGCGGTGCTGGTGTTCATCGTCTTCAACTCCATTGGATAACTCCTGAAAAACATCAAAATCCATCGTGGCGTATCGGTTGCGGGCCCGGCGGTAAAGCTCATGAGGCCAGTTCAAACGACCGTTCCACAAGTGATGGCTACTGGCTGTGACCTGAGGCTTTTTTCAAAAGTTCAGCGGATATGGCGAATTGCCTGAAAAAATATCTGACTGAGTGGTCAGTGTTCAAAAGATGGAACTTTCGCAGCGCGCAGCGGTACTCCGAGCCTGTAAAAAGCCCGGAATACCTGGGTTGGATTGACGTCAATAAAATGTTTTTCAGTGCTTCTGTTCGTCAGCGCTGGCGGACAAATCATGTAAATAGCGGCGGGACAACGTCAGAAACCGGGGTGTGAGCCCCACGTCTTCATACAGCGGGTCCCCCTCTTCATCGGTGGCAATCACTTGGTCGCCCTTGATATAGGGAAAGCTTTCTTCTAGCTCTTCAAGGGCGGCGCCGATCAGCTCGCCGAGCAGTTCTTCGACGTGGCGCTTGGGGTACATCTCGGCAATGGCGGCCAGCCTTGCGGCAGATTCCACATCCAGATGGATTGCGTACTCAGTCTTGGTCAGGCGACCCTTGGCGGTTTCTTCCCAATGCTGGGCCAGTTCTCGAATTTTCATGGCTACCTCAATAAGCCTGCGTTGGCAGGCGGTGATGAGTGACCAGCCGCCTGCGTGAATAACGCGACGGCTCATGCTTGAGACTAGCTTTAAGCCACAAGGTTTAAAGTCGTTTGCGTTCGGCCTTGTCAGAAACCGACGCCGACGGCACTCTGGAACACCTGCGCGTCCCGGATTTCTGGCTGGAGATTGGCTGATGAGTGATATCGATGCACGCTTGCGTGAGGATGTTCACCTGCTGGGTGAACTGTTGGGCAACACCATTCGAGAGCAGTACGGCGATGACTTTCTCGACAAGATCGAGCAAATCCGCAAAGGCGCCAAGGCTGACCGTCGCGGTGCCGTCTCGGACAAGGCGGCCGGCGACGAACTGAGCGCCAGCTTGAATCAGTTGCAAGAGGACGAGTTGCTGCCTGTTGCCCGGGCCTTCAACCAGTTCCTCAACCTGGCCAACATTGCCGAACAATATCAGCTGATTCATCGGCGCGATGAATCGCAACCGGCGCCTTTTGAGTCCCGGGTGTTGCCGGAGTTGCTGGCGCGCCTGAAAAGCGAAGGGCACAGCCATGAATCCCTGGCCCGGCAGTTGGCACGGTTGGAGATCGAGCTGGTGCTCACCGCCCACCCCACCGAAGTGGCTCGCCGTACCCTGATCCAGAAATACGATGCCATCGCCGCGCAACTGGCCCTCCAGGACCACCGTGACCTTACCAGCGCCGAACGCGAGCAGATCCGCGAACGCTTGCAACGGCTGATCGCCGAAGCCTGGCACACCGAAGAAATCCGCCGCATCCGGCCCACCCCGGTGGACGAAGCCAAGTGGGGCTTTGCGGTGATCGAACATTCGCTGTGGCACGCCATTCCCAATTACCTGCGCAAGGCTGACCAGGCCCTGCACGCTGCTACCGGCTTGCGCCTGCCCCTGGAGGCTGCGCCGATTCGCTTTGCCTCGTGGATGGGCGGCGATCGTGACGGCAACCCCAATGTCACCGCGCCGGTTACCCGCGAGGTGCTGTTGTTGGCGCGCTGGATGGCAGCGGATTTGTACTTGCGCGACATCGATCAGCTGGCCTCCGAGCTGTCGATGCAACAGGCTAGCCCGGCGTTGCAAGCCAAGGTCGGCGACAGCGTCGAACCCTATCGCGCCTTGCTCAAGCAACTGCGCGAACGCCTGCGTGCCACGCGCCAGTGGGCTCACGCTTCGTTGACGGCCAGCACCCCGGCGCCTGCCGAAGTGTTGCAGAACAACCGCGACCTGCTGGACCCACTGGAGTTGTGCTACCAGTCCCTGCATGAATGCGGTATGGGCGTGATCGCCGATGGGCCGCTGCTCGACTGCTTGCGCCGTGCGGTGACCTTCGGGCTGTTCCTGGTGTGCCTGGATGTGCGTCAGGACTCCAGCCGTCACTCGGCGGCCATGACCGAAATCACCGATTACCTGGGCCTGGGGCGTTATGAGGACTGGGATGAGGATGCGCGTATCAGCTTCCTGACCCAGGAACTGACCAATCGGCGGCCATTGCTGCCGGGTTACTTCAAACCCTCGGCGGACACTGCCGAGGTATTGAATACCTGCAAGGAAATCGCCGCCGCACCGGCTGCCTCATTGGGCTCGTATGTTATCTCCATGGCGGGTGCCGCCTCGGATGTGCTGGCGGTGCAGTTGCTGTTGAAAGAGTCGGGCGTACAACGACCGATGCGTGTGGTGCCGTTGTTCGAAACGCTGGCTGACCTGGATAACGCCGGGCCGGTGATGGAGCGGCTGTTGCAACTGCCGGGTTATCGCGCGCGGTTGCAGGGGCCTCAGGAAGTGATGATCGGCTACTCCGACTCGGCCAAGGACGCAGGCACTACCGCCGCCGCCTGGGCGCAATACCGGGC
This sequence comes from Pseudomonas sp. W2Jun17, assembly GCF_023127795.1. NCBI lineage: Bacteria > Pseudomonadati > Pseudomonadota > Gammaproteobacteria > Pseudomonadales > Pseudomonadaceae > Pseudomonas > Pseudomonas sp. W2Jun17. Next base: position 451,832 of record NZ_SPKO01000007.1, on the reverse strand, counting down.
GCAGGAGCGTCTGGTCGATATCTGCCGCGAACAGCAGGTGGAACTGCTGTTGTTCCATGGTCGTGGTGGCACCGTTGGTCGTGGCGGCGGCCCGGCCCACGCGGCGATCCTGTCGCAGCCGCCGGGCTCGGTGGCAGGGCGTTTCCGCACCACGGAACAAGGCGAGATGATCCGCTTCAAATTCGGCCTGCCGGATATCGCCGAGCAGAACCTCAACCTCTACCTGGCCGCCGTGCTGGAAGCGACACTGCTGCCGCCGCCACCACCGGAGCCTGCCTGGCGTCACTTGATGGACGAATTGGCGGCAGACGGTGTCAGCGCTTACCGCGCCGTGGTGCGGGAAAATCCGCAGTTCGTCGAGTATTTTCGCCAGTCCACGCCGGAGCAGGAGTTGGGCCGTTTGCCCCTGGGCAGCCGCCCGGCCAAGCGTCGCGCAGGTGGGATTGAAAGCTTGCGCGCGATCCCGTGGATCTTCGGCTGGACCCAGACGCGCCTGATGCTGCCTGCCTGGCTCGGCTGGGAGGCGGCATTGAGCAAGGCGCTGGAGCGGGGGGAAGGTGAGTTGCTGGCGCAGATGCGTGAACAGTGGCCGTTTTTCCGCACGCGCATCGACATGCTGGAAATGGTGCTGGCCAAGGCCGATGCCGATATCGCCCGTCTTTATGACGAGCGCCTGGTGCAGCCAGACCTGCTGCCATTGGGTGCGCATTTACGCGACCTATTGTCGCAGGCCTGTAATGTGGTGCTTGGCTTGACCGGTCAGTCGCAGTTGCTGGCCCATAGCCCTGACACCCTGGAGTTCATCCGCCTGCGCAACACCTACCTCGACCCGTTGCACCTGTTGCAGGCCGAGTTGCTGGCGCGGTCTCGTCGGCAAGAGGCGGCGCAAGACAGCCCTCTGGAACAGGCGCTGCTGGTGTCCGTGGCCGGTATTGCCGCCGGTTTGCGCAACACCGGTTGAGGTTTCTTGCGTGTTCTCAACGGCTTGCGGATCAACCACGACGACCGCCCTGAAAAGGGCGGTCGTTGTTTGAGGAGGTGGGTTGCGCTCAGGCACACCCTGTCGCTGACGTATGCCGGGTGCGGGTTTCTCCTACTTTTGGCGGCTTGTATGGTGAGGGCCCGCTGTGTATCTTGATCAGCCTTTGGCCGTTTGATCGGCCTGGACCCATATTTTTACGAGATTGGCCCCACGCGGCGAATCCGAGCGTCATCTCTATAAAAAATTGAGGAGCACATCGATGCGCGTCATTCTGCTGGGAGCTCCCGGGGCCGGTAAAGGTACTCAGGCAAAGTTCATCACTGAAAAATTCGGCATTCCACAAATCTCCACCGGCGACATGCTGCGTGCTGCTGTCAAAGCCGGCACCGAGCTGGGCCTGATCGCCAAGAGCGTGATGGACAGCGGCGGCCTGGTCTCCGATGATCTGATCATCAACCTGGTCAAGGAACGCATCAGCCAGGAAGATTGCAAGAACGGCTTCCTGTTCGACGGTTTCCCTCGCACCATTCCCCAGGCTGAAGCCTTGGTGAAGGCGGGTGTTGAGTTGGATGCGGTGGTTGAAATCGCCGTAGAAGACGAAGAAATCGTCCAGCGTATTGCCGGTCGTCGCGTTCACGAAGGCTCGGGCCGCGTTTACCACATCGTCTACAACCCGCCAAAAGTGGCAGGCAAGGACGATGTCACCGGTGAAGACCTGGTGCAGCGTAAAGACGACACCGAAGAAACCGTGCGTCATCGCCTGTCGGTCTATCACTCCCAGACCAAGCCACTGGTGGACTTCTACCAGAAGTTGTCCGCGGCCCAAGGCAAGCCGAAGTACAGCCATATCCCTGGCGTGGGTTCGGTAGAAGCCATTACCGCCAAGGTGATGCAAGCACTGAGCTGATCCCGCCATCAGCTTTGCGTACAACGGCCCGCTTGCGGGCCGTTGTTGTTTATACTGGCGCACTTTTTTCCCGATTTGGACACCCACACCGATGAGCACCCTGCTGGCCCTGGACACCGCGACTGAAGCTTGCTCCGTTGCCTTGCTGCACGATGGCAAGGTAACGAGCCACTACGAGGTGATCCCGCGCCTGCACGCGCAGAAGTTGCTGCCGATGATCAAGCAGTTGCTCGAAGACGCCGGTATCACCCTGGCTGCCGTGGATGCCATCGCCTTTGGTCGCGGCCCCGGTGCCTTTACTGGTGTGCGCATTGCCATTGGCGTGGTGCAGGGCCTGGCGTTTGCGTTGGAGCGTCCGGTGTTACCGGTGTCCAACCTTGCCGTGCTGGCCCAGCGCGCACTGCGCGAACATGGCTCCACGCAAGTGGCCGCGGCGATTGATGCGCGGATGGATGAAGTCTATTGGGGCTGCTACCGCGAAACTGCCGGTGAAATGCGTCTGGTGGGCGTGGAGGCAGTGCAGCCGCCAGAAGCGGCAGGGTTGCCGGCTGATGCCAGCGGTGAGTGGTTCGGTGCCGGCACCGGCTGGGGTTATGGCGAACGCATCGACGTGCATTTGGTAGGGCAGGACGCTGCAATGTTGCCTCATGCTGAAGATCTGCTGGCGTTGGCACGTTTTGCATTCGAACGCGGTGAGGCGGTCCCGGCGGATCAAGCGGCACCGGTTTACCTTCGCGATAAAGTAGCGCAGACAAAGGCCGAGCGCGGAATTATTTGACGCCAAAAATGTAGGCATTCGGTGGCAAATTTCGCCAATCGTCAGAATTTGCCGCGGTTTTTAAACCTTTTACAAATTATGTGTTCTAGTTATCACCAGAGCATTTGCGCACTACGGAAAGTGCCGCTAAATTGCCATCATTGATACCGAGTCTGCATGTATGCGTATAGACGGCTTCTCCTCACAGTCCTACCCTCTCAAACGTAAGCCACGCAAGGCGAACGTGACGGTAGACGAGTCCGTGGAGGATTCGCCGGACTTCATTGAAGTCCACGCTGATTCGCCCTCCAGCGCCAAGGGGGCCGGGAGCGCACGTATCAGCGGCGTTCCTGCCCGCCAGCAAGACATGGTCTTCCCCCGCTCCATGAGCAAAAGCGTTGCCACCGCCCTGGCCAGTTACCTGACCACCGCCGGCTTTGTCGAATGGGATATGGAAGTGCTGGGTCTCGACATTCATATCTGATGGGTTTGCCTTATTACATTGGTTGCCCGTCCTGGAGTGAAAACGCCTGGCGTGAGTACCTGTACCCGGTGGAGGCGCGTTCCAGCGATTACCTCGGGCTCTATTCTCAAGTCTTCAATGCGGTTGAAGGCAATACCACGTTTTATGCTCGACCTTCGGCCGCTACCGTGCAGCGCTGGGCCGAGATCATGCCGGCTGACTTTCGCTTCACCGCCAAATTCCCAGGGGATATCAGCCATGCGGGTGACTTGCGCGAGCAATTGCCTGCGGCAGAGAGTTTTGTCAGTTTGATGAGCCCTTTGGGTGAGCGCGTTTCACCGCTGTGGCTGCAGCTCTCAAAAGGGTTTACCCCGCAGCGCCTGGCCGAACTGGCCGGTTTCCTCGATGGCATTGATCGTCCATTGGCCGTGGAAGTCCGGCACGAGCAGTTCTTCGCCAAGGGAGACGCCGAGCGTATGCTCAACCGCCTGTTGCGCGATCGTGGCGTCGAGCGCATCTGCCTCGACCCTCGCGCCCTGTTCAGTTGTACGTCAACCTCGGCGGCAGTGCTGCACGCCCAATCCAAAAAGCCCAGGGTGCCACCGCGCCCGGCGGCGCTGACCCGGTTTCCCCAGGTGCGCTTCATCGGGCATCCGGATCTGGAGGCCAATGACCCGTTCCTGATCCCATGGGTGGAAAAGATCGCCAGTTGGATCGAAGAGGGACGCACGCCGTACATATTCCTGCACACCTCGGACAACCGCCTCGCGGCACAACTGGCGTTGCGCTTTCATGCACAGCTGATGGCGCGCCTGCCCGGCCTGCCGCCGCTGCCCACCCTGCATCGAGAGCCCGTTGCGCAGCAACTGGGGTTACTCTAGGGGGCGTTCTCAATTAGTTTCCCCGGCGGGGAAACTAATTGAGAACGCCCCCTAGACATCCGATTTTTCAAGGATTGAGCCGTGGGTTCGATAAAAGTGCTGGGCCTGCTGTTGCTGCTGGCGGGCGCTTTCGCGCTGGGCGTCTGGCGTGGCTGGGTGCCGATGCCGGCTGAGTGGAACCCCTGGGCACCCCTGGATGTGCGCGCCAGTCCCAACCTGCTCACGCGCTACAAGCTCAGCCGTTTGCAGGATGATCCGGCGCTGTGTGACCAAGTCTTGAAAACCTCCGGCCTGCGGGTCAGCCGTCAGGCGGATACCGCTGCCGATGCGGCGTGCCCGTTGCGCAATGTCCTGCGTGTGCAGGGCGCTGAGGTGGCTCTGAGCAGCAGCTTTCTGGCCAGTTGCCCCCTGGCTGTGGCGTTCGCGTTGTTCGAGCGTCACAGCCTGCAACCGGCGGCCCAGGCAGTGTTCGGCCAGGCGGTGAGTCGGGTCGAGCATTTGGGCAGCTTTGCCTGCCGTAATGTTTACAACCGTGCCGACGGGCGCCTGAGCCAACATGCCTCGGCCAATGCCTTGGATATCTCCGGTTTTCGTCTGGCGGACGGGCGCAGCATCAGCGTGTTGAAGGATTGGCCGGGGGAGGGCGACAGTGCGCGTTTCCTGCGCTTGGTGCGCGATGGTGCCTGTGATGATTTCAACGTGGTGCTGAGCCCGGATTACAACGCTGCTCACCGCAACCATTTTCACCTGGATATGGGGCGATGGTGGGTGTGTCGCTGAGGCTTAAGCGGCCAGGCGCAGGTTGTGGGTCACCAGTGGGCGCGCCCAGTAGTAGTCGAAATCCAGCGCCTTCTGTTGCGCCATCAATTCTTCTTCGGGGTATGGCTCGGCAGCCGGTGGCAACAGGTCCAGTTCGAACTCGGCAATCGGCAAGTGCAGTGTGCGTGGCTCGGGGGCCGGGCCGGGCTCTGGTAGTGGTTGGCCAGCGTTCAGCACAATCGGGCGGACCCAACCGCTGTCGAAGTCCTGCTGGCGCTGCTGGGCGACGAGTTCTTCTTCCGGGAAGGGTATCGGCGCCGGTGGCAGCAACTCGGTTTCGAATTCGGCAATCGGCAGGAACAGCGGCTCAGGCGGGGCGATCTCGGTGTCTTTCACGTCACACTCACGCTGGGTGAGGATCTGCGAGAGCATGTCGGCGCCTTCGCCGGGTTCGACCGAAGGGTCGGCAGGTGCAGGCGCCTTGGCGGCCAGTGCCTGCGGCGTTTCGCCGAGCTGTTCGGCCAGCGCCCGGGCGAAGAAGTCCTGCCACACATGACTCACCCCGGCCAGCGCTTGAGTATTGCGCAGGCCGTAGTGGTTGTGGGTCGGCAGTACACCGATGGTTAGGGGAAGAATGTCTGACATTTTTCTCGGTCGACGCTCAGCTCTGGCAAAATACCTGACTGCTGTTTTTATCGGCCGCTGTTTGCCGATCCTTAATATTTTTGAGCGTAGCGATTGATGAACGAACAACCAGCGGCCAGCCGCATCCAGGTCGAGGCGTTGGCCGACAGTTTCCAGGCCTGCGCCGAGCAGTGGGCTTCGCTGCTGGGCTTGCCTTTACAGGTGGCGGATGCGGATTTTTCCCTGCAAGTGGGCGAGCAGGGCCTGCAATTGCAGCAGCTTGGGCCCGATGCGCCGGGGCCGGTGCGGGTCGACTTTGTCGAAGGCGGCGCGGCACATCGGCGTTTATATGGCGGTGGCAGTGGGCAAATGATCGCCAAGGCCGTGGGCATCGCCCAAGGCGTACGGCCCAAGGTGCTGGACGCCACGGCCGGGTTGGGCAAGGACGCGTTCGTATTGGCCAGCCTGGGGTGCGAGATGAGCCTGATCGAACGCCAGCCGTTGATCGGTGCCTTGCTCGAAGACGGCCTGGCACGCGCTGCGCAGGATTTTGAAGTGGCACCGATTGTGGCGCGCATGAAGCTGCTCAAGGGCAACTCCATCGATGTGATGCTCAATTGGGAGGGCGAGCCGCCCCAGGTGATCTACCTGGACCCGATGTTTCCACACCGTGAGAAAACCGCCCTGGTGAAGAAGGAAATGCGCCTGTTTCGACCGTTGGTGGGCGATGATCCGGATGCACCGGCCTTGCTCGCTGCCGCCCTGGCTTTGGCCAGCCACCGTGTGGTGGTCAAGCGCCCGCGCAAGGCGCCGTGCATTGACGGGCCCAAGCCGAGTCATGCGTTGGATGGCAAGTCCAGCCGCTACGACATTTATCCCAAGAAAGCGCTCAAGCCATAAGCTGCAAGCAACAGCACTCATATTCGTGATGCTGCGAGATCCAAATGTGGGAGGGGGCTTGCTCCCGATGGTTACGGTCGGTTGCTGCACCCTACGCTGTTGTCGAGACCGGGCTGCGATAGGCCCGCATAAACAACTTCACCACGTCCTGCACATGTTCTTCTGCCTCTTCTGCGCTCAGTTGCCCGCCGCAGCCGTACAACAGGCGAAAGTTCGCCGTGCCCTTGAGCAGGCAAAAGAAGTGCTCCGCCGCTTTGAAGGGGTTGTCGATGTGTAAGGCACCGCTCTGGTCGATCTTGCCGAGCAGGCGCTCCATGCCTTGCAACATGCGCATGGGGCCGGCTTCGAAGAAGATCCGCGAGAGCTTCACGTCCTGATTGCCGGTGGTCATCATCAGGCGATGCAGGTTCACCGACTCCTCGCTGTTGATCAGCCGATGAAAGCCCCGTGCGATGTTCAGCAATACCGTCTCTACGGGCATGCCTTCGGGTAGCTCGAAATACATCACCGGCAATTGCTCTTCACATTTGGCCACCACCGCCGCGGTGAACAACGTCTCTTTATCGGTGAAGTGGCTGTAGACGGTGAGTTTCGAGACGCCCGCCGCAAGCGCGACGGCATCCATGCTGGTGTTCGCGTAGCCATTGCCCAGAAACAGGGATTTCGCGGCTTCGAGGATTGCCTGGCGTTTTGCCATGTCCTTGGGACGCCCGGGGCTGGCGGTGTTCACAGGATTGTCGGACATTTTCACCTTTAATACTGGACTGGCGAGTTTGGTATTAATAACATACCGCCCAGTATAATTATTCCAAGCTCCATTTGCGAAAGGTCCTTCAGCATGCGCAGCGCGTTCCTGCCCCTTGCTTTGCCTGTCAGCCTGGTCTTTTTATTGGCCGCCTGCGGCCATGAAGAAGCGACCCAGGCCACCGTCCGCCCCGCCATGGTGGTGCAACCGCAGCCCTCGGCACAGGCAATGGACAGCTACCCCGGTGAAGTACGTGCCCGTTATGAGCCGGACCTGGCCTTTCGCATCGGCGGCAAAGTCAGCAAGCGGCTGGTGGAAGAGGGCGAGCGGGTCAAGGCCAACCAGCCACTGGCTGAACTTGACCCCCAGGATGTGCGCCTGCAACTGGAAGCCAGCCGTGCCCAAGTGGCCGGCGCTGAGGCCAATCTGAACCTGGTGCGCGCTGAGCGCGATCGCTACAAGACCCTGATGGACCGTCAGATGGTCAGCCGCTCGCAGTACGACAACGCCGAAAACCTCTACCGAGCAGGTGAAGCGCGCCTGAAGCAGATCAAGGCCGAGTTCGACGTGTCGAGCAACCAGGCCGGCTATGCTGTGCTGCGCGCGCCCCAGGACGGCGTGGTCGCCAAGCGTGCTGTCGAAGTCGGCCAAGTGGTCTCGGCGGGCCAGCCCGTGTTTACCCTGGCCACCGATGGTGAGCGCGAAGTGCTGATCAGCCTGCCCGAGCAAGGCTTCGGCCGCTTCAAGGTCGGCCAGCCGGTGTCGGTAGAGTTGTGGAGCCAGCCCGAACAGCGCTTCGCCGGACGCATCCGTGAACTGTCACCCGCAGCCGACCCGAAATCCCGCACCTTCGCCGCCCGTGTAGCCTTCACCGGCGGTAAAGTCCCTGCCGAACTGGGCCAGAGCGCGCGCGTATTCATACAAACCGACGGCGTCATTGCGCTCTCGGTACCGCTGTCTGCCCTCAGCGCAGAGAACGGCGCGTCCTTCGTCTGGCGGGTAAAGCCGGACAACACCCTTGAGCGTACGACGGTGCGCATTGGTGCGTTCGGTGAAAAAAACGTGCCGGTGCTCGAAGGCTTGGCTCCCACCGACTGGGTGGTCGCCGCAGGCGTGCATGTGCTGCATGAGGGCCAGCAAGTGCGCCCTGTGGATCGCTCCAACCGTGTCGTGAATCTGGCGGCCAAGGAGTAATCCCGATGGGTTTCAATCTTTCCGAATGGGCGCTGCGTAATCGCCAGATCGTACTGTTTTTGATGATCCTGCTGGCCGTGGTCGGCACCTTGTCCTACACCAAGCTGGGGCAAAGCGAGGACCCGCCCTTTACCTTCAAGGCCATGGTGATCAAGACCAACTGGCCCGGCGCCACGGCCCAGGAGGTGTCGCGCCAAGTTACCGAACGCATCGAGAAAAAATTGATGGAGACCGGTGAGTACGAGCGCATTGTGTCTTTCTCGCGCCCTGGCGAATCCCAGGTCACTTTCATCGCCCGCGACTCGATGCGTTCGGCGCAAATTCCTGAGTTGTGGTACCAGGTGCGCAAGAAAATCAGCGACATCCGCCAAACCTTGCCACCGGATATCCAGGGGCCATTTTTCAACGACGAGTTCGGCACCACCTTCGGCAATATCTACGCCCTGACCGGCGATGGTTTTGACTATGCGGTGCTCAAGGACTACGCCGACCGCATCCAGATTCAGCTGCAACGGGTGCCGGACGTGGGCAAGGTCGAGTTGCTTGGCCTGCAGGACGAGAAGATCTGGATCGAACTGTCCAACCTCAAGCTTGCCACCCTGGGTTTGCCGTTGGCCGCAGTACAGCAGGCGTTGCAGGAACAAAATGCCGTATCGACCGCCGGCTTTTTTGAAACCCCGAGCGAGCGTGTGCAGTTGCGCGTGTCGGGCAACTTCAAAACCGTGGAGCAGATTCGCGACTTCCCGATTCGAGTGGGCGATCGCACCTTTCGTATCGGAGACGTGGCCGATATCCATCGGGGCTTCAACGACCCACCGGCACCGCGCATGCGTTATATGGGCGCGGACGCCATCGGCCTGGCCGTGGCCATGCGCGACGGTGGGGATATTCTGGTACTGGGCAAAGCTCTTGAGAGTGAATTCGCACGCCTGCAAAAGAACCTTCCTGCGGGCATGGAGCTGCGCAAGGTGTCCGACCAACCGGCAGCGGTGAAGACCAGCGTCGGCGAATTCGTCCAGGTGCTCGCCGAGGCATTGGCCATTGTATTGCTGGTGAGTTTTTTCTCCCTCGGTGTGCGCACCGGCATGGTGGTCGCCCTGGCGATCCCGCTGGTACTGGCGATGACATTTGCCAGCATGTATTACCTGGGCATCGGCCTGCACAAGATTTCCCTTGGCGCTCTGGTGCTGGCCCTGGGTTTGCTGGTGGATGACGCGATCATCGCTGTGGAAATGATGGCGATCAAAATGGAGCAGGGCTACGACCGGCTCAAGGCTGCGAGCTTCGCCTGGACCAGCACAGCATTCCCCATGCTCACCGGTACCTTGATCACGGCGGCGGGCTTTTTGCCGATTGCCACTGCGCAGTCGAGCACCGGTGAATACACTCGCTCGATCTTCCAAGTGGTGACCATTGCCTTATTGGCCTCCTGGGTGGCTGCCGTGGTCTTTGTACCGTATCTCGGGGAAAAGCTGCTGCCGGACCTGGCGAAAATTCACGCGGCCAAGCACGGCACCGACGGCCCGGATCCCTACGGCACGCCTTTCTACCAGCGTGTAAGACGTTTGGTGGAGTGGTGTATACGTCGGCGCAAGACGGTCATCGTGTTGACCCTGCTGTTGTTTATCGGCTCGGTCGCGTTGTTCCGCTTTGTACCGCAGCAGTTCTTCCCTGCTTCCGGGCGCCTGGAACTGATGGTCGACCTGAAACTGGCCGAAGGCGCCTCCCTGAGCAACACCGCCGAGCAGGTCAAGCGTCTGGAGGTATTGCTCAAGGCGCACGCGGGTATCGAAAACTATGTGGCCTACGTGGGCACCGGCTCGCCGCGGTTCTACCTGCCGCTGGACCAGCAACTGCCGGCCGCCAGCTTCGCGCAGTTCGTGGTGTTGGCCAACACCATCGAGGAGCGTGAAAGCCTGCGCACCTGGCTGATTGAAACGCTCAACGAGCAGTTCCCCGAGCTGCGCTCGCGGGTCACTCGCCTGGAGAATGGCCCGCCCGTGGGCTATCCGGTGCAGTTTCGCGTGACCGGCGAACACATCGAAGAGGTCCGCGCCCTGGCCCGCAAAGTGGCAGCCAAGGTGCGCGAAAACACCCACGTGGTTAACGTGCATCTGGACTGGGAAGAGCCGAGCAAAATCGTGTATCTGAATATCGACCAGGACCGGGCGCGCGCGCTTGGCGTGAGTACTGCCAACCTGTCGAAATTCCTGCAGAGTTCCCTGACCGGTTCCAGCGTCAGCCAATACCGGGAGGACAACGAATTGATCGAGATCCTCCTGCGCGGTACCGTCCACGAACGCACCGAGTTGTCGCTGCTGCCGAGCCTTGCCGTACCCACTGACAATGGTAAAAGCGTGGCGCTGTCGCAGATCGCCACCCTCGAATACGGTTTCGAAGAAGGCATCATCTGGCACCGCAACCGCCTGCCGACCGTGACCGTGCGTGCCGATATCTACGGCAAGGAACAACCGGCGACCTTGGTGCAGCAGATCCTGCCGACGCTCACAGGTGTGCGTGCCGAACTGCCGGACGGTTACCTGTTGGAAGTGGGTGGCACCGTCGAAGACTCTGCTCGCGGGCAAAACTCGGTGAAGGCCGGCGTGCCGCTGTTCATCGTGGTGGTGCTGACTTTGCTGATGCTGCAATTGCGCAGTTTCTCACGCACGGCGATGGTTTTTCTGACTGCCCCCCTCGGCCTGATCGGTGTGACCTTGTTCCTGCTGGTATTCCGCCAACCCTTTGGCTTCGTCGCCATGCTCGGCACGATCGCGTTGTCGGGAATGATCATGCGTAACTCGGTCATTCTGGTGGACCAGATCGAGCAGGACATCAAGGCCGGACTGGCGCCGTGGCAGGCGATTATCGAAGCGACCGTGCGACGCTTTCGTCCGATTGTGCTGACGGCCCTGGCGGCGGTGCTGGCGATGATCCCACTGTCGCGCAGCGTGTTTTTCGGGCCCATGGCTGTGGCGATCATGGGAGGGTTGATTGTGGCGACGGCGTTGACGCTGTTGTTTTTGCCGGCGTTGTACGCGGCGTGGTTCAGAGTCAGGAAGGAGGTAGCGTAGCGAGGTGTTTGCTGTTTCCCGTACATGTGTTTTTTTCGGGTTTCTCTGCCAGGCCGGTGCCTGGCCATCCCCTGATTCCCACCGGGCAGTATTTACATACCGATGCAAACACGCAGTCGCTCAGATGGAACGCTTGCCCTTGTAACTCCACTCAGGCAATGCCTGACGGACAGGCAGAGGACTTGGCACTGCCATGTGGCGGCCAGGCCTTTTCATTGAGTTCATGGAGTTTTACATGTCGTTCTTTAATGCGATTGCGGCTTTCAAAGGGGCTTTTCTCGGGGCCTTGCTGGGTAATCATGCGCCGCGAAATGATTTCGCGGTTACCCAACCGTATAGACCTCATCATGGCAGTTCAGGTCATTACCACCGCCCGCATTTTAGCTATGCCCAACCCACCAGGTATCACAACCCGTCATACCTGCATCAACAACCGGTCAACGGGTATCAATCACCCAGCAGACCTTTGTATCCGCTGTTTCGTTAAACCCGTGACAGGCTTGACCTGAAACAACTGCGCCAAGGCCCGTTACCAGCGGCCTTGGCGCAGTAGGGTCGTAGTGCGGGGTTACAGCGCTCCAAACACCTTCTTTGCCAAACTGGTGGCAGCCGCCGCCGGATTCTTGCGAATCGTCTCTTCCTGCTGCGCAATCATCTTGAACAAACCATCCAGCGCTTGCTCGGTCACGTAGTTTTCGACGTTGGCGCTCTTGGCATCCACGGCGCCGAAGGCCGCGGCCTTGCCGGCCAGGGCGTTGTACTGCTGAGCCACGCCGACCTTGTCGGTAGCGGCCTTGACGATGGGGAGGAACTTGGCGCGGATTTCCTCTCGGCTGCTTTTGTTCAGGTATTGGGTGGCAGAGTCCTGACCACCGCTGAGAATGCCCTTGGCGTCGGTCACGCTCATGTTTTTCACCGCATTGACCAGAATCGGCTGGGCCTGGGTCACGGCGGTTTCAGCCGCTGCGTTCATGCTGGTTTCCAGCTGCGTGACCTGGTCACCCATGCCGAACATTTTCAGTTTGTCGGCGACTTTGCCGAGCTTGCCCGGCAGGCCGATTTTTACTTCCGGGTTGTTGCTGAAACCACCGGGCTTGCCCAGTTGTTTGACGGCAATCTGCGCACCTTGGGTCAAGGCATCCTTGAGGCCGCCGCTGGCGTCGCCCTGGGACAGGCTGCCAAGGTCCAGGGCCATGGCGTTGGCACCGAACAGCAAGCCGGCACACAGGGCGGTGAGGCGAAGAGATTTGCGGAGCATGGGCGCTTCCTTATGACGTGAATTGATCAGTGTGCGACCGCATCAACCCGCAGACGCAGCGGCTGTGGATCCTGGCCATTGAGTTGCACGGCGTGCCGCTCTGTAGTGATGAACAGTAGCTTGCCCTCCAGTTCGATGCGAGCGCTGACCGAGTAAGTATGGCCTGGCTTGACCTGGGCCGGGTCGTAGCTCAGGTGAAACGGCAACGGCACCTGGCCTTTGACCGGGCCTTTCTGTTCGGCGAGGGTCACGGCCGGGGCGTCCATGAGGGACACATCTTGCAGGCTGACGCTCAAGGTGGCAGCAGGCGGCAGGGCAATACGTTGCAGATAGAACACTTCGCCGTCGAGGCTGGCTTTTGGGGTTGGGGTCATTGATTGGCAGGCTCCGAGCAGGGCGGTCAGGCCCAGGAGAATGATCTTTTTCATGGTGCAGCTCCTTTTCAACGGCGCCGGAATCCGCCCGGCGCCTCAGTCAATCTAACGGCTTTGTTCAGGTGTGACCGCTTCTGCTTGCGCCAGCGCTTCGGCTGCGCCATCTACGCGGTGCAAGGCCACCTGGCGGATCGACAGGCGAATATCGGCCGGCAGCACGCGTTTGGCGGCGCCTTCAGCCAGTTCGCCGAGCAGGTCGTGATAGCCCAGCTTGCCGGCTTCATCGCGACGCAGCACATCTTGCTCCAGCAACGTCTGAATAAAATGTCGGAAAAGACTCTTGTCGAAGAATTCCGGGGCGTTGAGACCGTGCAGGATTGATAGGCGCTGGGCCATGATCGTGCACAGGTCTTCCAGTTCTTCGGCGCTGATGCTGTTCTGGCCGCTGTTGAGCAGCAGCGATATCGCCATGTAGAACCGTTGCAGGGTCTGGGCGATGCTCTTGGACAACAGCGTCAACAGCACAAATTGTCGCGAACTCGGCGCCGGGCGCAGGTACACAGCGTTTTCGAAGCGCAGCAGGCCTTGTTCGACAAACGCGTCCAGCCACTGGTCGACCACGGTGTCCAACTCTTCCAGCGACCAGCGAATAAACAGCTCCGATTGCAGGTACGGGTAGAGCGCACGGGTGTAGCGCAGGATCTGTTCGCGGCTCATCCGCGAGCTGCTCTGGAAGAAGCTCGCCAGCAACGCCGGCAGGGCGAAGATATGCAGCACGTTGTTGCGGTAGTAGGTCATCAGGACGGCGTTCTGTTCGTCCAGGTAGACAATCTTGCCCAAGGCGTCGCTTTGTTCCGACAGCAGCTTCATGTCCTTGACGTGCTTGATCAGCGCCAGGCCATCGCCCTCCGGCAAGGTCGTGTGGGGCGAGTAGGGAACGCGACGCAGCAGCGCCAGGTACAGGTCGAGCTGGCGCGCCATGGCTTGTTCATCCAGGGCCAGGCGTGTGGTCGACAGCAGGGCCAGGGCCACCAGGTTCACCGGGTTGATCGCCGCGGCTTCGTTCAAGTGCCGCGCCACCTGCTCGCCAAGGCGGTTGGTGGTTTCGTTGAGCCACGCCGGCTTGTAGTTCGGGCCCAGTTCCTGGGCGCGCCAGTCCGGTTGCTCGGCGTCGAGAAATTCGGCCAGCTTGATCGGCTCACCGAAGTTGACCGCGACCTGGCCGAAGCGCTGCTTGAGGGCGCCGACCACTTTGAAAATATCGAAGATCGACTCTTTCTTCTTGCTCGCGCCACGCAATTCGCCGAGGTAGGTGCGGCCTTCGAGCACGCGTTCATAGCCGATATACACCGGCACGAACACGATCGGCATACGCGAGGAGCGCAGGAAGCTGCGCAGGGTAATCGCCAGCATCCCGGTTTTCGGTTGCAGCATACGCCCCGTGCGCGAGCGGCCGCCTTCGACGAAGTACTCCACCGGGAACCCCTTGGTGAACAGGGTGTGCAGGTATTCATTGAACACCGAGGTGTACAGCGGGTTGCCCTTGAAGGTGCGGCGCATGAAGAACGCACCGCCACGGCGCAGCAGGCTGCCGATCACTGGCATGTTGAGGTTGATACCGGCCGCGATGTGCGGCGGGGTCAGGCCGTTCTTGAACAGCAGGTACGACAGCAGCAGGTAGTCGATGTGGCTGCGGTGGCAAGGCACATAGATCACCTCGTAGCCTTGGGCCACCTTCTGCACGCCTTCGATGTTATTGACCTTGATACCGTCGTAGATCTTGTTCCAGAACCAGCTCAGCACCACTTCCAGAAAACGGATCGCGGTGTAGGTGTAGTCCGAGGCAATCTCGTTGCCGTAGCGCAGCGCCAGGGCCTTGGCTTTTTCCGCAGAGATTTTTTCTCGTTCGGCTTCATCAAAAATGGCCTGGCGCACCAGCGGCATATTCACCAGCCCCTTCACCAGGTTACGGCGGTGAGACAGGTCGGGACCGATCACTGCCGTCTTCAGGTTACGAAAGTGCACGCGCAGGATGCGCTGGGCCATGCGCACGGTGCGTTCGTGACCTTTATTGTGCTCGATCAATTCACGCAGGTTGATTGGCGCGGAGAATTGCACGCGGGTCTTGCGCCCCAGGATCAGGATGCTCAGCAACCGGCGCAGACGCCCGGTCACTGCCCAACTGTCGGCAAACAGCAGTTTCCACGGGCTGGACTCGCTTGCAGGAGACTGACCCCAGAACACGCTGACGGGAATGATTTGTGCATTCTCTTCGGCGTGCTCGGTGAGGGTATTGACCAGGCGTGTCAGGGTGGGCGGTGCACCGCGCTTGTCCTGGCGGCCGAGCCAATCCGGATCCGGCGTGAGATAGAAGAACGCCGCGGGCTCCATCAATGGGCCTACCGACACTGGCAGCACCGGGCGCGGCAAGCCGGCCTTGGTGCACTCGGCATCGACCACCGCCAACTCGGTGAGGGAGGGTGATTGCAGGACGTAGAAAACCGGCCGGCTGCGGTCCAGGTTAAGGGTGAGGGACGACTGGTTGATCGTCTCCGAGCGAACCCAGAGGTACAACAGTCGGCGCAAGGTGCCAAACACCAGACGGCGGAACGGGGAGCGGGTCATAGGCGAACTGCTTCAAGTGGAAAAAACCGAGCAGATGCTCGGGCAGGTAGTGTGCCGTATTCACCGAAAATCGGCAAAAAAGCAGCGATGTAAACTTGAGTTGATGGTTTTTGAGCCTGTCTTATACTCGGCAGTTCAATACGTGCGACTCAACAATAAAAAACCAGTGGGAGTGAACAGATGGCAACGCGCGAAACCGGCAATGTGAAGTGGTTCAACGATGCAAAGGGCTACGGCTTTATCCAGCGTGAAGACGGCAAGGACGTGTTTGTGCACTACCGCGCCATTCGCGGTGAAGGCCACCGCTCGTTGGCCGAAGGCCAGCAGGTGGAATACGCCGTGGTGACGGGGGAGAAGGGCTTGCAGGCAGAGGATGTGGTCGGTTTGTAAGTTCAGCACTGAACCAATGTGGGAGGGAGCAAGCCCCCTCCCACACTTTTGATTGGGTTTACAGATCAGGATCAGGTGGTCTTCCAGGTGATCTGCTCTTCACCGTCTACGCTGATGCGAATCCAGGTATCGGCACTTTCCTCGCCTTCTTCCTCAACCCACGTCCCCGGTGCGCAGCGCACTTCAACATTCAATGCGGCAAACGCGGCGCGGGCGCAGGCGATGTCGTCGTCCCACGGGGTCTGGTCGCTTTCCAGGTACAGGCTGTTCCATTTGCCTACAGCCTTGGGTAGCCAGGTAACTGGCACGCTGCCGGCCTTGCACTTGTAGGTCTGGCCTCTCTGGACCCAGTCGGAGCAAGGGCCCAGGGCGGCGCCCAGCCAGGCGGCGATGGCCTTGTGATCGACGTCGGCGTCTTTCAGGTAAATCTCGATATCGGGTTGGCGCATGGATGTTCCTCGTTGCGGGATTCGAAAATCCATTCGCGGATATTTGTAAAGTCAGCTATTGAAGCACGAAATAATCGTAGCGCATCGACACCGTGACCTGCAGCGGCTCGGCCGCCTCGATCACTTCGGCGCGGCGCTCGGCACTGGCCCGCCAGCCATGAGGCGTCATGGCCAGCAGGTTGGCGCGGTCTGCAGGCTCGGCCAGGCTCAGGGTGAACTCAAGGGTTTCACTGTGCGCCAGGCTCATGCCCTCCGGCACCAGGGCCAGGTGTTTATCATCGGTGTACTCGCGCACTTCGTCGTACAGGCGCTCGCGCAGTTCCATCAAGTGGCCGCTGGTCGGGCCGACCTTCATCAAGCCGCCGCCGGGGCTGAGCAGGCGCTTGGCTTCTTGCCAGTCCAACGGGCTGAACACGCTCGCGAGGAACTGGCAGCTGGCATCGGCCAAGGGTACTCGGGCCATGCTGGCGATCAACCAGGTCAGCGCCGGGTTGCGTTTGCACGCGCGCTTGACCGCTTCCTTGGATATATCCAGGGCATAGCCATCGGCGTCGGGCAGCGCCTCGGCGATTTGCGCGGTGTAGTAACCCTCGCCACAGCCGATGTCGACCCAGCGCTGCGGTGCGCGCTCGGCGGCCAGCTCGGCCAGGCGCTTGGCCACCGGGGCGTAGTGCCCGGCGTTGAGGAAGTCACGGCGTGCCTCGACCATGGCCAGGTTATCGCCCGGGTCACGGCTGTTCTTGTGCTGCACCGGCAACAGGTTCAGGTAGCCCTGGCGCGCACGGTCGAAACGGTGCCCGACCGGGCACGCCACGCCATTGTCCACCGCGTTGAGCGGTGCGCTGCAAATGGGGCAGGCAAGCATCAGGCGAGCAACTTGATCAGGGTCTGGTAATAGATTTCGGTCAGCACATCGAGGTCGCTGGCCAGGATGCGTTCGTTGACCTGGTGGATGGTCGCGTTGACCGGGCCCAGCTCGACCACCTGGGTGCCCAGCGTGGCGATAAAGCGCCCATCGGAAGTACCGCCGCTGGTGGACGCCTTGGTCTCACGCCCGGTGATCGCCTTGATACTGGCAGATACTGCATCCAGCAGCGCACCCGGCTCGGTGAGGAACGGCAGGCCCGACAGCGCCCAATCCACATGCCAGTCCAGGCCATGTTTATCCAGGATGGCCGCGACCCGCTGTTGCAGGCCCTCGACGGTGGATTCGGTCGAGAAGCGGAAGTTGAACACCGCCGTCAGGTCGCCGGGGATCACGTTGGTGGCGCCGGTGCCGGAGTTGAGGTTGGAAATCTGGAAGCTGGTCGGCGGGAAGAAGGCGTTGCCGTCATCCCAATGCTCGGCAGCCAACTCGGCCAGAGCCGCTGCAGCCAGGTGGATCGGGTTCTTCGCCAGGTGCGGGTAAGCCACGTGGCCCTGTACGCCGCGTACGGTCAAGGTGGCACCGAGGGAGCCACGACGGCCGTTCTTGACCACATCGCCCACCAGGGTGGTGCTCGACGGTTCGCCGACGATGCACCAGTCCAGGCGTTCCTTGCGTGCAGCCAGGCGTTCGATTACGGCCTTGGTGCCGTGATGCGCCGGGCCTTCTTCGTCGCTGGTGATCAGGAAGGCGACCGAGCCCTTGTGGTCCGGGTAGTCGGTGACAAAGCGTTCCGCCGCCACCAGCATCGCCGCCAGGCTGCCTTTCATGTCTGCCGCGCCACGGCCGCAAAGCATGCCGTTTTCATCGATCAAGGCGTCGAATGGGTCGTTCTGCCAGGCCTGCACCGGGCCGGTCGGCACCACGTCGGTATGGCCGGCGAAGCACAGCACCGGGCCTTCGTGCTTGCCGTGGGTGGCCCAGAAATTGTCTACGTCTTCGATACGCATCGGTTCAAGCGCAAAACCGGCGTCGCCCAGGCGCTGCATCATCAGCTTCTGGCAATCGGCATCGATCGGCGTGACCGAGGGGCGACGGATCAGGTCGATGGCCAGTTGAAGGGTCGGCGAAAGGTCGGCATGGGCCGTCATGGGGAAACTCCGGAAAGCGTGTGATGGGCGCAGGACGAATGTGGAAATATCGAGCCTGGAGCGACGCAATTCCAATGTGGGAGCTGGCTTGCCTGCGATAGCATCACTGCGGTGTGCCTGTCAGACCGCGGCGTCTGCATCGCAGGCAAGCCAGCCCCCACATAGAATTGGGCCAGGCCAAGTCTCACAAAAGGGCCGTTATCTTATAGCAAAACGGCGGCCAGAGGCCGCCGTTTAGTGCATTGCGCAAGTTTTTACACAGCCGTGGCGGGCTCAGCCTTCGGCGCCGGTTTCGGCAGCGACGACAAGAACGCCATGATCAGCGCAGCCACGTAGGGCAGCGACTGCACCAGCAACATCACGACCCAGAAGCGAATGTCATTGCTTGGCAGGCCCTGCACCAGGTAGATCCCCAGCGCGGCGCCCCACAGCAGCAGCATGATGAACATTTCTTCGCGGGCTTCAGAGATCGCTACCCAGAAGCCATGGTTGTCCGCGTTTTTCGGCGTGCGAAAGAACGGAATGCTGGTGGTGAAGAAGCCATACAACACCGCCTTGGCGATGGTATGGGACAACGCCAACCCGGCCAGGGCCGCGCAGAACGCATCTTTCAAGTTCACCCCTACGGCACGACGGTAGAGGAAGATGATCTTGCCGACCTTGAACACGAACAACGCCAACGGCGGGATTGCGAAAATCAGCAACGGCGGGTCGACCCGTGTCGGCACGATGATCATCGCCGCCGACCACAACAGCGCGCCGACGGTAAAGAAGATGTTCATGCCATCCGCTACCCACGGCAACCAGCCCGCGAGGAAGTGGTAGCGCTGGCCGCGAGTCAATTCGGTGTCTTTGCCACGTATCAGGCTGGCGGTGTGACGCTTGATAATCTGGATCGCGCCGTAGGCCCAGCGGAAACGCTGTTTCTTGAAGTCGATAAAGGTATCCGGCATCAGGCCCTTGCCGTAGCTGTCGTGGTAGTACGCTGCCGACAAGCCTTTCTCGAACACGCGCAGGCCCAGTTCGGCGTCTTCACAGATGCACCAGTCGGCCCAGCCCAGTTCCTCAAGCACCGAGCGACGGGTCATGGTCATGGTGCCGTGCTGGATGATCGCGTCACGGTCGTTGCGGGTAACCATGCCGATATGGAAGAAGCCTTTGTATTCGGCGTAGCAGAGCTTCTTGAAGGTGCTTTCGTTCTGGTCGCGGTAATCCTGGGGCGACTGCACCACGGCGATTTTCGGATCGGCGAAGTGCGGCACCATGTGCTTGAGCCAGTTGGGTGACACGCAGTAGTCCGAGTCGATCACCGCGATCACTTCGGCATCCTTGGCGGTGTGCGGGATCAGATAATTCAACGCGCCCCCCTTGAAACCAGCCAGGGGTGCGACGTGGAAAAACTTGAAGCGCGGGCCCAGGGTTTCGCAGTAGTCGCGCACCGGTTCCCATACCGCCGGGTCCTTGGTCTTGTTGTCGATGATCAGGACTTCGTAGTCCGGATAGTCGAGGGCAGCCAGGGCGTCGAGGGTCTGTTTGACCATCTCTGGTGGCTCGTTGTAGCACGGCACGTGGATCGACACTTTCGGACGGTAGTCCGAATCGCCTTCTACCGGCAGGAATTCACGCCGGCGCTTGTGGGTCCATACCGCTTCCGCCAGTTCGTGGGCTTCGGTCAGCAACACGATAAATACGCCGAGAGCACCGAGGGCCAGCAACACGCCGACTATCAGGCTGAACCAGGTGCTGTATTGCTGGCTGTAGTCGTAGCCGATCCATACCAGTACCGACCCGCACAGAAACGCAATAAAGGTCAGGAAGGTCCGGCCCCGCTGGCGCAGCGCCGAGCCGTCGATCATCAACAGGGTCAGGGACAGCAGTGCAAGCACCACCGAGCCGATGGCCAGCACCCGCCATTGCGGGATAGCAACGACCGGGCCTTCAAAATTGAATTTCTGCTGGCGCGCGGCGTTGAACACGCCCCAGTAAGCACCTGCCGAGCCTTCGTCACTGACTTTCCACGGCTGATCGAAGGCCTCGATCACGAAGTAGTTGTAACCCTGGCGGTTAAGCTTGTTTACCAGGGTGCGCAGGTAAATGGCCTGGTCAGCCGGCGACGATTCATTACCACCGCGCATACGGCCGTTACTCGGCCAGCCAACTTCCGACAGCAGCAGCGGCTTTTTCGGGAAGGCTTTCTTCAGATCCTTGGCACGGTCGAGTACGTACTGGCCGGCCTTGTCCATCGGGATGTACTCCCAGAACGGCAGGATGTGCGCGGCGATCAGGTCGACGTGCTTGGCCAGTTGCGGGTTCTTTTCCCAGATGTGCCATTGCTCGGAAGTGGTCACCGGCACTTTCACGGCAGCGCGCACGCGGTCCAGCAACACAATCAGCGCTTCAGGGGTGATTTCGTCACGGAACAAGGCTTCGTTGCCGACCACCACGCGCACGACACTGCGCGAGTTATTGGCGATCTCGATGGCACGCTGGATTTCACGCTCGTTGCGTTCAAGGTCCGGGCTGATCCAGATCCCCAGGGTCACGCGCAGTCCGAACTCTTCGGCCAGCTTGGGGATTTCGCCCAGGGAGCCATCGACCGAGTAGGTACGGATGTTGTCTGTCAGCTTGCTCATGATCGCAAGGTCCTGACGCATCTGCTCTTCAGTCGGAAACTGATTCTTCTGCGGGTACTGGCCTTGCTGGAACGGCGAGTAGGAAAACCCGGAGATCTGTTCAGGCCAGTTGGGAGCGGTGACTGGGCGGTTGATCAGCGCCCAGAAACCGGTGAACAGCGCGGCGATGGCCAGCACGATCACCAGGTTGAGTCCAAATTTACGCGATGCCATGGTTATGTCGGGTTCCAAAAGGTGCGGAACGAAAAGAGGTGTCGGCCTACGCCGAACGGCGCGCATCCTACACCGGCCTTTCCCTGAGCGTATAGCAGACAGAGAAAAGCCGGACGTTAGTCTGCGAAAGTCCACCTAAGTTCTTTACTTGTAGCTGGAAGCTTCGAACTTGTCGCGCTGTAGTCCATAATGCGCGCCGGTTTTTGGGGTAATGATCATGAGTACAGAAGATCCGCGGTTTGCAGGCGTCGCCCGCTTGTACGGCATCGAAGGGCTGGAACGCTTGAAAGCGGCCCATGTGGCGATTGTCGGCGTCGGCGGCGTGGGCTCCTGGGCGGCGGAAGCGATCGCCCGTTGCGGGGTGGGCGAGATTTCGCTGTTTGACCTGGACGATGTCTGCGTGAGTAACAGCAACCGCCAGTTGCACGCCCTGGACAGCACCGTGGGCAAGCCCAAGGTCGAAGTGATGGCCGAGCGCCTGCGAGGCATCAACCCGGATTGCACCGTGCATGCCGTGGCGGATTTCGTCACCCGCGACACCATGGCGGAGTACATCACCCCGAATATCGACTGCGTGATCGACTGCATCGACGCCGTCAACGCCAAGGCGGCGCTGATTGCCTGGTGCAAGCGCCGCAAGATCCAGATCATCACCACCGGCGGCGCTGGCGGGCAGATTGACCCGACGCTGATCCAGGTGTGCGACCTGAACCGCACCTTCAATGACCCGCTGGCCTCGAAGGTGCGCTCCACCCTGCGCCGCGACTACGGTTTCTCGCGCACCGTCACCCGTCATTACAGCGTGCCGTGCGTGTTTTCCACCGAGCAACTGCGCTATCCGAAGCCGGACGGCAGCATCTGTTTGCAGAAGAGTTTTGTTGGCGACGGCGTAAAGTTGGACTGCGCGGGCGGGTTTGGCGCGGTGATGATGGTCACGGCTACCTTCGGGATGGTGGCGGCGACCAAGGCGGTGGACAAGATTGTGGCTGGGGTGCGCAGACCTTCGGAGCGGGTCAAGCCCCTCTGAGTCTCAGAGTTTCACACCGTTCAAAATGTGGGAGGGGGCTTGCTCCCGATGGCGGCCTCAGGGCCGACCAGGATGTTGGATTAGACCGAGTACATATCCGTTATTTAGGTAACGGCCGCTATTGGTTCCGCTTTTACAGCGGGTCACTTTCGAAAAGCGCGAAAGTAACCAAAGCGCTCTTGCCCCACCACTCGGCACCTCGCTTAGGCTCGGTGTGCCCGTAATCCGCCATGGATTTGGGGGGCCGCCGCCACGCGCCATCCATGGCGCGGGGCGGCTAAACCGGCATCCCTGCCGGTTTACCCCCCAAATCCCTGTCGAATTCCGGCCAGCGTGGTTTGACGGGGCGCCTAAGATCAAGATCAAGAGCGGCTCGCTTCGCATCGTGGTTACCGTCGGTTGCTATCAAGTTCTGTAGATGAGGGAGTGTCAGTTGATGCATGTGTGACTGACCTACCGCCATCGGGAGCAAGCCCCCTCCCACATTCAGTTGTGTGTATGGCTTAGTTCGCGCATACGTTGCAGGACTGCATTCAAGCCGTTGGTGCGCGATGGTGACAGCTGCCGGGACAGGCCCAGTTGTGCAAACCAACCCGGCAAATCCACCGCTTGCAGTTCATCAGCCGACAACCCATTGACCCGCGCCAGCAACAGCGCCACCAACCCGCGAATCATTCGCGCCTCGCTGCTGGCAGCAAACTGCCAATGGCCGTCCTGCAAATGCCCCACCAACCACACCAGGCTTTCACAGCCTTGCACCAGGTTGGCGTCGACCTTTTCATCATCCGCCAACGCGGGCAGTCGCTCGCCCCATTGCATCAGCATCCGCGCGCGCTGCTCCCAACCGCCGACAGCCTGGAATGCCTGCAGCGCAGCCATCGCGTCCACTGGCAAGCTCATCGCAACATATCCAGCGCCTGGTCCAACGCTTCAAAGAAGCGCTCCAGGTCATCGGAGTCGTTGTACAGCGCCAGGGACACTCGAATGGCGCCGGATAAGTGCAAGGCCTTGAGCAGTGGCATTGCACAGTGATGCCCGGCGCGCACGGCGATGCCTTGCTCGGTCAACAGGTGAGCCAGGTCGGCGTTATGCACACCGTCCACCACAAAGCTCACCAGCGCTGCTTGCGGTGATCCCAGTACGCGCACGCCATTGCGTGCTTTCAGCCCGCGCAGCAAATAGTCGTGCAGTGCCGCTTCATGGGCGGTCACGGCGTGCTGATCCAGTGAGCTCAGGTAATCCAGGGTGGCACCCAGGCCGATCACGCCGGCAATGGGCGGCGTGCCGGCTTCGAACCCTAGTGGGGCAGGGCGGAAGCTGGCGCCTTGATAATCTGCCTGCTGCACCATCTCGCCGCCAAACTGCCAGTGGCGCAGGTGATGCAGGGCAGCGTTGCGACCGAACAGCACGCCGATGCCGTCCGGGCCGTAGAGCTTGTGGCTGGAAAATACGTAGAAATCGCAGCCCAGGGCCTGTACGTCGTGGCGACCATGCACGATGCCTTGGGCGCCATCCACAACAGTCAGGGCACCGTTTGCCTGGGCCAGCGTCAGTAGCGCTTCCAGCGGCTGCCAGGTGCCCAGCACGTTGGACAACTGGCTCACCGCCAGCAGGCGCGTGCGCGGGCCGATCAATGATGCGGCGGCTTGCAGGTCGATCACGCCGTCATCGTCCAGGGGCAATACCACCAGCGTCAGCGCACGCCGTTTGGCCAATTGCTGCCAGGGCAACAGGTTGGCGTGGTGTTCCAGGGCGCTGATGGCTATCTCATCGCCCGCATTGAATAGGTGCTCAAGGCCATAGGCCAAGAGGTTCAGCGCAGAGGTTGCGCCGTGGGTGAATACGACCTGCCCGCTGTCGCCTGCATTCAACCACTGCGCGACCTTGCTGCGACTGTCCTCAAAGGCTTGGGTCGCATGGGCCCCCGGCAAATGCTGGGCGCGGTGCACATTGGCTGCGCCATTGGCGTAGTAATGGCTGATGGCATCCAGCAGGGCCTGGGGTTTTTGGGCGGTGGCGGCGCTGTCCAGATAGGTCTGGTCTTGCCTTTGCAGGGTGGCGATCGCCGGGAAATCGGCGCGCCAGGGGGAGGGCACAAGCATGGTGATCAAGACTCGTATAAGCGAGCCGCACCCGAAGGTGCGGCCCGCTAGTGGCATCGAGTGGCTGCTTAGTTGTGAGCGTGCAGCGCTTCGTTCAGTTCGATGGCCGATTTGTGGGTTTTGCACTCCACGGCACCGGTCTCGGAATTGCGGCGGAACAGCAGGTCCGGTTGACCGGCCAACTCGCGCGCCTTGACCACCTTGACCAACTGGTTCTGCTCGTCAAGCAGCGCAACCTTGGTGCCGGCGGTGATGTACAGGCCCGACTCCACGGTGTTGCGGTCGCCCAACGGGATGCCGGTACCGGCGTTGGCGCCAATCAGGCAGCCTTCGCCCACCTTGATCACGATATTGCCGCCGCCCGACAGGGTGCCCATGGTAGAGCAGCCGCCGCCCAGGTCCGAACCCTTGCCGACGAACACGCCTGCCGATACACGGCCTTCGATCATGCCTGGGCCTTCGGTGCCGGCGTTGAAGTTGACGAAGCCTTCGTGCATCACGGTAGTGCCTTCGCCCACGTAGGCGCCCAGGCGGATACGCGCAGCGTCAGCGATGCGCACGCCGGCCGGTACCACGTAGTCGGTCATTTTCGGGAACTTGTCCACCGAGAACACTTCCAGCAGCTCGCCACGCAGACGCGCTTCGAGCTGGCGCTCGGCAAGTTCGGCGATGTCGATGGCGCCCTGGCTGGTCCAGGCCACGTTCGGCAACTGCGGGAACACGCCTGCCAGGTTCAGGCCGTGAGGCTTGACCAGGCGATGGGACAGCAAGTGCAGCTTGAGGTAGGCCTCTGGCGTGGAGGTCAGCGCGGCGTCTTCGGCCAGCAGTGTGGCAACCAGTGGGGTGTGGCTTTCAGCCAGGCGATTCAGCAACGCGGCTTGGGTGGCGTCGACGTTCTTGAGTGCATCTGCCAGTTGCAGCGCTTGGCTGATGGTGAACGTGATCGCCTGGTTGCCCTCGGTGTAACCCAGGATCGGCGCAATGGCGGCAACGATCTCGGCCGACGGGTTGAGCAACGGTTGTGCGTAAAACACTTCCAGCCAAGCGCCTTGGCGGTTCTGAGTGCCGACGCCGAAGCCCAGGCTGAACAGGGAATTGGACATGCTGTTACCTCTACAAAAATGGAAGGCTGGCCTACTTGAGGGCCGCCGAATAACTATCTGGCTTGAAGCCAATCAGGGTTCTGTCACCGAGATCAAGCACCGGGCGCTTGATCATCGAGGGTTGTGCGAGCATCAATTCAATGGCTTTCGACTGATCGAGATCGGCTTTGCGTTCGTCTTCGAGTTTGCGAAAGGTGGTGCCCGCACGGTTCAAAACCACCTGCCAACCGTGCTCGTTGCACCATTGGGTCAAGTGTTCACGGTCGATACCGGCCGTTTTGTAGTCATGGAACTCGTAGCTCAGCGCGTGCTCATCGAGCCAGGTGCGCGCCTTTTTCATGGTGTCGCAGGCTTTGATGCCGAAAAGGTGCAGGGTTTTGCTTGAAGCGGTCAAGGAATTGCCCCCCTTTGGACCAATGAAAAATGAAAGATCACGGATTATGCCACGACCAGCCGGTTTCGGCGCCGCTCGTCAGCATCCTGCGACTTTTGTGCAAAAGCCGGTGCGCGGCTTAGGCGAGTAACATAGCGGGGTAATATGGCACTTCAACGGCCAGTTGTTGCCTGATGTGTCGTTGCAAGTCGATTGTCCGGGAAACCCGCGTTATGCAAACCGCCTACACCGTTCTTATCCTGCTGATGCTGGTCAGCTTTTCGCGTCTGGTCGGGCGCATCATCCCACTGCCGTTGCCCTTGCTACAGATTGCCGCCGGTGCCTTGCTGGCCTGGCCCACATTGGGGCTGCATGTGGCGTTGGACCCGGAGCTGTTCCTGTTTCTGTTTCTGCCGCCGCTGTTGTTTTCCGATGGCTGGCGCATGCCCAAGCGCGAATTGTGGCGCCTGCGTGGCCCGATTCTGACATTGGCGGTGGGCCTGGTGCTGTTTACCGTGGTCGGCGCCGGCTACTTCATTCATTGGTTGCTGCCCTCGATCCCCTTGCCGGTGGCCTTTGCCCTTGCGGCGGTTTTATCCCCGACGGATGCCGTGGCGGTGTCGGCCATTTCTCAGAATCGCTTGCCTAAACCGCTGATGCACATGCTTCAAGGCGAGGCGCTGATGAATGACGCGTCAGGCCTGGTGACCTTCAAGTTTGCCCTGGCGGCGGCGTTGACCGGGGTGTTTTCCCTGGCGGATGCCAGCCTGACCTTTGTATTGGTCGCCGTGGGCGGCTTGGCGGTCGGGGTGGCGTTGAGCTGGCTGGTCGGCCGTCTGCGCGCGTGGATGATTGCACGGGGCTGGGATGACCCCGCGACCCATGTGGTGTTCATGCTGTTGTTGCCCTTTGCTGCCTACGTGTTGGCTGAGCGTCTGGGCGCTTCGGGCATTTTGTCGGCGGTGGCGGCGGGCATGATGCAGAGCTGGCTCGACCTGCTGCCGCGCCAGACCAGTACGCGGTTGCTCAACCGCAGCGTCTGGTCGCTGCTGGAGTTTGCCTTCAATGGCCTGATTTTCCTGCTGCTCGGCCTGCAACTGCCGGACATCATCAAGGCTGTGGTCAGCCACGAAACCACCCTGTGGCCCACCCTGTTGTACCGCTGCCTGGACGTGGTGGCGATCTT
Organism: Pseudomonas sp. W2Jun17; assembly: GCF_023127795.1. Lineage (NCBI taxonomy): Bacteria > Pseudomonadati > Pseudomonadota > Gammaproteobacteria > Pseudomonadales > Pseudomonadaceae > Pseudomonas > Pseudomonas sp. W2Jun17. Next base: position 424,800 of record NZ_SPKO01000007.1, on the reverse strand, counting down.
TCTGGTGCTGGTGGTGCTGCGGTTTATCTGGGTGCAGAGCATCTGGCGGCTGTCGGGGTTGCTGCGCAGGCTGCGTGGCAAAAGCGCGCTGACCCTGGTGCCGACGGCCCGCTCCTGCTGGTTGCTGACCGTCGGCGGTGTCCGCGGTGCGGTGACGTTGGCGGGTGTCATGTCGGTGCCCTTGCTGCTGGCGCCGGGCCAGGATTTCCCTGAGCGTGACCTGCTGATCTTTATCGCCGCCGGGGTCATCCTGCTATCGCTGGTCGCCGCTTGCATTGCCCTGCCGTTGCTGTTGCGTGGCGTGGAGAAAAGTCCGGATGAGAAGCGCCACAACGAAGTGCGCGAGGCCTGGAAAAAGACCGCCGTGGCGGCGATCCATGCGTTGGAGGTCGAAGAACCCGTCGAAGCCGAAACGCCGGATGCCGCTCAGGCTGCATTGGCCACCGAGCTCAAGGCGCGGCTGATGGCGGAGTATCGTCATCAGTTGGACGTATTCAATGACTCGGCCGAGGCTCAGGCACTGGCGCTGCAAATGGATCAACTGGAGCGCAGGCTGAGGCTCAAGGCGCTACGTGCGCAGCGCCTGGAGCTCTACCGTTTGAGTCGCCAGCATCAGATTGGCGACGATGTACTGCGCGAGGTATTGGCGGATCTGGATATGAGTGAAGCGAACTTGGGAAGTGTTAAGTAGGGCTAGAACTGATCATTGCCCGGATGCTTGAATTGAGCAGTTTGCCCAAGAGAGTTTTATCTTCTGGATAAAGCGACTGCATGAACTTTTTATCGTCTTCAGACAGTTTGAAGTTGCGCGGGATGGGGGGACCACTGTTGAGTCTTGAAGCAGGAAAGCCATAGTGCATGATGGATTTGTCATCATAGTTTGCAGAGGCTGTTACCTGGGGGCGTGAAAAAGTCCTGATGATATTGTTATCGGCCTCATAGCTGAATTGCCTACGCGACTCGTACTCGTCATAGATATTCTGTCTATTCAGGTCCAGTGTGCGATCCGGATGCTGGTGCTCATGCTTCAAACCCAGGGCGTGGCCGAATTCGTGTTGAACCGTCGCGGCAATGCTGTCCGGTGAATCTTTGAAGCCAATACTCATGGTCGGTTTGGAGAGGGGGACGTTTTTTGCATCGGTTCCCACGCTTGACCATCCGGCGTGACTGTTATTGTCTGCAGTAATGCGTATGTCACCGTTAGGGCTGTCAATAAATTTCAAGTAGAGGTTAGTGTGCGGCGCCCATTTATTGATGTTGTGCTGTACCAGATCCTTTTGTTCCTGTGTCATGTTCAGTCGCGAGATGGTCAGCACTGAATGTTGAGGCCATAGTTTGTCCGGCATGGCGACGCCGCGTTTGGCTCTACTGTGAGGTGCGCTCACGGAGTGAGGAGAAACGGGACGGGTTGGGATGGTGGGGGGCATGTCGTTCACCTGAGCGTGTGTACCAGATGAACGTGGGTGGAGCATTTAACAGGCTTTGTTCCCATTGATGGGTTGCAAGATACATCGGTAATGGCCGCTCCCACGGTGTGGGAGCGGCTTGAAACTCAAACGCGGCGCTGTATGAAATCGCGAATCCGCTCAGCCGCTTCGACACATTCGGCCAATGGCGCAACCAATGCCAGGCGCACACGCCCTGCGCCTGGGTTGAAACCGTCGACTTCGCGGGACAGGTAAGAGCCCGGTACTACCGTCACATGTTCTTCCACAAACAGATCGCGGCAGAAGTCCGCGTCGTCACCGTTCACCTTCGGCCACAGATAGAAGCCGCCGTCCGGGCTTTGTACATCCAGCACCGGTTTGAGGATCGCCAGCACCGCATCGAACTTTTCGCGGTACAGGTCACGGTTGGCCAGTACATGGGCCTCGTCCTGCCAGGCAGCGATGCTGGCTAGCTGGGTTTGCACCGGCATCGCGCAACCATGGTAGGTGCGGTACAGCAAAAAGGCCTTGAGGATGTCGGCGTCGCCGGCCACGAAACCTGAGCGCAGGCCCGGCAGATTGGAACGCTTGGACAGGCTGTGGAATACCACGCAACGCTTGAAGTCCTGGCGCCCCAGCTCGACGCAGGCACTGAGCAGGCCCGGCGGCGGGGTTTGTTCGTCGAAGTACAGCTCGCTGTAGCATTCGTCGGCGGCGATCACGAAGTCGTATTCGTCGGCCAGGGCGATGAGTTTTTTCAGTGTGTCGACGGGAATCAGCGCGCCGGTCGGGTTGCCTGGGGAGCACAGGAACAGGATTTGGCAACGTTTCCAGATGTCGGGGGAGACGGCGTCGAAGTGCGGGTTGAAGCCATTGCTATCCAGGCACGGCAGGTAATGCGGCTTGGCCCCGGCCAGGAACGCGGCGCCTTCGTAGATTTGGTAAAACGGGTTGGGGCTAACCACCAGCGCATCGTCGCCACGGTTGACCACGGTCTGGGTGAAGGCGAACAGGGCTTCACGGGTGCCGTTGACCGGCAGGATGTTACGCGCCGGGTCCAACCAACCCTTGGGCACATTGAAGCGGCGTTCGCACCAGGCGCCGATGGCTTCACGCAGGGCAGGGGTGCCCAGCGTGGTGGGGTACACCGCCATCTGGTCGAGGTTGTTGCTCAGCGCCTCGGCGACAAAGGTCGGGGACTTGTGCTTGGGTTCGCCGATGGACAGTGCAATCGGGCGTTTGTCCGGGTTCGGCGTCACGCTGCCGAGCAGGGCGCGCAGTTTCTCGAAAGGGTAGGGCTGCAACTGGTTAAGGGCGTTGTTCATATAAGCCTCTATCACGGTGAGCGCGGCCCCTGTGGGAGCTGGCTTGCCTGCGATGGCATCACTGCGGTCGACCTGACGGACCGAGGTGTCTGCATCGCAGGCAAGCCAGCTCCCACATGACTCGTGTTCACAAAGTTAAGAATTCAAATAGTCAGTCGGGTCAGCTCAACGCCGGGTTCCTGGGTCACGCTCAATTGTTCCACGATCGCATCCTGCAGGCGGCGACACAGCTCAGGGTCGGACAGCGGCTGGTTATCAGCGTCGGTGATGAAGAACACGTCTTCCACCCGTTCGCCGAGGGTCGCAATCTTGGCGTTCTGCAACGACAGGTCGAACTCCAGGAAAATCCCGCCGATGCGCGCCAGCAGGCCCGGGCGATCCGGCGCGCTGAGTTCCAGCACCGTCACCGGTCGCTGCGCGTCGTTGGAAATGGTCACCTGGGGCGCAAAGGCAAAATGCTTGAGCTGGCGTGGTACCCGGCGTTGGATGATGGTTGGGTAATCGTCCGGGTTGCGCAGGGCTTCGGTGAGGCCTTCGCGGATCTTTTTCACCCGCGCCGGGTTATCGCCAATAGAGTCGCCGTCGGTGTCGAGCACGATGTAGGTGTCGAGGGTGAACTGGCTGCTGGAGGTGATGACCCGAGCGTCATGGATGTTCAGGTTGAGCTGGTCCATGGCGGCCACGGTCACGGCGAAAAAGTCGTGCTGGTCCGGCGCGTAGATGAAGATCTGCGTGCCGCCTTCGAATTCGCGCTGGGTGGTTTCCTTGATCAATACCAGCGGGCCACCGTCGGCCGGCTGCTGCAGGATCGCATCGCTGTGCCAGGCCACGTCGCCGGCTGTGTGGCGCAGGAAATAGTCGTCGCCCAGTTGCGACCAGAGCTGTTCGACGTCGTCCGGGTCGTTACCACCGCGTACCAGAATATCCAGGGCCGCACTTTGGGTGCGGCGGATCTGCTCTTCGCGGTCCACCGGGTTCTCCAGGCCGCGGCGCAGGGCGCGCTTGGTCTCGGTATACAGCTGGCGCAACAGGCTGGCGCGCCAGGAGTTCCACAACGTGGGGTTGGTGGCGTTGATGTCGGAGACGGTCAGCACATAAAGATAGTCGAGACGGGTTTCATCGCCGACGATTCCTGCGAAATCGTGGATTACCTGTGGATCGGACAAATCCTTGCGCTGGGCAGTGGTCGACATCACCAGGTGGTTTTGCACCAGCCAGACGATCAGACGGCTGTCCCACAGGGGTAACTGGTGACGCTGGCAGAAGGCTTCGGCGTCCACTGCACCGATTTCCGAGTGATCGCCATGGCGACCCTTGCCGATGTCGTGATACAGGCCCGCCAGGTAGATCAGCTCAGGCTTGGGCAGCTTGGCCATCAGTTTACTGGCCAGTGGGAATTTCTCTGACACCTGGGTGTACTGCAACTTACGCAGGTGCTTGATCAGGTTCAGGGTGTGGGCATCGACGGTGTAGATGTGGAACAGGTCGTGCTGCATTTGCCCGACGATAAAGCCGAACTCCGGCAGGTAGCGCCCGAGAATGCCGTAGCGGTTCATGCGCCGCAGGTTGCGGTGGATGCCGATGCGGCACTTGAACAGTTCGATAAACAGGCTGGTATTGCGGATGTCGTTGCGAAATTCGTCATCGATCAGGTGACGGTTTTCCCGCAGCAAACGGATAGTATCGGCGCGCACGCCTTTGATGTCCGGCTGCTGGGCCATCAGCACGAAGATTTCCAGCATGGCGAACGGGGTGCGGCGGAACACGTTGTCGTTACGTGCTTCGATATAACCGTCATGCAGTTGGAAGCGCGCATTGATCGGCTGCGGCGGCGCTTCGTCTTCGGGGGCCAGGATCACCTCCTCGAAGTGCTGGATGATCAGGTCGCTGAGCTGGGCAATGCTCATGACCACCCGGTAGTACTGTTGCATGAAGCTTTCGATGCTGGTCTTCGCGTCTTCGCCCTCAAAGCCCAGCAGGGTGGCGATGGAGCGTTGGTGATCGAACAGCAGGCGGTCCTCGGAGCGCCCGGCGAGCATGTGCAGGGCGTAGCGCACCTTCCACAGGAACTCCTGGGACGAGGCCAGCAGGGTGTTTTCGCTCTCCACCAGGAAGCCTTCGCCAGCCAGGGCGCGCAGGTTCAGCGTGCCGTATTGGCGGCGCGCCACCCACAAAATCGTCTGGATATCCCGCAGCCCGCCCGGGGACCCTTTGACGTTGGGTTCCAGGTTGTATTCGGTGTCGTTGTACTTGTGGTGCCGCGCCTTCTGTTCGGCGCGCTTGGCCAGGAAGAAATCCTTGCTCGGCCACATGTGTGCGGTGCTGGTGACTTCGAGCATGCGCTGGCGCAGGCGCTCGGGGCCGCAGATGGTGCGGCTTTCCATCAGGTTGGTGACCACCGTCAAGTCAGCACGGGCCTCTTCGGCGCATTCATCCACCGAGCGCACGCTCTGGCCGACTTCCAGGCCGATGTCCCACAGCAATGTCAGAAAACGCTCGATGGAATCACGAAAGGTTTCGTGGTCGGCGCTGTCCAGCAGGATCAACAGGTCGATGTCGGAGTAGGGGTGCAGTTCGCCGCGACCGTAGCCGCCGACCGCCACCAGGGCGATATCGGCGTCTGCACTCCAGCTGAACTGTTCCCAGGCTTTCTGCAGGATGTTATCGACGAACCAGGCGCGGTCCTCGATCAGTCGTCTGATGTCCCGACCACTGCGAAAACGCGCGTCGAGCACCTCGCGCGCCTGGCGGATGGCTTTCTTGAAGGCGGCGATGGGGCTCGCCTTCAATGCCAGCTCGGCCTGGAACTGGCCACGGTCGAAGAGTTCGGGATCCACCTGGGGCATCGGTCGGCTTTCCTATCTATCTATTGAGTCAGTCACACGGTTGAAGCTGGAAAACCGAAGCAACCCTCACGCCGAAACGCGAGGAATGGTGTCGTCTGCGCGCAACGTGAAGATCTCGTAGCCGGTTTCGGTGACCAGCAGCGTGTGTTCCCACTGGGCCGAGAGCTTGCGGTCCTTGGTGATAGCGGTCCAGCCGTCGCCCAGCACCTTGGTATCGGCCTTGCCTTGGTTGATCATCGGCTCGATGGTAAAGGTCATGCCTGCCTTGAGTTCCATGCCGGTGCCGGCGCGGCCGTAGTGCAGGATCTGTGGTTCTTCGTGGAACACCGTGCCGATGCCGTGGCCGCAGAATTCGCGCACCACCGAGAAGCCGTTCTTTTCGGCGTGCTTCTGGATCACTTCACCGATGTCACCCAGGCGGCAGCCTGGCTTGACGATTTCGATGGCCTTGTACATGCATTCCTGGGTCACCTGGGACAGGCGCTCGGCCCAGACCGGCACGTTGCCGACGTGGAACATGCGGCTGGTGTCGCCGAAGTAGCGGTCCTTGATCACGGTGACGTCGATGTTCAGGGTGTCGCCGTCCTTCAACGGCTTGTCACTGGGAATGCCGTGGCACACCACATGGTTGACCGAGGTGCAGATCGACTTGGGGAAGCCTTTGTAGTTCAGCGGCGCAGGGATGGCCTTTTGCACATTGACGATATAGTCGTGGCAGATCTGGTTCAGGGTTTCGGTGGTGACGCCCGGCTTTACATGCTCTGCAATCATTTCCAGCACGTCGGCGGCCAGTTTGCCGGCGATGCGCATGCCGGCGATGTCTTCGGCGGTTTTCAAACTAACGGTCATACAGGCTCTCTCTAGCGCGACGCGCTGAAATCAATACGGTTTACGGGCGTGCGACAAAAGGTTGCTGAATTCGCACAAGCCACAAAAAACGCGATTCTAACAGACGCGGGCGGTAAACCATGAGCCCCTGACGATCGCTTCTATCTATAGGGTGGGGGTAAATCCGCTCTATTCAACGGCTTGCGCACAGATCGCTGCGGTCAGGTGTGATTGCGGGTTTCGTTTTCGCCCTTGCTGTGGTATAAAATGCGCCGCTTTCCGGGGATACCCCGAAAAGCTTAAATCCACACACGTGTCGACACGATGACCTGGGTGCCGGAGGCCTTGATGCCGCTGGTTGGTCATTGGGATACGTGGAGGCCAAACCCGACTTATTAAGGAACTATCATGTCCCAAGTCAACATGCGCGATATGCTGAAGGCCGGTGTGCACTTCGGTCACCAGACCCGTTACTGGAACCCGAAAATGGGTAAATACATTTTCGGCGCGCGTAACAAGATTCACATTATCAACCTTGAAAAAACCCTGCCAATGTTCAACGAAGCTCTGACTTTCGTAGAGCGTCTGGCCCAGGGCAAAAACAAGATCCTGTTCGTCGGCACCAAGCGTTCCGCTGGCAAGATCGTTGCTGAAGAAGCAGCGCGTTGCGGTTCGCCGTACGTCGATCACCGCTGGTTGGGCGGCATGCTGACCAACTTCAAAACCATCCGTGCTTCCATCAAGCGTCTGCGTGACCTTGAAGTGCAAGCCGAAGACGGTACTTTCGCCAAGCTGACCAAGAAAGAAGCGCTGATGCGCTCCCGTGACCTGGAAAAGCTCGATCGTTCCCTGGGTGGTATCAAGGACATGGGCGGTCTGCCTGACGCACTGTTCGTTATCGACGTTGATCACGAGCGCATCGCGATCACCGAAGCCAACAAGCTGGGCATCCCGGTTATCGGCGTAGTCGATACCAACAGCAGCCCGGAAGGCGTTGACTACATCATCCCAGGCAACGATGACGCAATCCGCGCTATCCAGCTGTACATGGGTTCGATGGCTGACGCTGTAATCCGTGGTCGCAACCACGTTGCTGGCGGTACCGAGCAGTTCGTTGAAGAAGCTCCGGTAGCTGCCGCTGAGTAACTGACGCCCTGGCGTTGACTCAGTAAGCAAAAAGGGGGCTTGGCCCCCTTTTTGCCACCTCGAAAACCATTTGTCGGCAGCGCAGCTACATCATTTGTAACGTGCAGCGGCCTACAACGGAAATTCGGGAAGAATTGATCGCCCGTTTGATCGGGTGGAATGGTTGAAAACCTATCCAAGAGGATTTTGAAATGGCAGAGATTACTGCAGCGTTGGTTAAAGAACTGCGTGAGCGTACCGGCGAAGGCATGATGGATTGCAAAAAGGCCTTGACCAAGGCCGGCGGCGACATCGAAAAAGCCATTGATGACATGCGTGCTTCCGGCGCCATCAAGGCTGCCAAGAAAGCAGGCAACGTCGCTGCTGAAGGCGCTATCGCTCTGAAAGAAGACGGCAAATCCGCCGTTCTGCTGGAAGTCAACTCGCAGACCGACTTCCTGGCTCTGCAGGATGACTTCAAGGCATTCGTTGCTGCCAGCGTCGAAAAAGCCTTCGCTGACAAGCTGACCACTGTTGAGCCTCTGATCGAAGCTCAAGAAGCAGCTCGTCTGGTACTGGTCGGCAAGGTTGGCGAAAACGTCAACATCCGTCGCCTGGTTCGCGTTGAAGGTGATGTTGTTGGTGGTTACCTGCACGGCAACAAAATCGGTGTAGCAGTTGTTCTGAAAGGCGGCGACGTTGAGCTGGCCAAAGACATCGCTATGCACGTTGCTGCGAGCAACCCTGAGTTCCTGCTGCCTTCGGAAGTGTCTGCCGAAGCGATCGAGCGCGAAAAAGCTGTGTTCCTGCAGCTGAACGAAGAAAAAATCAAAGGCAAGCCAGAAAACATTGTTGAAAACATGGTCAAAGGCCGTATCAGCAAGTTCCTGGCCGAAGCAAGCCTGGTTGAGCAGGCGTTCGTCAAGAACCCTGAAATCAAGGTTGGCGAACTGGCCAAGAAAGCCGGTGCTGAAATCGTTTCCTTCACTTACTTCAAAGTAGGCGAAGGCATCGAGAAGCCGGTCGACAACTTCGCTGAAGAAGTTGCTGCCCAGCTGGCTGCCGCCAAGCAATAAGACAGTCCCAAACTGTCGCCGAAAGAGGCTGCCCGCTCACGCGCGCAGCCTCTTTTCAAATGGGAAGGCCAATTTTATTTGGTTTCCTCTCGGAACTGGCTTACAAAGCCGTGTTCCGATGGCGCTGTGACAGCGTCCAGCTAGAGTGAACGCAAGCCGTAAACGGCTCGCCAAGAATTTTTAAAAAATACGCCGCAGGAGAGATTCGCAATGGCTCAGCAGGGCAGTGGTTATCAGGCTCGCTATAAACGCATTCTACTCAAGCTCAGCGGCGAGGCCCTGATGGGCTCGGAAGAGTTCGGGATCGACCCCAAGGTGCTTGACCGCATGGCGCTGGAAGTCGGCCAATTGGTCGGTATCGGTGTGCAGGTCGGCCTGGTGATCGGCGGCGGCAATCTGTTCCGCGGCGCGGCACTGAGTGCGGCCGGTATGGATCGGGTCACTGGCGACCACATGGGCATGCTGGCCACTGTGATGAACGCCCTGGCCATGCGCGACGCCCTGGAGCGTGCCAATATCTCGGCCATCGTGATGTCGGCTATCTCCATGGTTGGCGTGACCGATCACTACGATCGCCGCAAAGCCATGCGCCACCTGAACTCCAAGGAAGTGGTGATCTTTGCCGCTGGCACAGGCAACCCGTTCTTCACCACGGATTCGGCGGCGTGCCTGCGCGCTATCGAAATCGATGCCGACGTGGTGCTCAAAGCCACCAAGGTAGATGGCGTATACACTGCAGACCCATTCAAAGACCCGCATGCCGAGAAGTTCGATCATCTGACCTACGATGAAGTGCTGGATCGCAAGCTGGGTGTGATGGACCTGACTGCTATCTGCCTGTGCCGCGACCACAAGATGCCGCTGCGCGTATTTAACATGAACAAGCCCGGCGCCCTGCTGAATATCGTACACGGCGGCGCGGAAGGGACTCTGATCGAGGAAGGCCAACAATGATCAATGAAATCAAGAAAGACGCCCAGGCGCGTATGCAGAAATCCCTGGAATCCCTGAGCCATGCATTTGGTCAGATCCGTACCGGCAAGGCGCACCCGAGCATCCTGGGCAGCGTGATGGTGCCTTACTACGGTTCCGGCACCCCGCTCAGCGGCGTGGCCAACGTGACCGTGAAGGACTCGCGCACCCTGCAAGTCGTGGCCTTCGAGCGCAACATGCTCGCGGCAGTCGACAAGGCGATCCAGAGCGCCGGTCTGAACCTCAACCCGACCAACCTCGGCGAGTTGTTGTTGATCTCCATGCCAGCCCTGACCGAAGAAACCCGCAAGGGCTTCACCAAGCAGGCGCGCAGTGCCGCTGAAGATGCGCGCGTTGCCGTGCGTAACATCCGTCGCGATGCGTTGGGTGACCTGAAGAAGCTGGTCAAGGACAAGGAAATCAGCGAAGACGAAGAGCGTCGTGCCGTTGCTGATATCGACAAGTTGACCAAGGACGCCGAAGCCAAGATCACCCAGGCTACCGAAGAAAAAGAAAAGGACCTGATGGCCGTATAAGGGGTCAGGACGCCTTTATGGAAAAGACCAAGCAGACTGTGCCCTCCGTGGTGCCGCGCCATGTCGCGATCATCATGGATGGGAATAATCGCTGGGCGAAAAAACGCTTTATGCCGGGTGTTGCCGGGCATAAAGCGGGTGTTGACGCGGTAAGGGCGGTGATTGAGGTGTGCGCCGAGGCCAAGGTCGAAGTGTTGACCTTGTTCGCCTTTTCCAGTGAGAACTGGCAGCGGCCCGCCGACGAAGTCAGTGCCTTGATGGACCTGTTTTTCAAGGCGCTGCGTCGTGAGGCCAAGCGCCTCAATGACAACAACATCAGTCTGCGCATCATTGGTGATCGCTCGCGGTTCCACCCGGAACTGCAAGTGGCCATGCGCGAAGCCGAGGCTATCACCGCAGGCAGTAATCGTTTTGTGCTGCAGATCGCAGCCAATTACGGCGGCCAGTGGGATATCGCCCAGGCTGCGCAACGGCTTGCCCGCGAAGTGCAGGCCGGCCATCTGCGCCCCGACGACATCACGCCCGAACTGTTGCAAACCTGCCTGGTGACCGGCGACCTGCCGTTGCCGGACTTGTGTATCCGTACCGGTGGTGAGCATCGCATCAGCAATTTCCTGTTGTGGCAGCTAGCCTATACCGAGTTGTACTTCTCCGACCTGTTCTGGCCGGACTTCAAACACGATGCCATGCGCAATGCGCTGGCCGATTTCGCTTCCCGTCAGCGTCGTTTCGGTAAAACGAGCGAGCAGATCGAAGCTGGAGCCCGGGTTTAAATGCTTAAACAACGAATCATCACGGCGCTGATCCTGCTGCCGATTGCCTTGTGCGGTTTCTTCCTGCTTGAAGGGTCCGGCTTTGCGCTGTTTATCGGTCTGGTCGTGAGCCTGGGTGCCTGGGAATGGGCGCGCCTGGCAGGCTTCGGCAACCAGTTGCCGCGTGTGGCGTACGCCGCAGTGGTCGCGGTGTTGTTGTTCCTGATGTACATCCTGCCGGACATCGCACCCTGGGTATTGGGGGCGGCGGTGCTGTGGTGGGCGTTGGCAACATTCCTGGTGCTGACTTACCCACGCACCAGCGGTCAATGGTCCAGCGTGGCCTGCAAGCTGGTGATCGGCTTGCTGATCCTGCTGCCGGCCTGGCAAGGGCTGGTGGAAATCAAGCGCTACCCCATCGGTAATGAATTGATCCTGGCCGTGATGGTGCTGGTATGGGGGGCCGATATCGGCGCCTACTTCTCTGGTCGCGCATTTGGCAAGCGCAAGTTGGCTCCGGCCGTCAGCCCGGGCAAGAGCTGGGAAGGCGCATACGGTGGCCTGGCCTTGACGCTGCTGATCACGCTGGTGGTCGGTTTGGTGCGTGACTGGTCGGTGAAAGAGGTTCTACTGGCCTTGCTGGGCACCGCTATCGTCGTGTTTATCTCGGTGGTGGGTGACCTCACCGAGAGCATGTTCAAGCGCCAGGCCGGGATCAAGGACAGCAGTAACCTGCTGCCGGGTCATGGTGGCGTGCTGGATCGCATCGACAGCCTCACTGCCGCGCTGCCGATCTTCGCGGTGTTGCTGTGGATGATCGCTTCGTGAACGGCCTGCAGCAGGTTACCGTACTGGGCGCGACCGGCTCCGTCGGGCTGAGTACGCTGGATGTCATCGCTCGTCACCCGGATCGTTACCAGGTTTTCGCCCTGACCGGCTTCACGCGTTTGCGCGAATTGCTGGCCTTGTGCGTGCGCCACTCACCGCGCTTTGCTGTAGTGCCTGAGGCCGCGGCGGCCCGTGGGCTGCAGGATGATCTGCGGGCTGCGGGGTTGACCACCCAGGTGCTGGTCGGGGAAGCGGGGTTGTGCCAGGTGGCGGCCGACGCCGATGTGGATACCGTGGTGGCGGCGATTGTCGGCGCGGCGGGGGTGCGTCCTACCCTGGCGGCAGTCGATGCCGGCAAGAAAATTCTGCTGGCCAATAAAGAAGCCCTGGTCATGTCTGGCGCACTCTTCATGCAAGCCGTGCGCAAGAGTGGGGCGGTCCTGCTGCCGCTGGACAGCGAGCACAACGCAATCTTCCAGTGCATGCCCGGGGATTTCGCCCGCGGCTTGAGCCAGGTCGGTGTGCGTCGGATTCTGCTGACGGCTTCCGGTGGTCCCTTCCGGCAGACTCCGCTGGCTGAGCTTGAGCATGTGTCTCCCGATCAGGCCTGCGCTCATCCGAACTGGTCCATGGGGCGCAAGATTTCCGTGGATTCGGCGAGCATGATGAACAAAGGCCTGGAGCTGATCGAGGCGTGCTGGTTGTTCGATGCACGGCCTGATCAGGTCGAGGTGGTGATTCACCCGCAAAGCGTGATCCACTCCCTGGTCGATTACGTGGACGGTTCAGTGTTGGCGCAGTTGGGCAACCCGGATATGCGCACGCCGATCGCCAATGCCTTGGCCTGGCCGGAGCGGATCGATTCCGGCGTAGCGCCCCTGGACCTGTTTGCGATTGCGCGCCTGGACTTCGAAGCCCCGGACGAGCAGCGTTTTCCGTGCCTGCGCCTGGCGCGGCAAGCGGCCGAGGCGGGTAACAGCGCGCCGGCCATGCTCAATGCGGCCAATGAAGTGGCCGTGGCGGCGTTTCTCGAACGGCGCATCCGCTTTCCGCAGATCGCGAGTATCATCGAGGACGTCCTGAATCTTGAGCCAGTCGTGGCTGTAAATGACCTGGGAGCGGTATTTGAGGCTGATACCAAGGCCCGAGCCTTGGCCCAGCAATGGCTGGATCGCGACACACGTTAGGGTGGGCGCGTTTGAGCCTCCAGGCATCGGATTGAAATGCGGAGAAATTAGATGAGTGCGCTCTACATGATTGTCGGCACCCTGGTTGCTCTGGGTGTGCTGGTTACCTTCCACGAATTCGGCCACTTCTGGGTGGCGCGTCGTTGCGGCGTCAAGGTATTGCGCTTTTCCGTTGGTTTCGGCATGCCATTGTTGCGCTGGCATGATCGTCGTGGCACCGAGTTCGTGATTGCCGCTATCCCGTTGGGTGGCTACGTCAAGATGCTCGATGAGCGCGAAGGTGAAGTGCCGGCTGATCAATTGGATCAGTCTTTCAATCGCAAGACCGTTCGTCAGCGTATCGCAATTGTTGCAGCGGGCCCGATCGCCAACTTCCTGTTGGCAATGGTGTTCTTCTGGGTTCTGGCCATGATGGGCAGCCAGCAGGTGCGCCCGGTCATCGGTGCAGTCGAGGCGGACAGCATCGCGTCCAGGGCCGGCTTGGTGGCAGGGCAGGAAATTGTTTCCATTGATGGCGAGCCGACCACCGGTTGGGGCGCGGTCAATTTGCAGTTGGTGCGCCGCCTGGGTGAAAGCGGCACCGTCAATGTGGTGGTGCGTGACCAGGATTCCAGTGCCGAAACCCCGCGGGCGTTGGCTCTGGACCACTGGCTCAAGGGCGCCGATGAGCCTGATCCGATCAAATCCCTGGGGATTCGTCCTTGGCGTCCGGCCTTGCCGCCGGTACTGGCTGAGCTGGATCCGAAAGGTCCGGCCCAGGCCGCAGGCCTGAAAACCGGTGATCGCCTGCTGGCCCTCGATGGCCAGGCGCTGGGTGACTGGCAGCAAGTGGTCGACCTGGTACGTGTGCGTCCTGATACCAGAATTGTGCTGAAAGTTGAGCGCGAGGGTGCTCAAATCGATGTTCCCGTGACCTTGTCGGTTCGCGGGGAGGCCAAGGCGGCCGGGGGTTACCTGGGTGCCGGGGTCAAAGGTGTCGAATGGCCGCTATCGATGGTTCGAGAGGTCAGCTTCGGGCCTTTGGCCGCGATTGGCGAGGGTGCGAAACGCACCTGGACCATGAGCGTACTGACCCTCGAATCCCTCAAGAAAATGTTGTTCGGTGAGCTCTCGGTAAAAAACTTGAGTGGACCGATAACCATTGCTAAAGTGGCGGGCGCTTCTGCCCAGTCGGGTGTCGCGGATTTCCTGAATTTCCTGGCTTATCTGAGTATTAGCCTTGGGGTTCTGAATTTGCTGCCCATTCCAGTATTGGATGGGGGGCATCTGCTGTTTTATCTGGTCGAGTGGGTGCGTGGTCGCCCCTTGTCGGATCGGGTGCAGGGTTGGGGGATACAGATCGGTATCAGTTTGGTGGTCGGGGTGATGTTGTTAGCTCTGGTCAACGATCTGGGACGACTGTAACGCTTCGCTGAATTGCGAATCTGCCGCATTTTGCGGCAGTTTGTTTATTGCCAGTTGGAATAAGAAAGGACTTCATGAAACGTCTGCTGCTAACTGCGGTTCTCACCGTATTGATGATCGCCGAAGTTCACGCCGAGTCCTTCACCATCTCCGATATTCGCGTCAACGGCCTCCAGCGGGTTTCCGCGGGTAGCGTCTTTGGTGCCTTGCCGTTGAACGTCGGGGAACAGGCGGATGATCGTCGCCTGGTGGAATCCACTCGTGCGCTGTTCAAAACCGGGTTCTTTCAAGATATCCAACTGGGTCGCGAAGGCAACGTCCTGGTCATCACGGTCGTCGAACGACCTTCCGTTGCGAGTATCGCGATCGAAGGTAACAAGGCCATCTCCACTGAAGACCTGATGAAGGGCCTGAAGCAATCCGGCCTGGCCGAAGGCGAGATCTTCCAGCGCGCGACCCTTGAGGGTGTGCGTAACGAACTGCAACGCCAGTACGTTGCCCAGGGCCGCTACTCCGCGACCGTGGAAACCGAAGTGATCCCGCAGCCTCGTAACCGTGTGGGCCTCAAGGTCAACATCAACGAAGGTACCGTCGCGGCCATTCAGCACATCAACGTGGTGGGCAACACCAAATTCGCTGATGACGACCTGATCGACCTGTTCGAGCTCAAGACCACCAACTGGCTGTCGTTCTTCAAGAACGATGACAAATACGCCCGTGAAAAACTTTCCGGTGACCTTGAACGCCTGCGCTCCTACTACCTGGACCGTGGCTACATCAACATGGACATCGCTTCGACCCAGGTGTCCATCACCCCGGACAAGAAGCACGTCTATATCACCGTGAACGTCAACGAAGGCGAGAAGTACAAGGTTCGTGACGTCAAGCTCAGCGGCGACCTGAAAGTCCCTGAGGACCAGGTCAAGTCCCTGCTGCTGGTGCAGAAGGATCAGGTGTTCTCGCGCAAGCTGATGACCACTACCTCCGAACTGATCACTCGCCGCCTGGGTAACGAAGGCTATACCTTCGCCAACGTCAACGGCGTGCCGACCCCGAATGATGAAGATCACACGGTAGACATCACCTTCGTCGTCGATCCTGGCAAGCGCGCCTACGTAAACCGCATCAACTTCCGTGGCAACACCAAGTCTGCGGACGAAGTGCTGCGTCGTGAAATGCGTCAGATGGAAGGTGGCTGGGCTTCGACCTACCTGATCGACCAGTCCAAGACCCGTCTTGAGCGTCTGGGCTTCTTCAAGGAAGTCAACGTCGAAACCCCGGCCGTACCGGGTGTGGATGACCAGGTTGACGTGAACTACGCCGTTGAAGAGCAAGCTTCGGGCTCGATCACCGCCAGCGTCGGTTTCGCACAGAGCGCCGGCCTGATCCTGGGTGGCTCGATCACCCAGAACAACTTCCTCGGTACCGGTAACAAGGTTTCCATCGGCCTGACCCGAAGCGAATACCAGAGCCGCTATAACTTCGGTTATGTCGACCCCTACTGGACAGCTGACGGTGTGAGCCTGGGCTATAACGCCTTCTACCGCACCACCGACTACAAAGACCTCGACGTCGACGTTGCAAGCTATGCGATCGACAGCCTGGGTGTGGGCGCAAACATCGGTTACCCGATCAGCGAAACCTCGCGCCTGACCTTCGGCATCACCGCGCAACAGGACGAGATCAAGAC
The DNA here is from genome assembly GCF_023127795.1 of Pseudomonas sp. W2Jun17. Taxonomy (NCBI): domain Bacteria; kingdom Pseudomonadati; phylum Pseudomonadota; class Gammaproteobacteria; order Pseudomonadales; family Pseudomonadaceae; genus Pseudomonas; species Pseudomonas sp. W2Jun17. The sequence continues at coordinate 408,804 of NZ_SPKO01000007.1, read as the reverse complement.
CGGTGTATATACCGTGGACGAGATCTTCGACTTCACTCGTCGTGAAGGTGACAAGTTCCTGAACTTCAAGGCATCTGCCGGCTGGTCCGAGTCGACCTTGAACAAAGGTGTACTGGCAACCCGTGGTCATTCCCAGAGCCTGACTGCGGAAGTCACCACACCGGGCAGCGACCTGTCGTTCTTCAAGCTCGACTACCGCGGCCAGTTGTTCCAGCCGTTGAGCGATAACTACACCATGCGCCTGCACACAGAGCTGGGTTATGGCGACGGTTATGGTTCCACTGATGGCTTGCCGTTCTATGAGAACTACTACGCCGGCGGTTTCAACTCGGTACGTGGCTTCAAGGACAGTACTTTGGGCCCGCGTGGTACGCCAAGCCGTGGTTTTGCTGACACCGGTAACGTCGGAACTCGACGTGACGACGACAACGACCCGCTGCCATTCGGTGGTAACGTGCTGATCCAGGGTGGTGCAGAGATCCTGTTCCCGCTGCCATTCGTCAAGGACCAGCGTTCGCTGCGCACCTCAGTCTTCTGGGACGTGGGTAACGTGTTCGACTCCAAGTGTGAACAAGTCACCAACCCGAACGGTTCGCGGTCCAACACCCAATGCAACGACGTGAGCCTCAGCAACCTGGCGAGCTCCGTGGGCGTGGGTGTGACCTGGGTGACTGCGCTGGGCCCGTTGAGCTTTGCGCTGGCCATGCCGATCAAGAAACCGGATAACGCTGAAACCCAGATTTTCCAATTCTCCCTCGGCCAGACGTTCTAAGCGTCTGACCCAAGATAACGACAACGGATTCTGTAGGAGTACATCGTGCGTAAGTTGACTCAATTGGTCTTGCTGGCCACTGTGCTGGTAACCACCCCGGCCTTCGCCGAAATGAAAATCGCCGTCCTGAACTATCAGATGGCCCTGCTGGAATCCGACGCGGCCAAGAAGTACGCCGTGGATGCCGAGAAGAAATTCGGTCCGCAACTGACCAAGCTCAAAACCTTGGAAAGCAGCGCCAAGGGCATCCAGGATCGTCTGGTAGCCGGTGGCGACAAGATGCAGCAAGGCGAGCGCGAGCGTCTGGAGCTTGAATTCAAGCAAAAGGCCCGTGACTACCAGTTCCAGTCCAAGGAGCTGAACGAAGCCAAGGCTGTTGCCGACCGTGAAATGCTCAAGCAGCTCAAGCCCAAGCTCGACAGCGCCGTGGAAGAAGTCATCAAGAAGGGTGCCTTTGACCTGGTGTTCGAGCGCGGCGCCGTGATTGACGTCAAGCCTCAATACGACATCACCCGTCAGGTGATCGAGCGCATGAACCAGCTGAAGTAAGCCATGACCGCGACTATCAAACTCGGCGAGTTGGCCGAGTTCCTGGGAGCCACCTTGCGTGGCTCCCCGGAGAAAGAAATCACTGGGCTAGCCACCTTGCAGGAGGCTGGCCCAGCTCAGTTGAGCTTCCTCGCAAATCCCCAATACCGTAAATACCTGGTTGATTGCCAGGCCGCAGCCGTGTTGCTGAAGGCCGCTGACGCTGAAGGGTTTATCGGGGATGCGCTGGTGGTGGCCGACCCGTACCTGTCGTACGCCAAGGCGTCACACCTGTTCGATCCCAAGCCGAAAGCGGCCGGTGGCATTCACCCATCTGCGGTAATTGCCGATGATGCCCAGGTTGACCCTGCGGCCAGCATCGGGGCGTTTGCAGTGATCGAGAGCGGGGCGCGTATTGGTGCAGGTGTCACCGTGGGCGCCCACTGCTTTATCGGCGCACGCTGTGAAATCGGTGCCAATGGTTGGCTGGCCCCACGTGTAACCCTCTACCACGATGTGCGTATTGGTCAGCGTGTGGTCATTCAGTCCGGCGCTGTTATCGGCGGCGAAGGCTTTGGCTTTGCCAACGCCAAAGGTGTCTGGCACAAGATTGCCCAGGTCGGCGGCGTATTGATCGGCGACGATGTGGAGATCGGTGTAAACACTGCGGTGGATCGCGGGGCTTTGGCCGATACGGTGATCGGTAACGGCGTGAAGCTCGACAACCAGATCCAGATCGCCCACAACGTGCAGATTGGCGATCACACCGCCATGGCTGCGTGCGTGGGTATTTCCGGCAGCACCAAAATCGGCAAGCATTGCATGCTCGCCGGCGGCGTCGGGCTGGTGGGGCATATCGATATTTGCGACAACGTCTTTATCACCGGCATGACCATGGTGACTCACTCGATTACCGAGCCGGGGGCCTATTCTTCCGGTACCGCCATGCAACCTGCGGCTGAATGGCGCAAGAGTGCGGCGCGTTTGAGGAAGATCGACGACATGGCACGACGTATCAAACAGCTGGAAAAGCGTGTTGGGGACGTGACCCCTGGCGGTAATGCTTCATCTGAAGGCTGATACCATTTCCATATCAAGTGTGCACAGCCGCTAGACTGCCTCCTTGATTTGCTAGCGGGGCGTGCGCTTAGTTCGCCCGCCCCCAATCTTTATTACAGGCTTCCCCCCGAAATGATGGACATCAACGAGATTCGCGAATACCTGCCTCACCGTTACCCGTTCCTGCTGGTGGACCGCGTAGTGGACCTCAATGTCGAGGAAAAGCGCATTCGTGCCTACAAGAATGTCAGCATCAACGAACCATTCTTCAACGGTCACTTCCCAGCGCATCCCATCATGCCGGGCGTGTTGATCATCGAAGCGATGGCCCAGGCTGCCGGTATCCTTGGTTTCAAAATGCTCGACCTCAAGCCTGCCGACGGCACGCTTTATTATTTCGTGGGCTCCGACAAGCTGCGTTTTCGCAACCCGGTCACCCCGGGTGACCAGTTGATCCTGGAAGCCAGGTTCATCAGCTGCAAGCGCCAGATCTGGAAGTTCGAATGCCAGGCCTCGGTAGATGGCAAGCCGGTGTGCTCTGCCGAGATCATCTGTGCGGAACGCAAACTATGAGTTTGATTGACCCTCGCGCAATCATCGATCCGTCGGCCGTACTGGCCGCCGACGTTGAGGTCGGCCCCTGGTCGATCGTCGGCGCAGGTGTGGAAATCGGCGAGGGGACTGTCATCGGGCCACACGTGATCCTTAAAGGTCCGACCCGTATTGGCAAACACAATCGTATCTACCAGTTTTCCTCGGTAGGCGAAGACACCCCGGACATGAAGTACAAGGGTGAAGAAACACGCCTGGTAATCGGTGACCACAACATCATCCGTGAAGGCGTCACCATTCACCGCGGCACCGTACAGGATCGCGCTGAAACCACTTTGGGTGATCACAACCTGGTCATGGCCTATGCGCACATCGGCCATGACAGCGTGATCGGCAACCATTGCATCCTGGTCAACAACACTGCGTTGGCAGGCCATGTGCACGTTGACGACTGGGCGATCCTGTCCGGTTTCACCCTGGTGCATCAGTACTGCCATATCGGCGCCCACAGCTTTTCCGGCATGGGCACCGCCATTGGCAAGGATGTGCCTGCATTCGTGACGGTGTTCGGCAACCCTGCCGAGGCTCGCAGCATGAACTTCGAAGGCATGCGCCGCCGCGGTTTCAGCGAAGAGGCGATCCACGCTCTGCGCCGTGCCTACAAGACGGTTTACCGTCAGGGGCTGACGGTTGAGCAGGCGCTGACCGAACTGACCGAGCCGGCAACCCTGTTTCCGGAAGTCGCGGTGTTCCGTGACTCGATCCAGGCGTCGACTCGCGGCATCACTCGCTGATCATGGCCAATCTGCGTATTGCACTCGTGGCCGGTGAAGCGTCCGGCGATATTCTGGGTGCTGGCCTGATGCGAGCCCTCAAGGCCCAGCATCCTGCGGTGGAGTTTATCGGTGTGGGTGGGCCGCTGATGCAGGCCGAAGGGCTTGCCTCCTACTTCCCCATGGAGCGGCTGTCGGTCATGGGGTTGGTGGAGGTGTTGGGACGCCTGCGTGAGCTGCTCGCTCGCCGCAAGCTGTTGATCAAGACGCTGATCGATGAAAAGCCTGACGTCTTTATCGGCATCGATGCACCGGATTTCACGCTCAATATCGAACTCAAATTGCGTCAGGCCGGGATCAAGACCGTGCACTACGTCAGCCCATCCGTATGGGCGTGGCGGCAGAAGCGCGTGTTGAAGATCCGCGAAGGCTGCGACCTGATGTTGACCCTGTTGCCGTTCGAAGCCAGGTTCTACGAAGAGAAGGGCGTACCGGTGCGGTTTGTCGGCCATACCCTGGCCGATGCCATTCCGTTGCAAGCCGATCGTGCTGCCGCGCGTGCCGAGCTGGGTTTGCCCGACGGCCCGTTGGTGGCGTTGATGCCGGGCAGTCGTGGCGGAGAGGTAGGGCGTCTGGGTGCGCTGTTTTTTGATGCCGCCGAACGTCTGCAGGCACAAAAGCCGGGGGTTCGCTTCGTGCTGCCGTGTGCCAGCCCGCAACGCCGCGCACAGATCGAGACCCTGCTGGAAGGTCGCAACCTGCCGCTGACCCTGCTTGACGGCCAGTCCCATCTGGCTCTGGCAGCCTGCGATGCGGTGTTGATTGCGTCGGGCACTGCCACCCTTGAAGCCTTGCTGTACAAGCGGCCAATGGTTGTAGCCTATCGCCTGGCGCCGCTGACCTTCTGGATTCTCAAGCGCATGGTCAAGAGCCCTTATATCTCCCTGCCCAACCTGCTGGCCCAGCGCCTGCTGGTGCCAGAGTTGTTGCAGGACGATGCAACGCCTGAAGCGCTTGCGCAGACCCTACTGCCCTTGATTGACGGCGGCGAAGAGCAGACCCGTGGTTTCGACGACATTCATCGCACGTTGCGTCGTGATGCCTCGAACCAGGCGGCCGACGCCGTGTTGACCTTGATCGGCCATAAACAGGAAGCCTTATGACCACGCAAATGGGGCTGGATTTCAGCCTGGTTGCCCAAGCTCACGAACTGGTGGCCGGTGTTGACGAAGTAGGACGCGGCCCGCTGTGTGGCGCAGTGGTCACGGCGGCGGTAATCCTAGATCCGAACCGCCCGATCCTGGGCCTCAATGATTCGAAAAAGCTTACCGAGGCCCGTCGCGAAAAGCTCTATGACGAGATCTGTGAAAAGGCCCTGAGTTGGCATATCGCTCGCGCTGAAGTCGAGGAAATCGACAAACTTAATATCCTCCATGCAACCATGTTAGCCATGCAGCGTGCTGTTGAAGGGCTGCATATCACCCCGAAAATGGCGATGATCGATGGCAACCGTTGCCCGAAGCTTGCGATGCCGTCGGAAGCGGTGGTCAAGGGCGATAGCAAGGTTCCAGCCATTGCCGCCGCCTCGATCCTGGCCAAGGTCAGCCGTGACCGTGAAATGGCTGCGTTCGAACTGATCTACCCCGGCTACGGGATTGGCGGCCATAAAGGCTACCCGACGCCCGTTCATCTGGAAGCTCTGGCTCGGCTGGGCCCGACCCCGATCCATCGCCGCTCGTTTGCCCCGGTACGCCTGGCTTATGAGGCCCGCGAAAGTCTGATCGAGGTTTAGCAGCAAGGCTGATGTTTTTACCAAGGCCCGGTACAATCCGGGCCTTGTTGTTTTCATGTATCAAGACAGGATCACTATGCCGGCTTCATTCGTTCACCTGCGCCTGCACACTGAGTACTCCCTGGTCGACGGCCTGGTACGGATCAAACCACTGGTCAAAACCCTGGTGGGCATGAATATGCCTGCGGTGGCGGTAACCGATCAGAACAACATGTGTTCCCTGGTCAAGTTCTACAAGAACGCCATGGGCGCCGGCATCAAGCCGATCTGTGGCGCCGACCTGTGGCTGTCCAACAAGGACCCGGATAACCCACTGAGCCGCATCAGCCTGCTGGCGATGAACGGCGTGGGTTATCGCAACCTCACCGAGCTGATTTCCCGCGGCTTTATCGACGGCCAGCGCAACGGCTCGATCATCATCGAGCGCGAGTGGGTGGCCGAAGCCAGCGAAGGCCTGATCATGCTCTCGGCGGCTAAAGAGGGCGAGATCGGTATCGCGTTGCTGGGCGGTAATCCCCAGGAAGCCGAGGTGCTGGCACGTGAGTGGATGCAGGTATTCCCGGACCGTTTCTACCTGGAAGTCCAGCGTACCAACCGCCCCAACGATGAAGAACATCTGCATGCTGCCGTAGCCCTGGCCGATAAGCTGGGTGCTCCGCTGGTGGCGACCAACGATGTGCGGTTTATCAAGAAAGAAGATTTCGAGGCCCATGAAACCCGCGTGTGCATCGGCGAAGGCCGGGCCCTGGATGACCCGCGCCGCTCGAAGAATTACAGCGAAGAGCAATACCTCAAAAGCGCCGATGAAATGGCGCAGCTGTTCAGCGATTTGCCCGAGGCCCTGGAAAACTCCGTCGAGATCGCCAAGCGCTGCAACATCGAAGTGAAACTGGGCAAGCACTTTTTGCCCAACTTCCCGATACCCGATGGCATGACCATCGACGAATACTTTCGCAAAGTGTCGTTCGATGGCCTGGAAGAACGCCTTAGCGTTCTGCTGCCCAAGGACACCACTGAAGACTACGAAGCCAAGCGCCAGGTCTACGTTGATCGGCTGAATTTCGAGCTGGATATCATCATCCAGATGGGATTCCCCGGCTACTTCCTGATCGTAATGGACTTTATCCAGTGGGCCAAAAACAACGGCGTACCGGTAGGTCCCGGCCGGGGGTCAGGTGCTGGCTCGCTGGTGGCCTATGTTCAGAAGATTACCGACCTTGACCCGCTGGAATATGACCTGCTGTTCGAACGGTTCCTGAACCCGGAACGGGTGTCGATGCCCGACTTCGACGTCGACTTCTGCATGGATGGTCGTGACCGCGTGATTGAATACGTGGCCGAGAAATACGGCCGCAACGCGGTAAGTCAGATCATCACCTTCGGTTCCATGGCGGCGAAAGCGGTAATTCGCGACGTGGCGCGGGTGCAGGGCAAGTCCTACGGCCTGGCCGACCGCCTGTCGAAGATGATCCCGTTCGAAGTCGGCATGACCCTGGAAAAAGCCTACGAGCAGGAAGAAATCCTGCGCGACTTTATCAAGGTCGATGAAGAAGCCGCCGAAATCTGGGACATGGCGCGCAAGCTCGAAGGCGTGGTGCGTAACGTCGGTAAACACGCCGGTGGTGTGGTCATCGCGCCGACCAAGCTCACCGACTTTTCACCGATCTACTGCGATGAAGAAGGCGACGGCCTGGTCACCCAGTTCGACAAGGATGACGTGGAGGCGGCCGGCCTGGTGAAGTTCGACTTCCTCGGCCTGCGTACCCTGACGATCATCGACTGGGCACTCAAGACCATCAACCGCGACCGCGCCAAGGTCGGCGAAGAACCGCTGGATATCGCGTTTATCCCGCTGGACGACAAACCGACCTACAGCCTGCTGCAAAAGGCCGAAACCACGGCGGTGTTCCAGCTTGAATCCCGGGGCATGAAAGAGCTGATCAAAAAGCTCAAGCCCGACTGCCTGGAAGACTTGATCGCACTGGTGGCGCTGTTCCGTCCGGGCCCGCTGCAATCGGGCATGGTGGATGACTTCATCAACCGCAAGCACGGTCGCGCCGAGCTGGCTTACCCGCACTCCGACTATCAATACGAGGGCCTCAAGCCTGTATTGGCGCCGACGTACGGCATCATCCTGTATCAGGAACAGGTGATGCAGATCGCCCAGGTAATGGCCGGCTACACCCTCGGTGGTGCGGACATGCTGCGTCGCGCAATGGGTAAAAAGAAACCCGAGGAAATGGCCAAGCAGCGCGGCGGTTTCATTGAAGGTTGCGCCACCAACAACATCGACGCCGACCTGGCCGGTAACATCTTCGACCTGGTAGAAAAATTCGCCGGTTATGGTTTCAACAAATCCCACTCCGCCGCCTATGGCCTGGTGTCGTACCAGACCGCCTGGCTGAAAGCCCACTACCCGGCGCCGTTCATGGCTGCGGTACTGTCGGCCGATATGCACAACACCGACAAGGTCGTGACCTTGATCGAGGAAGTGCGCACCATGAAGCTGCGCCTCGATGCGCCGGACGTGAACGCCTCTGAGTTCAAGTTCACGGTGAATGACGAAGGTCGCATCATCTATGGCCTCGGCGCGATCAAGGGCGTGGGCGAAGGCCCGGTGGAGGCCATCACCGAAGCGCGTCAGGATGGGCCATTCAAGGACCTGTTCGACTTCTGCGCGCGTGTTGACCTCAAGCGCATCAACAAGCGTACCCTTGATGGCTTGATCCGCAGCGGCGCGCTCGACCGTCTCGGCCCGTATTTCCATGATGAGCCGAAGGCTTACCAGGCCAATATCGACCGTAACCGTGCGGTGCTGCTCACCGCCATGGAAGAGGCGATCAAGGCTGCCGAACAGACTGCCCGCACCCATGACAGCGGCCACGCCGACCTGTTTGGCGGGCTGTTCGTCGAAGAGGATGCGGATGTCTACGCCAATCATCGCAAGGCCAAGGAGCTGACCCTCAAGGAACGCCTCAAAGGTGAGAAAGACACCTTGGGCCTGTACCTCACCGGCCACCCGATTGACGAGTACGAAGGCGAAATCCGCCGTTTCGCCCGCCAGCGCATTATCGACCTCAAGCCCGCGCGGGATACCCAGACCGTCGCCGGCATGATCATCGCCCTGCGGGTGATGAAAAATAAAAAGGGCGACAAAATGGGTTTCATCACCCTGGATGACCGCTCGGGCCGGATCGAAGCGTCACTGTTTGCCGACGCGTTCCACTCCGCCCAGTCACTTTTGCAGACCGACGCCATGGTGGTGGTGGAAGGGGAGGTCAGCAATGATGACTTCTCCGGTGGCCTGCGCCTGCGTATCAAACGGGTGATGAGCATGGAAGATGCGCGCACCAACCTGGCCGAAAGCCTGCGCTTGAAGGTCAAGACCGAAGCGCTCAAGGGCGATCAGCTACGCTGGTTGGGTGACCTGCTCAAGCGCCACCGCGGCGCGTGCCCGGTAACCATGGAGTACACCGGCAGCGACGCCAAGGCCATGTTGCAGTTTGGTGAGACGTGGCGGATTGATCCGGCTGATGGCTTGATTCAAGCTTTGCGTGACCAGTTCGGGCGAGACAACGTCTTCCTCCAATACCGTTGACGGTCAGTACCCCTGACCTCGGCTGAACATTTAATCTCGACCTAAACGCGCCTCTCCCTTAAGGTAGGGCGCGAATAGACAACCGGCTGGCCAGGCACTCCTTGGCCGTCGACCCAAGACGGACGCTTATGAACCCGAATTTTCTTGATTTCGAACAGCCGATCGCTGACCTGCAAGCCAAGATCGAAGAGCTGCGCCTGGTCGGCAATGACAATTCGCTGAATATCGGCGACGAAATCGCTCGCCTGCAAGACAAAAGCAGCACGCTCACCGAAGACATCTTCGGCAAGCTGACCAGTTGGCAGATCGCGCGCCTGGCTCGCCACCCGCGCCGTCCGTACACCCTGGACTACATCGAACACATCTTCACCGAGTTCGATGAGCTGCACGGCGACCGCCACTTCTCCGACGACGCGGCCATTGTGGGCGGTATCGCTCGCCTGGACGACCAGCCGGTAATGGTGATCGGCCATCAGAAAGGCCGTGAAGTGCGCGAGAAAGTCCGTCGCAACTTCGGTATGCCGCGTCCGGAAGGCTACCGCAAGGCTTGCCGCCTGATGGAAATGGCCGAGCGCTTCAAGATGCCGATCCTGACCTTCATCGACACTCCGGGCGCATACCCGGGTATCGACGCCGAAGAGCGCAACCAGAGTGAAGCGATTGCCTGGAACCTGCGCGTCATGGCTCGCCTGAAAACCCCGATCATCGCCACCGTGATCGGTGAAGGTGGTTCCGGCGGTGCGCTGGCCATTGGCGTGTGCGACCAGTTGAACATGCTGCAATATTCGACCTACGCGGTGATTTCGCCGGAAGGTTGCGCCTCGATCCTGTGGAAAACCGCAGAGAAGGCGCCGGATGCGGCTGAAGCCATGGGCATCACCGCCGATCGCCTCAAGGGCCTGGGTATCGTGGACAAAGTGATCGCCGAGCCACTGGGCGGTGCCCACCGTGACCCGGCCGCGGCTGCCGCGACCATCCGTGCTGAACTGGGCTCGCAACTGGCGATGCTCAAGAAGCTGGATAACGAAGCGCTGCTGGCCCGTCGTTACGAGCGCCTTATGAGCTACGGTCTCTAAAGTCGACGCCGTAACTCAATGTGGGAGGGGGCTTGCTCCCGATAGCGGTGGATCAGTCACCAGATGCAGTGACTGACACTCAGCAATCGGGAGCAAGCCCCCTCCCACATTTGCTTTGTGTATGCTCGGCTTATGTATTCCAGATTTGCGGCGGGGACATCTGATGAAACCGGCTCTACCCGCCAGACTCCTGAAAACCCTGGCCCCCTGGCGCAATGCTCCGGCCTGGCGCATTGCATTCTCCGGTGGCCTCGACTCCACCGTCCTGCTGCACCTTCTGGCTTCCCTGGCAAACACCGAAACCCTGCCGCCCATCAGCGCTGTGCATGTCCATCATGGGCTGCAAGCGGCCGCTGACGCCTGGCCCAGTCATTGCCAAGCGTTATGTGACAGCCTGGGCATACCTTTGCAGGTCTTGCGTGTGCAGGTGCAACCCGGTGCCAGCCTGGAGCGTGCCGCGCGTAACGCACGTTACCAGGCGTTTACCGAGGTGATCGGGGCAGGGGAGGTGCTGCTCACCGCCCAGCATCGCGACGATCAAGCCGAGACCCTGCTGTTCCGCCTGTTACGCGGAGCCGGAGTGCGTGGGTTGGCGGCAATGCCCGAGCGTCGCCCGTTGGCGACGGGGCACTTGGTGCGGCCATTGCTGGCGGTTTCCCGGGGAGCATTGGAAGCCTACGCCCACGAACACCAATTGAAGTGGATTGAAGACCCTTCGAACGCCGATCCACGGTTCTCGCGCAATTACCTGCGTCACCAGGTCTTTCCAACGCTGACGCAGCGCTGGCCTCAGGCAGTATCAAGCCTGGCGCGCACTGCCGAGCACCTGAGTGAAGCCCAGGGCCTGCTCGATGAGCTGGCGCACATGGACCTGATCGCTGCGGATCAGCCTTCAGCGTTTCCCTGGTTGCCTTTGCCTTCCTTGGTCCTTGCTCCGTTGCGCGATCTTTCCGATGCGCGCCAGCGCAATGCCTTGCGTCATTGGCTGAATCCCCTGACTCGTCTGCCCGACAGTGACCACTGGGCCAGTTGGTACGCCCTGCGCGATGCCAAGGGGGACGCACAGCCGTTATGGCGCCTGGCCGACGGTCAGCTTCATCGTTGCGGCGAACGCATTTGGTGGCTGCCTTCCACGTGGTCGGAATTTTCCGACGTGTCGGTGAGCTGGCCCGATCCGCGAAATCCACTAGAGTTACCCGGGAACGGCCAACTGATGTTTGCCGGCAAGGCTCCCGAGGGACCCTTGTCGATTCGTTATCGCCAGGGTGGCGAAATCGTCGAAGTGCCAGGTCGAGGCCGGCGTGATCTCAAGCGCCTGTTGAATGAAAGTGGTATGCCGGGCTTCGTCCGTGGCAGATTGCCGCTGGTCTATCGGGGCGAGCAATTGCTGGCTGTACCAACGCTTGCGGGGCTGAGGGCCAGTCCGCTGGATGACTGGCAATTACATTGGTTGCCACAGACCTGCGATCAAGGTTTGAGCTGATAGCGCCTTTCCGGTAGACTACGCTCCCTTCTTGATACAACTTCTGTGGATTCGACTGAATCGCAGCAGTTGCCGATTACCAAGCAGTCTTTGCTGGGCGATTCCAAAAAATGTGTAGCGATCAACGTACCGGTGTTTCCTTGCTGGTCTGTCACAACGCGGCGGTTTTTTTGAAAGGTGCACTGTGATTAATGCAGGTGATCGGGGGCTTCGGCCTTCCTTCGCTTTCCCCGGCGGCTCGGACCGCTTTAACGCAGACTTCTAGGGTTTTTCATGACGCGCTACATATTCGTCACGGGCGGTGTTGTTTCTTCATTGGGGAAAGGCATTGCCTCCGCTTCATTGGCGGCCATCCTGGAGGCGCGGGGGCTTAAAGTCACCATGCTCAAGCTGGACCCGTACATCAACGTCGACCCGGGCACCATGAGCCCGTTCCAGCACGGTGAAGTGTTCGTCACTCACGACGGCGCCGAGACCGACCTGGACCTGGGCCACTACGAGCGGTTCATCCGCACGACCATGACCCAGAACAACAACTTCACCACTGGCCGTGTCTACGAGCACGTGCTGCGCAAAGAGCGCCGTGGTGACTACCTGGGTGCAACCATCCAGGTGATCCCGCACATCACCGACGAAATCAAGCGCCGCATCATCAAGGGTGCAGGCGATGCCGACGTGGCGATGGTCGAGATCGGTGGCACCGTGGGCGACATCGAATCCCAACCGTTCCTTGAAGCCATCCGCCAGCTGCGTTTCGAAGTCGGCGCCAAGCGCGCGATGCTGATGCACCTGACACTGGTGCCGTACATCGCCACCGCCGGCGAAACCAAAACCAAGCCTACCCAGCACTCGGTCAAGGAGCTGCGTTCCATCGGCCTGCAACCGGACGTACTGGTTTGCCGTTCCGATCACCCGATCGACATTTCCTCGCGCCGCAAGATCGCGCAATTCACCAACGTTGAAGAGCGTGCGGTGATCGCGCTGGAAGACGCCGACACCATCTACAAGATCCCGGGCATCCTGCATTCGCAGGGGCTGGATGATTTTGTGGTCGAGCGTTTCGGCCTGCAGTGCAATGGCGCGGACCTGTCCGAGTGGGAAGCCGTGGTCGACGCCAAGCTCAACCCTGAGCATGAAGTCACCATCGCCATGGTCGGCAAGTACATGGAGCTGCTGGACGCGTACAAGTCGCTGATTGAAGCGATGAGCCACGCCGGCATCAGCAACCGTACCAAGGTCAACCTGCGCTACATCGATTCCGAAGATATCGAGAACCAGGGCACTGCGCTGCTCGAAGGCGTTGACGCGATTCTCGTGCCGGGCGGTTTCGGCCTGCGTGGCGTGGAAGGCAAGATCACCGCGGTGCAATACGCTCGCGAGAACAAGGTGCCCTACCTGGGTATCTGCCTGGGCATGCAAGTGGCCGTTATCGAGTTCGCCCGTAACGTGCTGGGCTGGAAAGACGCCAACTCCACCGAGTTCGATCACAGCAGCGGCCACCCGGTCGTCGGCCTGATCACCGAGTGGGAAGACGCCACCGGCGCCGTTGAAACCCGTACCGAAACGTCCGACCTGGGCGGCACCATGCGCCTTGGTGCGCAGGACTGCTTGCTGGAAGCCGGCTCGCTGGTACACGACTGCTACGGCAAGGACGTAATCGTCGAGCGTCACCGTCACCGCTATGAAGTGAACAACAATCTGCTGCCGCAGATCAAAGAGGCTGGCCTGAAGATTTCCGGTCGCTCCGGTGACGGCAAGCTGGTTGAAGTGGTCGAAGCGCCGGATCATCCGTGGTTCGTGGCCTGCCAGTTCCACCCGGAGTTCACCTCGACGCCGCGCGACGGTCACCCGTTGTTCAGCGGTTTCGTCAAAGCAGCACTGACGCAACATCAGAAGAAGGCGTAACCCTGATGGCCCAGAAGATCATTCGCGTAGGCGATATCGAGATTGCCAACGACAAGCCCATGGTGCTGTTCGGCGGCATGAACGTGCTGGAAAGCCGCGACATGGCGATGCAGGTCTGTGAAGAATACGTGCGGGTTACCCAGAAGCTGGGCATCCCATACGTGTTCAAGGCCAGTTTCGACAAGGCCAACCGTTCTTCCGTGACCTCCTATCGCGGCCCGGGCCTTGAAGAAGGCATGCGGATCTTCCAGGACATCAAGCAAGCCTTCGGCGTGCCGATCATCACCGACGTCCACGAGCCTGAGCAGGCTGCCGTGGTCGCCGAGGTGTGCGACATCATCCAGTTGCCGGCCTTCCTGTCGCGCCAGACCGACCTCGTGGTCGCCATGGCCAAGACCGGCGCTGTGATCAACATCAAGAAAGCCCAGTTCCTCGCCCCTCAGGAGATGAAACACATCCTGAGCAAGTGCGTGGAAGCGGGTAACGACCAGTTGATCCTCTGCGAGCGTGGTTCGAGCTTCGGCTACAACAACCTCGTGGTGGACATGCTCGGTTTCGGCATCATGAAACAGTTCGAATACCCGGTGTTCTTCGACGTGACCCACGCGCTGCAAATGCCCGGTGGTCGCTCGGACTCCGCCGGCGGTCGCCGTGCCCAGGTCACCGACCTGGCCAAGGCGGGCATGAGCCAGTCCCTGGCAGGCCTGTTCCTTGAAGCCCACCCAGACCCGGACAACGCCAAATGTGATGGCCCATGCGCCCTGCGCCTGGACAAGCTGGAGCCATTCCTGGCCCAACTCAAGCAGTTGGACGAGCTGGTCAAGAGTTTTCCGACGGTAGAGACCGCGTAACTGCCATTTCTCCGGTAGAATTTCCCACGCTAAATGCTCAGGCCCTTGGGCCTGAGCCTTGTCGTCTGCAAGCCTGCCCCGTTGTTCCACCCTTGCGGTCGGTCAAAAGATTTCCTTCAGCTGCGTCGTTTTCGTCAACTTTGGAGTGTTTACAACAATGGCAAAAATCGTCGACATCAAAGGTCGTGAAGTTCTCGACTCCCGTGGCAACCCCACCGTCGAAGCCGACGTGCTTCTCGATAACGGCATCATCGGCAGCGCCTGCGCGCCGTCCGGTGCTTCCACCGGTTCGCGCGAAGCGCTGGAACTGCGTGATGGCGACAAGAGCCGTTACCTGGGCAAGGGTGTACTCAAGGCTGTAGCCAACATCAACGGTCCGATTCGTGACCTGTTGCTGGGCAAGGACCCGCTGGACCAGAAAGCCCTGGACCACGCGATGATCAAGCTCGACGGCACTGAAAACAAAGGCAGCCTCGGCGCCAATGCAATCCTCGCCGTGTCCCTGGCTGCCGCCAAGGCAGCAGCTCAGGACCAGGACCTGCCGTTGTACGCGCACATCGCCAACCTGAACGGCACCCCGGGCGTCTACTCGATGCCGGTACCGATGATGAACATCATCAACGGTGGCGAGCACGCGGATAACAACGTCGACATCCAGGAATTCATGGTGCAGCCGGTGGGCGCCAAGTCCTTCTCCGAAGGCCTGCGCATGGGCACCGAGATTTTCCATCACCTCAAGGCTGTACTGAAGGCCCGTGGCCTGAGCACCGCTGTGGGTGACGAAGGTGGTTTCGCACCGAACCTGGCGTCCAACGAAGATGCGCTGAAAGTGATCTCCGAAGCTGTGGCCAACGCTGGCTACAAACTGGGCACCGACGTGACCCTGGCCCTGGACTGTGCGGCCAGCGAATTCTATGAAGATGGCAAGTACAACCTGTCCGGCGAAGGCCAGGTGTTCAACTCAGAAGGTTTCGCTGAATACCTGAAGGGCCTGACCCAGCGCTACCCGATCATCTCGATCGAAGACGGCCTGGACGAGTCCGATTGGGATGGCTGGAAAATCCTCACCGACAAGATCGGCGAGAAAATCCAGCTGGTGGGCGACGACTTGTTCGTGACCAACACCAAGATCCTTAAAGAAGGCATCGACAAGAAGATCGCCAACTCGATCCTGATCAAGTTCAACCAGATCGGCACCTTGACCGAAACCCTGGAAGCCATCCAGATGGCCAAGGCTGCGGGCTACACCGCTGTGATCTCCCACCGCTCCGGCGAAACCGAAGACTCCACCATTGCCGACCTGGCCGTGGGCACTTCGGCGGGCCAGATCAAGACCGGCTCCCTGTGCCGTTCCGATCGCGTTTCCAAGTACAACCAATTGCTGCGCATCGAAGAGCAATTGGCAGGTAAAGCCAAGTACAACGGTCGCGGCGAGTTTCGCGGCTAAGCAGTAAATGGTAAAAAGTCGGCGGGTTGCGTCAGAAATTTCACGAAAGTGTGAATTTCGGCGCTAATCTGCTGACTGACAAGCGCAAGCCTGGTTTTTCCAGGCTTTGTGCTATCAGTTGCTGCAAAAGGTTTGCATGACTGTCTTTTTTCACTGGATATCCGGATTTCGATGCGCAGTCCCAATTGGTTGTTCCTCGTCTTGCTCTTGTTGCTGGCTGGCCTGCAGTACCGCCTATGGGTCGGTAATGGCAGCTTTGCGCAGGTGGAAGAGCTGACCCAGCAAATTGCCGACCAGCGTGCCGAAAACGAACGCCTGCTGGAGCGCAACCGTGTCCTGGACGCCGAAGTGCTTGAGCTGAAAAAAGGTACGGAGACCGTTGAAGAGCGGGCTCGCCATGAGTTGGGCATGGTCAAGGAGGGCGAGACCCTCTACCAGTTGGCCCAATGAATAACGATCTACCGGCCTTCTGGGCCGTGATTCCTGCCGCGGGCGTCGGTGCCCGTATGGCCGCGGACCGTCCCAAGCAATACCTGCAATTGGGCGGGCGCACTATTCTCGAACACAGCCTCGGCTGTTTTCTCGACCACCCCTCGCTCAAGGGCCTGGTGGTCAGTCTTGCTGTTGATGATCCTTATTGGCCCACCCTGGCGTGCGCCACAGACCCGCGCATCCAGCGTGCGGACGGTGGCTCGGAACGCTCGGGCTCGGTGCTTAATGCACTGCTGCACCTTAATGCCCTGGGTGCCAGTGATGATGACTGGGTGCTGGTGCATGACGCGGCGCGGCCTAACTTGAGCCGTGATGACCTCGACAAACTCTTGGCTGAACTGGCGGATGACCCGGTGGGCGGTCTGCTGGCGGTGCCGGCTCGCGACACGCTCAAGCGCGTCGACAAGCATGGCCGCGTGGTGGAAACCGTTGACCGCAGCCTGATCTGGCAGGCTTATACGCCGCAGATGTTCCGCCTGGGGGCCTTGCACCGCGCCTTGGCCGACAGCCTGGTGGCGGACGCCGTGATCACCGACGAAGCGTCGGCCATGGAATGGTCCGGCCAGGCGCCGCGGCTGGTCGAAGGGCGTGCAGACAATATAAAGGTCACCCGTCCCGAAGACCTTGAATGGCTGCGTCAGCGCCGGGCTTATCAGGCGTCCTGACCCTCAGCCGTAGACTTGCTCCAACCCGGGCAGGGTTTTCAGCTCGCTCACCAATGCCTCAATGCTGTCGAATGGCTTCTCATCAATAGGCCAGCCGACCACGTTGATGGAGTTCCGGCCTTCCTGGCTGTTGATCCTGAAACTGCGCAGGTCCCCGCGTCGGGACCGATAGTCAATGTGGGTGGCCTCGGTGAGCATGAATTGGCCTGGCCGTGTCAGCAGTGCCTGGGCCGACTTCACCACTCGACTGTGCGAAGGGCCGGGCTGTGATTCCATTGAGTGCTGCAACGCGGCAGGATCAACGCGCAAGACCAGGTTGGCTTTGACCGTGCCTTCCCCTTTGTTCAGGCCCAGGCTGGCGGTGCGCCCCGGATCGACTTCGATGCCCAACGGGTGGGTGCCCATCCTATCTTCTATCCGCAGGCCGATGCTGCCGGTGAGTTCGGCCAGCCCAGGGATGTCCTTGAACGTATTGGTATGGGTATCGCCCACCAGTGCGACCCATTTACCGGGTTGGCGCTTGGAGGTCTGGATCCACTGAATCACCTCGGTAGCGTAATAGTTCATCATCCGCTGGCGCAGGGTTCCCGCACTGTCGCGCATATCGCGAAGTATGTAGCTCACGGTGCAGTCGATCGGCTGGATCTTGATTCCGGCCTCTCGGGCTTTGGTCACGACGTTTGTGAATGAGTAATAGTGGTTTCGGGGCAATGGGTAGATCCCGTTCAGGAAGTTTGTCAGCGCCTCGGCCATAGGGGCGTTCTTCGACCGGTAAAAAGCCTTCAGCATCGGAATATGCACATCCGTCAGCAGATGTTCGAAGTAGATGCGTTTGACACCTTGGCTGGCGAGTATCTGCATGTTGTCGATCAGAAAGGCTTTGCTCGATTCGGCGCTGTGGCTTTCGCCGATCACGAGGCCGTCACTGGCACGTAGCAGTTTCTCGATAATGCTTTGCTGTGATTCGTTCAAGCTCAAGCGGGGGAGGACCGGCTGCAGGGGCGAGTAGGGCAGGTGGTGAAAGAAGATCGCCGAATCCTGGTTTAATTGGCTCCTTTTCTCAAAGAACAGTCTCCGGGCGTTGCTGATCGACTGTGCATCCATTCCGAAGGGTTCGAAATCTTCCGAAAATGAGCTGGTGTCGGTGAGCATCTGCACGACGGTCTCGCGCACGGGCGCTGGCATCTGGTAGGCGC
The DNA here is from genome assembly GCF_023127795.1 of Pseudomonas sp. W2Jun17. Classification (NCBI taxonomy): domain Bacteria; kingdom Pseudomonadati; phylum Pseudomonadota; class Gammaproteobacteria; order Pseudomonadales; family Pseudomonadaceae; genus Pseudomonas; species Pseudomonas sp. W2Jun17. The sequence goes on along the minus strand of NZ_SPKO01000007.1, from coordinate 390,615 downwards.
TGAAGAAACTCAACTGCTGGGTGCTATCGAACAGTTTGTAAACCCGTTGCCAGGCATTGCGAAATGCCCCCCCTCCGGTCAATCCGGCACGTCGCCATTGCAGGTCGGAGCTCTGAATAGCGTAGAGACCCGTGGCTTGAGTCTTCTCGGGGGCTTCTGGATTATTCACGAACAGCTCAAAAGAACCCCAGTCATTCGGGCTTTTGTAGGTCAGGAAGGTCTCGCCCTGAATCTTGACGGTCTGCAAGCCGCTGGGAGATGTTGCAGCGACCAGGGGGCGAGTCTCGGTTTGGGCGGAGGCCTGAGTGATCACCTTGACGTTGATCTGGCCCTCCTCTGCCCGCGTAGCCGGGCCAAGCACGGGGCGTAACGCCTCGAGACTGCTCGCGCCTTTGCTGATGCCGTGGATAACCACCGGGAGCGCGTTCAGGGCGCCGAACACCATGCGCTCAACGGCGTGGGGTTTGTCCTTGAGCACGTCATCGGCGCCGATCGCCATGCCAGTCAAACCTGAGGTAATGAAACAAAACTCCGCCAGCAACGCGGTGCCCATGGTCAGCGCCACGGGGATCGCCAGCAGGCAGGCTTTATCCAAGGCGTCGAGGGTGTCGGCTTTGAATGTGTCCAAGGGCGAGACAACGGTTTTGGCTGCCAATTTTGCAATCCGACTGCGGATCTGTCGTGCGATAAACGCAAATGGGTTGCTTCTGAGCGCCGGATACATTGGGTTATTAATGTATTGCTCGGGGTCCCAATAACCGTTGCGCAACAAGCTATTGAAAAAACCGGCGGGGCTGGAAGATTCCGGGTACATCGCCATACCGATCAATGCTTCCTCGACACCACAGTAGATCAGGCCGGAGTCAATCGAGTCGGGTTCAAAGTGGTTGGTCAGCGCTTTGCGCTGGGTCGGGTCCTTGGCCACTTTTACCAGCGCATTGCGCATGTCCGTTGGGCTGTTGAAACCATGGATGGGGGAGGAGTTGCCGGGGACGTACAGCAGGGTGATCTGGCTCTGGGTGTCGGTAATCGTAAGAATGTCGGTGGCGTCGAACTGATGAATGCGCAGCACGCGCACGGATAAGTTTTTATCCGGTGAGTAGGGCGCCTGAAAATCTTCAAGGGTCAGGTTGCTGGCGTCCCTGTCGACGCCGATACCTGCCGCTCGTGCGGCCAGTTGCCGTTCTGCTTCGGTGAGCGTGAATTCTTCGTACTGATTGAGGTAAGCCTTGGCGAAGGCAATGCGCATCAGGGTGGTGTAATTGTCCCGATGCTCCCCCCAGAATTGGGTGATGGCCTTGTCATAGGTTTGTTCAAAGTTGCTTGAGTCAATCACCTTTCTGAGAACGGCTGGCGCGATCTCCAGTTGGGTGGTCGGGTCGTAGGCCTGAGGTTCGCTTTGCCGGTAAAGCGCCTCATACCGTCTGGGCGGGATCCAGCCGGAAGTGATGAACTCTTCGTTGAACATTTGCGGTATGCGGTTATCCATCAGGCGCGGCAGTTCATCGACGATATTGAAGTACGGCGCGATAGTGGAAAAGCCCGTGTTGTTGATCATGCCGCCAGGGGCATGGGGCGCATTGCAGATCATGGCCTCGGTCAGGCTCATGGATTGGACGATCACTGCAGTGTAGGGTGCATTGGGATTGTCGAGGTTGTATTCCAGAGTGGTCAGGAACGTAGTATCCGGGTCCAGTTGTTCCTGAGTGAATGGTTGTAGATGCTCGCAAAGCAATTGGGCTGCGATTGCGCTGGGCACCGGAAAGTCGGCCAGAACCTTTCGGACAAAATGATTGATATGCTGGAGTTGCCGAGTGTTGGACGTCATGGGCTTGCCTGGTTTTCTAATGAAAGCGGTTATTAACCGGTGTCCAGGCAATGCACGAACGGTAGCTGTTTATGTTCGATAGACCGAATTGTCACCCAAGCCTTCTTTGAGAAAGTCCACCAGCTTCCTGACCTTCGGCGACAAATGCCGCTGCTGCGGGTACAGCGCCCACACCGCCGTATTCGGTGGCTGATGCGCCTCCAGCAACGACACCAGCGCACCACTGTGCAAATGCTCCAGCACGTAATAATCCGGCAGCTGACACAGCCCTACACCTTGCAGCGCCGCATCCAGCACCGCCTGCCCACTGTTACAGCGCCAGTTTCCCTGAACCCTTTGGGAAAATTCCCGCCCGTCCTGGGCCAGTTGCCAGATATCCGAGCTGCCGATCAGGCAGTTATGCCGACTCAGTTCCGACAAGCTATGTGGCCGACCATAGCGTTCCAGGTAGGAAGGGGAGGCGCACAGGTACATGCGCCGCGGTGCCAGGCGGCTGGCGACCATGCGCGAGTCTTGCAGGCGACCCAGGCGGATGGCCAAATCCAGGCCCTCGTGCACCAGATCCAATTGACGGTTGCTCAGTTCGATATCCACCCGCAGTTGCGGATAGAGCGCCATGAACCGGGTCACCAGTGGCACGATAAAGCGCTCGCCATAGGCGACTGCGCAGGTCATGCGCAACATGCCCTTGGGTTCGCTGGTGAGGTCGCCTACTGCCCGCAGGGCTTCTTCGCGACCATCCTGCAAACGCTGGCAATGTTGCAGAAACGTCTGACCCGCTTCGGTCAGCGTCACCTTGCGTGTACTGCGATACAACAGGCGCGTTTGCAACCGCTCCTCCAGGCGTGCCACCTGGCGGCTTATATGGGACGACGATACTCCCAGGCGCTCTGCCGCCGCCGTGAATTGGCTGCACTCGGCCACTGCGACGAATTCATCGATGCCTTCCCAGCGGTTTTCCAGCATGGTCATTATCCCTGTACAGCAATAAAGTTTTGCTTTCGCCTGGATTATTAATCAGGCAGCCATGTTTTACACTGCTGCAATCAATTTTTAACCCCCTGGAGAAACCCGGATGATCAAGTCCCGCGCCGCCGTAGCCTTCGAAGCCAAGAAGCCCCTTGAGATCGTGGAAGTGGACGTCGCCATGCCCAAGGCTGGCGAGGTGCTGTTGCGGGTGGTTGCCTCCGGCGTGTGCCACACCGATGCCTATACGTTGTCGGGTGCGGACCCGGAAGGCATTTTTCCGTCGATCCTGGGTCACGAAGGCGGCGCAGTGGTCGAAGCCATCGGCGAGGGCGTAACTTCAGTCGCTGTCGGCGATCATGTGATCCCGCTGTACACCCCGGAATGTGGCAAGTGCAAATTCTGCCTGTCGGGCAAGACCAACCTGTGCCAGGCCATCCGTTCTACCCAAGGCAAAGGCCTGATGCCGGATGGCACTACGCGCTTTTCCTACAAGGGCCAGCCGATTTTCCACTACATGGGCACGTCGACGTTCTCCGAGTACACCGTGTTGCCGGAAATCTCCGTGGCCAAGATTCCTAAGGAAGCTCCGCTGGAAAAAGTCTGCCTGCTTGGTTGCGGCGTCACCACAGGCATCGGCGCGGTGCTCAACACCGCCAAGGTCAAACCGGGCGACACCGTGGCTATCTTCGGGCTGGGCGGTATCGGCCTGTCGGCCGTGATCGGCGCGGTCAAGGCCAAGGCCGGTCGCATCATTGCCATCGACATCAACCCGGCCAAGTTCGAAATCGCCAAGCAACTGGGGGCTACCGACTGCATTAACCCGAAAGATTACGACCGCCCAATCCAGGACGTGATTGTCGATTTGACCGACGGCGGCGTGGACTTTTCCTTCGAGTGCATCGGCAATGTGCAACTGATGCGTGCGGCGCTTGAGTGCTGCCATAAAGGCTGGGGCGAGTCGGTGATCATCGGCGTGGCCGGTGCCGGCCAGGAAATCGCTACGCGTCCGTTCCAACTGGTCACCGGGCGCGTCTGGCGCGGTTCGGCATTCGGTGGCGTGCGTGGGCGCACAGAGCTGCCAAGCTACGTGGAAATGGCCCAGACCGGTGAGATCCCGCTGGACACCTTCATCACCCACACCATGGGCCTTGAAGATATCAACAAAGCGTTTGACCTGATGCATGAAGGCAAGAGCATTCGTACCGTCATTCACTTCTGAGGTCGGCCATGAGTCTGGAAAACCTGTCATGCCAGAAGAGCTTCGGCGGCTGGCATAAACGCTACAAGCATCATTCCGATGTGCTCGGTTGCGACATGACCTTCGCCGTCTATCTGCCGCCGCAAGCAGAGCAGGGCGGTAAGTTGCCGGTACTGTACTGGCTGTCCGGCTTGACCTGCACCGATGAGAACTTCATGCAGAAGGCTGGCGCCCAGCGCATGGCCGCCGAGCTGGGTTTGATTATCGTCGCACCGGACACCAGCCCCCGCGGCCCCGGTGTGCCGGACGATCCGGACAACGCCTGGGACTTCGGCCTCGGCGCTGGTTTCTATCTGAACGCCACGCAGGAGCCCTGGGCCCAGCACTATCGGATGCATGACTACGTAGTGCAGGAGTTGCCGGCCTTGGTGGAGGCGCATTTCCCGGCGTCGGCTAAACGCGGCATCAGCGGTCACTCCATGGGCGGACATGGCGCATTGGTATGCGCGCTGCGTAACCCGGGACGCTACCAATCGGTGTCGGCGTTTTCGCCAATCAACAATCCGATGGACTGCCCCTGGGGCCAGAAAGCTTTTTCCCGTTACCTGGGCGAAGAGCGTTCCAAGTGGCGTGAATGGGATGCCTGCGTGCTGATCAGCGAAGCCTCGGAAAAACTGCCGCTACTGGTGGACCAGGGCGATCGTGACGATTTCCTTGCGGTTCAGCTCAAGCCCGAGGCCCTGCAGCAAGCGGCCAAGGCGGCCAACCATCCGTTGGAACTGCGCCTGCAACCTGGCTACGACCACAGCTACTTTTTCATCGCCAGCTTCATCGAAGACCATTTGCGCCATCATGGTCGTGCTTTGCTCGGTTAATGTGAGGCAAAAGTAGGTAGAATCACGCCCTGAATTAAATCGGGGCGTTTTTTTATGCGTATTGGCCACGGCTACGATGTGCACCGTTTCGCTGAGGGCGATTTCATCACCTTGGGCGGCGTGCGCATCGCACACCACCATGGGTTGCTGGCTCATTCCGACGGCGACGTTGTCTTGCATGCCTTGAGCGATGCCTTGCTCGGCGCGGCGGCATTGGGCGATATCGGCAAGCACTTTCCGGACACCGATCCGACCTTCAAAGGTGCGGACAGTCGTGTGTTGCTGCGCCATGTGGTCGGGTTGATCCATGCCAAGGGCTGGAAGGTCGGCAACGTCGACAACACCATCGTGGCCCAGGCGCCCAAGATGGCCCCCCATATCGAAGCGATGCGTGCGCTGATTGCCGCAGACCTGCAAATTGAATTGGATCAAGTCAACGTGAAAGCCACCACCACCGAAAAGCTCGGATTTACCGGTCGTGAAGAGGGCATCGCCGTGCACTCCGTTGCCTTGTTGCTGCGCGCATGAACGATTTGCAACTGCTGGGCCCGCGGGCCTACGGCGAGGCCTTGGGCAGCGCGGTGCTGAAGGCGACGGCAGAAGACTTCCAGGTTGATGAGGTGCTGGACATCCCGTTGACTGGTGACGGTGAGCACCTGTGGCTGTGGGTGGAAAAGCGCGGCTTGAATACTGAAGAGGCCGCACGGCGTATCGCCAAGGCCGCCGGTGTGCCGCTGCGCACCGTCAGCTATGCCGGGCTCAAGGACCGTCAGGCCCTGACCCGCCAATGGTTCAGCGTACAGTTGCCCGGCAAGGCCGACCCGGACCTGAGCGGTGCGGAAAACGACACCCTCAAGATCCTGAAAACCACCCGCCACAAGCGCAAGTTGCAACGTGGTGCGCATTCGGCCAACGGCTTTACCTTGCGTCTGACCCAACTGGCCGGCGATACCGCCGCCATCGACGCGCGTTTGCAGTTGATTGCCCGGCATGGCATTCCCAATTATTTCGGCGCCCAGCGCTTTGGCCACAACGGTGGCAACGTGGTGGATGCCCGTGAATGGGCTGCTCGCAAGGCCCTGCCGGAGCAACGCAACGTGCGTTCGCGGTTGCTGTCCACCGCTCGTAGCTACTTGTTCAACAAAGTGCTGGCAGCGCGTGTCGCCGACGGTTCCTGGCAGCGCGCCCAGGTGGGTGACCTGCTGGCCTTTACCGACAGTCGCAGCTTTTTCCCTGCCGGGGAGGCTGAATGCAGCGACCCGCGCCTGGCGATCCTGGACTTGCACCCGACTGGCCCACAATGGGGCGAAGGCGACTCGCCGGCGAAAGGTCTTACGCATGATCTGGAACAATCTGTCGCTGCCAGCGAATCCGACCTACGTGATTGGCTGGTGAATGCAGGAATGAGCCAGGAACGTCGCATTCTGCGACTGCCCATTGGCGGGTTGACGTGGCATTATCCCGGGCCTGACATTCTGCAATTGGAATTCGTCCTGCCGGCCGGATGCTTCGCCACTGTCTTGGTGCGCGAGCTTGTTGATCTGGTGCCGGTGGGGCAGACGGACAGCCCATGCGTATTCTGATATCAAACGATGACGGTGCCACCGCACCCGGTCTTGCCGCGCTCTATGCTGCGCTGCAGGATTACGCCGAGTGCGTGGTGGTTGCCCCCGACCAGGACAAGAGCGGCGCCAGCAGTTCGCTGACGCTCGACCGTCCGCTGCACCCGCAGGTTCTGGCCAATGGCTTTATCAGCGTAAACGGCACCCCCACCGACTGCGTGCACCTGGCAATCAACAGTTTGCTGGAGCATGAGCCGGACCTGGTGGTGTCGGGAATCAACCTGGGCGCCAACCTGGGTGATGACGTGCTGTATTCCGGCACCGTGGCGGCGGCCCTTGAAGGGCGCTTCCTGGGGCGCACCGCGTTCGCCTTTTCCTTTGCTTCGCGGCAACTGGATAACCTGGCGACCGCGGCGTATTTCGCGCGCAAGCTGGTGCAGGCCCATGAGTCTCTGGACCTGCCGCCGCGTACGGTACTCAACGTGAATATTCCCAATCTGCCCCTCGACCGTATCCGCGGTATCCAGCTGACGCGCCTGGGCCATCGCGCGCGCGCGGCGGCGCCCCTGAAGGTGGTCGACCCGCGCGGCAAGGAAGGCTATTGGATCGCCGCGGCCGGTGATGCCGAGGATGGCGGGGAAGGCACGGATTTTCATGCGGTGATGCAAGGCTATGTGTCAATTACCCCGTTGCAATTGGATCGCACCTTCAGTGATGCCTTCAGTGGCCTCGATGGCTGGCTGGAGGGACTGCGTTGATGGCTCGTGAACAAGACGACTTGTTGCGCCGTGGCATCGGGATGACTTCCCAGCGCACCCGGGAGCGGTTGATCCAGCGTCTGTACGAAGAAGGCTTGTCCAACGCCCAGGTGCTGGAAGTGATTCGGCGTACGCCGCGGCACCTGTTTGTCGATGAGGCCCTGGCGCACCGCGCCTATGAAGACACGGCGTTGCCTATCGGCCACAACCAGACCATCTCCCAGCCCTACATGGTTGCGCGCATGAGCGAGCTGTTGCTGGCGGCCGGGCCCCTGGACAAGGTGCTGGAGATCGGCACCGGCTCCGGTTACCAGACAGCTGTGCTGTCACAGTTGGTAGAGCGAGTGTTTTCGGTAGAGCGCATCAAGGTGCTGCAGGACCGTGCCAAGGAGCGCCTGGTAGAACTGAACCTGCGCAACGTGGTGTTTCGCTGGGGCGATGGCTGGGAAGGCTGGCCGGCGCTGGCGCCGTACAACGGCATTATTGTCACCGCCGTGGCCACCGATGTGCCTCAAGCTCTGTTGGATCAGTTGGCGCCGGGCGGGCGGCTGGTCATCCCGGTGGGCTCCGGCGAAGTGCAACAGTTGATGCTTATTATCCGCGAGGAAGAAGGCTTTTCCCGGCACGTGCTGGGCGCCGTGCGCTTCGTGCCGCTGTTGAATGGCCCCTTGGCCTGAGCATTTATTCCCTGGCAGTGAATTCTGCTGGCGAGGATGTGTCTTACGCCGGGGTCTATTGAATCAACAGGCTTGGCAGCCGCAATTGAACAAGATGAATTTTTCGTTTCAGTCGGGTGCCAGTAAAAAGCCAATGCCCAGTTATACTTGCGTCATATTTCAAGCCTGATCCAGGCGTTAACGTTCAGCCACCACAAAGGGAGCGGCGGGTGAGTCTCACAGGTCCTGCGCAGCGAATGAGTAAAACAAGCTTTCAGCGACTGGTGCTTGGCCTTGTCTTGAGTTCCTTATTGGCCGCCTGCTCGAGCACGCCATCGGGCGGTGCGCGTGTCGTTGACCGCACCAACGCAGCACCGCAGCGGCCCACGGTGACCACGGGCCAGTATGTGGTGCGCAAAGGCGACACACTGTTCTCCATTGCCTTCCGTTATGGCTGGGACTACAAGGCGCTGGCCGCTCGTAACAACATTCCCGTGCCCTACACCATTCATCCAGGGCAGACCATTCGTTTCGATGGCCGCACAGGTTCGGCGGCTACGGCAGTTGTGACAAAGTCGGGATCTTCGCCATCGTCTTCGAGCAAAACCACCGTCATCACCCGGCCTGCAGGCAGTGCTTCGCCTAGCGTTGCAAGCAAGCCCGCACCCGCGCCGTTGCCACCTGCAGGGCCGGCGCCGACCGGCTGGGGATGGCCTTCAAATGGCGTACTGATTGGAAAATTCTCTTCAAACGGTAGTTTGAATAAAGGCATTGATATCGCCGGGGATTTGGGACAGCCTGTTTTAGCTGCGTCTGATGGGACAGTGGTGTACGCCGGGAGTGGTCTACGGGGCTACGGCGAGCTGGTCATCATCAAACACAGCGATACCTACGTCAGTGCCTACGGTCATAACCGCAGGCTGTTGGTTCGGGAGGGGCAGCAGGTCAAAGTCGGACAGACAATTGCCGAAATGGGTTCAACGGGCACAGACCGGGTGAAACTGCACTTTGAGATTCGCCGCCAAGGGAAGCCTGTAGATCCGCTGCAATTCCTGCCCCGTCGTTGATGTGTTGCACAGCCTGTTCCCTCACGTAGAAGGAACAGGCTCCAGCGTTGCCAAGGATAAAGGCGTCGCTTGAGCTTGAGGTCGAACTCACCAAAGGACTATAACAATGGCTCTCAGTAAAGAAGCGCCGGAGTTTGACATCGACGATGAGGTTCTCCTTATGGAGGCCGGCATCGATACGGATCCGATGTCAGATAATGAAGGAGCGGCACCACCTTCAGTTCGTACCAAATCCAGGAACGCCTCCGCGTTAAAGCAACACAAGTACATTGACTACACTCGGGCGCTCGATGCGACTCAGTTGTACCTCAATGAAATCGGCTTTTCCCCTCTGCTCACTCCCGAAGAAGAAGTCCATTTTGCGCGCTTGTCGCAGAAGGGCGATCCGGCTGGGCGCAAACGCATGATTGAAAGCAACCTGCGCCTGGTGGTGAAAATCGCCCGACGCTACGTCAATCGTGGGCTGTCGCTGCTGGACTTGATCGAAGAGGGCAACCTGGGCTTGATTCGGGCGGTGGAGAAGTTCGACCCCGAGCGGGGCTTCCGCTTCTCGACGTATGCCACCTGGTGGATTCGCCAGACCATCGAACGGGCGATCATGAATCAGACCCGCACGATCCGGCTGCCGATCCATGTGGTCAAGGAGCTCAACGTCTACCTGCGGGCGGCGCGTGAGCTGACGCAAAAACTCGATCATGAACCTTCGCCTGAAGAGATCGCCAACCTGCTGGAAAAACCGGTAGGGGAGGTCAAGCGCATGCTGGGCCTTAACGAGCGTGTATCGTCGGTCGATGTCTCGCTGGGGCCGGATTCGGATAAAACCCTGCTGGACACCCTGACGGATGATCGCCCGACCGATCCCTGCGAGCTGTTGCAGGACGATGATCTTTCCCAAAGTATTGACCAGTGGCTGTCAGAGCTTACGGACAAGCAGCGTGAGGTGGTGATTCGCCGCTTCGGCCTGCGTGGTCACGAGAGCAGCACCCTGGAAGATGTAGGCCTGGAGATTGGCCTGACCCGTGAGCGGGTGCGGCAGATCCAGGTGGAGGGCCTCAAGCGCTTGCGTGAGATCCTTGAGAAGAATGGCTTGTCGAGTGAGTCGTTGTTCCAGTAAGCGACGCAGCTTGAAAGCTTGGATGTGGGAGGGGGTACGCCCCCTCCCACATTTTTTATGCCCGGCTTTTGTTCAGGCCTCTCTCAAAATCCAGGCATAAAAAAACCCCGCTTTTAAGGGCGGGGTTTTTCGACTGAGTCAGTACAAGTTAGATAACTTGAACTTCTTCAGCTTGCATGCCTTTCTGACCGCGGGTAGCGATGAAAGAAACCTGTTGGCCTTCTTTCAGGCTTTTGAAGCCGTCGGATTGGATAGCTTTGAAGTGAACGAACAGGTCGTCACCGGATTGTGGAGTGATGAAGCCGAAGCCTTTTTCATCGTTGAACCACTTAACGGTACCAGTTTGGCGATTAGACATGGTGTAACTCCTTGGACAAAGTTAACTGCGACTCAGGAAAAGCCCTGGCCGAGACTGAGTGCAAAGAGCAGGAAAAATTCTTGGAGATGGTTGGATCGAAATTCAACATATCGTGTAGAGATTCTCAGTGACACAAGCAGCACAGTGGCGCCACCTTAACCCTTTTTCCGGAACGTGCCAATGGTATTTCCGAAGGTTTCTCTATTTTCGTGACTGGCGGTGGTATTTACAGCCATCCCTGACGGCAATACCGGCCCCGGCCGCGTTGGCTGAGGCTTATAGCGGGCAGGGCTTTGATCAAGAAAACCCTTGCGGCCTTTGAACCCCAAGGCTGGCCCCGGTAAGATGGCCCACAGATTTTTTCCACCTCGCTATTCAGGACACCGCCATGAGCATCAAATCGGACAAGTGGATTCGCCGCATGGCGCAGGAACACGGCATGATCGAGCCGTTCGTCGAGCGCCAGATTCGTGGCGAAGGTGATGAGCGGGTGATTTCGTACGGGGTCTCCAGCTATGGCTATGACGTGCGTTGCGCCGATGAATTCAAGGTGTTCACCAACATCAATTCGGCGATTGTCGATCCGAAGAACTTCGATGAAAAAAGCTTCGTCGACGTCAAGAGCGACGTGTGCATCATCCCGCCCAACTCCTTCGCCCTGGCGCGTACCGTGGAATTCTTCCGCATTCCCCGCGACGTATTGACCATCTGCCTGGGTAAAAGCACTTACGCTCGTTGCGGCATTATCGTCAACGTCACCCCGCTTGAGCCGGAGTGGGAAGGTCATGTGACCCTGGAGTTCTCCAACACCACCACCTTGCCGGCAAAGATCTATGCCAATGAGGGCGTGGCACAGATGCTGTTCCTGCAGTCCGACGAGGCTTGTGAAGTGTCCTACAAAGACCGCGCCGGCAAGTACCAGGGCCAACGTGGCGTCACTCTCCCACGCGCTTGATCGAAAGCTCCTACGGTTAAAGGGAATTAGTCTGCACAAAGTGACTCTATTCAGGTGTACTGCCTCGGCGCGTGCAAAACGCGTCGGGCCACGCTTGAGGAGTACCTTATGAAGATCGACCCGCGAATCAGCGCAGAACTCGCCCGGCTTGAACCCAACCAGATTGGTGTTCTGGCCTGGTCCCTGATGGCTAACCCTGCCCATGCGGGCGGCATTCCAGGCCAGCCCGAGCCCGATTACCCCCAGCCTACCGAGCCCGGTGAGCCGACCCTGCCAGACGAGCCACCACCCGCGCCTGTCGCCTGATACCTGGACGGCCAATCAGTCACTTACTGATGGGCCAAACCTTGTGTTCGCCGATGACAAAGATTCGGTGCTCATCACCCTGCTGCACGGCATAGCCCCCGGTAAAGGCGCCAAACGCCGGCAGCAGGCTGACCCGTTCGCCGATCTGGAAGCACGGCAAGCGCAAGCGCTCGCGGCCCTTGCCGCGCAAGTGGTACACCGGATGCACATGCCCCGCCAATACGTGGTGGCTGGCATGGGCGTCAGGCTCATGTTGCAGGGCGAAAGGGCCCATCAGCAGTGGCTCTGGCACCACCTCGATCCTCAGGTCAGCAGGCGGGTCGCCTGCCCGTTTATCGTGATTGCCGCGAATCAAGGTCAAGGCCAGTTCGCCATTGCGTGCACGCCAGGCCCGGATCGCGCTGAGGGTGCCGCTGGCGTGAGAACCTGGGCCATGCAGGAAGTCACCGAGAAAGATCAACTGCGCGCACGACAGTGCCGACAACAGCCTGTCCAGGCGTTCCAGATTCGTCGTGGTGGTGCCCTGGGGCACAGGTTGTCCCAGGCTGCGATAGGCCGATGCTTTGCCAAAGTGCGCATCGGCAATAAGCAGGCACTGGCGAGCGGGCCAGTACACGGCCTTGTCCGCCAATAACCACAGTTCTTCGCCTGCAAGCGTCAGTGCACAATGCATCAAGCTTTTCCTTTGTCGGCGACTTTTTCCAGGTCCTTGACCATCCGGGCGATGCGCTCCGACAACTTCTCCGAACTCATGCTTTCGCGCATTCGTTCCACCAACAGCGGGAAGGCCAGGGGCGTGGGCCGCTGAATCGTATGCACGTCCAGTTTCAGTGCCGATAGATGACTTAATGTCTCTTCCAGCCGACGAATATCCAACTCATCGCGCAAGACTTCTTCCCCTGCCTGGGCCAGCAGCAGGTTCTGCGGGTCATATTGCTTGAACACTTCAAAGAATAATCCGCTGGAAGCCTGCACCTGCCGCGTGCTTTTCGGCGCACCGGGATACCCGGCGAACACCAGCCCGGCGATCCGCGCGATTTCGCGAAAGCGGCGCAGGGCCAGTTCTCCTGCGTTAAGGCTGGCGGCCACATCCTCCAGCAAGCGCTGTGGGCTCAGCAACGCCGTATTCAACAACAACGACCAGTTCACTGGCGTGGCGCTCAACAGTTCCAGGCCATAATCATTCACGGCTATGGAGAAGGTCACCGGCTGCTGCTGACTGACCCGCCACGCCAATAAGCTCGCCAAGCCCAGGTGTACCTGACGGCCGGCGAAGGGGTACAGAAACAGGTGCCAGCCTTCTCGTGATTGCAGGGTTTCGGCGAGCAGGTTGTCGCGCGTCGGCAGGCCAGACCAGCGCAGTTGGGTGTGCAACAACGGTTGTACCGCCTGCATCTCCGGGCCGTCGAAGTGCCCATGCGCCGCCGCATCAAAACGTTCGACCACCGCCTGGGCCAGTTCATTGGAAAGCGGCATACGCCCGCCATTCCAGCGTGGCACCGCGGCTTTTTTCGCGCTGCTGCGGCGCACGTAGGCGGTCATGTTTTCCACTCGCACCAATTCCAGCAAACGCCCGGCGAACAGAAACCCATCCCCCGGCTTGAGCCGCGCAATAAAGCCCTCTTCGACACTGCCCAGGTTCTTGCCGCCGCCACCCTTGCTCCAGAATTTCAACTGGATACTGGCATCACTGACGATGGTACCGACGCTCATGCGGTGACGGCGTGCCAGGCGGGCATCCGGGACACGCCAGATGCCATGCTCATCGGGCTCAACACGGCGGTAATCCGGATAGGCGGTAAGTGACAGGCCACCATGGCGTACAAACCCCAGGGCCCAGGCCCAATCCGCTTCGGTGAGATCGCGATAGGCCCAGGCGCCGCGCACTTCCGCCAGCAGCGCATCCGGGGTAAACCCACCCCCCAGGGCCATGCTGACCAAGTGTTGCACGAGCACATCCAGCGGCTTGTGTGGCGATTCCCGCGCTTCGATGCGCCGCTGCGCAATTGCATCCTGGGCGGCAGCCGCCTCCACCAGCTCCAGGCTATGGGTCGGCACCAGCGTCACCCGTGACGGCCGACCCGGTGCATGGCCGGAGCGCCCGGCGCGTTGCATCAGCCGCGCCACACCTTTCGCGGAGCCGATCTGCAACACTCGCTCCACCGGCAGGAAGTCCACACCCAAGTCGAGGCTGGAGGTGCACACCACCGCCTTGAGCTGCCCATCTTTCAATGCTCGCTCCACCCAATCCCGGGTCTCCCGCGATAACGAGCCGTGGTGCAGGGCAATCAATCCGGCCCAGTCCGGGCGGGCATCGAGAATCGCCTGATACCAGATCTCCGATTGCGCCCGGGTGTTGGTAAAGACCAGGCAACTGCTGCTGGCCTCTACCTCTGCGACCACTCGCGGCAACATCTTCAAGCCGATATGCCCGGCCCAGGGAAAGCGCTCGGTGACGGGCGGCAGCAAGGTGTCGACCTGCAGTGCCTTGGCCGTCTGCCCCTGTACATTGATCCCACCGCCCTGTGGGACCAGAACCTCCAAAGCGTGGGCCTGATTACCCAGCGTCGCGGAAATGCCCCACACCATCAACTCAGGATGCCAGCGCCGCAAGCGCGCCAGCGCCAGTTGCAACTGCACGCCGCGCTTATTGCCGATCAGCTCGTGCCATTCATCCACGATCACCATGCGCAGGTGCGCCAGGCTCGTCTCACTGTCGGCCCGTGCGAGCATCAGCGTCAGGCTTTCCGGGGTGGTGACCAGAGCGGTGGGTTGGCGGCGGGTCTGGCGTGCGCGCTCGCTGCTGCTGGTGTCGCCGGTACGCAGGCCCACGCTCCAGGGAATTTGCAGGGCGTCCAAGGGTGCCTGCAGGGCACGTGCGGAATCGGCAGCCAAGGCACGCATCGGCGTGATCCACAGCACCGTCAATGGTTCAGCGGGTGGCTTGCGCTTGCCGGTAGCGGGCGGGCGGGTGATGGCGAAATGGTTGAGGGCGGCGAACCACAAGGCATAGGTTTTACCTGCACCGGTACTGGCATGCAGCAGCCCTGACTGGCCAGCCTTGACCGCTGCCCATACATGTTTCTGAAAGGCGAACGGTTTCCAACCTTTGGCGGCAAACCATTGTTTGGCGAAATCGGGGTTTTTTGCCATGCGGCAGCGGACGCTCTGGAGGCTCTATTGCAGAGACCCTCCAGGCGTCACAAAGGTTTACTTCAAATTGCCACTTAGAAACTGCTGCAGGCGCTCGCTTTTCGGATTGCCCAGCACATCCTCGGGGGTGCCTTGCTCTTCCACCAGGCCCTTGTGCAGGAACAGCACCTGGCTTGAGACCTTGCGCGCAAAGCTCATCTCGTGAGTCACCATGATCATGGTGCGGCCTTCCTCGGCCAGGCCCTGGATCACCTTCAACACTTCACCCACCAGTTCCGGGTCGAGGGCCGAGGTGGGTTCATCGAACAGCATCACCTCAGGCTCCATCGCCAGGGCGCGGGCGATGGCTACCCGCTGTTGCTGGCCGCCAGACAGGAACGCCGGGTACTGATCGGCTACACGTGCCGGCAGCCCGACCTTGTCCAGATAGCGGCGGGCGCGGTCTTCGGCGTCTTTCTTGCTGCACCCCAGCACGCGGCGCGGGGCCATGGTGATGTTTTCCAGCACGCTCATATGGCTCCACAGGTTGAAGTGCTGGAACACCATCGCCAGCCGTGTGCGCAAGCGTTGCAGCTCGGCGTCGTCGGCCACGCGCATACCGTGGCGGTCGCTGACCATGCGGATCGCCTGGCCGTCCAGGGTCATGGCGCCATCGTTGGGGGTTTCCAGGAAGTTGATACAGCGCAGGAACGTGCTCTTGCCGGAGCCGCTGGCGCCGATCAGGCTGATCACGTCACCGGTCCTGGCCTTGAGCGAAACACCTTTGAGCACTTCATTGTCGCCATAGCTTTTATGCAGGCCTTCAACGGTCAGTTTGTACATGGGGCGTGCATCCTCAAGGCGAAAGTAGATAGCCGCTGCGGTAGGCCTGCGTGCCGGCGATATGGCCGATGACCATCCCGGCAGTGGCCATGCGTCGCAGCGAACGGGCGTACAGCAGGCCGGCGTGCTCGCAGCGCACCGGCGTTACGCGGTCGGTAATGGGATCGATGATTTCGGCGAGCAGTTGCCCGGCCTCCAGGTATTGACCCGGCAAGGCACTGAACACCAGCAAGCCGCCGACCGGGCTGGTGACGGGCTCCACACCCGCCAATGGCGTGGCCGGGTAAGCCAGGGCGGGCAGGGGCGTCACATCGCCGGTAATGGCGCCGAAGTGGATCAGGTAATCGATGATGGCCTGGCAGTCCAGCGCGGCAAGACCATGGTTTACATCGCCCTGGCCGCGCAGTTCGACGGTCACCGAAAAACTGCCCATGGGAATCGGGAAGCGCTCGCCGAAACGTTGCTGCAACTGCCACCACACCAGGGTGAAACACTCATCAAAGGACTGTCCGCCGGAGTCGGTGGCCAGCAGGTTGGCCTCGGAGCCGAGGTACCGCGCCAATGGCTCTACCTGTGGCCAGGCTTCAGGTGTGGTGTACAGGTGCGCCACGGCTTCGAAGTCGCAATGCAGGTCGAGCACCATGTCGGCATCACAGGCCAGGCGTTGCAGTACCAGGCGTTGGGATTGCAGTTGGGTCTGGGCGGTGTGCGCGGCCAGGGCGCTGGACAATGCGCTGCGGATCAAGCGGGCATTGTGCTGGGGATCATCGCCCAGCAGCTCTTCGACCTGGTTGCCGACCTCTTCGCCAAGGTCGACGAACAGGCGATTGAAGTTCTGCCCGCTTTCCAGTTCATAGCGGCCCAAGGGGATGTCCATCAACACTTGTTCGAGGCCCACCGGGTTGGCGACCGGCACCAGCACGATTTCGCTACGCAAGCGCCCGGCCGCGGCCAACTCGGCCAGGCGTACTTTCAAATGCCAGGCCACCAACATGCCCGGCAATTCATCGGCGTGCAGCGACGACTGGATGTAGACCTTGCCTGCGGCCTGCTGCGGGCCGAAGTGAAAACTGTGGATCTGCCGCGCCGTGCCGGGCACCGGCGCGATCAGGTCATGTCGCTGATGGCGCATGAAGGCTCCTTAGTGGCTCGGCCCGAGAAAGGCCAGCCAGCGGCGCTCCGCCAGGCGGAACAGGCCGACCAGGGCAAAGGTCACCGCCAGGTAGATCAACGCGGCGATGCCAAATGATTGAAAGGTCATGAAGGTGGCGGAGTTGGCGTCCCGTGCCACTTTGAGGATGTCCGGGATCGTTGCGGTAAACGCCACCGTGGTCGAGTGCAGCATCAGGATCACTTCGTTGCTGTAGTAGGGCAACGCACGGCGCAGCGCTGACGGCATGATCACGTAGGCGTACAACTTCCAGCCGCTGAGGCCGTAAGCCTTGGCTGCCTCGACTTCGCCATGCGCCATGCTGCGGATCGCCCCGGCGAAAATCTCCGTGGTGTAGGCGCAAGTGTTGAGCGCGAAGGCCAGGATGGTGCAGTTCATCGCGTCGCGAAAAAACGCATCCAGCAGCGGTTGTTCGCGTACGGCGGCAATGCTGTAGATACCGGTGTAGCAGATCAGCAACTGGATATAGAGCGGCGTACCGCGAAACAGGTAGGTGTAGAACTGCACCGGCCAACGTACCAGGCGCTTGCGCGAGACGCGGGCGATGGACAGCGGGATCGACACCAGAAAGCCGATGACCAGTGCAGCCGTCAGCAACCACATCGTCATGGCAAGGCCGGTGATGTGCTGGCCGTCGCTATAAAGGAAGGGGCGCCAGTATTCCTGCAATAGCTCGATCATCGCACTGCCTCCCGGGCGCCGGCGGAGTAGCGACGTTCCAGACGGCGCAAGACAAAGTTGGAGGCGCTGGTGATCAACAGGTAGATCAGCGCGGCGAGTACCAGGAAGTAGAACAGTTGATAGGTACTTTTGCCCGCATCCTGGGCGGCTTTCACCAGGTCTGCCAGGCCGATGATGGATACCAGCGCGGTGGCCTTGAGCATCACCATCCAGTTATTGCCTATGCCCGGCAGGGCGAAGCGCATCATCTGCGGGAAGGTCACGTAGCGAAACCGCTGCCCGCGCTTGAGCCCGTAAGCAGTGGCGGCTTCCAGTTGGCCGCGGGGCACGGCGAGGATAGCGCCGCGAAACGTTTCGGTGAAATAGGCGCCGTAGATAAAGCCCAGGGTGATCACCCCGGCGCTGAACGGGTCGATCTCGATGTATTCCCATTCCATGAAGTCGGTAAAGCTGCTGAGCCAGGTTTGCAGGCTGTAGAAAATCAGCAGCATCAGCACCAGGTCGGGCACCCCGCGAATCAGCGTGGTGTAGAGCTGGGCGGGAATGCGCAGGAACGGCAGGCTGGACAGTTTGGCGCTGGCGCCGAGCAGGCCCAGCAGTACGCTGACGGCCAGGGACAGCACCGACAACTTGATGGTCATCCAGGTGCCTTGCAGCAACAGCGGGCCGAAACCCTTCAAGCTGAGCGCGCTCAACCCGAGGGTTTGCAACAGTTCTTCGAACATAAATCAGGACCTATGGCGATAGAAAAGCGCCCCTGCGGGGAGGGGCGCTCCAGGCATTATTTGCCGCTGTACAGGTTCAAATCGCCAAAGTGTTTCTTCTGGATGGTGGCGTAGGTGCCATCATCGTGTAACGCTTTGATACCTTTATCCAAAAGCGCCTTCAGTTCAGTGTTACCTTTTTTGATACCGACAGCGGTTTTCGACGGCAGCAACGGGTCGTCGATGGCGGCGCTGACTTCATAACCGGCGCCAGCCGGCGACTTGAGAAAGCCCAGTTCGGCTTGCAGCATGTCCTGCACCGACGCGTCGAGGCGGCCGGAGGTCAGGTCGGCATACACCTGATCCTGGTTGGCGTAGGCCTTGGTGGTTACCCCGGCTTTGTCCAGCACGGCCTTGGCGTAGGCTTCCTGGATGGTGCCTTGCTCGTAGCCCACAGACTTGCCCTTGAGGGACTCAGGTGTCGAGTAGCCAGCCCCTTTCTTGAACACCAGCGACGTGGGGCCGGAGAACAGCTCGGTGGAGAAGTCGATTGCCTTTTCGCGCACCGGCGTTACGGTCATGGACGAAATCACGCCATCGAACTTGTTGGCCTTGAGGCCTGGGATCATGCCGTCGAAGTCACTTTCAACCCACTTGCACTTGACCTTCAGCTCCGCGCAGATCGCATTGCCCAGGTCGATATCGAAGCCCACCAGGCTGCCGTCGGCGGCTTTGGATTCGAACGGTGCGTAGGACGGGTCGACACCAAAACGCAATTCCTTGTATTCCTTGGCGGTAGCGACACCAGCGGCCATGCACAGAGCCAGTGCAGAAAGGGTCAGCAATGCTTTTTTCATTATGTATTCCCTGGAAACCAAGATAAGCGCTTGTGGCGCGTTTAGGACTGTTACTGAACGGTGTCAGACGCAGCACAAGTAGCAATTTCTGCACCATAGTTCCGGACGGGCTTTTTAAAAGGTGGGATAAGGCAAGGCTGAGTGTAGGAGATGCCCGAAAATGGGCATCTGAAAGTGAGTGCACCATTGCAGGTCTGTGGGGATCCCAATGTGGGAGGGAGCAAGCCCCTCCCACAGGGATTTATGTCAAGTCAGTAGGTCTTGCAGTGTGGCGAGGTTGTCAGCCTCTTCCACCGTCTTGTCCTGACGCCAGCGCAACATGCGCGGAAACCGCACCGCAATCCCGCTCTTATGCCGCTTGGACAGGGCGATACCCTCAAACCCCAATTCAAACACCATGCTTGGCGTCACGCTGCTGACCGGGCCGAACTTCTCCACGGTGGTTTTGCGCACAATCGCATCGACCTTGCGCATTTCCTCGTCGGTCAGCCCGGAATAGGCCTTGGCGAACGGCACCAACGTGCGCTCGCTGCCCGGCGGGCCGTCCCATACCGCGAAGGTGTAGTCGCTGTACAGGCTGGCGCGCCGGCCATGGCCGCGCTGGGCGTAGATCAACACGGCGTCGACGCTGAAGGGGTCGACCTTCCATTTGAACCACAGGCCCATGTCCTTGGTGCGGCCCACACCGTACAGGCCCTTGCGATCCTTGAGCATCATGCCTTCAACACCAAGGCTGCGAGAGGCTTCGCGTTGGGTCGCCAGCGCTGCCCAGGTTGGCCCCTCGATCAGCGGCGAAGGCAACAGCACCGGTTGGTTGCACACAGCGATCACCTGTTCCAATTGCGTGCGGCGCTCGGCCTGGATGTGGTTGCGCCAGTCGTCGCCCTGATACTCCAGCAGGTCGTAAGCGAGCACGGCGACGGGCGCATCCTCAAGCACCTTTTTACTCAGGGTTTTGCGACCGATCCGCTGTTGCAGCAGCGCAAAGGGTTGCACCGCGTCTTTCCACACCACGATTTCGCCATCGATCACCGTGCCGTCGGGCAGGCCACTGACCAGGCTGTGAAGCTCGGGGAAACGCTCGGTCACCAACTCTTCGCCTCGTGACCAGATCCACAGGCGCCCCTCGCGCTTGACCAACTGCGCACGGATGCCATCGAACTTCCATTCCACCTGCCAGTCGGCGGGGGGGCCGAGCAGGCTGTCGAATTGCTCGACGGGTTGCGCCAGCCCGTGGGCGAGAAAAAACGGATACGGCTGCCCGCCACGTTGTGCATGTTCGTCGGATGATTCGGCAGCGATCAGCTTGAGATAACCCTCGGCTGTAGGACGGTTGGACAGGTCGGTATAGCCCACCAACCGCTGCGCCACGCGCTTGCTATCCAGATTGGCCATGGCGGCAAGGGCGCGGGTAACCAGCAGCTTGGAGACGCCGACGCGAAAGCTGCCGGTGATCAACTTGATGCATACCATCAGGCTCGGTTGATCCAGTTGCGCCCATAGCGCCGGCAGGCGCGCGGCAAGGTCCATGGGCGATAGACCGCGCAGCGGCAGCAGTTTTTCTTCCAGCCACACGGCAAGCCCGTCTTCAGAGCTGTAGGTCGATTCGGGGAGCAGCAGGGAGATGGTTTCGGCCAGGTCGCCTACGGACTGGTAGCTCTCTTCGAACAGCCACGGCTCGATGCTCGCCGCCTCAGTCGCCATATCCCTGAGCAAGCGTGTGGGCACCAGTTGCCGTAGTCGCCCGCCGGAGAGGAAGTACACCGCCCATGCCGCATCTTCCGGCGGCGCTTGCAGGAAGTAGGCTTGCAGGGCTGCGAGCTTGGCATTGCTGGAGGTGGTGGCGTCGAGGTTGGCGTACAGCTCGGCGAAGGCTTTCATGCCGTGGCCTCTTCTTCGTCATCACCGTATTCGGTGCTGAAGCCCTGGGCGTCCAGGCCCTTTTCTCGCAGGTGGCGTACCAGCACGCCGACCGAACCGTGGGTAACCATCACCCGTTCGGCGCCGGTTTGTTCGATGGCCCACAACAGCCCGGGCCAATCGGCATGGTCTGACAGTACAAAGCCGCGATCCACCCCACGCCGGCGCCGTGTACCGCGCAGGCGCATCCAGCCGCTGGCGAAGGCGTCGCTGTAGTCGCCAAAACGGCGCATCCAGGTGCTGCCGCCGGCGGAGGGCGGGGCGATGATCAAAGCTTGGCGCAGCAACGGGTCGGTCTTCTTGAAATCCCCGGCATACAGGGTTTCGGGAATGTAGATGCCGGCCTCGCGGTAGACCCGGTTCAACGGCTCGACGGCGCCATGGCTGAGGATCGGACCGATGCTGGCGTCGAGGCCATGCAGAATGCGCTGGGCCTTGCCGAAGGAATAGCAGAACAGCACGCTGGCCTTGCCCGTGGCGATATTGGCCTGCCACCAGTCATTGATCCCGGCAAAGATCTGCGCTTGGGGCTGCCATCGGTAGATCGGCAGGCCAAAAGTGGATTCGGTGATAAAGGTGTGGCAACGCACCGGCTCGAAAGGCGCGCAGGTGCCATCGGGTTCGACCTTATAGTCGCCGGACGCGACCCAGACTTCACCCTGATATTCCAGGCGCACCTGAGCCGAACCGAGCACGTGCCCGGCCGGATGGAAACTCAAGGTAACACCGTGATGCACCAACTGCTCGCCATAGGCCAGGGTTTGCAGGTTGATGTCCTGGCCCAGGCGCCAGCGCAGGATATCTTCGCCGGGGGCGGCGGCCAGGTAGTGTTGGTTGCCGGTGCGGGCGTGGTCGCCGTGGGCGTGGGTGATGACCGCACGTTCCACTGGGCGCCAGGGGTCGATATAGAAATCACCCGCAGGGCAATAGAGGCCTTCGGGGCGGGCGATGACGAGGTCCATGGGGTGACCGGGGAGATGGGCTTGTTAGTTATGAGGCGGGGCTGGGTGTAGAAGTTCTATCTGAATGCATGGGATCCAAATGTGGGAGGGGGCTTGCTCCCGATAGCAGTAGTTCAGTCAATGAATGTGTTGACTGTCACACCGCTATCGGGAGCAAGCCCCCTCCCACATTTGGATTCGGTTTCTGCTGGGAAACCGGGTTACTTGCCGGGCGTCAGGGTCAACCTGGCCTTGCCGTACACCTTTTCAAAGTTCTGCGGCTGCATCGGGAAGCTCAGGTATTGCGCCTTGAGCGCCGGGTCGATGCCGTTGGCATAGTTCGGACTGGCCGGGTTGCCGGACTGGCCGATACCGCCCTGGCCCAGCATGGGTTCGGCCAGGCCGAAGTCGATGATCATGCGCAGCGCCGATACCTGGGCGGTGTTGAAATCCTCACCCCAGTTATACGGCGCCGGGTTCAAGGTGTTGTGGTCGCCACCACTGGCGAAGGGACCGCGAATCACCTGGCCACTGGTGTTTTTCCAGGTGGTGCTGTGCAGCTTGCCCCACTGCCAGGCTTTGTGATCGGCACCCAGTTGGCTGTCACCGGCAGTGATAGCGGCGGCAAGCGTGCGGGCCAGGATCGCCGGTTTGTCTTCTTTTTGCGCGGTCCGCGTGTCATCCCAGAACGGGCTGTCTTCGCGGCCCAGCAGGTGGTCGGCGATGGCTGAGTAGGACAGGCTGGCGTTGCTGACAAAGGCTTTCCAGCTGGCGCTGCCTTGCGGGCCGAGTTTGTCGAGGAAAATCTGCCTGGCGCTTTCCTGCAGGAACAGCTCGTAGATCGCCGCGTCAGCCGAGGTTGGCGCAAGGCGACCATCGAATGCCATCAGGCGCTCCAGTGCTTCGCGAGCCTTGGCGCGCTCCGCTGGCGGCAGGGCGTCGATTGCCTGTTTGAGCGGCTGGGCCATGCCCGGGGCCTGGAACATGCTCTTGAGCTTGGCGGCGAAGGTCGTGGTCTGGTCGTATTGCATGGCAATCAGGCTGCGGCTGTCATGCTTGCCGGCACCGGCCAATTGCGCCAGACGTTCGCTGCGCTCCGGTGCGTCCCAGGAGTTGGACAACTGCATCCCGTAGCCACGCGGTGCGGTGCGCTGGTTGGCCGTGCCGATCCAGCCCTGGGCCGGGTCCTGGTCGTAGGGGTGCAGCATCGCATCGGCATAACCGTCCCAGTCAAAGCGCGTGTCCCAACCCGGCGATGGCAACAGGCCCTCGCCCTCGCGGCGGTTGGGGAAGCGACCGGTGACTTGCCAGCCGATATTGCTGGCGTCGGCAAAGATCATGTTCAACGCGATGGCGCGAATCTCGCGAGTGGCGTCCGAGGCCTTGCCGGCGTTTTGCGCACGGGACAGGTCGAAGAACGCGTCCAGGCTCTTGTCTTCCTTGAAGTCGGCAGTCTGCAGGGCCAGGCCAAGACCGCTGGTGAGGGCCTGGCTACTATTGAGCAGCGCGCCGTGACGGGTTTCGTACACCGTTTCGCGAATCGAGCGCTGGCCCTTGATAAAGAAGGTTTCGTTGCGCACGCCAGCCGGCAGCCATTTGCCGTTGTTCTCGTAGTACAACGCGTTGCCCTGGCGCTTGACCTTCTCCAGGAACAGGTCCTGGGTGTCGCCCTTGACCGCGCTCATGCTCCACGCCACCTTGCCGTTGAAACCGGATAGCAGGGTCGGCAGGCCAGCGATCGAAGCACCCACGGCCTGATATTTAGGCGCGCGAATCTGCACGTAGCTCCATGGCGACGGGGCTTGTGGCGTGGCGGCGATATCGTTGGCCAGGAGGCTTTTGCCGCTGCGGCTGCGTTGCGGGGCGATGGCCCAGTTGCTTGAGGTGGTGACCCCGAGCGTGTTGAGGCCGCTCAACTGCTGGCTTACCGTGTCCAGGGCGGCGAGGCCGCTGATCTGCCCCAGGTTCACGCCCTTGAGCTTGTCGGCCTCGGCCAGCGGCACGGCTTCGTCCGGCGCGCTTGGGATGAGCCAGGCGAGTTTGTCGACGCCGACCTTTTGCGCCAGCACCAAGGACGAAATCTCTTCATGCAGGTTGCTCGACTCGCTGAAATTGAGCAGGCAGAACAGCAGCGCCGAGTCTTCCGGCTTCCAGTATTCGGGTGTGTAACCGCTTTGGGCCAGGTCCGCCGGCAGCTTGTCGCGATAGCGGAACAGGTAGGCATTGACGCCCCGGGCATACACTTCAAAGAAGCGCTTGAGGCGCGGCGACGAGGCGTTGTACAGCTCGCCCGCGCTTTTCTTGAGGTTGACCGCACGCATGAAACGGTCGACATCCAGCACTTGCGGCCCGGACATTTCCGCCAGGCGGCCCTGTGCCAGCAGGCGCAAGGTGACCATCTGGGTAATGCGGTCGCTGGCGTGCACATAACCAAGGCTGAACAGCGCGTCGTGGAAGGTGTTGCTTTCGATCAGCGGCATGCCTTGGGCATTGCGGCGTATCGAGACATTCTGTGCCAGGCCCTTGATTGGCTGTACGCCCGCCACGGGTGGCAGGGTGTCCTGGGTGTTCTGGAGCTGGCAACCCGCCAGGCCCAAGGCACTGGCCACTGCCGCGGCAACGCCGAACCGGGGAAGAAAGTGTAAGAGGGCTGGCGAGGCCATGGCAAAGCTCCTGCGGGGGGTAGCGTCAGTAAAGGCGCTACGTTAGTGAGCGCGGCGAAACGACGCAAGCGGGAGTTGTGTAATTGCGTGAGTGCTCAAGCTATGTGCAAATCAATGTAGGAGGGAGAAAGCCCCCTCCCACATTTTGATCATCAGTGCGGCTTATGCGCCATGGCACTTCTTGAATTTCTTCTCGCTGCCGCACGGGCAAGGATCGTTGCGGCCAACATCCTTCAAGGCGTTGCGCACCGGTTCCTGGTGAGCGTGGCCGCAGTTCGGCCCGTGGACATGGCCGTGGTCGTGATCATGGTGATCGTGATCGTGGTTGCAGTCAGGACCATGGACATGGGGTTGCTGAGTCATCGATGTTGCTCCGGAATAAAATCGCCGGGGATTATCTCGCCATTGTGAGCCACCTGCACGTCATTACCGATGAATAATCCGGTTTTCAGCTCGCCCTCCAGGCGATAGGGCACGGGGCGCTCGGGATTTTTCAGCATCTGCACCACATCGCGTACGCGTGGCCAGAGGTTGGTACGTACCGAGACCCGGAAGACTTTATGACCGCGCGGCGGCACGGTCAGCCATTCATTGGATTCGCCTTCGGTCAACACCAGATCGCCAAGGGTGACCTTGTAGATCAGGCCGCGCACGGTCAGGTCGGCATCGTCGCGGTTGTCCACGCGAAAGTAGAGTTTGAATTTCTGCTCCAGCAGCTTGGCGCGCACGACTTCGACCTTCACCAGCGATACGTGAGGTGGCGGCGAGTCATCTTCGAACCACGAGGCGCAGCCGGTCAGGCCCAGGGTTAACGCCAGCATCAAGCTATAAATCCGAAGCATGGCGTTATCCCTGTGAGTGAATTAAAGGTAGCTGGAACAGCACTTCTTGAACTTCTGCCCACTGCCGCACAGGCACGGGTCATTACGCCCGGCCTTCAGTTCCACCGTCGGGTCTATGAAGTACCAGCGCCCCTCATTCTGTACGAAAGAAGACTGCTCGCGGTGGCTATGTTCGCCGGTGCTGTCATGCCAGCGCGCAGTAAAGGTGACGAATGCGTGTTCCGGCTGGCCGCCGAAGACCTCGGAGCTTTCCACCTCAAGGCCCAGCCAGGTGCTCTGCGCACTCCAGGCGGCGATGGCGTCGCGGTCCAGACCGGCCTGTTGCGCGGGCAGGGTGGTGGCCACCAGGTAATCGACCAGGCCCATCACATAGGCGCTGTAGCGCGAGCGCATCAACGCACTGGCACAGGGCGCCGGGTGGCCGGCGTGATAATGGCCGCAGCAGGCATCCAGCAGATTGCCGCTGCCGCACGGGCAAATGGATGTACTCATCGGGTTACCACCAATACTTTCCAAAATTCTCCGGGTTGGCCCAGAAGCGTGCGTTGAGCCAGTCGGGCACTTGTTTATAGTCAAGCAGATCATAGGTAAACAGCGTCAGAACTTGCTCATCGCGCTGGAATCGCTCGCCGGCTTGCAGGGCCAGGGAAAAGAAGTCGGTGTCCTTCCATTCGCAGGCGCGCAGGTCGACCAGCACCGCGATCCGGCTGGCATTGAGGTTTCGAATGCCGCCCAGAAGCGTCAGACCTTGAGGCTTGGGCAAGTGTTCAAGGCAATCGACTACCAGCGCCAAATCAAAACGCTGCGCTGCCAGTTCGGCAGGCAGTGGCCCAGGTGCGGCGACACAGACGTTCACATCCGGGTGCGCGGTTTTAAACGCCTCCAGCGCCGGAAACTGGCTGGCGCCCAATAACAGCAGGCGTTTGGGCTGGTGCAATTCAAGCAGGGCAGCCAGGGCTTGCTGGGGTGTACGGGAAGAAATTCCAGCGGTCATTGCAGATCCTCACATCAGGACGGTAGAGACTAGCGCGGCTGGGCGTGCGAGCCTAGGACATTGCGGTCAGGGCCACGGCGGCTTGTACCGTACCTGCGGAAGTTTTTTGATCCTTCACTGGCAAATCGCCGGTAGAAGTCGTTACTGTGCGCTCAAAGAAAAATTTGAAAACACTCAGGAGCCCCATGATGCGTAAGGTTTTTCTGTTGGCCCTGCTGGTCAGCCCCATTGCCCTGGCCCAGAGCGTCAGTGTCGAAACCAACTCGTTGATGCGCCTGCCCAGCAGTACCAGCGTGTTGCAGCTTGAGCGCCTGGACGTGGCGGACTATGGCACTTTGCTGATTCCGGCCACTATCAGTCAGGTCACTGTGGATGAGTTGCACCTGGGGCGTGACGCACGCATCACCATTGTTCCCGGCGCTAGCGCGCTGCAAATGCAAGTGCGCCAGGCGCAACTGGAGCAGGGTAGCCAGATCACGTCCCGCGGCGCCCCCGGCACCCATGAAAAACCTGCCAAGGCTGGGCGTGACCTGACCTTGCGGATCAATTCCCTCACTGCTGAAGTGTTGTCGGTAGACGCCCGCGGCGGTGCCGGTGCCCAAGGGTACGCGGGCCTGGATGGCGCCAACGGCGTGGACCCAGGCTGCACCTGGGGTTCGGCCGGGCGCGGGTTTAACGGTGACAACGGCGGTGACGGCCTGCCGGGTGCGGCGGGTGCGCAGGTACGCCTGGAGTTGCCGCAGGACTTCCCGATTGAGCAAATCAAGGTCTGGGTGGACGGCGGTGCCGGTGGGTTGCCTGGCGTGGCGGGTAAACCTGGCAAGGGTGGGCAGTCCAAGGGCTGCCTGGTGTACCGCGCCGATGGTGGCGACAAGGGCCGGCCTGGGCTTGAAGGGCAGCCGGGGCCGGCTGGGCCTGCGGGGGCGGTGACTATTCAGCGGCTCTGAGTCGACTGTTCCGACTTGCCCCCGATGGCGGCCTTAGGGCCGACCAGGATGCTGGATCAGACCGAGTACATATCCGTTGTTTGGGTAACGGCTGCTATTGGTTCCGCCCTTACGGCGGGTCACTTTCGAAAAGCCGGAATGCCGGCCCAGGCGAAAGTAACCAAAGCGCTCTTGCCCCACCACTCGGCACCTCGCCTGGGCTCGGTGTGCCCGTAATCCGCCATGGATTTGGGGGGCCGCCGCCACGCGCCATCCATGGCGCGGGGCGGCTAAACCGGCATCCCTGCCGGTTTACCCCCCAAATCCCTGTCGAATTCCGGCCAGCGTGGTTTGACGGGGCGCCTGAGATCAAACGCAGATCAAGAGCAAGAGCGGCTCGCTTCGCATCGTGGTTACCGTTGGGTGCTGCGAACTGCAGTTGTGTAGATATCCACACCCCGATCGCAGTGCAAGCCTCGCCTTCAAAACATCGGCCGGGCCGAAGCAATCGCCACCACCACCAACCCCACAATCAAATTAACCCCCACCAACTTGCGAATCTGCCCCAACGCAGCCGCGCCCGCCGGCCAATCCTCAGCCGCCACCGCGGCCTTCAGTTCAGGAAACTTCAACGCCTGGATGCGGATAAACAGCGCGGTCATCACCAGATACAACCCCATCATCACCTGCACATAGCGCGGCGCGGTTTCAAAACCGTTGAAGCGCAGTTGCAGCAAACCAACGCCGCTGATCGGCAAAATCACGACCGCGACCCACACCCACACAAAAAAACGTTGAAACACATTTGCCCACAACTTGAGCCGGGCAGGGCCCTCAAGGGCCGCCATGGCGGCGGGTCGCAGGATCATCCAGGCGAAAAACATACCGCCGACCCAAATCAGGGCGGCCAGTACATGCAGGGTGTAAGCGAGGCTAAACGCGGTCATTGTGGTACTCCGTTCTGCGCGGGATTAATTAGCGGGGTATGATAGCGGCCGATCCGAACCACTGAAAATTTATCCAGCGTTTTTTGCGCCCGACTATCCATGATCAGCACTGAACTCAAAACCACGATCCAGGGCGCCTATTCGCGTTTTCTCGAAGCCAAGAGCTTGAAACCGCGCTACGGCCAACGCCTGATGATCGCCGAAGTGGCGAAAGTCCTCGGGGATATCGACACCGACGACGAAGGTCGCCGCGAGGGCGAACCTGCGGTCGTGGCCGTCGAGGCCGGCACCGGTACTGGCAAGACTGTGGCCTACAGCCTGGCCGCGATCCCCACCGCCAAGGCCGCCGGCAAGCGCCTGGTAATCGCCACCGCCACCGTCGCCCTGCAAGAGCAGATTGTCTACAAAGACTTGCCCGACCTGATGCGCAACAGCGGCTTGAGCTTTACCTTCGCCCTGGCCAAGGGCCGTGGCCGCTACATGTGCCTGTCCAAGCTCGACGTGTTGCTGCAGGAAGGCCATGCGCAAACCGCCACCGCGTCGCTGTTCGAAGAAGAAGGCTTCAAGATCGAGGTCGACGAGGCCAGCCAGAAGCTGTTTACCAGCATGATCGAGAAACTGGCCGGCAACAAATGGGACGGCGACCGCGACAGCTGGCCCACCGCCCTGGAAGACTCCGACTGGGCGCGCCTGACCACCGACCACAGCCAGTGCACCAATCGCCATTGCCCCAATTTCGGCCAGTGCGCCTTCTACAAGGCCCGCGAAGGCATGGGCAAGGTGGATGTCATCGTCACCAACCACGACATGGTGCTGGCCGACCTGGCACTGGGCGGCGGCGCGGTGCTGCCCGACCCACGCGACACGCTTTATGTGTTCGACGAAGGTCACCACCTGCCGGACAAAGCCATCGGCCACTTCGCCCATTACACGCGCCTGCGTTCCACTGCCGACTGGCTGGAAACCACTGCCAAGAACCTCACCAAGTTGCTGGCCCAGCATCCGCTGCCCGGCGACCTGGGCAAGCTGATCGAACAGGTGCCGGAACTGGCGCGGGAGATCAAGACCCAACAGCAATTCATGTTCAGCGCCTGCGAACAGGTGGCCGACTTCAAACCCGGCGAAGATGTCGAGGGCCGTGAGCGCCCGCGCCACCGTTTTGTCGGCGGCATGATCCCCGAGCACATGCGCGAAATGGGCATCGAGCTGAAGAAAGGCTTTTCACGCCTGACCGACTTGTTCACCCGCCTTACGGATTTGCTCAAGGAAGGCATGGATGGCGAGGTTAATATCGGTATCGCCAGCAACCAGGCCGAGGAGTGGTACCCGCTGTTCGGCAGCCTGTTGTCCCGCTCCCAGGGCAACTGGGAGCTGTGGACCGCGTTCACCGTGGAAGATCCGGAAGACAACCCGCCCATGGCCCGTTGGCTTACCCTGTCGGAAAGCGGTGCGCTGTTTGATATCGAGGTCAACGCCAGCCCGATCCTCGCCGCTGAAATGCTGCGTCGCAACCTGTGGAACGTGGCCTACGGCTGCCTGGTGACGTCGGCCACGCTGACCGCCCTGGGCACCTTTGATCGCTTCCGTATGCGCGCCGGTTTGCCGAAAAAGGCCGTTACCGCTGTGGTACCGAGCCCGTTTCATCATGCCGATGCCGGTGTGCTGCGCGTACCGGACCTCAAGGCTGACCCTCGGGATGCGGCGGCCCACACGGCGGCGATCATTCGCGATCTGCCGTCACTGGTGGAAGGTTCGCGCGGCACCCTGGTGCTGTTCTCGTCGCGCAAACAGATGCAGGACGTGTTCGATGGCCTCGATCGCGACTGGCGCAAACAGGTGTTTATCCAGGGCAACCTGTCCAAGCAGGAAACCCTGAACAAGCACAAGGCGCGGGTCGACGGCGGTGATTCCAGCGTATTGTTCGGCCTGGCAAGTTTTGCCGAGGGCGTGGACTTGCCTGGCGCTTATTGCGAACACGTGGTGATCGCCAAGATCCCGTTCTCGGTGCCCGATGATCCGGTCGAGGCCGCACTGGCCGAATGGATCGAAGCCCGTGGCGGCAACCCGTTCATGGAAATCTCGGTGCCGGATGCCTCATTGAAGCTGGTGCAGGCCTGCGGGCGCTTGCTGCGCACCGAGCAAGACCGCGGCACCATCACCTTGCTTGACCGCCGCCTGGTCACCCAACGCTATGGCAAAGCTATCCTCAATGCGTTGCCGCCGTTCAGGCGCGAAATTTCTTAAACCCCCGTGGGCGAATTCGCCCACTTTGTGGTCTATCTCATCACTATCACCAGGCCATTCACCGGCCGTTTGGGAGAACCTTGTTCGTATGATTCGCACGCTGCCCGCTCTTTTTGCCTTGCTGTTCGCTGCGCCGTTGATGGCCGCGCCTGCCGGGCAACAAACGCTGTTCAACTTCGTCCGGCCTGCCGATGTGGTCAAGGTGGCGACTCAGGACGCCAGCCTGCCCCAATACAACGCCGAACAAACTCCCGAAGGCGAGGTGCTGCGCCGTATCACCTTCAACCCGGCGGCCGAGCCAAGCCTGGTGCTCAGCCCGCAATCCGGTGTGTGGGACTGGTCGCAATCGAGCGCCATGAGCCTGCGTATCCAGAGCGCGATGAACTGGGCACTGACCCTCTACGTCAAGGTGCAGAGCGCCGACGGCAAGACCTTGGTCAGCCGCATCGACTTGCCGGCCGGGCCTGCGCAGACCCTGCTGGTACCATTACAAGCCAACTCGCCACTGAGCCAGGGCATGAAGGCTGGTCCGCCGATGCCGATGACCGTGGATGGCCAGCGCGTATTGCTGGCCGGCAGTGCCGGCGAAATCGACCGCAGCCAGGTGGTGTCGGTGACCCTGTCGATGATCAAGCCCAATGCCGCCCAAAGCATCCTGCTGGAGCGCTTTGGCGTGCAGGACAGCGAGCCGGTAACGAAGGCCGCCTACAGCGAATTGGTCGATGCTTTTGGCCAGTCCACCCGGGCGCGCTGGCCGGAAAAGGTCAGCAGCGACGAGCAGCTCAAGGCGTCGGCTGCCAAAGAGCAGCAGCAGCTCAAAACCTGGTTGGCTGAGCGAGACAAATCCTCCCTGGACCAATACGGCGGCTGGAACAAAGGCCCGGCGTTCGATTCCAGCGGCTTTTTCCGCACAGAGAAGCGCGACGGCCGCTGGTATCTGGTGACGCCTGAAGGTCATCCGTTCTATTCACTGGGGGTCAACACCGTGGCTGCGGATAACAGCCAGACCTACGTGGCAGGGCGTGAGTGGATGTTCGCGGCGTTGCCCAAGGCCGGCGAACCCTTCGACAAGTATTACGGCAGCAGCGATAACCGCACCGGCAACGGTGCCGGCGAAGGTCGCGGCTTTGGTTCGGGGCGTTGGTATGACTTTTATGGCGCCAACCTGCAGCGCACTTACGGCGGCGAGGGTTTGGACCAGAAGCGCTGGGTGACGCACACCCTGGACCGTCTGCAAGCCTGGGGTTTCAATACCGTGGGCAACTGGAGCGACGAGGACCTGGCCACTGCCGACCGCGTGCCTTATACCCTGCCGCTGTCGATTGTGGGTGACTACGCGAGCATCAGCACCGGCACCGACTGGTGGGGCGGTATGCCCGATCCGTTCGATCCACGTTTCGCGATGGCCACCGAACGCGCCGTGGCCATCGCCGCTCGTGATCACCGCGACGATCCGTGGTTGATCGGCTTTTTTGCCGACAACGAACTGGCCTGGGCCGGTCCTGGCGACGATGCAAAATCCCGCTACGCCTTGGCTTACGGCACCCTGCGCATGACCACCGATGTTCCGGCCAAGCGCGCTTTCCTCAAGCAGCTGCGTGACAAATATCGCAACGAAGAAGGTCTGTCCAAAGCCTGGGGCATTCAACTGGCGGGTTGGGAACTGATGGAAGACCCAGGCTTCGAACCACCGATGCCCAGCCCTGAACACCCGGAAATCGAAGCTGACTTCAAGTACTTCCAGAAGACCTTCGCCGACGCTTACTTCAAGACCATTTCCGACTCGCTGAAGTGGCACGCGCCGAATCAACTGTTGCTGGGCGGCCGTTTTGCCGTGAGCACCCCGGAAGCAGTGGCGTCGTGCGCGCAGTATTGCGATGTGTTGAGCTTCAACATGTACACCCTAAAACCCCAGGACGGTTATGACTTCGCCGCCCTGCGTGCGTTGGACAAACCGGTGTTGATCACCGAATTCAACTTCGGCTCGGCCGACCGTGGCCCGTTCTGGGGCGGCGTGACGCAATTGGCCCGCGAAGAAGATCGCGGTACGGCGTACGCCACGTTCCTCAAGCAGGCCATGGCCGAGCCGTCGATTGTTGGCGTGCACTGGTTCCAGTACCTGGACCAGCCGGTCACCGGGCGTCTGCTGGATGGCGAAAACGGCCATTTCGGCCTTGTCGGCATCACCGATGTACCTTTCCAGGGCTTCGTTGACAGTGTGCGCAAGAGCAACCTGGCGGCGGTCGACCAGTTGGGCCGTGAGGCGCAAAAAGCCAAGGCGACCCGCACGGCGCGTGAAAGTGAAGGCGCCAGGCAGGGGCAGGGCGGCAAAGGCGCAGGGCAGGGCGCTGGACATGCCGGTGGGCACTCCGGCAACGGTCATTGATTCGTCGTTGACGGGTTCACAAAACCCACAATGG
Source organism: Pseudomonas sp. W2Jun17 (assembly GCF_023127795.1). Classification (NCBI taxonomy): domain Bacteria; kingdom Pseudomonadati; phylum Pseudomonadota; class Gammaproteobacteria; order Pseudomonadales; family Pseudomonadaceae; genus Pseudomonas; species Pseudomonas sp. W2Jun17. Next base: position 357,684 of record NZ_SPKO01000007.1, on the reverse strand, counting down.
CTGAAAGAATGGCGGCCACTTTTCATGGTGCTTTGCGAGGGGAATCAGGTGCAGATTCAGGGTCATTACGAGCTGCAGTTCGAAGCGGTACGCGAAGCCTTTGCCGCATTGTTCGATGATCCCCAGGAGCGTGGTGCCGGGCTGTGCATCCAGGTAGGCGGGCAAACCGTCGTCGATCTGTGGGCCGGTACTGCCGACAAGGACGGAGCCGAAGCCTGGCACAGTGATACCATCGTCAACCTGTTCTCCTGCACCAAGACCTTCACGGCTGTCACTGCCTTGCAACTGGTGGCCGAGGGCAAGCTCAAGCTTGATGCACCGGTGGCTGACTACTGGCCGGAATTCGCGGCGGCGGGCAAGGAGGCGATCACATTGCGCCAGTTGCTCTGCCACCAGGCCGGGCTGCCGGCCATCCGCGAAATGCTGCCTACCGAAGCCCTGTATGACTGGCAACTGATGGTCGACACCCTGGCGGCCGAGGCGCCGTGGTGGACACCAGGCGAGGGTCATGGCTACGAGGCGATTACCTACGGCTGGCTGGTCGGCGAACTGTTGCGCCGCGCCGATGGGCGCGGGCCGGGTGAGTCGATCGTGGCACGGGTCGCACGGCCGCTGGGGCTGGACTTCCACGTTGGCCTGGCGGATGCAGAGTTTTATCGGGTGGCCCATATAGCGCGCAGCAAGGGCAATATGGGGGATGAGGCCGCGCAACGGTTACTTCAAGTAATGATGCGCGAACCGGCGGCGATGACCACACGGGCATTTGCCAATCCACCGTCTATTCTGACCAGTACTAATAAGCCCGAATGGCGACGCATGCAGCAGCCCGCGGCAAATGGTCACGGTAATGCGCGCAGCCTGGCCGGGTTTTATAGCGGTTTGTTGGACGGTAGTTTGCTGGAAAGCGACATGCTCGAACAATTGACCCGTGAACACAGTATTGGGCCGGATAAAACCTTATTGACCCAAACCCGTTTCGGCCTGGGCTGCATGTTGGATCAACCGCAGCTGCCCAATGCCACGTTCGGCCTCGGGCCACGTGCTTTCGGGCATCCCGGCGCAGGGGGCTCAGTGGGTTTTGCCGACCCTGAACATGATGTAGCGTTCGGTTTTGTGACTAATACCCTGGGCCCTTACGTACTTATGGACCCGCGTGCGCAGAAGTTGGTCGGAATATTGGCCGGTTGTCTATAAACCCCTTGCTGTTTCACAATTTTTTGTTACAAAGGCAAGTATAAAAAGATGCTGAACGACATGTTGTAACTTGAATGTTCTTTAAGCGTCTGTTTAACGGGTCATCAGGCCCCCTGGTTTTTTCTCATTTTGTGGATATCTCATGTTATCGAACAAGTCCTTGGCACTGGCGCTATGCCTCACTATTACAGGTTGCGCACAAACTCCACAAAATGATGCCGAAGGTGGGCATTGGTGGTCATTTGGATCGGACAAGGCTGCGACCAAGGACGCAGTGACCCAAACCGACGCCAAGCCGGATGCCAAACCAGCTGCTGGCGCCAAGCCTGTTGAACCTGTCGCCGCTGCTGCTGCACCTGCTTCGCCCGCCAAGGCTGATACCGGCTACAGCTGGTGGCCGTTCTCCACCAAGAGTGCCGAAGAAAAAGCCGCCGATGCCAAGGCCGACCTGAAAGCCGACCTGAAGGCCGCAACCCCGACTTCCGACGCGGCACCTGTCGTCGCCAAGACCGACGCCGAACCCCGCTGGTGGTGGCCGTTCGAAAGCAAGCCAAAGCCGTTGGCCAAGGTCGACGTGACCAATGTGCCAATGCCTGACCCGAAAATCACCCAAGCCTGGCTGGACGACTACGAGCCACGCCTGCGCGAGGCCATCAAGGGCAGTTCGCTGCAACTGGAGCGTCGCGACAACGTGCTGGTCGTGATTGCCCCGGTAGACGGTTCCTACAACCCGAAGCGTCCGGCGATGCTGCTGCCGGTGACTTTGGGCCCGTTCACTCGTGTGGCCAAGGCCGTTGAGGCTGATCCCAAGACCGCCGTACTGGTTCTGGGCCACGTCGATGCCACCGGCAGCGCTCCTGCGAGCCAGGCGTTGAGCAAGGAGCGTGCGCAGTCGATTGCTTCGATCTTCAGCCTCAGTGGTTTGAAGCAGGACCGCTTGATGCTGCGTGGCATGGGCGACCTTATGCCGCGTGCCGCCAACGACAGCAACCAGGGGCGTGCGCTGAATCGTCGCATGGAAATCATGTTCACTCAGCGTACAACGATGCTTGCACTGCTGAGCCAGTACAATTCGGGCAAGACGCCACCGGTTGCTGAAATGGTTGCCGTGCAGAATGCTCCAGCCCCGGCACCAGCGGCAAAAGCACCAGCCAAGAAGGCTCCGGCCAAGAAAGCGGCCGCCAAGCCAGCGGCTAAAAAGGCCGCGGCCAAACCTGCTGCGAAGAAGCCGGCTGCAACCAAAGCCAAGGCTGCTGCACCCGCTTCGAACGACCAGGCGAAAAACTGAGCCGTTGAACCATAAGGATAAAGCCGCATGACCCAGGCACTGGCTGATATGCGCCGTGACTACACACGGGACGGTTTGAGCGAGGCCCAGGCCCCCGGCGAGCCGTTTGCGTTGTTCCACCAATGGTTTGGCGACGCGGTGAAAACCGAACAGCCGCCGGTGGAGGCCAATGCCATGACCCTGGCGACGGTCGACCAGGACGGTCGCCCGCACTGTCGCATCCTGTTGCTCAAGGGCCTGGATGCACAGGGCTTTACCTTCTTCACCAACTACCAGAGCGCCAAGGGTGAGCAACTTGCGGCGCGGCCGTTTGCGGCCATGACGTTCTTCTGGCCGACCCTGGAACGCCAGGTGCGTATTGAAGGGCGCGTGGTCAAGGTCACCCCTGAAGAGTCGGATGCCTATTACCAGGTGCGCCCGTTGGGCAGCCGCCTCGGCGCCTGGGCATCCCCGCAGAGCAGGGTCATTCGTGACCGTGAAGAGCTGCACGATCTGCTCAAGGCCACCGAACAGCGTTTCAGCGATACCCAGCCCGATTGCCCCGAGCATTGGGGTGGGTACCGTTTGCTGCCCGAGCGCATCGAGTTCTGGCAGGGCCGCGCCAGCCGCCTGCATGATCGTCTCAACTATCGTGTACAAGACGCTCAATGGATCCGCGAGCGTCTGGCGCCCTGAGCGTCACCTTTCGTCATTGCGCCTTAATCATGCCCATTGCGCCGACGTCTCTATTCAGGAGACTTCGGCGCTTTTGATTGTGCGGCTACAATGATCAAGCAGCTGATGGCACCGTTGCGCACCACAGTTAGGCTACCGTTGGTCGTGTTTTCTGGTGCTGGCAGTCTGTACTCAGGCTGAATGAAAGCAATTTTCTGCCCGGCTTGCCGTGACAGGCGCCAAGCCACAGCGTTTAATGAATACCTGTCCTTTGGAGTTGATGCTATGCGTAAGTCCGTTTTACTAGTTGCCTGCTTTACCACCCTGTCATTGCTGTTGGGTGGCTGCGCCTCGAGTCTGACCGGCGACTCGTACTCCCGTGATGAGGCGCGTCGCGTTCAGACCGTGCGCATGGGTACCATCGAATCCCTGCGTCCGGTGAAAATCGAAGGCACCAAGACCCCAATCGGCGGCGCTGCTGGCGCAGTCATCGGTGGTGTTGGCGGCAGCGCCATCGGTGGCGGCCGTGGCAGCATCGTCACCGCTGTAATCGGCGCGGTCGCGGGCGGCCTGCTGGGCTCGGCCACCGAAGAAGGCCTGACCCGCACCCAGGGCGTGGAAATCACCGTGCGCGAAGACGACGGCAGCATGCGCGCCTACGTACAAGCCGTGCAGGAAAATGAAATCTTCCGCATCGGTGACCGCGTACGCATCATGACCGTTGACGGTACCAGCCGCGTTACTCGCTAAGCGGTAAGTAATCGGGCAAAGAAAACCCCAACCGGGTGACCGGTTGGGGTTTTTTTATGCTGCTTTCCCAGGTGCTCAGGCTTTTTTGCGACTCGCCATCGCCGTCACCGCATACCCGATAAAGGCTGCCAGGATCGATCCGGTCAGAATCCCCATGCGGTCTTCACCGGCAAACTCGCTGGCACCCGGCACAAACGCCAGGGAGCCGACAAACAGGCTCATGGTGAAGCCGATACCGCACAGAACAGCCACGCCAAGAACCTGACCCCAGTTGGCGCCGCTGGGCAGGGACGCGATACCAGTCTTGATCGCCAGCCAAGTGAGGCCGAACACACCGATGGTCTTGCCGATCAACAGGCCGGCGGCGATGCCCATGGGCACGGAATGGGTGAAGCTCTCCAGGCTCACGCCGGTGAGGGAAACCCCGGCATTGGCGAACGCGAACAACGGCAGGATGGCGTAGGCCACCCACGGGTGCAGGGCGTGCTCCAGGGTCAGCAGCGGTGAGGTTTCGGCATTCCGGGTGCGCAGTGGAATGCAGAATGCCAGGGTCACACCGGCCAGTGTGGCATGCACACCGCTCTTGAGTACGCACACCCACAGGATCAGGCCGATGATCAGGTAAGGCCCAAGCTTGATCACGCCCAGGCGATTCATCGCAATCAAGGCAATCAAGCAAGCCCCCGCGCCCGCCAGGGACGCGCCGGACAAGTCAGCGGAATAGAACAGCGCGATGACGATGATGGCGCCGAGGTCATCAATGATTGCCAGGGTCATCAGGAACAACTTCAGCGACACCGGTACGCGCTTGCCCAGCAGTGCCAGCACGCCCAGAGCGAACGCGATATCCGTGGCCATCGGGATCGCCCAGCCGGCGAGGGCGGCCGGGTTGTCCTTGTTCAGCGCCCAGTAGATCAGCGCCGGCACCACCATGCCGCCGATGGCCGCTGCGCCGGGCAGCACAACCTGGGAAGGCTTGGAGAGGTGACCATCGAGCAGTTCGCGTTTGACCTCCAGGCCGATCAGCAGGAAAAACAGAGCCATCAGGCCGTCGTTTATCCACAGCAGTGCCGGCTTGGCGATTTTCAACGCGCCGACCTGGGCAACCACAGGTGTATCGAGAAACGCGTTGTACAGGTGCGACAACGGTGAGTTGTTGATGATCAGCGCCAAAGCGGCAGCGGCGATCAACAACAGACCACTGGCGGCTTCCAGCTGGAAGAAACGAGTAAAAGTGCTACGCAGAGGCAAGGGATGCTCTCCATTTGAGGTTCAATAGGTGGGTACCCTAACCCGTACAGTTAGTTGTTAAAACAAAAGTTATATTCTTATTTGTTATAAGAGATGAGTCGGGTTGTAGATGCGTAAAAGACTAGCAGTTGTGTGTCAAATTGAGTCGGTACTGTATCTGTGTGAGGTGTACGAAACATCTTAAGATTCAGGCTGAAAACCTTAGAGAGTCCACCATGAGCGACCACCGTACCTGGGCCCGCGAAGCCATTCGCATCATTGAAGCGGACTTCCAGCGGAGCGCCGACACCCGCCTGATCCCGTTGCCGTTACCTGGGTTGCCCGGCATCGAGTTGTACTTCAAGGACGAATCCAGCCACCCCACAGGCAGCCTGAAACACCGGCTGGCTCGCTCGCTGTTTTTGTACGCGCTGTGCAATGGATGGCTCAAGCCGGGCGCCCCGGTGATCGAAGCGTCCAGCGGTTCCACAGCCATCTCTGAAGCCTACTTCGCTCGCCTGTTGGGGTTGCCGTTCATTGCCGTCATGCCGGCCACCACCTCCCAGGAAAAGATCGCCCAGATCGCCTTTTACGGTGGCAAGAGCCATCTGGTTCAGGACCCGACGCAGATCTACGCCGAATCCGAACGCCTGGCCCAGGAAAGTGGTGGTCACTTCATGGACCAGTTCACCTACGCCGAGCGTGCTACCGACTGGCGCGCAAACAACAACATTGCCGAATCGATCTTCCAGCAGATGCGCTTCGAGCAGCACCCGGAGCCCAGTTGGTTGATTTCCAGCCCCGGCACTGGCGGCACCACCGCGACACTGGGCCGCTACGTACGTTATCGCCAGCATTGCACCCGCGTGCTGTGTGCCGATGCCGAGCGCTCGGTGTTTTTCGACTTCTACCAGAGCGGCGACGCCAGCCTGCGCCTGGAGTGTGGTTCGCGAATCGAAGGGATTGGTCGCCCGCGTGTCGAGGCGTCGTTTCTGCCGGCGGTGATTGATGCGATGGTCAAGGTGCCAGACGCCTTGTCATTGGCGGCCATGCATTACCTGGCTGGGCGTTTGGGACGACGGGTCGGCGGTTCCAGCGGGACCAACCTGATCGGCGCGTTGGTAGCAGCGCACCAGATGAAAGCGGCGGGAGAATCGGGCTCGATCGTAGCGATCTTGTGTGATGGCGGCGAGCGTTATGCCACGACCTATTACGATCAGGCGTGGTTGGCGGGGCAGGGGTATGAGTTGGATGGGTTGGTTGCGGCGGTGGCTGCGAGCGTAGAGCAGGGCGAGTCTCTACCGACCAGCATCCTGCGCGCCAATATCTGACCGGGCGCAAATCAAAATGTGTGAGGGAGCAAGCCCCTCCCACATTTTTTACTACAGTGTTCTCAGGCTTCGATGCCCAACATATCCCGCGCCAACGCCTCGGCAACCCGAACCCCGTCAACCCCCGCCGACAGAATCCCGCCGGCATAACCGGCGCCTTCCCCGGCTGGGAACAGGCCTTTGACGTTCAGGCTCTGCATCGACTCATCGCGGGTAATGCGCAAGGGTGACGAAGTGCGAGTCTCGATGCCGGTCAACACCGCATCGTGCAGCGAATAGCCTTTGATCTGCTTTTCGAACGCCGGCAACGCTTCGCGGATGGCTTCGATGGCGAAGTCCGGCAAGGCCAGGGCCAGGTCGCCCATTGACACGCCGGGCTTGTAGGACGGCTCCACACTGCCGATGGCAGTGGACGGTTTGCCGGCGATAAAGTCCCCCACCAGTTGCGCCGGTGCCTCGTAGTTGCTGCCGCCGAGGATATAGGCGTGGGACTCCAGGCGCTCCTGCAATTCGATACCGGCCAGCGGGCCGCCCGGGTAATCCACCTCGGGGGTGATGCCGACCACGATGCCGGAGTTGGCGTTGCGTTCATTACGCGAATACTGACTCATGCCGTTTGTCACGACGCGGTTCGGTTCTGAGGTCGCAGCCACCACGGTACCGCCAGGGCACATGCAGAAACTGTAGACCGAGCGACCATTCTTGGCGTGGTGCACCAGCTTGTAGTCCGCTGCGCCCAGTTTCGGATGGCCTGCGTATTTGCCCAGGCGTGCGGCGTCGATCAGCGACTGTGGGTGTTCGATACGGAAGCCCACCGAAAACGGCTTGGCCTCCATGTACACGCCGCGATCATGGAGCATACGGAAGGTGTCACGGGCACTGTGGCCCAGGGCAAGAATCACGTGCCTGGAAAGGATCTGCTCGCCGCCGTCGATGACCACGCCGTTCAACTGCCCGTCTTCGATCAACACATCCGTGACCCGTTGTTCAAAGCGTACTTCACCGCCCAGGGCGATGATTTGCTCGCGCATGTTCTCTACCACGCCGGTCAGGCGGAAAGTGCCGATATGCGGCTTGCTGACATAGAGGATCTCTTCCGGTGCACCGGCCTTGACGAACTCGTGCAGCACTTTGCGGCCGTGGAATTTCGGGTCCTTGATCTGGCTGTACAGCTTGCCGTCGGAGAAGGTCCCGGCACCGCCTTCACCGAACTGCACGTTGGACTCGGGGTTGAGCACGCTTTTACGCCACAGGCCCCAGGTGTCCTTGGTGCGTTGGCGCACTTCCTTGCCGCGTTCGAGGATGATCGGCTTGAAGCCCATCTGCGCCAGCAGAAGCCCGGCGAAGATCCCGCAGGGGCCAAAACCCACCACGATCGGCCGTTCAACCAAGCCTGCCGGCGCCTGGCCCACGACCTTGTAGCTGACATCCGGCGCGGGATTGACGTTGCGGTCATCGGCAAACTTGAGCAGCAGGGCGGCTTCGCCCTTGACGTTCAGGTCGACGGTGTAGATGAAGCACAGCTCCGACGACTTTTTACGGGCGTCGTAGCTGCGTTTGAACAGGGTGAAATCGAGCAGGTCATCACTGGCGATGCCCAGGCGCTGCACGATGGCAGGCCGCAGGTCTTCTTCGGGATGGTCGATGGGCAGCTTGAGTTCGGTGATTCGTAACATGACAGGATCCGGTAGGCGGCGGGCAAGGAGGCCGGCTGTTTTGCAAACCGGCGATTATAAGCCCCAAAGGTGGTTTTCCGTCAGGTTAAAACAGCCCAAGGCACAATCAGTCGTCCCGGGAGCCGCCAAACGCCGCGCAGCCACGCTGCACCTGGCCGTTCACCCGCAACTCGGCGCTCATGTGTTGCAGGCTGCCGCTCACGCTGTCGACGCAGCGCTGGGGCGCCACCCACAATTCGATGTGCTGGTTATTGGCTTCGGTCATCAGGTTGAAGCGCCCATCGCCCAGTTGTTCTTCGACGTAGGGCACCGCCAGCGGTGGCTGGCCTTCGCGTTCCAGCACCATGCCCTTGGCTGTGACATTCATTGCCCAGGCCGGCTTATGGCCGTTGGCGCGCAGGATCATGCGCTTGAAGTCCGGATCGTCGCAGGCTGAGGTCGAGCGCTCTACGCGATAGAGTTGTTGCAGGTCGAGCGAACCCTGGGTGCCGCTGGCAACCCCGGAAAACTTGCCGCGCAGGTCGGCAAACAACGCGCCTTGCTGGCCGGCCAGGGACGCGGCTTCCTGCAGGATGCTGGTGCCGCCGGTGTCGTTGACCACATAGTTGCGTTTGTCGCCGCACGGTTGGAACAACAATTTGCCCTCCACAGCGGTCAACTCACCCTGCATACGGGTCAGCCCGGCAGTAGACGGTTTGGCCGGCTCGCTCTCGAACATCTGGCAAGCGGTGAACAGGGGCAGCAGGGCAAACAGTGCAAGAGTACGAGCGGCGCGCATTGATCGGGTCTCCAAAACAAGTGCCGCCACGTTACGCAGCCTCGCGTCGCACCACAAGTCTGTAAACAGCTCGAAACCAATACCTGCGGCATACGTCAGCCTTTAAGCCTTTACTGATGCAAGGACGGGGGGCGGTATGCAAGGGTTGATGACTTTGCCTGGGAGAGTTGCGATGACAAATAAATGGAGCGCATATGGACTGCTGTTTGCCAGCGTTTCGGTGTTTGCTGAGGACGCCGCGAGGTTGGAGTATTGGTCGGCTAATGACTTCACCGAGATCTCGCTTGAACTCAAGAGTATCCACAATCTGAATGCGGATACCGTATCGGCCAGCATTACGTTAAGCGAAGAGGCCAAGGCGCGTACCACAGCCATTACCACGCTGACCTACGGAAAGCAGATGACGCTTTATATCGATGGTCGCCGTTTATACACCAGCCACGTTCAAGGGATTATGGGGGGCAGCTTCAGAGTAGCCGTGCCCAAAGACTTGGCTGCGGAATGGGCAACTCGGTACCTGCACTAAAGGTGGCAGGTACCGAGAACCTTCTTTGGCAGGTCAGCCCACGATAAAGGTCTGCCCTGTCTGCAAGCCCTCGACACTCTTCGCGTAGGCCAACGCCACATCTGCACCAGGCACCGGTTTGTACCCACGAAAGTATGGAGCGTAGCTGCCCATGGCTTCCAGCAGCACTGTCGGGCTCACCGAATTGACACGCAAGCCCCGTGGCAACTCGATCGCCGCGGCTTTGACAAAGGCATCCAGCGCGCCGTTGACCAGCGCGGCCGAGGCACCGGTACGGATCGGGTCGCGGTTGAGAATGCCGCTGGTGAACGTAAACGAGGCACCGTCATTGGCGTATTCGCGTCCGATCAGCAGCAGGTTGACCTGGCCCATCAGCTTGTCACGCAGGCCCAGTTCGAAATCGCTGTCGCTCATCTCTCCCAGTGCCACGAAGTTCACACTGCCTGCGGCGCAGATCAGAGCGTCGAACTTGCCGGTCTGCTCGAACAGCCTGCGTATCGAGGCGCTATCGCTGATGTCCACCTGGAAGTCGCCGCTGGTACGGCCGATGCTGATCACTTCGTGGCGTTGCGCCAACTCTGCCTTGACCGCTGAACCTATGGTGCCGCTGGCACCAATCAATAGGATTTTCATCGTGCTGTTCCTCCAGGGGGTTAACTGAAGGTCCAGTCTAGTGTGGCTTTTCAGGCGAATAAACGCGCTAATAGGCAACCTTTGGTTTTCAAATGGAAACAATCCATGAGCGAAATGGATGATCTGGCAGCCTTTGCTGTGCTGATCGAAGCGGGCAGTTTCACCGTGGCGGCCGAACAGCTGGGCTGCAGCAAAGGGCAGTTGTCCAAGCGCATCAGCCAGTTGGAAGCGCAGTTTGCCGTGGTGCTGTTGCACCGCACCACCCGCAAGCTCAGCCTCACCGCGGCCGGCGCGGCATTGCTGCCCCAGGCACAAGCGCTGGTGGTACAGGTAGAACGCGCGCGGCAGGCGTTGGCGCGGCTCAAGGATGATTTGGCCGGCCCTGTGCGTATGACCGTGCCGGTGTCGCTGGGCGAAACCTTCTTCGATGGCTTGTTGCTGGAGTTTTCCCGGCAATATCCGCAGGTGCAGATCGAGCTGGAGCTTAACAACAGCTACCGAGACTTGGCGCGCGATGGCTTTGACTTGGGCGTGCGCGCGGCTGCCATCGAAAATGAACGCCTGGTCGCCAAGCCTCTGCTGGCCTGGCACGAGGTGACCTGCGCCAGCCCGGCGTATCTGGAGCAGCATGGCGAACCGCTGACCCCGGCGGACCTGTCGACGCACAGCTGCTTGCTCAACAGTCACTACAGCGGTCGTGAGGAGTGGTTGTATCACCAGCAGCATGAATTACTGCGAGTGCGGGTGAGCGGCACGTTTGCCTCCAACCATTACAACCTGCTGAAAAAAGCCGCCCTGGTGGGCGCCGGTATCGCCCGCCTGCCGTCCTACGTGTTGCCGACGGAGTTGGCCGATGGGCGATTGCGCTGGATCCTGCGCGACTATCAGACACGCCGAATGCCGATGTACCTGGTTCATCCCTACCAGGGTGGCCTGCCGAGACGCACCCAGGTGCTGGCCGATTACCTGGTGGATTGGTTCCGGCGCAGCGGCGAGGCGCTGGATCGGCTTTAACGCAAGCGACGGGCCATCAGGTGGTCGATGGACAAGCGGCCTGGCCCCTTGGCGAGCAACAGCAACAACAGCGCGAGCCAGGTGCCGTGCGTGGGGTAGGCGTCAGGGTAGACGAACAACTGAATGGTCAAGGTCATGCCGATCAGGGCCAGGGCCGAGAAGCGTGTGGCAAACCCCAGCAGGATCAATACCGGGAAAAAGTGCTCGGCAAAGGTTGCCAGGTACGCGGCCACCTCCGGCGGCACCAGGGGCAACTGATATTCGCTGCGAAACAACCAGAGTGTCGAGGCGGCGAGCTTGGGTTCACCGACTTGGAATGTGCCGCTGATCACGTCAATGGCAAAGCCTTCGACCTTGGTCTGCCCGGATTTCCAGAACACTGCGGCAATGGAGAAGCGCGCAATAAACGCGATCAGGCTGTAGGGGATTTTTTCAAACAGTGCGACGGTTCGCTTTATCAGGCACGGAGCGGGAGTGTTCATGGCGATACCTTGGGTGGCAGATGCAAATGAGTAATGGCGTCGTGGCTGATCAGCAGCGTGAGACATTGGTGCAAGTCGAATTCGGCTGAGGCTTCAAGGGCGTCAGCGATGGCCAACTCCAGCCCGGCGCCTTGGTTGAGGCGGTTGATAAACGTCACCGAGCCGCTGTCGATGGCGAACACCTTGACCGCCAACCCGTGGCGCAGGACCAGCGCGCCTTGGGCGTACCATGGGTTCAAGGTGGCGATAACCCCGTCGGTCTGGTGCGCAGCCCAAACCGACACGATCGCGTAGGGAGATTCCAATGTTTCGAGGGATGGATGCAGTCGCACCCGCAATTGCCCCAGCTGCGCGCAGCCTTGCAGTTGTTGGAGCACGCTGTGCTGATCCAGTGCCTGGCGATCCGCCGCGTGATAAGCCCGAACCCGCAGGCGCTCCAGCCGAGCGATATCTGCCAGGTATGGCACGCTTGAGGCCGGTTCGAAGCGCTGGATAAACGCTGCCAACGTGCTGCCGTATTCGCTGATCAAAGGGCTGGTGGGCGGGTGAGCCTGGACATACAGGCTGGCCATGGCGTGGAAAAACTCATCGCCAACCAGTTGCCGCGTCACCGGATAGGCGGCGACGAGCGCATTTATCAACGCGCTGTGGACATTATTGCGATACACCGCGAAGCGACTCGCCGGGTCGGCCCCGTTGCTGCTGAACACCTCCTCGGGGCAGGTTGCGTCCGGCGTCAGCAACGCATGGGCGAATGCCTGTTGAAGGCTCATCGGGTCACCTGCGACAAATAGCTTTCAGCCTGCCGGGCTTCGGACTGCAATACGCTGAAGGGCGGCACCTGGTTATCCCGCTCGATCAACGTGGCTACCGGGCCGGTCCGCGCCAGCACGTGCTCGTACAGTTGCCACACGGCGTTATCGATAGGCGCGCCGTGGTCATCGATCAGCAGGCGGTCGCCCAGGCTGTCTGTGTCTTCGGCAAAGCCGGCCAGATGAATCTCCCCCACTGCGTGCAAGGGCAGGGCGTCGATGTAGGCCGATGGATCGCGCTGGTGATTGATGCAGGATACGTAGACGTTGTTGACGTCGAGCAGCAGGCCGCAACCGGTACGGCGGATGACCTCGCTGATGAAGTCGGTTTCATCCAGGGTAGAGCGCTGGAACTGCAGGTAGGTCGAGGGATTCTCCAGCAGCATCGGCCGCTTGAGTGTGCTCTGCACCTGGTCAACATGTGCGCACACCCGGCTCAGGGGGGTGGCGTCGTAAGCCAGCGGCAGCAAGTCGTTGAGAAACACCGGGCCGTGACTGGACCAGGCCAGGTGTTCGGAAAAAGACTGGGGTTGATAGCGCTCGATCAACGTCGCCAAGCGTGCCAGGTGTTCGCGATCCAGGGCAGCTTCGCCGCCGATGGACAGGCCCACGCCGTGCAACGACAGCGGGTACTGCTCACGGATCAATCCCAGGTAGTGATGAAACGGGCCACCGGCCACCATGTAGTTTTCGGCGTGTACTTCAAAAAAACCGATATCAGGGCCGGTCTCAAGCACTTGGGTAAAGTGCTCGGTCTTCAACCCCAGCCCGGCCCGCAAGGGCAGGCCGGGCACCTGAGTCGGTGAGACCGTGTAAGGGGATGTAGGCGTCATCATCAGTACTCAGGCTGCACAAGGTTTCAGGATTTGGCAGTGAATTCGGTTTCCTGGCCGAAGCCGGTCGGCGAGGTGGTGCTTGGGGTCTTGGTGCAGGTACCGGCGGGGACCAGCTTCCAGGCATTGGCCTGGTCCTTGGTTTTGGAGGTGCCGGCGCAAGAGGTGCCGGCGCCTGCGGCGCAATCGTTCTTGCCGGCTTCAGCCACGCCGAAGCATTTCTGCATGTCATCGGCTGCGTGGGCAGTGGTGCTCAGGGCGGACAGGCTCAGGGCCGAACCCAGGGCGAGGACGAGGGTGGCGGCGGACAGTTTGGTGGTCATGGTGTGTCTCCAGCAGTGGTCGAATGCGCAGGCTTGATTGCCTGCTTGCACCACTAGAGAGAGGGGGATTGAGTTCGTTACAAAACCAGTCGAATTTTTTTCAAGTTACGCAAAACAAAATGTGGGAGGGGGCTTGCTCCCGATGACAGTGTGTCAGGCACAGGACATGTGACTGATATACCGTTATCGGGGGCAAGCCCCCTCCCACATTTAGATCCAGTTTACTCAGTAACCGGGTCTTAACCTCCCAGATATGCCTCTCGCACCTTCGGGTCCGTCAGCAGTTGCTCGCCAGTGCCCTGCATCACCACCCGGCCGTTTTCCAGCACATAGGCCCGGTCAGCGATTTTCAATGCCTGGTTGGCGTTTTGCTCCACCAAAAACACCGTCACCCCGTCCTTGCGCAGCTGTTCGATGATATCGAAGATCTGCTGGATGATGATCGGTGCCAGGCCCAGGGAGGGCTCGTCCAGCAGCAACAGCTTGGGCTTGCTCATCAGCGCCCGGCCGATGGCGAGCATTTGCTGCTCGCCGCCCGACATGGTGCCGCCGCGCTGGCTGAAGCGTTCCTTGAGGCGGGGGAACAGGTGCAGCACCTTGTCCATCTGTTCCTGGTAGTCGCCCTTGTCGGTAAAGAACCCGCCCATGGCCAGGTTCTCTTCCACGGTCAGGCGCGAGAACACGCGGCGGCCTTCCGGTACCACGGCAATGCTCTTGCGCATGATTTCGGCGCAGTGCCTGCCCACCAGCTCTTCACCCATGTAGCGGATGCTGCCGCTGTAGGCTTGCGGCGAACCGCACAGGGTCATCAGCAAGGTGGATTTGCCGGCACCGTTGGCGCCGATCAGGGTGACGATCTCACCCTGGCGCACTTCGACATTGACGTCGTGCAGGGCCTGGATCTTGCCGTAGAACGTGGAAACGTTTTCGAACTGCAACATTTTACGCTTCCCCCAGATAGGCTTTGATCACTTCAGGATTGTCGCGGATCTGCTCCGGCGTGCCGTCGGCCAGCGGCGTGCCCTGGTTGATCACCACAATATGGTCGGAAATGCTCATGACCAGTTTCATGTCGTGTTCGATCAACAGCACCGTGGCGTTGTTTTCCTCACGCAGCACGCTGATCAGCGCCTTGAGGTCTTCGGTTTCCTTGGGGTTCAGGCCCGCGGCAGGTTCGTCGAGCATGAGGATCCGCGGGCGGGTCATCATGCAACGGGCGATTTCCAGGCGACGCTGCTGGCCGTAGGCGAGGGTGCCTGCCGGGCGGTTGGCAAACTCGGTCAGGTTGACCTTGTCCAGCCAGTACGCCGCGTATTCCATGGCCTCGCGCTCGCTCTTGCGGAACGCTGGGGTCTTGAACAGGCCAGCGAAGAAGTTGGTGTTCAAGTGACGATGCTGGGCGATCAACAGATTCTCGACTGCGGTCATGTCCTTGAACAACCGCACGTTCTGGAAGGTACGCACCACGCCCTTGCGAGCGATCTCGTGACCCGCCAGGCCCTGGATCGGTTGGCCGTCCAGCAGGATGCTGCCGCCGCTCGGCTTGTAGAAGCCGGTGAGGCAGTTGAACACCGTGGTCTTGCCGGCACCGTTGGGGCCGATCAGCGCCACGACCTGTTTCTCTTTCACGGTCAGGGCCACGCCATTGACCGCCAGCAAGCCGCCGAAGCGCATGCTCAGGTTTTCAACTTTCAGGATCTCGCGGCTCATTTGCGCAGCTCCATGTGTGGACGTTGCATGGGCAGCAGGCCTTGAGGGCGCCAGATCATCATCAGCACCATCATGGCGCCGAACATCAACATGCGGTATTCGCTGAACTCACGCATCATTTCCGGCAGCAGGATCATCACGATCGCCGCCAGGATCACGCCCAGTTGCGAGCCCATGCCACCCAATACCACGATGGCGAGAATGATCGCCGACTCGATAAAGGTGAACGACTCCGGGGTAACCAGGCCCTGGCGCGCAGCGAAGAAGCTGCCGGCGAAACCGGCGAACGCGGCGCCCAGGGTGAACGCGGAAAGCTTGATGATGGTCGGGTTCAGGCCCAGGGCACGGCAGGCGATTTCATCTTCGCGCAACGCTTCCCACGCACGGCCGATGGGCATGCGCAGCAAACGGTTGATCACGAACAGTGCCGCCAACGCCAATAGCAGCGCCACCAGGTACAGGAACACCACTTTGCTGACCGGGTTGTAGGCGATCCCGAAGTACTCGTGGAAGGTCTGCATACCTTCAGCGGCGGTGCGGTCGAACGACAGCCCGAAGAACGTTGGCTTGGGAATGCTGCTGATACCGTTGGGCCCACCGGTGATATCGGTGAGGTTACGCAGGAACAGGCGGATGATCTCACCGAAGCCCAGGGTCACGATGGCCAGGTAGTCACCGCGCAGGCGCAGCACCGGGAAGCCCAGCAGGAAGCCGAACGTAGCGGCCGCCATGCCGGCCAGCGGCAGGCAGATCCAGAAGCTCCAACCCAGGTAGTGCGAGAGCAGCGCGTAGGTGTAGGCACCCACGGCGTAAAAGCCCACGTAACCAAGGTCGAGCAGGCCGGCCAGGCCCACCACGATGTTCAGGCCCAGGCCCAGCAACACGTAGATCAGGATCAGCGTCGCAATGTCGACCGCACCGCGTGAGCCGAAGAACGGCCAGATCAGCGCGGCGATAATCAGGCCGATGATGATGTAGCGCTGGGTGCGCGGCAGGGTCAGGAATTGGCTGACCTTGGGCGACACCAACGGAGCACGGTTGCCCTTGAACAAGGCACCGACCTGCTGGGTGAACAGCACGCGCAGAAACATCAGCACCGAACACAAGGCGATGACGGTCAGGGTCACGGGCCCGGTGCCATGCACTTCCAGGTTGATGCCGACAATGCTCAGCTTGAGGCCGAGTACCGGAAAGGCCACGGCCCATACCAGCAAGGCGCTGAAAAACGCCGATTTAAGATATCTGCTCATACTTTCTCAACCTCCGGACGGCCCAGGATGCCGGTCGGACGGAACAACAGCACCAGAACCAACAGGCCGAACGCGACGACGTCCTTGTACTGGTCGCCGAATATATCGGCGCCAAAGGCTTCGGCCACACCCAGCACCAGCCCACCGAGCATGGCGCCCGGAATGCTGCCGATGCCGCCCAATACCGCTGCGGTAAAGGCCTTGAGGCCCACCAGGAAACCGGCGTTGGGGTTGATCACGCCGTATTGCATGCTCAGCAACACGGCCGCCACGGCCGCCAGCGCAGCACCAATGACGAAGGTCAGGGCGATGATGTTGTTGGTGTTGATGCCCAGCAGGTTGGCCATCTTGATGTCTTCGGCGCAGGCCCGGCAGGCGCGCCCCAGACGGGAGCGGGAAATGAACAGGGTCAGGCCCAGCATGGCCACCAGGGTGACCACGAAAACCAGAATCTGCATGTACGAAATCAGCACTTCTTGTGCGCCACCCGGGCCGAAGGAGATGCTCCCCGGGATCAGGTTGGGAATGGACTTGTCCTTGGAGTCCTGGGACAGCAATACGGTGTTCTGCAGGAAAATCGACATGCCGATGGCGGAAATCAGCGGGATCAAACGGTTGCTGCCACGCAAGGGACGGTAGGCAACCCGCTCGATACTGTAGCCATAGGCACTGGTCACGATGATCGATGCCAGGAACGCAGCGGTCATCAACAGCGGCAGGGAGTGGATCCCCATCATGGCCAGCCCGGCAAGGGCGATGAAGGCCACATAGGAACCAATCATGTATACCTCGCCATGGGCGAAGTTGATCATTCCAATGATGCCGTAAACCATTGTGTAGCCAATGGCTATCAAGGCATAGGTGCTGCCAATGGTCAGGCCATTAACCAGCTGTTGGAAAAAATGATAGATCTCAGGCATTACAGCGCTCCTAAAAACCCGATACGCATTTCACTGGTGGAGTCATTTCCGGCTCGGTGCCCTGTTCTGTGACCAGGTTGCACGAAGCGTTTGCCAGCGAACCGCTGGTGACGGTTTTAAGATTTTCAGGTGAGCCAGCGCCCGGATCGCGGGTGACATGGCCCATAAACCTCGTAAAACAAAGCCCACTGCTTGCACAGTGGGCTTGTTGACCAGTAACGCCTGGCTTACTGAGGGGAAACTTCGGTTTTTGGTTTACCGAAGTGCCATTCGTAGACCACGAACTTGAAGTCCTTCAGGTCGCCCTTGGCGTCGAAGCTCAGGTCGCCGGTAGGGGTCTTGAAGGTGCCGGCGTGGATGGCTTCAGCCACTTTGGCGGTGTCTTCGCTCTTCGCGGCAGCGATACCGCCGGCGATGACTTCAACCGCGGAGTACGCCGGGAACACGAACGGACCGGTTGGGTCCTGCTTGTTCTTGGTGAACTCTTCAACGATGGCTTTGTTGGCAGGGTCGGTGTCGAAGGATTTCGGCAGGGTCACCAGCAGGCCTTCGGAAGCGCCCTGGGCGATTTGCGAGATGGAGTCGTTGCCGACACCTTCTGGGCCCATGAACTTGGCGTTCAGGCCTTTTTCCTTGGCCTGGCGCAGGATCAGGCCCAGCTCAGGGTGGTAGCCGCCGTAGTAGACGAAGTCGACGTTGGCTTGCTTGAGTTTCTGGATGATCGAGGAGAAGTCCTTGTCGCCGGCGTTCAAGCCTTCGAAGACGGCAACCTTGGTGCCTTTTTCTTCGAGGGTCTTTTTCACGGCGGTAGCGATGCCTTCACCGTACTGCTGTTTGTCGTGCAGTACCGCAACGATTTTCGGTTTCACGTGGTCGGCGATGTAGTTGCCGGCTGCTGGGCCTTGTGCGCTGTCCAGACCAATGGTGCGGAAAATCAGCTTGTAGCCACGGGAAGTGATTTCAGGGCTGGTGGCAGCCGGGGTAATCATGATGACGCCTTCGTCTTCATAAATATCCGACGCTGGCTGAGTGGAGCTGGAGCAGAGGTGGCCGACTACGAACTTGACACCGTCATTGACCACTTTGTTGGCTACGGCGACCGCTTGTTTTGGATCGCAAGCGTCGTCGTATTCCTTGGCTTCAAGCATTTTGCCATCCACGCCGCCCTTGGCGTTGATGTCCTTGATGGCTTGCTTGGCACCCATGAATTGCATGTCGCCGTATTGCGTTACCGGACCGGTCTTGGGACCGGCGATGCCGATCTTGATGGTGTCGGCTGCGAACGAATGGCCGGCAACCCCAGCCAGGACCATAGCGGCAAACAGTTTGGAAATCTGCTTAGTAGCCTTATTCATAGTGCTCCACTCTTACTGTTGTATTTTTTATAGTTCTAGCGGCCTTGTGAGCTGCAGAACCGGATCAGATATCGCGGATATCCCCCCGGTATTGCCCTGGCAACTGTACCGGTACAGTGTAGAGCGCCGGTTGATCAATTGAAAAGCTGGCAACGGGGGGCAAAACCTGAGCGTGTCGCTTAAATGAAAGAAAAAGACAGAATTGCGGCGGGCTTACACCCGTTTTCAAGGTGTTCCCTGGCTTTCCCGGCCCTTTCAATCGCTACCTCATTTGCTACTGGGTTTTTCTGCCTGAGTCAGAAGGCTATGATTGCGCCGATTTTTTACTCAGGTGAACTCCCATGACGCAAGAACCTAGCACCCTCTATGCCAAGCTGCTCGGTGAAACCGCTGAAATTTCCTGGAAGGAGCTAGAGCCGTTCTTTGCCAAGGGTGCCCTATTGTGGGTCGATGCCGGACTGGATTTGATCGAAGCAGCCGAGGGAATGGCTGAAGACAACCGTGATAAAGTCGCCGCCTGGCTGGCTTCAGGGAGCCTTGGCGAAGTGTCTGCAACGCGGGCATTGGACTTGGTGGAGCGTGATCCAAGCCTGTGGGCGGTGGTGGTCTCGCCTTGGATTCTGATCCAGGAAAGGGCGGCGTAAGAATGGAGTGCGCGAAAAAGGTGCGCCTTTTCTGTCCCCATAAGTGTGTAGCGGAGTAACCGCGTTGCCAGTGATGGCACCTTGCCGTAGAGAAAGGTCACAGCCTAGGGTGACGTAAACGTCACGGGAACAGTTCAGGCCGCCGGGAAACCGCTGAAGAATTGTTTCCATGTGTGCCATGGCACTGGCGATTGCAGTCGTCGCACCACCAGCATTCTGATTTGGGCTTCAGCGAATTGGCCTGACAATAGACGGCGGGCCGATTCGCACTGGCGCAGGGTCTTTGGTGGGCGTGCTGTCTTTATTGCCTTCCACGCTGAAGGGGTAGAGCGGATTGCGCATCGCAATGCCTTGCATCACACCGATGATGTCGTTGAACGGCACCGCCGGGCTGAGCAGGTAACCCTGGATGAAGTCACAGTCGTGCTTGAGCAATAGCTCAAACTGCGCCTGGGTTTCCACGCCTTCGGTCACCACCTGCAAGTGCAGGGTGTGGGCCATGCCGATAATCGCCTGGACGATTTCGCTGTCTGCGGTGGATTTGGGGATGTCCTGGATAAACGAACGATCAATCTTCAAGGTGTTAAGCGGCAGGCGCTTGAGATAGGCCAGGGATGAGTAGCCGGTGCCGAAATCATCGATCGCCAGGGAGACCCCCAGGGCGCGGATTTGCCGCAACAGCGCCAGGGTGCTGCTGATATTGCCCATCAGCGCATTTTCGGTGACTTCCAGTTCCAGGCGGTTGGCCGCCACGCCGGCAAAGCGCAGGGCGTCTTCGATTTCATCGGCCAGCTCGTCCCGCGCCAGGTTCAGGGCCGAGCAGTTCACGGCCATGGTCAGCTCGGTGTAGCCCCGGTCAGACAACAGGCTCAGATCGTGACAGGCCTGGCGCAATACCCAGTGGTCCAACTCGGCGATCAGCCCATTGTTCTCGGCGATCCCGATAAACCGGTCCGGGGCCAGCAACCCATGCTGGGGGTGTTGCCAGCGCACCAGTGCCTCAAGGCGCGTGACCTTGCCCAGTTTCATGTCGAAGATTGGTTGATAGAACAACACCAGTTCGGTGCCTGCGCGCAATGCGGCACGAAGCTCCTCTTCCAGTTGCAGTTCCAGGGAGGCGCGGGTTTTCAGGTTGGAACTGAAGAAGTTCAGGCTGTTGCGCCCGGTGTCCTTGGATTGGTACAGCGCCAGGTCGGCGGTCTTCAGCAGTTCTTCGCAGGTGTGGCCATCGTCGGGGAACAGGCTGATACCAATGCTGGTAGTCATCACCATGCGGCGGCCGGCCAGTTCGATGGGTTCTTTCATTTTCTGCATGATGCGCTGGGCCATGTGCCGCGCTTCGTCACGGTGATGGATATTGATCAGGATGCAGAACTCATCGCCGCCAAACCGTGCGACCACATCCTCACGGCTACGTATCGAGCCCTTGATATGCCCGGCCAGCACCGTGAGCAACTGGTCGCCAGCGTCATGGCCGAGGCTGTCATTGATGCGCTTGAAGTGGTCAATGTCGAGGAAAATCACCGCCATCATGCCTTGGCTTCGGGTTTTTTCTGCAACTTTCTCCGCGAAGATCTGATTGAAACCACGGCGGTTGAGCAAGTTGGTCAGCGCGTCAAAATGGGCCACTTGTTGCAGTGAGGCGCGGGCCTGGTCGAGTTCGCTGAGCAGCGCATTGACCCGGCGCAGGTCACGTTCCTTGTGCTGCAGTTTTTTGTCTGCCAGAGCTGCGCTGACACCGCTGCCGATCACCAAGAGGGTAATCACCGCCACCGACAGGCCCAGTTGAACCGGATTGTTGTCCACCGGCAATGACAGGTCCGCGCCGCTGGGTACCAACATTTGCATGGCCGCCATGCCGGTGAAGTGCATGCTCAGGATCCCCGCGCCAAGAACCAGGCTGGCGGCGTACTTGAGCAGTTGGTGAAACACCCCGGCACCGTTGCGCAGGTAACTGGACAGCAGCAACGCCGCCAGGCTGGCAACGATGGCAATCGCCACCGAGGCCATGAACAACCGCGATTCAAAGTACACCTGCGCCTGGGAGCGCATCGCCGCCATGCCCACGTAATGCATCAGCGCGATGCCCAGCCCCATCCATACCGAAGCCAGCAGGTATTGGTGCAAACGCAGATGGGCATGACTGAGGGTTTTCATGGCGAACAGCGAGGCGATCAGGGCAATCAACAGCGAGGCAAACGTCGTGAGCAATTCGTAATGAATGGCGATTGGGGCCTGGAAGGCCAGCATACTGATGAAATGGGTCGACCAGATCCCGCCCGCCAGGCAGCCCGCTCCCAGCCAGCGCCAGTGGCGGCGGGCGGTGGGGTCTTCTACATGGCCGACGCGTTCGGCCATGTCCAGGGTGCCGAACCCCGCTGCGCAGGCAACCAGGTACGCCAGTAGCACCAGAAAGGGGTTATGACTGCAATTGAGCAATAAATGCCCGCTGTCTGGAAGGTCGGTGAAAAAATACTGGCCCAGCCATTCCATAGCGTATCCCGTCATAGAGCCACGTCACTGCCAGAGGCGATGACCTACCATGTCGAGTATAGAAGCCTCATGGGATTTGCCATGGGTAATGGCATTTTGATCTCAATTAATTTGTCATGCTGTGCATAGCGTTTGGTGCTAAGCGCTGATGGGCAGGTCCAGTTCAAACGGCGGAGCTTGCAAAGGGGCCAGGCCGAAGGCAGCACGGGCAGCATCGCAATCAACGTTCTGCACACCCTGGCTCCAGGAAGCATCGAACTCGCGACACGGGCTCGAACGTTGTGCATAGATCGAGCAACTGGTGCTTTTGCCCACTTCGCCCTCAAGGCTGCAACAGCGCGCAGGTTTTTGATCGGTGCCGATCATTGCCACCCGGGTCGGGTTGATCTGCACCACCAGATCATCGGGCACCGTGCCCCCGGATGAGGCGCACTCACCCCAAAAGAAAGACACGCGAAAGTGTGAACAGCAGGCACCGCAATTCAGACACGGACTGGCTTCGGACATGGGCGTCATCAATAAGAAAGTAGGTTGGGGGTGTTACAGGAAGGCTCGCCATTCTATCCGTGCCATGGCCGTTGGGAAGGGGGGCGCGCACTTATATTTTTGTGGGACAAATCCCCGTGTTACCGGGTGAAATCATGCCCTATCAGCTTTACGAATCATTACAGACAACCCCGCCTCAGCTGACTATGTTGCAGGTACCGGGCAGGATGCATCGGGCATCGTAGCGCTCATAACAATAAAAGAGACGGACCCATGCAGAACTCGACCCAAGCGGCGAATGCCTGGCGCATTCTGTTCCTGCTGTTCCTGGCCAATCTGTTCAACTTCTTCGATCGCACCATCCCTGCGATCATCATCGAGCCGATCCGCATGGAATGGCACCTGAGCGACTTTCAGCTCGGTATCATCGGCACCGCCTTTACCATCGTCTACGCCCTTGCCGGGCTGCCGCTCGGGCGACTGGCCGACACCGGCTCGCGCAGCAAATTGATGGGCTGGGGCCTGTTCGCCTGGAGCGGGCTGACGGCGGTCAATGGCATGGTCGGGAGTTTCTGGACCTTCCTCCTGGTGCGCATGGGCATCGGCATCGGGGAAGCCAGCTATGCGCCGGCCGCCAATTCACTGATCGGCGACCTGTTCCCCGCCCACCGCCGCGCGCGGGCCATGGGGATTTTCATGCTTGGCCTGCCGTTGGGGCTGCTGCTGGCGTTTTTCACCATTGGCGCGATGGTCAAGGCGTTTGATAGCTGGCGTGCCCCATTCTTTATCGCCGCCGTGCCCGGAATGATCCTGGCGGTGTTCATGTTCTATATCAAAGAGCCTAAACGCGGCGCGGCGGAAACCGTGCAAGTGTCCCAGGAGCGTGTCGACCGCCCGATCCGCCGCGTACTGGCGGTGCCGACCTTCCTGTGGCTGGTGCTGGCCGGGTTGTGCTTTAACTTTGCCACGTATGCGTGCAACTCGTTCCTGGTGCCGATGCTGCAACGCTATTTCCTCCTGCCGTTGCAGGACGCGGCCGTCGCCACCGGTGTGATCGTCGGCTTGACCGGTCTGGTGGGCTTGACCCTGGGTGGCTGGATTGCCGACAAGATCCATCAGCGGGTCGCCAACGGCCGTCTGCTGTTTGCCGCGTGCAGCTTGATCATCTCCACGGTGACTACCGCCTGGGCCTTGCATGCCGGGCGTATCGAAATTGGCGTGTTTGTCGCGCTGTTCAGCGTGGGCTGGCTGTTTGCCTACAATTTCTATACCTGCGTGTATACCGCGATCCAGGACGTGGTCGAACCGCGCCTGCGCGCTACGGCCATGGCGCTATTCTTTGCAGGCCTGTATTTGCTCGGCGGTGGCATGGGGCCGGTGGTGGTCGGGGCGCTGTCCGATCACTTTGCCCATTCGGCAATGTATGCGGCCGGGGCAGAGCAAATGACTGAGGCGTATAAAGCCGTGGGGTTGCATGACGCCATGTACCTGATTCCGGTGGCGCTGTTCTTGACCATGCTGTTTCTGTTTCAGGCCTCGCGCAGTTTTGTGCGTGATGCCAAGCGCATGAAGGATGGGTTGAGTGCGGTTGAGGTGCCGGCGGCTGCCGCTACAGCTTGAGACCGAGTACATATCCATTCCTGCGGTAACGGCTGCTATTGGTTCCGCTTTTACAGCGGGTCACTTTTGGAAAAGAGCCCCAAAAGTAACCAAAAAGGCTCTTGCCCCACCACTCGGCACCTCGCCTGGGCTCGGTGTGCCCGTAATCCGCCATGGATTTGGGGGGGCGCCGCCACGCGCCATCCATGGCGCGGGGCGGCTAAACCGGCATCCCTGCCGGTTTACCCCCCAAATCCCTGTCGAATTCCGGCCAGCGTGGTTTAACGGGGCGCCTAAGATCAAGATCAAATGCAGATCAAGAGCGGCTCGCTTTGCATCGTGGTTACCGTAGGGGCTGCGAACTGAAGTTGTGTAGATACCCATGCCCCGATGAGGCCCTGAAGGCAAATAAAAAAGGCCCGCATTGCGCGGGCCTTCTACTGACAGCGAATGATCAGCCCGCCACCAACACGCGAATCGCTTCCAGTCGCAGCGCCGCCTTGTCGAGCATGGCCAGGCCTTGCTCGCGTTGATTGCGCAAGGCAACCAGCTCGCTGTCACGCACGGTGGGGTTGACCGCTTGCAACGCGGTCAGGCGCGCCAGCTCTTCGTCGGTGTCTGCGGCCAGGCGGCGCTTGGCTTCGGCCACACGCTCGGCGTGACGCGGGGCGATCTTCTCTTCACCGGCATTGATGCGCGGCGTGAGCTGATCGCGCTGGGCCTGCACGAACTTGTTGGCACTGGCCCGTGGC
The DNA here is from genome assembly GCF_023127795.1 of Pseudomonas sp. W2Jun17. Lineage (NCBI taxonomy): Bacteria > Pseudomonadati > Pseudomonadota > Gammaproteobacteria > Pseudomonadales > Pseudomonadaceae > Pseudomonas > Pseudomonas sp. W2Jun17. The sequence goes on along the minus strand of NZ_SPKO01000007.1, from coordinate 332,951 downwards.
ACGCTTTCGAGCTGGTCATTCAAGGTCACGAACGACACCCGACCGGACAGGTCATTGCCATTGGCGTCCAGCAGGCAACGCAAAGCCGCTGGTGGCAGGTAACGGCCCAGTTGCAGCGAGCGCGGGGCAACCACTTCGCTGACATAGAGCAGTTCCAGCAGCACAGTGCCCGGCTTGAGCGCCTTGTTCTTGATCAGCGCCACGGCGGTGTTGCCCATGGAACCGGACAGCACCAGGTCCATGCCGCCTTGCACCATCGGGTGTTCCCAGGTGATGAACTGCATGTCTTCACGCGACAGCGCCTGGTTACGGTCGTAGGTGATGGTTACACCTTCGTCGTCGCCCAGGGGGAAGCTGGCGTCGAGCATTTTTTCGCTGGGTTTCAAGATCAGCGCGTTTTCCGAATGGTCTTCGCTGTCGATACCGAAGGCGTCGAACAGGGTTTCCATATAGATCGGCAGGGCGAACTGGTCGTCTTGCTCAAGGATGTCCTCGACCAGCGCATCGCCTTCACCGGCGCCGCCGGAGTTGAGTTCCAGCAAGCGGTCACGACCGGTGTGCAGCTCCTGCTCCAGGCGTTCGCGCTCGGCACGGGCTTCGTCGATCAAGGCTTGCCACTCGCCGTCGTCGGCGGCTTCGAGCAATGGCAGCAGGCGCGGGCCGAACTGATGCTGCAAGGCGTTGCCGGTCGGGCAGGTGTTGAGGAAGGCGTTGAGCGCTTCGTGGTACCACTGGAACAGGCGCTGTTGCGGGCTGGTTTCCAGGTACGGTACGTGCAGTTCGATCACGTGTTTCTGGCCGATCCGGTCCAGACGACCGATACGCTGTTCCAGCAGGTCGGGGTGGGACGGCAGGTCGAACAGCACCAGGTGGTGGGAGAATTGGAAGTTGCGGCCTTCACTGCCGATTTCCGAACAGATCAGCACTTGGGCGCCGAACTCTTCATCGGCAAAGTAGGCGGCGGCGCGGTCACGCTCGAGGATGTTCATGCCCTCGTGGAACACCGTGGCCGGGATGCCGGAGCGCACGCGCAAGGCGTCTTCCAGGTCCATGGCGGTTTCGGCGTGGGCGCAGATCACTAGGACCTTGGTGCGCTTGAGCATTTTCAGCTGATCGATCAGCCACTCGACACGCGGGTCGAAACGCCACCAGCGGTTTTCTTCCTCGATATCCGGCTGCGCCTGGAAACTGACTTCCGGGTACAGCTCGGCGTGTTCGCCCAACGGCAGTTCGAGGTACTCATCCGGGTTCGGCAGCGGGTAGGCGTGCAGCTTGCGCTCGGGGAAGCCTTGCACGGCAGCGCGGGTGTTGCGGAACAGCACGCGACCGGTGCCGTGGCGGTCGAGCAGTTCACGCACCAGGCGCGCACTGGCTTCGCTGTCGCCATCGTTGACGGCGCTGAGCAGGGCTTCGCCTTCGTTACCGAGGAAACCCTGGATGGTCTTGTGCGCGGCCGGAGACAGGCGGCCCTTGTCGAGCAGCTCCTGCACGGCTTCGGCCACCGGGCGATAGTTTTCGCTCTCGGCGCGGAAGGCTTGCAGGTCGTGGAAACGGTTCGGGTCCAGCAGGCGCAGGCGCGCAAAGTGGCTGTCCTGGCCCAGTTGTTCCGGGGTGGCGGTGAGCAGCAGCACGCCTGGGATCACTTCAGCCAGTTGTTCGACCAGCGAGTATTCGGCGCTGGCCTTGTCTTCATGCCACACCAGGTGGTGCGCTTCGTCGACCACCAGCAAATCCCAGCCAGCGGCGAACAACGCGTCCTGGGCTTTCTCGTCGTCCACCAGCCATTCCAGCGCAACGAGTGCAAGCTGGGTGTCTTCGAACGGGTTGGTGGCATCGCTTTCGATAAAGCGTTCTTCGTCGAACAGCGCGACCTGCAGGTTGAAGCGGCGGCGCATTTCCACCAGCCACTGGTGCTGCAGGTTTTCCGGGACCAGGATCAGCACACGGCTGGCGCGGCCCGAGAGCAGTTGGCGATGGATCACAAGGCCCGCTTCGATGGTCTTGCCCAGGCCCACTTCGTCAGCCAGCAAGACCCGCGGCGCGATACGGTCAGCGACTTCACGGGCGATGTGCAGTTGGTGCGCAATAGGTTGTGCACGCACGCCACCCAGGCCCCACAACGAGGACTGCAACTGGCGGCTGGTGTGTTCCAGCGTGTGGTAGCGCAGCGAGAACCACGCCAGCGGGTCGATCTGCCCGGCGAACAGACGGTCGCTGGCCAGGCGGAACTGGATGAAGTTGGACAGTTGGGTTTCCGGCAGGGTGACCTGCTCGTTCTGCCCATTGAGGCCGTGGTAGACCAGCAGGCCGTCGACGTCGTCGACTTCCTGTACGGTCATTTTCCAGCCTTCGAAATGGGTGATGGTGTCACCCGGCGAAAACCTCACGCGAGTGAGGGGCGCATTCCGTAGCGCATACTGGCGGGTGTCGCCAGTGGCCGGATAGAGCACGGTCAACAAGCGCCCGTCCTGTGCCAGAACGGTGCCTAACCCCAGCTCTGCTTCGCTGTCACTAATCCAGCGTTGCCCCGGTTGATACTGCTGCGCCATGCTGCCTGACTCCCGCCGTGAAAAAGCCGACTATCTTAACGGAACAAGCCCTTGCGCCCAAGGACTCTGACAAAAACTACTCCGTTTGGCCGGCGGGCAGAGTGCTGAATCGACGGGTGGCGGGCACTTGCGAGTGTCGACTGAGTCACAGCTTGGCGAGCCTGCGCTCAAGTCGCCCTGCAACCCGCCGACAGCCTGTTGATCAGGAGAATAACTATCATGCTGCCACCCATGCTGCCCGTCAGTGTTGTGCCGGTCACGTCGCAACTCGATCCGGCACGCCAGAAGCCGGATATTCCGCCGGTGGTGCCCGTTCAACCGGGCTCCAGCGAGAGCACGATCGACCTGAAAAAAGGCGATGCCGAGCAATCGACCTTTCTGTTGCGCGAAGAGCAGCGTCGTCAGCAGGAGCAGCACAAGCGTCGGCGCGAAGCCGACGATGACGCCGAGCAGCATTTGCCTATCCCCGGTGACTTGCTCAATGCTGACAACACGGTGCCCGTGGCGCCGCTGATCGAAGACGCGCCGCGCCAGGGCTTGTGGGTGGACATCGAGGTTTAAGCGTTCAATTCATGCAGGGCCTTGATCAACAGTTCGATATCGTCATCGGTGTTGAGTGGGCTGACGGAGAGGCGCGCAATACTGCGCAACCCACGTGCTTGCATATCCAGCGGCGTATAGGCCACGCCGTTGGCACCGATGTTGATGCGCTTTAACCCCAAGCGCCGCTTGAGTTCAAAGCTATCCCAGCCGGCCAGGTTGAAAGCGATCAAGCCCGAATGTTTACTGCCCAGGTCATGCAGGCTAATCCCAGGTATCTGATGCAGCGCTTCGCGGATTCGGGCGCTGGTCTGCGAGATCCTTTCCCACACCCGCTCGATCCCCAGTCGATTGATCTCTTGCAATGCATTGCCCAAGCCCGCCAGCAGGGCGACGGACACTTCGCTGGTTTCGAAGCGCCGGGCGTCGTTGCGCAGGTCGAAGCCGTCGGTGGTCCAGGGCGCCGAAAACACGTCGCGTTGGGCCGGGTTCAGGTGCCCAAGAAAATCCGGCCTGACATACAGCAGTGCAGTACCGCGCGGGCCGCGCAGGTGTTTGCGGCCGGCGGATTTGAGCACGTCACACTGCAACGCTTGCACATCCACCGGTAATTGGCCGACGGCTTGGCCTGCGTCGATAAAGTAGGGGATGGCGTGACGACGAGCCACTTCGCCGATGGCCTGGGCCGGGTTGATCAGGCCGCCGTTGGCCGGCAGCCAGGCAAGGTCGATCAGCTTCACGTGGGCGTCGAGCATCGCTTCCAGTGCTACCGGGCAAACCGCGCCGGTGGCATCACAGGGGATAACTTCCACGCGCGCGCCCGCTTGCACGGCCAACTCCATGCTCGCCAGGTTGCCGCCCCATTCATGGCGCCCCACCAGGATGCGGTCGCCCGGCCGCCAAGGCCCCAGGGCCTGGAACGCCATGCTCCAGGCCGTTGAGCCACTGCTGGCGAAGGCAATCGAGGAGGGCGGTGCATTGAGCAGTTGCCCGGCGGCGCGGCGGGCATTTTCCACCAGCACGGCGCCCTGTTCGCCGGCTTCCATCGGGCCGTTGCGGGCTTCGTGTTGCAACTGTTCGATGATGGCGTCCAGCGTCGCCTGGCTGGGCAAGGACGCCCCGGCATGGTTGAAGTGCACAAGGCCCGACTGGCAACCGGGCGTGGCCTCCCGCAGTTGTTGGACGTCCAGCGGGCTCATGGCTGCAGCTCGAAAATGGCATCCACCTCCACGGCGACGCCAGCCGGCAAGCTGCTGACGCCTACGGCGGTGCGTACGTGCCGGCCTTTGTCGCCGAGGGCGTTGACCAGCAGGTTCGAGGCGCCATTGGCGACCACGCTCTGGCGCTGGAAATCAGCGCTGCTGGCGATGAAGACGCCCAGACGCAGGGTGCGCACCACGCGCGACAGGTCATCGCCCAGCGCATCGCTCAATTGCCCCAGCAGGCCCAGCGCCGCCAGTTCCGCCGCCTGGGCGCCTTCTTCATCGCTGAGGGAATCGCCTAGCCGGCCTATATAGGCAGGTTTGCCATCGAGTATGGGAATTTGCCCGGAAATGAACAGCTGGTGTTGGCTGACGACATGGTTGATGTAATTGGCAGCTGGTTGATTGGGTGTGGGCAGTGTCAGGCCGAGTGCGTGTACGCGTTGGCGAATGGAATCGGTCATGCTGAAAACCTCTGGGTTCAGGAGGTTTGAGCATGTTGGCTGTTGCGATGGACGACAAACGGATAGATCTCAATCGACGTATCGAAAAAACTCACCCATCCGCACACAGGTGCTTCAACCACTGGCTGAAGCATTCGGCTGGTTCGCCGAGTGGGCCCTGGGGAGCGATCAGCCAATAGCCGATTTCGCTGTGATAGGGCGGCCAGTCAAAAGCTTTCACCAGGCTGCCGTCCTGGAGCCTGCGTTCGATCAGGCGATGGCGGCCCATGGCGATACCTTGGCCGGCCACGGTAGCCTCGACCACGATGTTGTAGTCATGCAGCATCACCCTGGGGTGGTGATCGAGGTTGACCTGGTAATGGGCGGCCCAATCCGTCCACTCGAAAGGACGGTGCGAGGTCGCCATCAGTAGGGGGCCTTTGGTTACCTGGCTGGCCTTGAACGCGGGGCTGCACACGGGTGACAAGGTTTCGGCCATCAGGCGCGTGGCCTGCACGTCGGGCCAATCGCCCTTGCCGTAACGGATGGCCAGGTCAACTTCGGCCGTGGCGACATTGGCCAGTTGAATCGCGGGCAGCAACTCCACCTGGATATGCGGGTAGCGCTGCAGAAACTCGGCCAGACGCGGTGCCAGCCATAGCGTGGCGAAAGACGCCAGTACGCCGATGCGCAACACGCGGGTGCTGGGTACACCCCGTTGGCTGCGTGTCGCAGTAGCGATGGCGTCCAGGGCTGGGCGGATTTGGTCGTAGTAATGTTGCCCGGCCAAGGTCAGATCAATCGCACGGGTACGCCGGATAAACAGCGGCTTGCCCAAATGCTGTTCAAGCTTATGCACCTGGTGGCTCAGCGCACTTTGGGTCACCGACAACTCGTTCGCTGCCTTGATAAAGCTCAAGTGCCGTGCCACGGCTTCGAAGGCGCGCAGGGCCAGCAGCGGTGGAAGGTCGTTGTGCAAGGCCACTTGGGTGCAGCTCCTGGGTCGGTTGGAAAGTGCCGATTTTGGTCGATGACCTGCCTTTTGTCGCTCGCTGATTTGCCGTCGGGCAGGGCAGGCCGCATTATTGGGGCATTCCCGCCACGACGTAAGCCAAGCCATGAGTGATGACGACAAGCTGATCGACCTGAATGCCGAACGCGCCAAGCGTGTACATGACCTCAATGACAAGCGTTTGAATGAAGTGCGTCAAGCCTTTGAACAAGCCATGCCCTTGGGCAAACCCAAGAAAAAGTCGAAGAACAAACCGAAAAAGCGTTGAAAGGGTCTGCATCCATTGATGCAGATCAGTTATTACCCCTCTTTACGCCCCGTTGCGGGCGACATTGATCCTGGTCAATTTCCCACTGCGCCTTCTCCATTAACTTAGCCCTATCGCAACAGGGCAAGTGCAGGAGGCCGGTCATGTTTATCGATAATGTGGTTTTTGCCGGAGTGCTGACTGTAAGCCTCATGGTGCTGTTTTTTGTAGGGTTTGGATTTTTTATCTGGAAGGACGCGAACAAGCGTAAAAAACCTTAAGTCTTTCCGGGTTACATGGGCACGCAAGGCATTTTGGGCGACTTCGGTCGCCCTTTTTTTGGGCCGATTATTTTGATTGGCAGTGCAAAACCCAGCTATAAAAAAAGGTGCGACCCTCGCGGATCGCACCTTTTCTATTGCCGGCTGGCTATCAGTTACCCAATGCCTTGGACGCCAACCAGAACAAACCGGCCGACAGGCCGACGGTTGCCGGCAAGGTCAATACCCAGGCCATCAGGATGGTCTTGACGGTACCGCCTTGCAGGCCGCTCTTGTTGGCAACCATGGTACCCGCCACACCGGAAGACAGCACGTGAGTGGTGGACACCGGCAGGGCGAAGATGTTGGCAAAACCGATCATGGTTGCGGTGGTGATCTGCGCCGACATGCCCTGGGCATAGGTCATGCCCTGCTTGCCGATCTTCTCGCCAATGGTCAGTACCACGCGCTTCCAACCCACCATGGTGCCCAGGCCCAGGGCCAGTGCAACCGCGAGGATCACCCAGAACGGGGCGTACTCGGTGGTGGCGGTCAGGTCTTTGCGCAGCTTGTCGAGGTCGGATTTCTCACGGGAATCCAGCCCAGGCAGTTTGCCGACTTTCTTCGCGGTGTCGTCCAGGCAGAGCAGGTAGCGACGCACTTCGATGCGATGATCTGCGGTCAGCGAGTGGTAGTCCGAGACGCCCTTGAGGGTGCCCAGCAGCGCGTTGATCGTCGGCTCGGTCTGCTGCGGGTTGCAGCGGAATTTGCCCGGCAGATCATCCTTCACGCTTTTGCCCAGGGCCAGGAACTCGCCGAGGGTCTCGTGGTTGCGCTGGTAGAACTGGTTCAGGTGCAGGGTTGCGTCACGGGTACGCTCGATCTGGTAGGTGGTGCTGCCCAGGTCCAATACGAACTGCGCCGGCACGATACCGATCAGCACCAGCATGATCAGGCCGATGCCTTTCTGGCCATCGTTTGAGCCGTGCACGAAGCTCACGGCCATGGCCGAGATCACCAAGACCAGGCGGTTCCAGAACGGCGGGTGCTTCTTGTCGTCGAGCTTGCGGCGCTGGTCCGGGGTCTTGTGCATCTTCGAAAGCGGGCGCCACCACTTCAGGCCGATCAGCACCAGGGCTGCGACCAGGAAGCCGGCCATCGGCGAGAACACCAGGGACGCACCGATATCCACGGCCTTCTGCCAGTTCACACCGTCAGCCAGGGGGATGTCGTTGATCAGGGCGTTGGCCAGGCCGACACCGAGGATCGAGCCGATCAGGGTGTGGGAGCTGGAGGCGGGAATACCGAAGTACCAGGTGCCCAGGTTCCAGGTGATCGCCGCCGCCAATAACGAGAAGACCATCGCCAGGCCATGGCCGGTGTTCACATTGATCAGCAACTCCACCGGCAGCAAATGCACGATGGCGTAGGCGACACCGACACCACCGAGCAACACGCCGAGGAAATTGAAGACCCCGGAGAAGAACACCGCCAGGTGTGGCGGCATGGCTTTGGTATAGATGACTGTGGCCACCGCGTTAGCGGTGTCATGAAAGCCATTGATGAACTCGAAGGCGAGGACAAAGGCCAGGGCGAGCAGCAGGCTCACTAGAACCCAAGCATCCAGTCCGCTGAATAAATCGATCATGAAGGTTTTCTGACCCGGTCGTAAGGGGGCGCGATTATGCCAGAAAACATCGGTAATCGATGCATTGACTGCTCATCGGTAACAATCTTCGTCGCACAAGCCCGGGCAAAACGGACGCATCCCAGGGTTTTCGGGGCTTTGGCAAGTCTTTGATTTATAAAGCGCAGGCCGCAAAAGGCCGGCATTTGTCATGAAAACGTCATGCCTGAAACATTTGTATGAAATTTCGTGCGCGGCTGTAGGTGACTGACCAACGGGCGCTGACGCGAGGGGCTCCCTGCCGGTGGTGGACCGGCAGAGACAGCAGGGCCCCGCCTACTCGCACCGAAGCGCTTATGGCTCTTCGGTTTTGAGTTCCTGTTCGATCTTTTGGATTTCCTGGGCAAATGCCTGATCCAGCAGGCTGGCGCGTTTGCGCCATGGCTTGCGTTCCGGCTCAGGTTGCGCGGCGTAGGTGGTGACTTCCCCGCCGTAGACGTCCTTGCAACGTTGCTCCTGGCGCTCAAGTTCGGCGCGCAGTTCATCTTTCGTCACAGTATTACCTAATTGTGTGAAGTTTATTGATTGCGCAGTGTCGCGCTTCAACAGTCGTCCTCGGGCGATTCCAAATAAAACAGTAGAAAACCGTTCAACTTGAAAAGCAGGCCTGAGGACAGTTCTTTTAAGCGGCTACTTGTGGCCGGCGCGGCTTACGTCCTCCAGCGCCTGGCGAGCTCCCATCCCGATAGTGATACCGGGCCGACCTCTGCACAGGTTGCATTATAGCGGCGCATTTGAATAACACTATCATCATAAAGTTAAAAAGCGTCAACGGTGCAGGGGAGGGTGTTATGGAGGGGCATCACTATTTGTGAACAGCGTCATCATATTGTCGCCACCTGTTCTAAATAAAAGCGTAAATCTGCGCACTTCTCAGGTCATCAGGCAAATCTGAAACTTGGCCGCGGCGGCGGCTGCCCTAGCCTGACAAATTGCGATAATCGCATGATCGTCCGATAATCGCCCAATGTTGCTGGCGCTGGCTTGTGCATCGCGATCGGCACGGCTTGTAATAGCGGCCAACCCTCCCGTGGTAAGAACAAGAGACAGGACCCTGGAAATGAACGATCAATTGCGCAACTCCTTCGCATCAGTGGCGCCGCCGATCGTGGCTTCACCGGCCAAGCGCATCCAGGCGTTCACCGGTGATCCGGACTTCATGACGTCCCTGGCCCGTGGCCTGGCCGTGGTGCAAGCGTTCCAGGAGCGCAAGCGTCACCTGACCATCGCCCAGATCAGCCACCGCACGGAAATCCCCCGCGCCGCTGTGCGCCGTTGCCTGCATACCTTGATCAAACTCGGCTACGCCACCACGGATGGGCGTACCTACTCGCTATTGCCTAAAGTGCTGACGCTCGGTCATGCCTATTTGTCGTCCACACCGTTGGCCGTCTCGGCCCAACCTTATCTGGACCGCATGAGCGAGCAGCTCCATGAAGCCTGCAACATGGCCACCCTTGAAGGCGACGATATTCTCTACATCGCACGTTCGGCCACGACTCAGCGCCTGATTTCCGTGGACCTTTCAGTCGGCGGTCGGCTGCCGGCCTATTGCACGTCCATGGGGCGCATCCTCCTGGCGGCCCTGGATGATGCCTCGCTGCAGGATTACCTCGACCACGCAGACCTGCAAACCAAGACCAGCCGCACGCTCACGACTCCCGAAGCCTTGTTCGAATGCTTGCAACAGGTACGTCAGCAAGGCTGGTGCATCGTCGATCAGGAATTGGAGCAGGGCCTGCGTTCCATCGCGGTGCCGGTGTATGACGCATCCGGCCAGGTGTTGGCCGCACTGAACGTCAGCACCCATGCCGGGCGCGTCAGCCGCAGCGAGCTGGAACAGCGTTTTCTGCCGAGTATGCTCACCGCCAGCCGTGAGTTGAGCGCGCAACTGTTTGCCTAAGCTGTTCGGTGACCGCACAGATCCCGGTCGGCTCGATTGACGGTGTTTCCCCTGGCTTATTAATGTGCGGCAGCGCTTCAAAGCGCCGCCTAACAATAATGATGACCTGAGGTCATCGGCCCGCCATCGGTGTGGAATAAAAATAATGAATCAGCCTTCTGTCGGTACCCCCCTGGACGTGCAGTCCTTTATCAACACCCAGCCATTGTCACGCTACCAGTGGCGCGTGGTGATCCTGTGTTTCCTGATTGTCTTTCTTGACGGCCTCGATACGGCGGCGATGGGTTTTATTGCGCCGGCCCTGTCCCAGGACTGGGGCATCGACCGCGCCAGCCTTGGCCCGGTGATGAGCGCCGCGTTGATCGGCATGGTGTTCGGCGCACTCGGGTCCGGCCCGCTGGCCGACCGCTTTGGCCGCAAAGTCGTGTTGGTCGGCGCGGTACTGGTATTTGGCGCGTTCAGCCTGGCCTCGGCCTACAGCACCAATGTCGACCAGTTGCTGGTGCTGCGCTTTCTGACCGGGCTGGGTCTGGGCGCGGGTATGCCCAATGCCACGACCTTGCTCTCCGAATACACCCCCGAGCGTCATAAGTCGTTGTTGGTCACCAGCATGTTTTGCGGTTTCAACCTGGGCATGGCCGGTGGTGGGTTTATCTCGGCCAAGTTGATCCCGGCGTTTGGCTGGCACAGCTTGCTGCTGATCGGCGGCATCCTGCCATTGATCCTCGCGGGGGTGCTGTTGGTGTGGCTGCCGGAGTCGGCGCGTTACCTGGTAGTGCGTAATCGCGGTACCGACAAGGTACGCAAGGCCCTGGCACCCATTGAGCCCCGTATCGTGGCCCAGGCCGGCAGCTTCAGCGTGCCGGAGCAAGCAACCGTCAAGGCTCGCAACGTGTTCGCGGTGATTTTCTCGGGCACCTACAGCGCCGGCACCTTGCTGCTGTGGCTCACTTACTTCATGGGCCTGGTGATTGTTTACCTGCTGACCAGTTGGCTGCCCACCTTGATGCGCGACAGTGGCGCCAGCATGGAGCAGGCGGCATTTATCGGCGCGTTGTTCCAGTTAGGCGGGGTGTTGAGCGCAGTGGGCGTGGGCTGGGCAATGGATCGGTTCAACCCGCACAAAGTGATCGGGACTTTCTACCTGCTGGCCGGGGTGTTTGCCTACGCGGTAGGGCAAAGCCTTGGCAATATCACTTTATTGGCAACGTTAGTGCTGATCGCCGGGATGTGTGTCAACGGTGCGCAGTCAGCGATGCCGTCTCTGGCCGCACGTTTTTACCCTACCCAGGGGCGTGCCACCGGTGTGTCGTGGATGCTTGGCATTGGCCGCTTCGGCGCGATCCTGGGTGCGTGGATGGGGGCCACCTTGCTGGGCCTGGGCTGGAATTTCGAGCAGGTGCTCACGGCACTGGTGATTCCGGCGGCACTCGCCACTGCAGCCGTGTTGATCAAAGGCATGGTCAGCCACGCCGACGCCACTTAAGCCTTGATGGGACTCAAATGTGGGAGGGGGCTTGCTCCCGATTGCGGGGTGTCAGTCAAAAAATTTGTTGGCTGATCCACCGCTATCGGGAGCAAGCCCCCTCCCACATTTGAATTGCGTTCGCTTAGACGATTAGCTAGACAACAATCTGTTCGATAATCGAACGCTGAGTCGATTATCGGATTGTTCGGCCCATTTCCCCAGCTTAATCTTCAAGCACTTCGGCGCCACCTCAGCGCCTTTTTCGATCAACACCGGGAGCCCAACCCCATGGCTGAAATCCTCACCCTGCGTGATGCGGTCAAGCGCTTTGTGAACGACGGCGATACCGTCGCTCTCGAAGGTTTTACCCACCTGATCCCAACGGCCGCAGGTCATGAAATCATTCGTCAGGGTAAGAAAGACCTGACGCTGGTGCGTATGACGCCCGACCTGATCTACGACCAATTGATCGGTGCTGGCTGCGCGCGCAAGTTGATTTTTTCCTGGGGCGGCAACCCGGGTGTGGGCTCCCTGCATCGGTTGCGCGACGCGGTGGAGAAGCAATGGCCGCAACCGCTGGAGATCGAAGAACACAGCCACGCCGACTTGGCCAATGCCTACGTCGCCGGTGCCTCGGGCCTGCCGTTCGCGGTGCTGCGTGCCTACGCTGGTTCCGACTTGCCCAAGGTCAACCCGCTGATCAAGACCGTCACGTGCCCATTCACCGGCGAAGTGCTGGCGGCGGTGCCGTCGGTACGTCCGGATGTCACCGTGATTCACGCGCAGAAAGCCGATCGCAAGGGCAACGTGTTGCTCTGGGGCATTCTCGGGGTACAGAAGGAAGCGGCCCTTGCGGCTCAGCGTTGCATTGTCACCGTGGAAGAAATCGTCGATGACCTCAATGCGCCGATGAACAGTTGCGTGTTGCCGACCTGGGCACTGACCGCGGTGTGCCATGTGCCGGGTGGTGCACATCCCTCCTACGCTCACGGCTACAACGAGCGGGATAACCGCTTCTACCAGGCGTGGGACCCGATTGCTCGCGACCGTGGGACCTTTACCGCCTGGATTGATGAATTCATCCACGGCACTGCTGATTTCAGCGAGTTCCAGGCCAAGCTGGCCACCGCGCAGGAGGCCAAGTAATGACCTACTCCACCAATGAAATGATGACCGTCGCCGCTGCACGCCGCTTGAAGAACGGTTCAGTGTGCTTCGTCGGTATCGGCCTGCCGTCCAAGGCCGCCAACCTGGCGCGGCTGACGTCCTCACCCGATGTAGTGCTGATCTACGAGTCCGGCCCGATTGGCGCCAAGCCCAGCGTGTTGCCGCTGTCAATCGGCGATGGCGAGTTGGCCGAGACCGCCGACACTGTGGTGCCCACCGGTGAGATCTTTCGCTATTGGCTGCAGGGCGGGCGCATTGACGTGGGCTTTCTCGGTGCGGCCCAGGTCGACCGTTTCGGCAATATCAACACCACCGTGGTCGGTGATTATCACCAGCCCAAAGTGCGTTTGCCGGGTGCCGGTGGGGCGCCGGAGATCGCCGGTTCCGCCAAGAGCGTGCTGATCATCCTTAAACAGTCGTCCCGTTCGTTTGTCGACAAACTGGACTTCATCACCTCCGTCGGTCACGGCGAAGGTGGCGACTCACGCAAGCGTCTTGGCCTGCCCGGTGCCGGCCCCGTCGGCATCATTACCGACCTGTGCATCATGGAACCGGAGGAGGGCAGCCATGAGTTCGTGGTCACCGCGCTGCACCCCGGCGTGACCCGCGAGCAAGTGGTCGCTGCCACCGGCTGGGCGATTCGCTTTGCCGACCAGGTCAGCACCACGGCAGAACCGACCGAGACAGAACTGACCGCGCTGCGCGAGCTTGAAGCCCGCACCGCCGCCGCCCATGGCCAAGCACCGGGAGAAGCCTGATGCGCGAGGTATTTATCTGTGATGCCATTCGCACACCTATCGGTCGTTTCGGCGGTGGGCTGTCCACGGTGCGTGCCGATGACCTGGCGGCGCTGCCGATCAAGGCCCTGATCGAGCGCAACCCGTCGGTGGACTGGGACGCGGTGGACGAAGTCTTTTTGGGCTGTGCCAACCAGGCCGGCGAAGACAATCGTAACGTGGCGCGCATGGCACTGTTGCTGGCGGGGCTGCCGGAGAGCATTCCGGGCGTGACCCTCAACCGTCTGTGCGCCTCGGGCATGGATGCCATCGGCACGGCCTTTCGCGCTATTGCCAGTGGCGAAATGGAGCTGGCGATTGCTGGCGGTGTCGAGTCGATGTCCCGTGCGCCGTTCGTGATGGGCAAGGCCGATGCTGCGTTTTCGCGCAGCATGAAGCTGGAAGACACCACCATCGGCTGGCGTTTCATCAATCCGTTGATGAAGGCCCAGTACGGCGTGGATGCCATGCCGCAGACCGCCGATAACGTCGCCGACGACTACCAGGTTTCCCGCGCCGACCAGGATGCTTTCGCCTTGCGCAGCCAGCAGCGGACCGCCGCTGCGCAAGCCGCCGGTTTCTTCGCCGAGGAAATAGTGCCGGTACGGGTTGCCCATAAAAAAGGCGAAACCCTGGTGGAACACGACGAACACCCGCGTGACACCAGCCTGCAAGCCCTGGCCAAACTCAAGCCGGTCAACGGCCCGGACAAGACCGTCACCGCCGGCAATGCCTCGGGGGTCAATGACGGTGCCGCCGCGCTGATTCTGGCATCCGCCGACGCCGTCAAGAAACACGGCCTCACCGCGCGCGCCCGGGTGCTGGGCATGGCCAGTGCCGGTGTCGCACCGCGCGTAATGGGTATCGGCCCGGTGCCGGCGGTGCGCAAGCTGGTGGAACGCCTGGGGTTGGCGGTCACCGACTTCGACGTGATCGAGCTTAACGAAGCCTTCGCCAGCCAGGGTCTGGCGGTGCTGCGCGAGCTGGGTATTGCCGACGACGCACCCCAGGTCAACCCGAACGGCGGCGCCATTGCGCTGGGCCATCCCCTGGGCATGAGCGGTGCACGGCTGGTGTTGACGGCCCTGCACCAGCTGGAAAAAACCGGCGGCAGCAAAGGCCTGGCGACCATGTGCGTGGGTGTCGGCCAAGGCCTGGCCCTGGCGATTGAACGCGTCTAATAAAAGAGGATTGCTCCATGAGTGACAAGCCTGGTTACCGGCGCCCGCAAGCGGGCACTCAACCTGATTACCTGCACCCGGCGTATCAGTCGACGAACCTGCGTTCGCCGTCCCAGCCGTTGGTGTTCCTGCCCCATTCCTTGTCGGAAATCACCGGCCCGACGATCGGCGCCGAGCGCATCAATGACAAGGACAACGACCTGACCGCCCAGCATGAAGGCGAGCCCCAAGGCGAGCGCATCATCATTCATGGCCGTGTGCTGGACGAGAATGGCTTGCCGGTGCCGGGCATTCTCGTGGAGATCTGGCAGGCCAACGCCGCCGGGCGCTACAACCACAAGCGTGACCTGCACGACGCGCCGCTCGACCCGAACTTCACCGGCACCGGGCGCACCGTTACCGACGCCGATGGCTGGTACCAGTTCCAAACCATCAAGCCCGGCGCCTACCCGTGGGGCAACCATCACAATGCATGGCGCCCGGCGCATATCCATTTTTCGCTGTTCGGCCCCAGTGTGCTGACGCGCTTGGTGACGCAGATGTATTTCCCTGGCGACCCATTGCTCGAATACGACCCGATCTACAACTGCGTGCCGGATACGCGGGCCAAGGAACGCCTGATCGCGCGCTTCGACCTGGAAAAGACCGTCCCTTCCTACGCCCTCGGTTACCGCTGGGACATCGTCCTGCGCGGCCGCGACGCCACGCCGATGGAGAAATGAGATGACACTCAACGCGACCACGTCCCACACCGTCGGGCCGTATTACCACATTGGCCTGACCTGGCTGAACCGCGAAGACATGACTGTAGCCGCCACACTCGGCGAGCGCGTGGCGATCAGCGGCCAGGTAGTGGACGGCAACGGTGATGTCGTCAACGACGCCATGCTGGAAGTCTGGCAGGCCAATGCTGCCGGTAAATATGACCACCCTGAGGACGAGCAAGACAAGGCGGTCGATCCGCACTTTGAAGGTTTTGGCCGGGTGCCGGTGGATGCCGAGGGGCGCTTCCGCTTTACCACCATCAAGCCAGGCAGTGTGCCGGGATTGAAAGGCACGACCCAGGCACCGCATCTGGTGGTACTGGTGTTTGCCCGGGGATTGGTAAAGCACTTGCTCACGCGGATTTACTTTGACGGTGAGGCGCTCAACGGCGATGACCCGCTGTTGGCGTGTGTACCGGCTGAGCGTCGTAGCACCTTGATTGCCAAGCCGGATGCGCAGGGTGTGTATCAGTGGAATGTGATTTTGCAGGGGACAGACAAGGAAACGGTGTTCTTCGATTACTGAGTTGGCTGTAGGGCCTCATCGGGGGCGGTGCGACGATTCGACTTGCTCCCGATGAGGCCCTCACAGTCACTACATACCCAAAAGTCTGCTTGCGGAACATGGTTGTTGCAAAGTATGTCTAGGCTATAACCGTTCCCACTGAGTAAAAAACCATGACAACAACAACGAGTCACTACACCGGAGAAGAACGCCGCAAACGGATTTTTGCGATTGTCGGGGCTTCCTCCGGCAACCTGGTCGAATGGTTCGACTTCTACGTCTACGCCTTCTGCGCAATCTATTTTGCCCCGGCGTTTTTCCCCTCGGACGACCCCACGGTGCAACTGCTCAACACCGCCGGTGTGTTCGCCGCCGGGTTCCTGATGCGGCCGATCGGCGGCTGGCTGTTTGGCCGGGTGGCCGACAAGCACGGGCGCAAGAACTCGATGATGATCTCGGTGCTGATGATGTGCGCCGGTTCCCTGGTCATCGCCTTCCTTCCCACCTACAACGACATCGGTGCCTGGGCCCCGGCGCTGCTGCTGGTGGCGCGGCTGTTCCAGGGCTTGTCGGTGGGTGGCGAATACGGCACCACGGCGACCTACATGAGTGAAGTTGCGCTCAAGGGCCAGCGCGGTTTCTTCGCTTCGTTCCAGTACGTGACCCTGATCGGCGGCCAGTTGCTGGCGGTGCTGGTGGTGGTGATCCTGCAACAGATCCTCACCGAAGAAGAACTGCGTGCCTGGGGCTGGCGCATTCCGTTTGTAATCGGCGCCATCGCCGCGGTGATCTCCCTGCTGCTGCGTCGCACCCTGAAAGAAACAACCAGCAAGGAAATGCGTCAGGACAAGGACGCCGGCAGCATCGTCGCGCTGTTCCGTGACCACGGCAAAGCCTTCATCACTGTGCTGGGCTACACCGCTGGCGGCTCGCTGATTTTCTACACGTTCACCACTTACATGCAGAAGTACCTGGTTAACACTGTCGGTATGCACGCCAAGACGTCCAGCTACATCATGACCGGCGCGCTGTTTCTGTACATGTGCATGCAGCCGCTGTTCGGCATGTTGGCCGACAAGATCGGGCGACGTAATTCCATGCTCTGGTTCGCCGGCCTTGGCACCTTGTTCACTGTGCCGATCCTGTTGACCTTGAAAACCGTGACCAGCCCGTTCCTGGCGTTTGTACTGATCACCCTGGCCTTGGCGATTGTCAGCTTCTACACCTCCATCAGCGGCCTGGTCAAAGCCGAGATGTTCCCGCCCCAGGTGCGTGCCTTGGGTGTGGGCCTGGCATATGCCGTGGCTAACGCGGTGTTTGGCGGTTCGGCGGAAGTGGTCGCACTGAGCCTGAAATCCATCGGCATGGAAAACACCTTCTATTGGTACGTCACTGCGATGATGGCGGTGGCCTTCCTGTTCAGCTTGCGCCTGCCTAAACAGGCGGCGTACCTGCATCACGATTTGTAAGGGATGAGTTATGACGCTGCGCACGAGCAATCAACTGTTCGACGCTTACTTCACCGCCAGCAGCATGGCCGAAGTGTTCTGTGACCAGGGACGTTTGCAGGGCATGCTGGATTTCGAGGCGGCGCTGGCCCGGGCCCAGGCTCGGGTCGGGTTGATTCCCAAGGCTGCCGTCGCGCCGATTGCCCAGGCGTGCCTGGCTTCGCTGTATGACGTCGATGCGCTTGGCGCGGCCATTGCCACGGCGGGTAATTCCGCGATTCCTGTGGTGAAGGCGCTGGGCAAGTTGATCGCCAGCGAAGATGCCGACGCCGAGCGTTATGTGCATCTGGGCGCGACCAGTCAAGATGTGATGGACACCGGCCTGGTGCTGCAAGTGCGTCAGGCGCTGGTGCTGATCGAGGCGGATTTGGCGCGCCTGGGGGACGTGCTGGCTGCCCAGGCGCAGCGCCACGCCGCCGTGCCGTTGGCTGGCCGCACCTGGCTGCAGCACGCGACACCGGTCACCCTGGGCATGAAAATCGCCGGTTGGCTGGGCGCCGTGACACGCAGTCGTCAGCGCCTTGCCGAATTGAAACCGCGCCTGTTTGTCGTGCAATTTGGCGGTGCGTCCGGCACCTTGGCTGCGCTCGGCGAACACGCCATGCCTGTTGCCGAAGCCTTGGCCGCCGAGTTGCAACTGGGCTTGCCGGAACAGCCCTGGCACACCCAGCGCGATCGCCTGGTGGAATTTGCCAGCGTGCTCGGCCTGATCGCCGGCAGCCTCGGCAAGCTGGGTCGCGATATCAGCCTGTTGATGCAAACCGAGGCGGCAGAGGTGTTTGAGCCCGCCGCGCCGGGCAAGGGCGGTTCATCGACCATGCCGCACAAACGCAACCCCGTAGGCGCCGCCGTATTGATCAGCGCTGCCACCCGCGTGCCGGGCCTGGTCGCGACGATGTTCAGCGCCATGCCCCAGGAGCACGAACGCAGCCTGGGCCTGTGGCACGCCGAATGGGAAACCTTGCCAGAGATTTGCCGCCTGGTGTCCGGCGCCTTGCAACAGGCGCTGCTGGTGAGTGAAGGGCTGGAGGTCGATACCGCGCGCATGGCGCAGAATCTCGACCTGACCCAGGGCCTGGTGTTGGCTGAAGCAGTCAGCATCGTGCTTGCCCAACGCCTGGGCCGCGATACCGCACACCACCTGCTGGAGCAATGCTGCAAACGCGCCGTGGCCGAGCAACGTCACTTGCGCGCCGTGCTGGCAGATGAGCCCCGGGTGACTGCCGAGCTGTCGGCGGCTGAACTGGACCGCTTGCTCGACCCGGCTCATTACCTGGGCCAGGCCCAGACCTGGGTCACGCGTGCCGTGACTGAACACTTTGCTTTGACTGCCTGAGGAGACCGCTGTGGCTTTTGTACAACTCGCCGAGGGCGAACTGCATTACCAATTGGACGGGCCGGTGGATGCACCGGTGCTGGTACTGTCCAACTCCCTGGGCACCGACCTGCACATGTGGGACGTGCAGATCCCGGCGTTCACCGAGCATTTTCGCGTGTTGCGTTTCGATACCCGCGGTCACGGCAAGTCCCTGGTGACCGAGGGGCCCTACAGCATCGAACAACTGGGGCGAGACGTGCTTGCGTTGCTGGATGCGCTGGATATCCAGCGTGCGCATTTTTGCGGCCTGTCCATGGGCGGCTTGATCGGCCAATGGCTGGGCATCCACGCCGGCGAGCGTTTGCGGCGTCTGGTGGTGTGCAATACCGCCGCCAAGATCGGCACGCCTGAGGTTTGGAACCCGCGCATCGAAATGGTCCTGCGTGACGGCGCCGCTGCGATGGTGGCGCTACGCGATGCTTCGATTGCGCGCTGGTTTACCGCGGATTTCGCTGCGGCCAACCCGCACCAGGCCAAGCAGATCACCGACATGCTCGCGGCCACATCGCCCGAGGGCTACGCCGCCAATTGCGGCGCCGTGCGCGACGCGGATTTTCGTGAGCAACTGTCGTTGATCAAGGTGCCGACCCTGGTGATTGCCGGCACTGAAGATGCGGTGACACCGCCGGCTGGCAGCCACTTTATCCAGCACCATGTGCAGCGCGCCGAATACGCCGAGTTCTATGCGGCTC
The DNA here is from genome assembly GCF_023127795.1 of Pseudomonas sp. W2Jun17. NCBI lineage: Bacteria > Pseudomonadati > Pseudomonadota > Gammaproteobacteria > Pseudomonadales > Pseudomonadaceae > Pseudomonas > Pseudomonas sp. W2Jun17. The sequence continues at coordinate 313,669 of NZ_SPKO01000007.1, read as the reverse complement.
ACCTGTCCAACGTGCAAGCCGGCGCTGCCTTCAGCGACCGCGTGATCAACTTTCTGCTGGCTCGCTGAGGAGCGTTTTGTGGACGAGAAACAACGTTATGCCGATGGCCTGCAGGTGCGCCGCGAAGTGCTGGGCGATGCTCATGTCGACCGCAGCCTTAATGCCCTCACCGAGTTCAACAGCGAGTTCCAGGAAATGATCACGCGCCATGCCTGGGGCGATATCTGGACGCGCCCCGGGCTGCCTCGGCATACCCGCAGCCTGATCACCATCGCCATGCTGATCGGCATGAACCGCAGTGAAGAGCTGAAACTGCACCTGCGTGCGGCCGCCAGCAATGGTGTGACCCGCGCCGAGATCAAGGAAGTGCTGATGCAGAGTGCGATCTATTGCGGAATACCGGCGGCGAATGCGACGTTTCACTTGGCCGAGTCGGTGTGGGATGAGCTCGGGGTTGAATCGCGCGCGTAATTGGCGAGAAGACCCGCCCGTGATCATCGGGCGGGCAGTATTCATGAGATTACGCCAGCGTGGGGTTCAGGCACTGGTCCCGACAGGTTTGTAGTTTTGCGTGGTATAGCGCTGCCTCAAATTGGGCTCTTCTTCACCCGAAACGAACCCGCCGCCACTGTATAAAGTGCCTGCTTTACCCTCGCCCATGTTGATAAAGGCATAGTTCTTTACATTAGAGTCGATGGTGACTTTATCGTCTCCGTCTCCGGCTTGAATGAACAGCCTGGAACCACCTGCTGGATCGTTTTTAATAGGCAGGAGGAATTGTTGCCCATTCACTTCAGCTAACAATGAATTGTCTTCTGCTGCGCTGATACGAATAGTGTCATTGCCGCTGCCGGCGGTTATTTGCATGACGCCGTCGCCGAACTGCCTTGGGTTGGCGTTTGGCGAGAACTTGAATGTGGTCTCGTCATGTTTGAACTCGGCGCCTTTTTGCAGGTGAGGTGCAATGGCGATGATTCCGGGTTGCGAGAATGTTTTCACGCCCACTGACTCGGGGGCGGAGGTATACCCATTGGTCCCGGAAACCGCGTGGTTGTCGTTAAGACTCACAGTGGTTTGGAACCAGATGTCGTCTGCAATCGTGACGTGGTCATCGCCACCCCTGGTTTTTATTTCCACGGTCTCGGTCATGCCGCCAGCATTCTGAACCGGTAACAGGTATCGCCTGCCGTTTATTTCTGCGACGACCCCAATGTCCGGAAGACTCTTGAGGTGAACGTTGTCTGCACTATTACCGGTTTCGATGGTGACTTTGTTGCGCAGCATGGGAACGCCGTGAAAACTGCCTTCATGAGCCGTTGCCGAGGTGATCTTGACGTTACCGTTATCGTACGTGTGAGTGGTCGGGGTACTGGTGAGGGCGCGTGGCACTTCGGTGATGGGGCTTGATTCGATGGGCTGTTGTGCTGGAGCCGTAGCTGCGGAATTGGCGGGTTTATCCATCGCGGAGTTAACACGCTGGCCGGCCAGCGAGGTAGCAACCTGATCCTTCGCGAAGCGCGCAGGTTTGGCGGTGTTCGCCGGTAGAAAGTTATTTTCTTTACGGTGCAGCGGGTGGAGGGAGTCTGAGTGTTTTTTATCGCGGTGAATGGATTTTTCGTTAGGGCTGTAAAGGCTGTGCGAATAGTTGTTCTGTAAGGGAGTTGTCAACATGACTAAGTCCTTTTAAAGGTTGGCAAGTGTGAGAAGGTTGGGCAGTGCGCGGTAAGTCTTGCGAACTACTGATCCGATAGTGGGCGGGAAGGAGTACTGAGTTCCAACGCCACTTGTTTCACTTTCCTACGTATTCAAAGGGCTTATGGTCAGTGGGTGGTTAATAAGGTGGGCGTGGTGGGGCAGGATGGGACTACCTGTCTGACTTAAATATCTTACTGTTGTAATTGTTTGTAGCTTTCAGTGTGAGTCCGCATCCCATATCCAGTTCCATACACCCGGCAAATGGACCTCTTCATTCACATCCTTCACGGTACGTGCCAGTGCTGCGCGTTCCAGCATGGCGGTGTCGGTGTAGAACGGCTCGGAAGCAGTCTTCACTCCGTTGATTCGCGCGCTGTCCATCAGGATCTGCATGTATTCCTGCATATGCCGGGCGGTGTAGCGGTTGATGTCATGGAAGGTCACTACCACCGGTATCACGCCTTCCACCATCGGCAGTTCACCCAGCGCGATGCGCTCACGCACGACCGACAGCTGCCGATACAAATTGGCCCGCCGGCGCGGGCTGGCGTTGAAGCCCCAGATCTTGCCGTCATTGGCGCTGAGGTCCGTCAGCAGTACGTGCATGCCATGCCGCTGGTAGGCGGCGAAGGTACGGCGGTCGTAGTTCCAGAACGGTGGGCGTACCAGCATGGGCGGCGTGCCGGTGATGGCGGTAATGTCTGCCGCACCTTCGGTAAGGGTGCGTTCCAGCTCTGCATCGTTCAGCCAGCGGTGATTGGTATGAAACGCCGTCGCCGTGTGGAAGGCCAGTACATGGCCAGCGGCGAATTCACGTTCCATGGTCTTGCGCCCGCGAGAACTGCCGCCGGAGCGAGCGGCTTCGGTCTGAGAGAAGAACACCGCCTTGATCCCAGGCAATACCGGGTTATTCGCCAGATCCGCCACGACCGAACGGCTCGGGTTGTTGTAGCCCGAGGCGCTGGGGCCGTCATCGAAGGTCAGCAGAAAGCGGATCGGCGCCTGGGCTTGCAAGCGTTGCTGGGTTGCCGGCGTCAGGGCAATGGGCGCGCCGATGCAGCCGCTCAGGCTCAGGGCCAAGGCAAACACTACGCTCGCTGCGGCAAAGGGTTTCATCAGGTACGCAGGCTCGATAAAGGCCGCTGCTGGGGGGATCAGCAGCGGCAGGCGCGCACCATACAGCAAGTCCGGCGCCGGTTTACAGCAGACTGATGGGGTAGCTGACGATCAACCGGTTTTCGTCGAATTCGTTGTTGCTGTAGTCGCGGCGCATGCTCGAATTACGCCAGCGCACCGTGAGGTTTTTCAGGCCGCCGCTCTGCACGGTGTAGCCCACTTCACTTTCGCGGCCCCACTCCTTGCCGTCGGTGATAGTGCCGGTGTGCACGTTGCTGCCGCTGATATAGCGGTTCATCAGGGTCAGGCCAGGAATGCCCAGGGCGGCAAAGTTGTAGTCGTGGCGCACTTGCCAGGATTTTTCCTCGGCGTTGTCGTAGCTGGAGTTATAGCTGTCGTTGGCCAGGGTGCCGCCACTGGTGCCGTTGACGCGCATCCAGGCGCTGTTGCCGGTGAGTTTTTGCAGGCCAACGTAGAAGGTATTGCCGCCGTACCTGGCAGAAAGCAAGCCGGACCAGGTTTTGTTGTCCAGGTTACCTGCGCGGGCGCTGCCATCGTCCTTGCCGTAGAAGAACCCGAGGTTGGCGCCGAGGGTCCAGGCGCCGACAGGCTGGCTGTGGATCAGGTTGAGATACTGCTGGCTGTAGATGTCCTTGAGCTGGGCATTCCATACGCCGACCTGGGTGCGCTTGTCGTTGAATGCGTACTCGGCACCTTGGAAATTGAAACGGTCGGAAGTGAAGGCGGTTTTGCCGAACATCGACATGTCGCTCATGCTGCCGTCGTCACGCGGGCTGTTGGCGCGGAACTGGCCGCCATACAGGGTCAGGCCGTCGATTTCCTTCGAGGTGATCTGCCCGCCGCGCAGGGTCTGCGGCAGGGAGCGGCCGTCGTCGGAACGCAAGATCGGCAGCACCGGCATCCATTCGCCTACCTTCAGCTCTGTCTTGGAAAACCGCGCCTTGAACGCCACGCCCAGGCGCCCGAACTCATCCGCCGGACGGCCATCATGGTCCAGCGGCAGCAACTGGGTGCCGCCCGTGCCGCGCCCGCCATCAAGCTTGAGCGAGTACAGGCCCAGCACATCCACACCAAAACCCACGGTGCCTTGGGTAAAGCCGGACTTGGCGTCGAGGATGAAACTCTGCGTCCACTCCTGCGCGCCACCCTGGGCCTTGGTCGGGTTGGTGTAATTGCGGTTGAAGAAGAAGTTACGCAGGTTGAGGTTGGCGCTGGCATCTTCAAGAAAACCGTGTTCTTCGGCGATTGCAGGAACGGCAAGACTGCCGACAGCGGCAGCCAGCAACAGCTGGCGCGGGTGAAAAGTGCTCATGGTGTTGGACCTGTTGTTATTGGGTTTATGCAGGTGGCGGCCATGGTGCGCGGCGGTATGGGGGCGATGAAAGTGGGGGAGGGCGGGTTGTGGGCGGTGATCGAACGCAAGTTGGCGAGGTAAAAAACCAGGCATAAAAAAACCGCTTCCGGTAAGGGAAGCGGTTTTCTTACACACGCGCTATCAGAACAACTTCAACGGCGGTGCTTGTTCTTTCAACGGCTCGTTCTTGGCGGTCTGCTCATTCCAGCCACCGCCGAGGGCCTTGTACAGGTTGACCTCGCTGGTCAGCTGCGCCAGGCGGTCGGTGATCAGCGATTGCTGGGCACTGAACAGTTGGCGCTGGGCGTCGAGGAAAGTCAGGTTGCTGTCGACACCAATGCGGTAGCGACGCTCGGCCAGGCGGTAGTAATCCTGGTTAGCCTCGACGAAGCCACGTTGGGCATCCAGTTGCTGCTTGTAGGTCTGACGCGCAGCGAGGCCGTCGGAGACTTCCTGGAAGCCGGTCTGGATGGCTTTCTCGTAGTTGGCCACGTTGATCTCTTTCTGGATCTTCGAGTAGTCCAGGCTTGCGCGCAGGCTACCGGCGTTGAAGATCGGGATGTTGATCTGCGGGGCAAACGCCCAGGTACCCGAACCGCCTTTGAACAGGCCGCCCAGTGTTGGGCTGGCGGTACCGGCACTGGCCGTCAGGCTGATGCTCGGGAAGAACGCCGCACGGGCCGCGCCGATATTGGCATTGGCAGCCTTGAGGTTGTACTCGGCCTGCACAATGTCGGGACGACGTTGCAGCAGGTCTGACGGCAAGCCGGCAGGCACTTCGCTGAGCAGGTCATCGGACAGCGGCTTGCTGGCGATATTCGCCGGCAGGCCGGTGCCCAGCAACAGGGTCAGGCTGTTTTCGTCCTGAGCCACCTGGCGCGTATAACGTGCCAGTTGCACCCGGGCGTTTTCCACCGAGGTGCGTGCCTGGCTGAGGTCCAGCGCCGACGCCACGCCGACTTCGTTGCTGCGCGAGGTGAGCTTGAAGCTCTGCTCGAACGCACCCAGGGTGTCCTGGGTCAGCTTGAGCAGTTCCTTGTCGGCCTGCCAGGTCAGGTAGGCATTGGCCACGCTGGCCACCAGGCTGATCTGGGTACTGCGCCGCGCTTCTTCAGTGGCGAAGTACTTCTGCAGCGCTTCTTCACTCAGGCTGCGCACGCGACCGAACAGGTCCAGCTCATAAGAGCTGATCCCCAGGCCCGCCGAGTACTGGCTGGCGATAGACGATTCGCCGGTCTGTGACAGCTTGGCCGGGGTGCGCGAACGGCTGCCGTTACCGGTGGCCGATACCGCCGGGAACAGGTCGGCACGCTGGATCTGGTACTGCGCTGCATAGGCGTCGATGTTCAGGGCCGCGACACGCAGGTCACGGTTGTTCACCAACGCGGTCTGGATCAGCTGTTGCAGGGCAGGGTCATGGAAAAACTGCTTCCAGCCCTGCTCGGCAGCGGCCTGGTTCGGCGCCTGGGCCGACGAATACGCCGGCCCCTGCGGGAACTGTGCAGCCACCGGCGCATCGGGGCGCTGATAGTCAGGTATCAGCGAGCAGCCACTGAGCACGAATGCCGTGACGGCTAGGGAAAGTAGCGACTTGCTCATTGGCCAGCCTCTTTAGGAGTTTCAGTAGTGTCTTTCTTTTTGCGTTCGCCGGCCGAGGACACGGTTGCGTAGAACAGTGGCACCCAGAAAATGGCAAGCACAGTGGCGGTGATCATACCGCCGATCACGCCGGTACCGATCGCGTGCTGGCTGCCTGAGCCGGCACCGCTGGAAATCGCCAGCGGCAGTACGCCGAGCACGAACGCCATGGACGTCATGATGATCGGGCGCAGACGCATACGGGACGCTTCGATAGCCGCCTCGACGATGCCTTTGCCTTGCTCGTGCAGCTCTTTGGCGAATTCCACGATCAGGATGGCGTTTTTCGCCGCCAGGCCCACCGTCACCAGCAAGCCCACCTGGAAGAACACGTCGTTGGACAAGCCCCGCATACTGGTAGCGATCAGTGCACCGATCACACCCAGTGGCACAACCAGAATCACCGCGATCGGGATCGACCAGCTTTCGTACAGTGCCGCCAGGCACAGGAACACCACCAGCAGCGACAATGCGTACAGGGCTGGCGCCTGGGAGCCGGACAGGCGTTCTTCGTACGACAGGCCGGTCCAGGCATAGCCGACACCGGCCGGCAGTTCTTTGGCAATGCGTTCGACTTCGGCCATCGCGTCACCGGTACTGTAGCCTGGTGCCGGGGTACCGAGGATTTCCATCGCCGCTACACCGTTGTATCGCGAAAGCTTGGGCGAACCGTAGATCCACTGGCCCGACGAGATGGCCGACAGCGGCACCATTTTTCCGTCGCCGCTGCGTACGTACCATTTGTCCAGGTCTTCCGGCGACATGCGGCTGGCGGCGTCACCTTGCACATACACCTTCTTCACACGACCACGGTCGATGAAGTCGTTGATGTAGCTGCCACCCAAGGCAATGGCCAGGGTCTGCTGGATATCGGCAAGGCTGATGCCCTGGGCACTGGCTTTCTCGTCGTCGACGGTCAGCTCGTACTGCGGTTCATCGTTCACGCCGTTGGGACGTACGCCCGCCAGCACCTTGCTTTGCGCCGCCGCACCGAGGAACTGGTTACGGGCAGCCATCAGCTTGTCGTGGCCCACGCCACCCTGGTCTTGCAGGAACACGTCGAAACCGGTGGCGTTACCCAATTCCAGCACCGAAGGCGGCACGATGGCAAATACCATGGCGTCCTTGAAGGCCCCGAAGAAGTAACCCTGGGCACGCTTGGCCACTTCGAATACCGATTGGGTCGAGTCACGCTCGTCCCACGGCTTGAGCATCACGAACGCAAGGCCCGAGCTCTGGCCACGGCCGGCGAAGTTGAAGCCGTTTACGGTAAACACCGAGTTCACCGACTTGCCTTCGCCTGGCTCGCCTTCCTTGTCGTTCAGCAGGAAGGCGCGCATATCGTCGACGACTTTTTGCGTGCGCTCAGCCGAAGCACCGACTGGTGTCTGCACCTGGGCGAAGATCACACCCTGGTCTTCCTCTGGCAGGAACGCGCTTGGAATACGGGTGAACATCCAGATCATGCCGGCCAGAATCAGCACATACACCAGAAACGCCGGGATCTTGTGCTTGATCATGTTGCCCACGCCGCGCTCGTACTTGAGTACGCCGCTGTCGAAGGTGCGGTTGAACCAGCCAAAGAAGCCGCGCTTGGGCTGGCCGTGCTTTTCCGGATCGATCGGCTTGAGCATGGTGGCGCACAAGGCCGGGGTGAAGATCAGAGCAACCAGTACCGACAACGCCATCGCCGAAACAATGGTGATGGAGAACTGCCGGTAAATCACACCGGTGGAGCCACCGAAGAACGCCATCGGCAGCAGTACCGCCGACAGTACCAGGGCAATACCCACCAGGGCGCCCTGGATCTGGCCCATGGACTTGATCGTCGCTTCCTTGGGCGACAGGTGCTCCTCGGCCATGACCCGTTCGACGTTTTCCACCACGACGATGGCATCGTCCACCAGCAAGCCGATGGCCAGGATCATGCCGAACATGGTCAGGGTATTGATGGTGAAGCCGCACGCGGCCAGGATCCCGAAGGTACCCAGCAATACCACCGGTACGGTCATAGTGGTGATGATGGTGGCGCGGAAGTTCTGCAGGAACAGGAACATCACCAGGAACACCAGCACGATCGCTTCGACCAGGGTGTGAACCACGCCGGAGATCGACTCGGTCACGACCGGCGTAGTGTCATAGGGCACCACCGCCTTCATGCCTGGCGGGAAGAACGGTTCCAGAGACTTCACTGTTTCGCGGATGGCCTTGCCGGTGTCCAGTGCGTTGGCACCGGCCGCCAGCTTGATCGCCATACCTGAGGCCGGCTTGCCGTTGAACTGCGCACTGATGCTGTAGTTCTGGCCGCCCAGTTCGATACGCGCGACGTCACCCAGGCGAACCTGGGAGCCGTCGGTGTTCACCTTCATCAGGATCTTGGCGAATTCCTCTGTGCTTTGCAGGCGCGTCTTGCCGATGATCGTGGCGTTCAGTTGGGTGCCGGGCAGGGCAGGCAGGCCGCCCAGTTGGCCGGTGGCCACCTGCACGTTCTGGGCCTTGATGGCATTGCTGACGTCCACTGGCGTGAGCTGGTAATTGTTCAGTTTGGCCGGGTCGAGCCAGATACGCATGGCGTACTGCGAACCGAACACCTGGAAGTCACCCACCCCCGCGGTACGGGAGATCGGGTCCTGGATGTTGGACACGATGTAGTTGGAGAGGTCGTCCTTGGTCATGCTGCCGTCTTCCGACACCAGACCGATCACCATCAGGAAGTTCTTCACCGACTTGGTCACGCGGATACCCTGTTGCTGCACTTCTTGCGGCAGCAGCGGGGTGGCCAGGTTCAGCTTGTTCTGTACCTGAACCTGGGCGATATCCGGGTTGGTACCCTGATTGAACGTCACGGTGATGGTCATGCTGCCGTCGGAGTTACTGTCCGAGGAGACATAACGCAGGTTGTCGATACCGTTGAGCTGTTGCTCGATGACCTGCACCACGGTGTCCTGCACGGTTTGTGCGGAAGCGCCTGGGTAGGTCACCTGGATATCAATGGCCGTTGGCGCAATGGCCGGGTATTGGTTGATGGGCAACTTCAGGATCGAGAGTGCCCCGACCAGCATGATCACCAGGGCAATTACCCAGGCGAAAATGGGGCGGTCGATAAAAAATTTCGACATGGATTACTCCCCTTGACCAGCAGCGGCAGCAGGCGCTGCAGCAGTACCGGCGGGTTTAGCGTTGGCAGCTTCCGTGACCTTCACCTCGGCGCCCGGCTTGACGTATTGCAAACCTTCGGTGATGACGCGGTCACCGGCATTGAGGCCTTTTTCCACCAGCCAGTAGGCACCCGCGGTACGGTTGGCAACCAGTTCGCGTTGCTCGACCTTGTTGTCCTTGTTCACGATCAGCGCCGTCGGAATGCCGCGCAGGTCACGGGTCACGCCTTGCTGCGGAGCCAGGATGGCCTTGCTGTTCACGCCGGCCAGCAACTGGGCGTGCACGAACATGCCCGGCAGCAGCACGTGGTCAGGGTTGGGGAACACGGCACGCAGGGTCACGGAACCGGTGGTCTGGTCGACCGACACTTCGGAGAATTCCAGCTTGCCGTCCTGGGCGTAAGGCGTGCCGTCTTCCAGGGTCAGCTTGACCTTGGCGGCGTTTTCGCCGGCCTTCTCCAGCTGGCCGCTTTCCAGGTCGCGGCGCAGTTTCAGCATTTCAGCCGAGGACTGCGTAACGTCGACGTAGATCGGGTCCAGTTGCTGAATCACGGCCATGGCATCGGCCTGGCCATTGCTGACCAGTGCGCCTTCGGTCACCGAAGAACGACCAATACGCCCGGAGATCGGTGCAAACACTTTGGTGTAGCGCACGTTGATCTGGGCGGTTTGAACGTTTGCTTCGGCGGTCATGCGGTTGGCGACGGCGGTGTCGTATTCCTGACGGCTGACCGCCTGTTCATCGACCAACTGCTTGTAGCGGTCGCTGATGGACTTGGTCTGGGACAGGCTGGCTTGTGCGCTTTTCAGCGTGGCCTCATACACCGACGGGTCGATCTGGTAGAGCTGTTGCCCTTCCTTCACGTCGGCGCCTTCCTTGAACAGGCGCTTGAGAATGATGCCGTTGACCTGAGGCCGGACTTCCGCGATGCGAAAGGCCGTGGTGCGGCCTGGCAGCTCGGTGGTCAGGGTATAGGCTTGCGGTTGAATGGTGACCACGCCGACCTGAGGGGTTTGAGCGGGCGGTGCCGCTTCTTCCTTTTTACATCCGCTGAGCAGCGATGCCAGGGCGACGGCAGTGACCAGAGCGGTAACAGCTGGCTTAAGTTGCATGAAGATCCTCGGGTCAGGCGCGCAGAGTGCGCACAAGAAGTGTGGAAGGGTAAAAAACAAGCCGTGAGTGGATAAGTAGCTTGCTACGCAATATACTTACGTTCATGGTTGTTTGTAAACTCTTGACAGGCTTGGCGCATTGTTGACAAAGCACTGCCGCAAGCCTCGATTCTAGTACGTTCGGTGCCCATGACGGCGTCGTCCCATAATTATTCAGATGATGGTCAAGTACCATCCACAGTGTCCCGATTGAGGTTTTACTGCCATGGTTCGTCGCACCAAAGAGGAAGCTCAGGAAACGCGCAGCCAGATTCTCCAAGCCGCCGAGCAAGCCTTTTATGAGCGCGGCGTCGCGCGGACCACCCTGGCGGACATCGCCACGCTGGCAGGGGTGACGCGCGGGGCTATCTACTGGCACTTCAGCAACAAGTCCGACTTGCTTCAGGCACTGCTCGACACGTTGCACGAGCCCCTGGACGAACTGGCGCGGGCCAGTGAAAGCGAGGACGAAGCCGACCCGCTGGGCTGTATGCGCAAGCTGCTGATTCATCTCTACCATGAAGTGGCCCTGGACCCGAAAACCCGGCGCATCAACGAGATTCTGTTTCATAAGTGCGAGTTCACCGATGAAATGTGTGACATGCGCCGCCAACGCCAGACCCACACCCTTGAGTGCAACCTGCGCATCGGCTTGACGTTGCGTAACGCGGTCCATCGCGGGCAACTTCCAGCCACGCTGGATACCACCCGCGGCGCTGTGTGTATTCATGCCTTTATCCACGGCTTGATCGGCCAGTGGCTGCTGGTGCCTGACAGTTTTCAATTGCATCAGGACGCCGAGCGCTGGGCTGATATAGGGCTGGACATGCTGCGCCTGAGCCCCAGCCTGCGCAATTGAGACAAAATGCGTAATTGCGACCAGTTGTGTCAACAGTAAAGCCTAAGGATCGTCAATCGTCCTTCTGCCTGATTTGTGGGGTGACGTTATATACGGGCTGGCGGGCCGTTGATAGGTAGCCGGCTAAGTATTTTGTAGCGATATTGTTGCCGTTCTGTGAAGCAATGTTTCCGCAGGCGCTACAAACAGGCAAATGTGGGAGGGGGCTTGCCCCCGATTGCGGTGTATCAGTCACTGATGTGTTGACTGAAGCACTGCTATCGGGGGCAAGCCCCCTCCCACATTGGTTTTGCGGATCAGGTTAGATCGGCAGCGTCGGATAGTCGATATAACCCACCGGGCCTTTGCCATAGAAGGTTTCCGGGTGCGGCTCATTCAGCGCTGCATCCGCCTTCAAGCGCGCCGGCAGGTCCGGGTTGGCGATGAAAGGAATACCGAAGGCCACCGCATCCGCTTTGCCCGCCGCCAGCCAGGCGTTGGCGCTGTCTTTGGTGAAACGTTCGTTGGCGATGTAGACGCCGCCGAAGGCTTTTTTCAGTTGTGGGCCGAGGCTGTCCGCGCCTTCTTTTTCACGGGAGCAGATGAAGGCGATGCCACGCTTGCCCAGTTCGCTGGCGACGTAGGTGAAGGTTTCGGCCAGATTGGCGTCGCCCATGTCGTGCGCATCGCCACGCGGTGCCAGATGCACGCCCACGCGGCCGGCGCCCCAGACTTCGATGGCGGCGTCGGTCACTTCCAGCAGCAGGCGCGCACGGTTTTCCAGGGAACCGCCGTATTGGTCGGTGCGCTGGTTGGTGCTGCTTTGCAGGAACTGGTCGAGCAGGTAGCCGTTGGCGCCGTGGATTTCCACGCCGTCAAAGCCTGCGGCCTTGGCGTTTTCGGCGCCCACGCGGTAAGCGTCGACGACGTCGGCGATTTCAGCGGTTTCCAGGGCGCGCGGGGTAGGGTAGTCGGCCAGTGGGCGCACCAGGCTGACGTGGCCTTTAGGCTGGATCGCGCTTGGCGCCACCGGGGTTTCGCCGTTCAGGTAGGACTCATGGGAGATGCGACCCACATGCCACAGTTGCAGGAAGATCTTGCCGCCCGCGCCATGCACAGCCTTGGTGATGTTGGCCCAGCCGCGCACCTGGTCGTTGGACCAGATGCCCGGCGTGTCCGGGTAGCCCACGCCCATGGGCGTCACGGAGGTGGCTTCGCTGAGGATCAGCCCGGCGGATGCGCGCTGCACGTAATACTCGGCCATCAGCGCGTTGGGCACGCGGCCGGCATCGGCACGGCAGCGGGTCAGTGGCGCCATGATGATGCGGTTCGACAGTTCCAGGTCGCCCAGTGTGATTGGATCGAAAATAGTCGTCATGGGAAAACACCTTTGTCTTTAAGTTGATCAGTTGGTCGCGGGGGCCAGGTCGGCATCGCCGCTCTGGCGGAAGGTAATCAGGGTCACCAGCAGCGCGAGAATCGCCAGTGCTGCTGCGGCCAGGGGCACGCTGGTCAGGCCGAAGCCGTGGGCAATCACGCTGCCACCGACCCAGGCGCCGAGGGCGTTACCGATGTTGAAGGCGCCGATGTTCAGGGTGGACACCAGGTTGGGGGCGGCCTTGCCGAAGGTCACCACGTTGATCTGCAGCGCTGGTACGGCGGCAAACGAGGCGGTGGCCCATAGGAACAGGGTGATTTCGGTCGGTATCAGTGCAACGCTGGTCCAGCTCAACACCGTGGAAACCACCGCCATGCTGATGAACACGCCGATCAGGGTGGCCGCCAGGCGTTTGTCCGCCAGCTTGCCGCCGATGATGTTGCCCACCGTGAGGCCCAGGCCGATCAACAGCAGGGTCCAGGTCACGCCTTTGGGCGACACGCCGGTTACATCGCCCAGCAGCGGGGCTACGTAGGTAAAGAGGGTGAACATGGAGGCGGCGAACAGCGCCGTCATGCTCAGCGACAACCAGATACCCGCGCCTTTGAGGGCAGCGAGTTCGGCGCGCATGTCGAGTTTTTCTTCGTCACGCTTGGCCGGCAGGAAGCGGATCAGGCCGATCAAGGCGATCACGCCAATCACGGTCACTGCCCAAAAGGTCGAGCGCCAGCCAGCTTCCTGACCCAGTGCAGTGCCCAACGGCACGCCGAGCACGTTGGCCAGGGTCAAACCGGTGAACATCAAGGCCACCGCAGAAGCGCGTTTATTGGCCGGCACCAGGTTGGCCGCCACCACGGAACCGATCCCGAAGAAGGCACCGTGGCACAGCGCCGTGACGACGCGGGCAAACATCAGCACGTTGTAGTCACTGGCCAAGGCGCAGAGGAGGTTGCCGACAATAAAGATGCCCATCAACGCTACCAGAGCGGCCTTGCGTGGCAGCCTGGCGGTGGCCAGTGCCATGAAGGGCGCGCCGATGGCCACGCCCAAGGCGTAGCCGGTGACCAGCCAGCCGGCGCCGGGAATCGACACACCCAGGTCCGCCGCGACATCGGGCAGCAGCCCCATGATGACGAACTCGGTGGTGCCGATGGCGAAGGCGCTCAGGGCCAGTATGAGGAGCGAGAGGGGCATTTGCGTTTCCTTGGTTATTGCGGTGCGCTGAGTTCGGTTATGAGCGCCGTGAGAAAGGCTTGGATCGTCTCCTCATTGCGTTTGAAAAAGTGCCATTGCCCGGCCTTCTGGCTGCTGATCAATCCCGCCCGTTGCAAGGTTGCCAGGTGCGCCGACACGGTCGACTGGGACAGGCCGCAGCGCTGGTCGATCTGCCCGGCGCAGATGCCGTATTCGTGGTTGTGCAGTTGCTCGGGGAATTGCACTTTCGGGTCTTTGAGCCAGGTGAGGATGTCTCGTCGTACTGGGTGCGCCAGGGCTTTTATTATTTCGTCGAGGTCGATGGACATGGCAGGGTGCTCGGTGTCGTAAAGCGTTATATCGCGATGAGGCGAACTTTAAATCGTTATATCTCGATATACCAATATGATTTTGATCTGAGGCCAAAGCGAATCGGTATATCGGGTTATAACGATATGAGTGCGGCAGTGATAGACTGCGCGCCATGAATTATCTCGCACATCTGCACCTGGGCGGCCAACTTCCTGCGCAACTGCTGGGCAGCCTGTATGGCGACTTCGTCAAAGGCCGCCTGCAGGGCCAGTTCAGCCCGCAAATCGAAGCAGCGATCCAGTTGCACCGTTCGATTGACCGGTTTACCGATAGCCACCCGTTGGTGGGCGAGGCGTTGTCGCGCTTCAGCCTGACCCGCAGGCGCTATGCCGGGATCGTGCTCGATGTGTTTTTCGATCATTGCCTGGCGAGGGATTGGGCGCTGTATGCCGATCAGCCTCTGGAGCGCTTCACCGCGCAGGTGTACCGCGTGCTGGCCGCAGAACCCGCGTTGCCGGGGCGGCTGGCGCAGATTGCGCCATATATGGCGGCGGATGACTGGCTGGGTTCGTATCGCGAGTTCGCGGTGATGGAGCAGGTGCTGCGTGGAATTTCGCGGCGGCTGACTGACCCGCAGGCACTCGGATTTGCGATGCACGAGTTGCGCGAGCTTTATAAGTCGTTAAGTGAAGATTTCCGGGTGTTCTATCCCCAATTGCAGAGATTTGCGCAGATCCAACTGACCACCGATGTCTAAATGTGGGAGGGGGCTTGCTCCCGATTGCGGTGTGTCAGTCACTGTCTATGTTGACTGAACAACTGCTATCGGGAGCAAGCCCCCTCCCACATATGACTGTGCCCGCTTTATGCCGCGAACGCAGGTCGAGCAGCCACTTGCTCAGCTTCCGGCACCGGGCCAAACAACGCCTTTTGCACCGCCTGCTGCGCCTGATACGCCAGTGCCGCGCGTTCCTGCCCGGCGCAGGCAATCGGCTTGAGCAGATGAATCTGCACATCGCCCTGGTCGTTGGAAAACAAGCGCATCAAGTGCGAGAGCAAATCGTCATCGCCAATGAACGGCGCCAGCGGATCAACCCCACCGTCACGCAGATAACGAATCGCCACCGGTTGCAGCGACACATCCGCATCGATTGCACTGGCCAGCAAACGCCCGTGAAAAGTACGCAAACTGCGCCCGTCGGTAGTGGTGCCCTCGGGGAACATCAGCAGCGGGTGCTGTTGCTCCAGATGGCGGGTCATCTGTTTGCGGATCAACTGGCTGTCACCCGCGCCACGACGAATGAACAGACTGCCGGCCTTGGCCGCCAGCCAGCCGGCTACCGGCCAGGTGCGGACTTCGGCCTTGGACAAAAACGACAGCGGCGTGACCATGCCCAGCAGTGGAATGTCGGTCCAGGACACGTGATTGCTCACCCACAGCATCGGCGCTTGCGGCAACTCGCCGTGCACCGTTACGCGAAAGGGCAGGGCGTTGCTCAACCGCGCCATAAAGAACCGCGACCAACGCTGGCGCCGCACCATCGAATTGGCCACGCCCAGACGTTCGAACAGGCCAAACACACTGGCCATGCTCAAGCCCAGCGCCACCACCAACAGCACGCGGGCGATGCGCCCGTAGATGCGCAGGCGGTTCATCACATCGCCGCCTTGAAGTGGCGCGCGTAGCGCGGGCACAACTCATCGCGCTTGAGCAGGATGAACACATCGGCCACCTGGAAGTCTTCATCCCAGCACGGCTCGCCGCAGATCTTCGCGCCCAGGCGCATATAAGCTTTGAGCAGCGGTGGCATTTCGGCGATGACGTTGGACGGCAAGTCCAGGGCCGGCAGTGGCTTTTTCGGCTCGGCGCGCAGGTGTTCGTTGCACAGGTAGCGCTCGCGCAAGCGCTGCATGATTGCGTGGGCCTGAATGCCGCCATCGTGCATCGGGATGCTCGCGCAGCCCATCAGGTAGCTGTAGCTGCCCTGGTTGAGCACTTCGGCCAGTTCGCCCCAGAGCACCGCGATGGTGCCGCCGTTGCGGTAAGCCGGGTCGACGCAGGTGCGACCGATTTCCAGGATCGGGCCCTGCAAGTGCAGCAAGCCATGCAGGCTGAATTCTTCTTCGCTGTAGAACCGGCCCAAAGTGCTGGCGGCCTGGTGGTCGAGCAGACGGGTGGTGGCGACGAGTCGACCGCTGTTCAAGTCCCGCACGCCGATGTGGCTGCAGTGAACATCATAGTCATCCATGTCCAGGCCCAGTTCCGCGCCTTTCAGCTTGGCGTTGAACTCGCCGCTGAACACGTTGAACCGCAGGGCCTGGGCTTCCTGCAAGGCCTTGGCGCCCACCAGGCGTTCGGCTTGCAGACGGCGTTCATTGCCTTTGTCGCTGATGCGGGCGATCTGAGTCATAGCGAGTCTCCGGGTGCCGGCCAGGTTGCGGCCAGTCGACTTTGTTGTCCAAAGTCAGGCTATGTAGCCTCGGTGTCATCTCCATGAACTTACGGTGACGGTTGGGTGACAGCCCCCGTGTAGCAAATCTGTCATTGGCCTGCGCTAGGCTCGCGGGCTTGAATGCCCCCTTGAGTTCGTGCCCATGGTCCGAGGCCTGCTGTGCGTTATTGTGCTTTTAGTCACCGCTACCGTCCGCGCTGAAACCTGGCCCGAAAAAGAATGGGCCACGGGCACGTCACTTGAAGGTCCTGCTGTCGATGCCCTGAACGCCTATGCTTTCCCAACCCGTGACGACACCACCCGCAAAGGCATTCGTACCGACGCGCTGCTGGTCATTCGTGACGGCGAAATCATCTACGAACGCTACGCCGCGCCAACCACCGCCAGCACGCCGCACCTGACCTGGTCGGTGAGCAAAAGCCTGATGGCCACTGTGCTCGGCGTGGCCTACGGCGAAAACCGTTTCAAGCTCACCGACCCGGCCGCACGTTTTTACCCGCCAATGAAGCAGCACCCCAAGGTGAGCATGGCCGACTTGCTCCATTGGGCTTCGGGGCTGGATTGGCAGGAGGACTATGAATACGCCCCGTTGAAGTCTTCTGTTGTGGCGATGCTCTATACCCGTGGGCGTGACGATATGGCGCAATTTGCCGCCGATACCGAAGCCGCCGCCGAGCCCGGCCAGGCGTTCCGTTATTCCAGTGGCGACAGCAATATTCTGTCCGCTGCGCTTAAAGGGATGCTCGGCCACCAGGCGTACATGAGCTATCCGTGGGATGCGCTGTTCAAGCCATTGGGCATTCGCAACGCGACGTGGGAAACCGATGCCGACGAAACCTTTGTTGCCTCGTCCTACGCCTACCTCACTGCTCGCGATCTGGCGCGGGTCGGGCTGCTGATGGCACGGGATGGGCGCTGGGGTGAGCAACAGTTGCTGCCCAAAGAGTGGGTGGCTTTCAATCGGCGGCCTTTCGACAAATACAAAGCCGGCCAGGATGAAGCGGTACCGGGCGGCCACTGGTGGCTCAACAAGGGTACGCCCCAACCCTGGCCCGACGCGCCGACCGACACCTTCGCTGCGCTGGGGCACTGGGGCCAGGCACTGTTTGTACTGCCCGACGAGCACTTGGTGATCGTGCGCTACGGCGATGACCGCGATGGCAGCTACCGCCACAACGAACTGCTCAAGCGCGTGCTGGCGGCGGTGCGGTCATGATTCGTCGTCGGCCATTTACCAGCCTGCTGCTACTGCTGTTGCTGGCCCTATTGGGTTGGGTATGGCACGAGCGCGTCAACCTGCAAGCCTTCCCCGACATCATCGCGGCGTACACGGCCAAGGAGTATTGCTCGTGTCGGTATGTGGAGAACAACCCGGCGCAGTATTGCCGTGGGTATGTGAAGCAGTACGTGCCGACCAGTGCGTTGATCGACACGCCGGAGCGCAGTGAAGTGACGGCGAGTGGGTTGGGGCGTACGCATACGGCACGGTGGTTGGGCGACCGCCAAGGCTGCCGCCTCAACCCCTGACACACCCAAATTCCCCTGTGGGAGCTGGCTTGCCTGCGATAGCGTCAGGTCAGCCAACATCACTGGTGCCTGTGCCGCCGTCATCGCAGGCAAGCCAGCTCCCACATTTAGATTATCTGCGTGGGTTCTCGGAAAAAGAACCGGCCCTGAGGTTCCACAGGGTGGAACCACCTTTGATTGTCCTCAGCCCCACATCGCGCTTAGCTGTCGATGTGTCGCTAACAAGAACGGGACCACCCGCCTGTGAGGAGAATCACCATGCGCCCACACCAGCACATTCTGGATTGGCTCAGCGATGTCGCCAGCGACTTGCACGCTGTGCGCCACGATATCCACGCCCATCCCGAACTCGGCTTTGAAGAGAACCGCACCTCAGCGCTGGTCGCGCAGTCCCTGCGGGATTGGGGGTATGAGGTGCATACCGGCATTGGCAAAACCGG
Source organism: Pseudomonas sp. W2Jun17 (assembly GCF_023127795.1). Taxonomy (NCBI): domain Bacteria; kingdom Pseudomonadati; phylum Pseudomonadota; class Gammaproteobacteria; order Pseudomonadales; family Pseudomonadaceae; genus Pseudomonas; species Pseudomonas sp. W2Jun17. The sequence continues at coordinate 295,393 of NZ_SPKO01000007.1, read as the reverse complement.
TGTGGTCGGCGTGCTGCGCAATGGCAGCAGTTCGCGCACGCTGGGTATTCGTGCCGATATGGACGCCTTGCCCATCATCGAAAATACCGGTGCGGCCTACACCAGCCAGCACGCCGGTTGCATGCACGCCTGCGGGCATGACGGCCACACCACCATGCTGCTCGGCGCTGCCCGCTACCTGGCGGCGACCCGGCAATTCGACGGCACCCTGAATCTGATTTTTCAACCCGCCGAAGAAGGCCAGGGCGGTGCCGAGGCGATGTTGGCGGATGGTTTGCTGGAGCGCTTCCCGTGTGACGGCCTGTTCGGCATGCACAATATGCCGGGCTTGCCGGCGGGGCATTTGGGATTAAGAGTTGGCCCGATGATGGCGTCCCAGGACTTGCTCACTGTCACCCTTGAAGGCGTCGGCGGCCACGGTTCCATGCCGCATCTGACGGTGGATCCGCTGGTGGCGGCGGCGAGTATGGTCATGGCCTTGCAGACGGTAGTAGCGCGCAATATCGATACCCAGGAAGCCGCCGTGGTTACGGTCGGTGCGCTGCAAGCCGGCCAGGCCGCCAACGTGATTCCCCAGCAAGCCTTGCTGCGCCTGAGCCTGCGTGCACTCAACCCCAAGGTGCGCGAACAGATGCTGGAGCGGGTCAACGCGATCATCAACACCCAGGCCGCCAGCTTCGGCTGCACCGTGCAGATCGAGCACCGTCCGGCCTACCCGGTGCTGGTCAACCATGGCGAAGAAACCGAATTCGCTCGCCAGGTCGGTGTGGCCTTGCTCGGCGCCGATGCGGTGGACGGCAACACTCGCACGCTGATGGGCAGTGAAGACTTCGCCTGGATGCTGCAACGCTGCCCCGGCAGTTACCTGTTTATCGGCAACGGCGTGTCGCGGCCGATGGTGCATAACCCCGCCTATGACTTCAACGACGACATCCTGCTGACCGGCGCCGCCTATTGGGGCGCGTTGGCCGAGAGCTGGCTCAAGCCTGCCTGACGACCGCACTTTTTTCTGCCGCTGGACCCTTTCCCTTATCGGTTGAATGGAGTGCTCCTCATGCAGACTTTAAAACCAGGCGTCTCGCGCACCCGCCAAGTGGTGGCCGCCGTGATCGGCAATGCACTGGAATGGTATGACTTCATCGTCTACGGCTTTCTCGCCAGCATCATCGCCCGGCAGTTTTTCCCGTCGGAGGATGAATACGCTTCGCTGCTGATGGCCCTGGCCACCTTTGGCGTGGGCTTTTTCATGCGGCCGGTGGGCGGGATCCTGTTGGGTATCTACGCCGACCGCAAAGGCCGCAAAGCCGCGATGCAATTGATTATTCGGCTGATGACCGTGTCTATCGCGCTGATCGCCTTCGCCCCCAACTACGCCGCCATCGGTATGGGCGCGCCGTTGCTGATTGTGGTGGCGCGGATGCTTCAGGGGTTTGCCACGGGCGGTGAATATGCCAGCGCCACGGCGTTTCTGGTGGAGAGCGCACCGGCCCATCGCAAGGGGTTGTATGGTTCCTGGCAATTGGTGGGGCAGTGCCTGGCGGTGTTTGGTGGTGCGGCGATGGTGGCGCTGGTCACGCACTTCTTCTCCCCCGAAACCCTCGACCTGTGGGGCTGGCGCCTGCCGTTTGTGCTGGGCTTGCTGATCGGCCCGGTGGGGTTGTGGATCCGGCGGCACATGGAGGACCCGGAAGAGTTTATCCAGGCGCGTAAAAACGCCACCGGCCCGGCACCGAGCCTGATGCAGGTGCTGCGTGAGCATCGGCGCAGCATCCTGGTGTCCATGGGCCTGGCGTGCGGGGCGACGGTGTCGTTCTATGTGGTGTTGGTGAACATGCCGACCTTCGCCCACAAGAATCTCGGCCTGCCGTTGGACCAGGTGCTGATGGTGCAGATGTTTGCGGTGGCGCTGATGACCGTGGTGATTCCGTTGTCCGGCCTGCTCTCGGATCGTTTGGGGCGGCGACCGGTGTTGATGGCCTTCACCCTGGCGTTCTTCGTGATGGTCTACCCGTTGTATGTATGGGTGGCTGCCGCGCCGTCCATCGAGCGCTTGCTGGTGATGCAGGTAATGCTGTGCACGGCCATTGGCGGGTTCTTCGGCCCGGCGCCGACGGCGTTGGCTGAACAGTTTCCCATCGAGGTGCGCTCGACCGGCGTGTCGGTGGCCTATAACGTGGCGGTGATGGTGTTCGGCGGTTTTGCGCCGTTGATCGTCACTTGGCTGAGCAAGGTGCTGGGCACTCCGGTGGCGCCGTCGTTCTACGTATTGTTCGCGTGCGTGCTGACGCTGCTCGGCACTTATTGCATGCGCGAGGCACCACGAGCGAGCAAACCGCTGCCGTTTTCCAGAGAGGTGAAGCCTTGAGTATTGTCGATTGGGATGCCACGCAACTGTCGCAGGCGATCCATGGGCGGCAGGTATCGTGCGAAGAGGTGATGCAGACGTACCTGGCGCAGATCCAGCGTTTCAACCCCCGTGTGAATGCGCTGGTGTCGTTGCGCGACAGCGAGGTTGTGCTGGCCGAGGCTAGGGCCTGCGACCGTGAGCTGTACCAGGGTCAATCCCGCGGTTGGATGCATGGCATGCCCCAGGCCATCAAAGATCTGGCGGCGACCCAAGGTTTGCGTACCACCTTGGGCTCACCGTTGTTTGCCGAGCACGTGCCCAGCGAAGACGCCATCAGCGTGGCGCGGGTGCGCGCCAGTGGCGCGATCATCATCGGCAAGACCAACGTGCCGGAGTTTGGCCTGGGGTCCCACACCTACAACACGCTGTTCGGCACCACCGGCAATGCCTATGACCCACGCCTGACGGCCGGCGGCAGCAGCGGCGGGGCAGCGGTGGCCCTCGCGTTGCGGATGTTGCCGGTGGCCGATGGCAGCGACATGATGGGCTCGCTGCGCAACCCGGCGGCGTTCAATAACGTGTTCGGCTTGCGCCCGTCCCAGGGCCGCGTGCCCCACGGGCCGATGCCGGAGCTGTTTGTGCAGCAACTGGGCACCGAAGGCCCGATGGGGCGCAGTGTCACGGATGTAGCGCGGCTGCTGAGCATCCAGGCCGGTTACGACCCCCGTGTGCCCTTGTCATCCCAGGACGATCCCGCGATGCTGGGCCAGTCGTTACAGCGCGACTTCAAAGGCACGCGCCTGGGTTGGCTGGGTGACTACAACGGTTATCTGCCGATGCAAGACGGCGTGCTGAGCCTGTGCGAGGCGGCACTCGATGATTTCACCCAGCTGGGCTGCGAGGTGCAAAGCTGCCAGCCGGACTTTTCCCTGGCGCGCCTGTGGCGTTGCTGGCTGGTACACCGCCATTGGCTGGTGCACGGCAACCTCGGCGCGGCCTACGCCAACCCGCGAAAACGCGCATTGCTCAAGCCCGAAGCGCAATGGGAAGTGGAGGGCGGCCAGGGCCTGAGTGCCCAGCAGGTGTACCAGGCGTCGGTGGATCGCAGCGAGTGGTATCGGGCCCTGGCCAAGTTGTTTGAACGTTACGATTTTCTGCTGTTGCCCACCGCCCAAGTGTTCCCTTTCGATGCACAACAGCCTTGGCCACGCCTCGTTGGCGGGCGCGAAATGGACACCTATCACCGCTGGATGGAAGTGGTGATCGGCCCGACACTCGCCGGTTTGCCGAGCATGAGCATCCCGGTGGGCTTCAACCCCCAAGGGCTGCCCATGGGCCTGCAAGTCATCGGCCCGGCCCAGGCCGACCGAGCCGTGCTGCAACTGGCATTTGCCCATGAACAGCTGACTCAATGGGTGCAGCGCCGGCCGCCGGCGTGCATTGCCACCACCACCTGACCTGCGACCGGGCCTGTATCTTGCTGTGTAAAACAGATCATCCACCGGCAACAGGGAGATCGAACATGGAGACAGGCACGGTACGCTCGGTTGAGCGCGCACTGGCAATCGTCGAGTTGCTGGGCGAGCACCAGGCCCTTGGGCTGGAAGAACTGCACTACCTTACGCGGCTGCCCAAGGCCACGGTGTCGCGCATGTTACTGACCTTGCAGGATCAGGGCTGGGTCTACCGCGGCCTGAGCGATCGGCGTTACCGCCTGCGCGCTCGGCGTTTGTTCGGTGATACCCAGCAACGCTTCAAGCGCCAGGTGGTGGAAAGCGCGGCGCCCTGGTTATTGGAGCTCAGCGAGCGCACGGGGTTGGTGGTGGACTTGTCGTGTTTCGACGGCGAGCGCCTGGAAGTCATGGAAAGCGCGATTCCCAGCGTGTTGCGCAAGCTCTACCCGAACAACTGCCAGATCGTCGGTCAGTACGCCAGCCTGTTTCACTCGGCGATGGGCAAGGCATGCCTGACGCAGTTGCCCCTTGATGAAGTGCAGCGGCTGGCGTGTCGCGATCGTGTGGCCGCCGATGAGCAAAGCCATGCTTGCGAGCAAACCCAGCACCAGGGGTTCGGCCAGCGTACCGAGGGCTATTGGGAATACCCGGTGCGTTTGCCCTTCCTGATTCGGGCGGTGGCGTTGCCGGTGCACGCCAATGGCCGGTTGGTGGGGAGCATGGCGTTGCATTGGCCCATGCATCAGGCGCCGGTGGAGCGGGTGTTGAATTTGCATATGGCCATCCTTGAACAGGCGGTGTGCGAAGTTCAGCGAACGCTGGATTAAAAACACCGCAAAACCCTGTGGGAGCTGGCTTGCCTGCGATGGCGATGTATCAGTCAACCATTTCTCGCCTGGCACACCGCCATCGCAGGCAAGCCAGCTCCCACAATGGATTTGCGCCGTTCGTGAGATTGCGCTTAATGTTCGCCCAGGTTTTTTGCCCCATGAGTCTTTATGTTCAATGTCAAACCTCTGGTCTTCGCCCTGCTGACCTGCGCCACCGTGCCTGCCCACGCCGATTGGTACCTGGATAACGAATCCTCGCGCCTGTCTTTCGTCACCACCAAAAACACAGAGGTTGCTGAAGTCCACCGCTTCCTGGTGCTGCACGGCAAAGTCGATGCCAAAGGCGCGGCGCAGTTGCAAGTGGAGATGGAGTCGATCAACAGCGGCATCCCGCTGCGCGATGAGCGCATGCGCAAAGAGCTGTTCCAGATCAAGGCCTTTCCCGACGCATTGATCAGCGCACAGATCAATCTGCAACCGATCAACGACCTGGCGTCCGGCGCGCAACTGGAGTTGCGCCTGCCGCTGAGCGTCACCCTGCACGGCAAGACCCAGACCTACAGCGCCGAATTGCTTGCCACGCGCCTGGATGAGCGACGTTTCCAGGTGGTGACCCTTGAGCCTGTGGTGTTGCACGCCGAGGACTTCGATCTGGCGCCGGGTGTGGCGGCGTTGCGCAAGGCGGCGGGGCTCAAGTCGATCAGTTTGTCGGTGCCGGTGGGTGCGGTACTGATCTTCACGGCGCGCTGACATGAGTGGCGCAGTGTTCCCGTGGCGCAGCGCCAATCAATTCGAACTGCTGATCGACGGGCCGAGTTTCTTCCCGCAGATGCTGGTGGGCATCGCCCGGGCCGAGCAGCAGGTGGATCTTGAGCTGTATCTGGTCGAAGCCGGCGCCTGTGCCGACGCGATGGTGCAGGCGCTGGTGCTGGCCGCCGAACGTGGGGTGCAGGTGCGCTGCTTGTTCGATGACTACGGCAGCCTGGCGTTTACCCTTGGGCTGCGCAAGCGCTTGACCGACGCCGGCGTGGAGCTGCGTTTTTACAACCGCCTGAATTGGCGGCGCTGGATGCGCAACCTGTATCGCGACCACCGCAAGCTGCTGCTGATCGACCAGCGCGTTGCCGTGGTCGGTGGTACGGGCGTCACCGATGAGTTCTGGACGCCGGGGCAAGACAGCGCCGATTGGCATGAAGTGATGGTGCAGATCAGCGGCCCGCTGGTACTGGACTGGCAGGCCCTGTTCGACCGGCAATGGCACGCTAACGCCGCGCGCCGTGAATGGAAACCGGCGACCCATTTCGGTTTGCCGCGCTTGCCGAAAGTGCCAGCGACGGGCCCTGGGCTTGGTCGCGTGGCGTACGCCGACGCTCGTCAGCACCGCGATATCCTGCAGTCGTTGATTCGCGCGTTGAACAGCAGCAAAGGGCGTATCTGGCTGGCGACTCCCTATTTTCTGCCGACCTGGAGCGTGCGTCGTGCCTTGCGCCGGGCGGCAGGGCGCGGGGTGGATGTGCGTTTGCTGCTCACCGGGCCCCGTACCGATCACCCGTCAGTACGCTACGCCGGCCATCGTTATTACCCGCGTCTGCTGCGTGCAGGCGTGCAGATTTTTGAATACCAGCCGTGCTTTTTGCACCTGAAGATGGTGCTGGTGGACGATTGGGTCAGCATTGGCTCGTGCAATTTCGACCACTGGAATTTGCGCTTCAACCTGGAAGCCAACCTCGAAGCGTTGGACCCGGGATTGACGGCGGCGGTGGTGGGCAGTTTCGAAGCGGATTTTGCCCAAAGCCAGGTGGTGAGCCTGGAGGCCTGGAAGGCGCGGCCGTTGTGGAAGCGGGTGAAGCAGCGGGTGTGGGGGTGGATTGATCGGTTGGTGGTCAATCTGCTCGACCGGCGCGGCTAACAAGAACAATGAGGTCAAATGTGGGAGGGGGCTTGCTCCCGATGGCGGTGTTTCAGTTAACAGATTCATTGACTGACCCACTGCTATCGGGAGCAAGCCCCCTCCCACATTTTTGACCGCGTCAGGCGTTAGAGCAGTTCAAAGGTCTGCTGCTGCACATCCTGGGAATCCAGCCCGATCTGCACATTGAACTCACCCGGTTCCGCCGCGAACTTGAGCTGGGCGTTGTAGAACTTCAAGTCGTCCTCGGTGATGGTGAAATGCAGCGTGCGCGCTTCGCCGGCCTTGAGCATGACCTTCTGGAAGTTCTTCAGCTCCTTGATCGGGCGGATCATCGAGCCGGCCACATCCTGGATATACAACTGCACCACGGTTTCGCCATCGACCTTGCCGGTGTTCTTCACGGTGACGCTGGCGTCGAGCTTGCCGGTCTTGTTCAGGGTGGTGGACGACAGTGCCATGTCCGACAGGCTGAACTGGGTGTAGCTCAGGCCATAGCCAAATGGAAACAGGGGACCTGTGGTGTCATCGAAGTACTGCGAGGTGTAGTTGCCCGGCTTGCCTGGGGTGAACGGCCGGCCAATGGTCAGGTGGTTGTAGTAGGTGGGAATCTGCCCTACCGAACGCGGGAAGGTGATCGGCAGCTTGCCCGACGGGTTGTAGTCCCCGAACAGCACGTCGGCGATGGCGTTGCCGCCTTCGGTACCTGCGAACCAGGTTTCCAGGATCGCGTCAGCCTGTTGGTTCTCTTCGAGAATCGACAGCGGGCGGCCGTTCATCAGCACCAGCACCAACGGCTTGCCGGTCGCCTTGAGGGCCTTGATCAGGTCGCGCTGGCTTTGCGGGATGTTCAGGTCGGTACGGCTCGACGACTCGTGGGACATGCCACGGGATTCGCCCACGGCCGCGACGATGACGTCGGCGTTCTTCGCCGCTTTCACCGCTTCGTCGATCAATACTTGGGCAGGGCGTGGGTCATCCACCACTTCCGGAGCATCGAAGTTGAGGAAGTTGAGGTAGTCGAGCACCGCCTTGTCGCCGGTGATGTTGGCACCGCGGGCATAGATCACTTTGCCCTTTTCGCCGATCACGGCGTTCATGCCGTCGAGCAGGGTCACTGATTGCGCAGGTCGGCCGGCAGCCGCCCAACTGCCCATCATGTCGATCGGCGCCTTGGCCAGCGGGCCGACCAGGGCGATGGTCGCGGATTTTTTCAGCGGCAGGGTGTCGTTGTGGTTTTTCAGCAACACCAGGCTACGGCGCGCAATGTCGCGGGCCTCGGCGCGGTGCAGGCGGCTGTCGGCGTAGGTGTCGACCGGGTCATCCTCGGCCTTGCCGATGCGCAGGTACGGGTCCTTGAACAGGCCCATGTCGTACTTGGCGCCGAGCACTTCGCGCACGGCATTGTCGATGTCGCTTTGCTCGATCTCGCCGGACTTGAGCAGCCCAGGCAATTCCTTACCGTACAGCGAGTCGTTCATGCTCATGTCGATGCCGGCCTTGATCGCCAGCTTGGCGGCTTCGCGCCCGTCCTTGGCCACGCCGTGCTTGATCAGCTCGAAGATCGCGCCGTGGTCGCTGACGGTCAGGCCCTTGAAGCCCCAGTCCTTGCGCAGCAGGTCGTTCATCAGCCAGGTGTTGGCGGTGGCGGGCACGCCGTTGATCGAGTTCAACGCGACCATCACGCCGCCGGAACCGGCCTTGATCGCCGCGTGGTAGGGCGGCAGGTAGTCCTGGTACATCTTGACCGGGCTCATGTCGACCACGTTGTAGTCGCGCCCGCCTTCCACCGCGCCATACAGGGCGAAGTGCTTGACGCTGGCCATCAGGCTGTCGGCATTCGCCGGGCTTGCGCCCTGGAACGCCTTGACCATGACTTCGGCAATCCGCGAGACCAGGTAGGTGTCTTCGCCGAAACCTTCGGAGGTACGGCCCCAGCGCGGGTCGCGGGAGATATCGACCATCGGCGCGAAGGTGATGTCGAGGCTGTCGGCAGCGGCTTCCTGGGCGGCGATGCGCCCGGAGCGGCCGATGGCGTCCATGTCCCAGCTGGAGGCCAGGGCCAGGCTGATCGGGAAAATGGTGCGGTGGCCGTGGATCACGTCATAGGCGAAGAACATCGGGATCTTCAAGCGGCTGCGCATGGCCGCGTCCTGCATCGGACGGTTTTCCGGGCGGGTGATGGAGTTGAAGGTGCCACCGATGCGGCCGGCGGCGATTTCCTTGCGGATCATCTCGCGGGGCATTTCCGGGCCGATGCTGATCAGGCGCAATTGGCCGATCTTTTCGTCCAGGGTCATTTGCTTGAGCAGGTCGCTGACGAAGGCGTCCTTGTCTTTAAGCGCAGCAGGCTTTGTTTCTGCCCAGACGGGGTGGGTGGCCAGCGTGGCAACAAGGCCGAGCAAACACAGCTTTTTCATGAATATCCTTTTTCGGCTACTGCGCAGCATTAAACGCATGCTGTCGGCCAAAATGTGGGGAACGTCTATTGTTGTTCGGGTGTTGTTCAGATAAATGCAGCACACTCTGAACTCTTTTTCGCGCTGGGCATCTTTGTAGCTGATTGGCTCGATGCATTCCAGTGGTGGCGGATTATGCCCCAAGCGCGTGGTTTATAGGGTTAGTCGTCAAATTCCATCAAGATTGGGCAGGAGAAACACCATGCAAGCAGCACAGACTTACCGCTGGGGCTTCAAGGCCGCGGCTTTGCTATTGATCAGCACCGTGCTGAGCGGTTGCGGCATCAACAACATCCCGACCCTGGACGAACAGGCCAAGGCGGCCTGGGGCCAGGTGCAGAACCAGTATCAACGCCGCGCCGACCTGATCCCCAACCTGGTGGAAACGGTGAAGGCCTATGCCGCCCACGAACAGGAGACCCTCACCGCCGTGATCGAAGCGCGGGCCAAGGCCACCTCGATCCAGGTGGATGCCAGCACCCTGGACAACCCGGAAAAACTCAAGCAGTTCCAGCAAGCCCAGGATGGCTTGAGCGGCGCACTCAGCCGTTTGATGGTGGTGTCCGAGCGTTACCCGGACCTCAAGGCCAACCAGAACTTCCTGGCCTTGCAATCCCAGCTTGAAGGCACCGAGAACCGTATCGCCGTGGCCCGTCGTGATTTCATCCAGACCGTGCAGGCGTACAACACCGAAATCCGTACTTTCCCGGGCCGTCTGTGGCATAGCGTGATGTACAGCGACTTGCCGATCCGCGCCACGTTTGAAGCCACCAGCGCCGATGCCGACAAGGCGCCGCAGGTGAAATTCAAATAACGCTGCCTTGAGGTGTCGATGCGTTTATTACGGATAGGCCTGGCATTCTGGCTACTGGCCTGCATGGGCATGGCCCAGGCGGCCCTGACCTTCCCGGCACTGACCGGGCGGGTGGTGGACAACGCCCAGATGATCGACCCGGCAACGCGCCAGCAGCTCACTCAACAGCTGCAGGCGCTGGAGCAGACCTCCGGTGACCAGCTTGTGGTGGTCACCGTGCCCGACCTGCAGGGCGTCCCTATTGAAGACTACGGTTATCAATTGGGGCGCGCATGGGGCATCGGCCAGAAGGGCAAGGACAACGGCGCGCTGTTGATCGTTGCCCGTGATGAGCGCCAATTGCGCATCGAAGTCGGTTACGGCCTGGAAGGCGTGCTGACGGATGCGCAGTCCTGGGTGATCATCAACCAGGTGATCCTGCCCAAGTTCAAGACCGGCAATTTCAGCCAGGGCATCAGCGACGGCGTGGCGGCGATGATCCAGGTGGTGGGCGGTGAACCCCTGGCGGTGCCCGCCCATGTGGCGGATGCGAATTTCGCCAAGGATAATCCCGGGTTTTCCATCGGCCTGTTTATCCTGCTGATCGGCGTGTTGTGGCTGTGCAATCGCATGGGCTTGCCGGTAGGCGCTATCCTGCTGGCCATTCTCAGCAGCAGCGGCCGCGGTGGTGGTGGGGGCGGCGGTGGCGGTGGTTTCCGTGGCGGCGGTGGTGGCTTCGGCGGTGGCGGGGCTTCGGGCGGCTGGTAATGACAATAACGAGAAAAGAGCATCTACAACCATGGCATTACTGACTGAACATGAGCAGCGCCAAGTCGCCGAAGCAATTGCCCGGGTCGAAAAAAACACCGACGCAGAGCTGGTGACCGTGCTGGCGGCGCGTGCCGACGACTACGCCTACATCCCGTTGCTGTGGGCCAGCCTGATCGCGTTGGTGGTACCGGGCGTGGTGCATTATTTCTCGGGCTACCTGACCATGTACACCTTGCTGTTGGCGCAATGGGCGACGTTTATTGTGTTGTGCCTGGTGTTTCGCTTGCCCAAGGTCACCACCCGCCTGATTCCTCGCTCCGTACGCCACTGGCGCGCCTCTAACCTGGCGCGTCGGCAGTTTCTGGAGCAGAACCTGCATCACACGTTGGGCAGCACTGGCGTGCTGATATTTGTCAGCGAGGCGGAACGCTACGTGGAGATCCTCGTCGATGACGGCATTTCCAAACGCCTGGATGACAGCAGTTGGGACGCCATCGTCAAGACGTTCACCCAGCAGGTGAAACAGGGGCAGACGCTGGCCGGGTTTATTGCGTGCATCGAGGCGTGCGGCGAGTTGCTCAAGGTGCATGTGCCGGTGACGCAAACGCGCAATGAGCTGCCCAATCGCCTGGTGGTACTCGAATAGCCCGGCCAACTCAGTTCCAAATATGGGAGGGGGCTTGCTCCCGATGGCGATGCACCAGTCAATGAATCTGTTGGCTGATCCACCTATATCGGGGGCAAGCCCCCTCCCACATTTGGATCTACTGTGGCTGCTGGAACTGACCGTTGATCAAATAACCCCGTGCCCTGAACCCCTATCCCCCCTAAAATGCCCGGCATTCTTTGCCCGAGGCGTTTTTGTTCATGTCCGTCACCGCTCAACCCGCCAACCCTGCGCCGGATCATCACGCCCAGTTCATCCAATTGCTGAGCGCAAGCCTTGCGCAAAACGCCTTTATCAAGCTGGTGCTGGCCAAGTACGTCGGTGAGGAAGCCGAGCTGCAACGGCTGATCATCAAGCCGGTCACCGTCAAAGACCAGCCGTGCCTGTCCTTCGTGTACCGCTACAAGACCCGCGACATCACCAAGAATTTCCCCTCGGCCGACGGTGTGGCGGCGATTGCCGAGCTGTTGCCTGCATCATTCAAGAACGCGCACTTGCTGTCGCTGACTGACGAAGCCCAGCTGGAATACAGCAAGAAGAACAAAAGCTCGCTGTTCAAAAGCCAGCCGCAGCAACTGCGCGAAGCACCGTCAGCCGAGCATAACCGTGAGAAGAACCGCTACCTCGACCTGAGCCGGCCGTTTCTCGCCGATCTGGGAGTGACCGATGCCAGGCAGGCGTTGATTCCCTCGATGTCGCGCAAGTGGAAGCAGATCAACAAGTTCATCGAAGTGTTCAGCCATGCGCTGACGTCGTCGCCGTTGAAACTCGACCAACCGGTGCGCGTTGCCGATTTCGGCTCGGGCAAGGGCTACCTGACCTTCGCCATCCATGATTACCTGCGCAACACCCTCAAGGCCGAGGGCGAGGTTACCGGTGTTGAATTGCGCCAAGACATGGTCACCCTGTGCAACAGTGCTGCCGCGCGCCTGGAGCACCCGGGGCTGGTGTTCAAGTGCGGGGACGTACGCAGTGTGGCGCCGAGCGAACTGGACGTGATGATCGCCCTGCATGCCTGCGACATCGCCACCGATTACGCGATCCATACCGGCATCCGCTCCGGCGCGTCGATCATCATGTGCTCGCCATGCTGCCACAAGCAGATCCGCCTGCAGATCCAGAGCCCGGCGCTGCTCAAGCCGATGCTGCAATACGGCCTGCACCTGGGCCAGCAGGCAGAAATGGTCACCGACAGCTTGCGTGCGTTGTTCCTGGAAGCCTGTGGCTACGAGACCAAGGTGTTCGAGTTCATCTCGTTGGAACATACCAACAAGAACAAGATGATTCTTGCGGTCAAGCGTGCGCAGCCTTTGGACAACGCGCAGTTGCTGGTGAAAATCCAAGAGCTCAAGGCGTTCTACCACATCACTGAGCACTGCCTGGAAACCCTGTTGCGCGGGGATGGCTACCTGGCCTGAAGTGAGCGCGTTCCCTGTGGGCGCTGGCTTGCCTGCGATGACGATGGTGGCTGTACCACGGCTATCGCAGGCAAGCCAGCTCCCACATTTGGAATGCGTGTGTGGTCAGAAGAATCGCGTCACGCTGATCTTCGCATCGCGCCCCTTGGTATAGGCGCGGTCGCCGCTCAACGCCGGGCGGAAGTTTTCGTTGAACAGGTTGTCCACCGTGAAGTTCACCTCGGTGCCTTTGAGGTAAGCCTGCTGCGGTTTCCATTTGGCGAACAGGCCCTGGGTGTTGTAACGCTTGTTGCCGTACTGGTCGAAGAACCGGTCGCCCACGCCGGAGCCCGGGCCACCGGAGTATTTGTCGCTGGGCAAGCGGTCGGTAGCGCCGATGAATTGACCCATCCAGCCCACCTGGGCATCCCAGGCCGGGATGTTGGTGCCCAGTACCAGCACCCATTTGGTCGGTGGGATATCCCGTGCCGCCACATCCGGGCCCCAGGGGTTGGTGTAGGCGCCCTGGTGCTGGCCCTTGGCATAGGCAAACGATACCGAACCAAACAGGTAGGTGGAGTTATAGATCGATTCGAGTTCGACACCCTTGATGGTCATGCCACCGATATTGCGATAGTTGGACATCGGCCCCGGCGGGCACGCTGAGGAGATGCTGCCGCCGTTGATGGCCTGGTTCTGGCAGCCCACGCCGGTGGCCTTGAAGATTTCGTCTTCGATCTTGTTGTGGAACAGGGTAGTGCGCAGTTGCAGGTTATCGTCCTGGACCAACAGGTTGTCGAAGTTGGTGATGTTGCCCAGGGTGATCGAGGTGATGCGCTCCGGGTCCAGGTCCACGCTGGTGGCGGTGCGGCTGCCCAGGCCCTGTACTTCATATTGTTCGTCGATCACCGGGGCGCGCCAGGTCTGGCTCCAGTTGGCGAACAACCCCACATTCGGCGTCACGGTCCAGAACAGCGCCAGGCGTGGCGACCAGCCGGTGTAGGTGCGGTCGCTGTAATCGTGGCCAACCGCGGGGTCGGGGTTGTTGTAGTAGGGCGCATCGTTGCCCTCGCCGCGATTGCGCACGTGGTCATAGCGCAGCGACGGCGTGATCGTCACATCGCCGAGGGTTACCGCGTCCTGGATAAAGAAGCTGTTGGTATCGACCTTGCCTTGGGGCATGAAGCCCGGCTGGAAGTGCCCATAGTTGTAGCGCGGCGTGTTGTAGGTGGTGCCGGGCATCCACATTTCGGTTTCGCGGATGTGCTTGCGGATCTGCCCGCCGACGGTCACCGCATGCTGCAAGGGCCCGGTGTCGAACAAGCTGACGTTGCGGATGTCGAGGTTTTTGTCGATGTAGGCGGTGTCCATCTTGCGCCCGCCGGTAGCGAGTTGGAAAAACGCGGTAGCATCACGCTCGTCGGTCTGTTCGGTATTGGACTGGGAGTATTTGACGGTGAGGTCCACCAGCGGGTTATCCAGCGGCTGGTAGTGATACTTGCCCGACCAGGTGGTATCGACCGTATCGCGGTGCGCGAGGAAGCGCTTCAAGGCCCCTTCGTAGCCGTAGCGGTCGATGTTGAACTGGGTAGGCGGCGTCGGGTAGCTCGCGGCGGAAAACGGTGTCCAGCGGTTGCTGTGAGAACGCGAGTACGACAGGCCGACACTCTGCTCATCGGTGAAGTACGCGTTGACCTTGAACAACTTGCCGTCCACATCCTGCGCGCTGTTGGGCAAGCGCTGGGGGTTGATCGGGTACTCGTTGTTGTCGTTGGGCAACTTGGCGGCCACCTTCATATCGCCGCCGTCGCGTTGGGTCAGGTAGGCCAGGGCGTCGAAACGGCCATCGTCGGTGCGGCCATACACGGCACCGCTGTAGACCTGTTCATGATCATTGCTGGAGTAGCCGTATTTGAGCATCGCGCCGCTGTTGCGACCGTCCTGGAGCAGGTCCGGGGCGTCCTTGGTGATCATGTTGACGGTGCCGCCGAAGCCGCCATTGCCGGTGAACGGCGAGTTGGGGCCTTTTTCCACTTCGATGCGCTTGATCAGCTCGGGTTCGATAAACACCGTGCCTTGCTGGTAGCGCTCAAAGCCGGTCTTGGTGGCGCCGTCCACGGTCAACGGCACGTCTTCGGCATCGCCGAAACCACGGATGTTGATGGTCTGCCCGCCAGGTTTGAGCGAGCCGCCCTGGCTGACACCGGGCAGGGTCTGCAACAGGCTCGGAATGTTATTGGACTGGTAGCGGTCGATATCGGCCTGGGTCAGGGTGGAGCGGTTGACGGTGCTGGCGTTCACTTCGTTGCCGGTGCCGATCACGCTCAGCGTGTCCAGCTGGATCGCGGCGCTGCTGGTGGCCTTGCCCTCATCGGGGCGCACTACGTAGGTGCTGCCGACCTTGATCAGGGTGAACTCGCCGTTTTTCAGCAGGGAGCGAATCGCTACTTCCGCGGTGTAGTCACCGTCGAGCGCCGGCGCTTTCAGGTTTTTGAGCAGGCTTTCATCGAACAGCAGCTGGATTTTCGCCTGCTGTGCCACCTGGCTCAGGGACGTGGCCAGTGACTGGGCCGGTAGGTGCAGGGTGAACGACTCGGCCTGGGCGTTGAGGCTGAAGGCCAGGCACGTGGCCAGGAGCGTGGGTCGAAGAAACAGGTGCGAAGCGTGGCAAGGCGCGCGAAACATGAAATCCCCCGGAGCGGCTAAATAGCCAAAAAGGTGTGCGTATCAAACACGGACAGGAGGAAGACGGGGCAGGCCGAAAAAACCACACATGCGAATGCAAAATATTCTCATGTGGGCAGTATGCAGGCTATTTGCTCGGCTCGATTTTCACACTGCCATCGCCCAGGACCACGGTTTTTACCGGCAACAGGGCGGGCAAGGCGTTGAGCAGGGCATCGGGGTCATTCACATCCAGGTTGCCCGACACCTTGAGTTGCGCCACGGCCTTGCTGACCTGCAACGGCGCCTGGGGACGGTACAGGCTCAGCTCGTCGATCAGGCTGGCCAGTTCGCGATTGCGAAACGATAAATGCCCGCTGCGCCAATCGGCCACTTCTTCAGCGCTGAGGGTTTGTTGTTGCAGGGTGCCTTTGGCGTAGCTGTAAGCGGCACGTTGCCGGGCGCCGAGCAGGGTGGTGGGGCTTTTGCTGTCCGGCTCGAACGCCACCTGGCCATGGGCAACGCTCACCACCAGTTGCTGCTGGCCGCGACGCACGTCAAAACCAGTGCCCACCACCCGTATGATCGACTCGCCGGCTTGCACGTAGAGTGGCCGCTCCTTGTCGGCCGCCACTTCGATATACAGCTGGCCTTTGTCCAGATGCAGGACACGTTGATGGGCGCTGAAGTCCACGCGGATGCGGGTGTTGGCATTCACGTACAGGGTGCTGCCATCGGGCAGGTTCAAGGTACGCATACCTTTGGCATGAGCGGCGACCTGGGTGTGATACAGCTCGCGGGGCGCGCCGATGTGGGTCGCCAACACGGCGCACAGCACGGCAGCGGCCACCGCAAGGGCTGGGCGCCAGAGGGGGCGTTTGCGTTTGGCCAGCGGCAGCGGTTTGTTCAGTTGTTGCAACTGGGCCAGGTCGGCCCACAGCTGTTCTAATTCGGCATAGGCACGCGCATGGGCTGGCACCGCCTGCCAGGCGGCAAAGGCTTTGCGGTCGGCACGGCTGGCAGCGTTGCGGTTGCGTGCAAACCAACTGGCGGCCTGGGCGTCGATGGAGTCGCTCGCTTGGCTGTCCAGGGCGTCGATGTCGCTCAGGCGGTTCATTCTGGCTGCTCCGTGCCGGGGTCGGATTGAAGGCGTCGCTTGCAATGCAGCAGGGCCAAGGCAATGTGCTTTTCTACCATGCTGGTCGAAATGCCCATGCGTTCGGCGATCTGTGCCTGGCTCAAGCCTTCGAAGCGGTGCAGCATAAGGGCTTCTCGCCGGCGGGGCGAGAGTTCGGCGAGGACTTCTTTCAACTGTTCCAGGCGTTGCAGGCGCAGGGCGGCGGCCATGGGGTCGTGCTGTTCGTCGGTGACCGGCTCGGTATCCATTTCGGCGTGATCGGGATGGGCGGTGTGCCGTACCTTCTGTTTGCGCCAGTGATCGCGCAACAGATTGCGCGCCATCTGAAACAGAAACGCCCGGGGCTGCTCGACCTTGGCTCGGTCGCGGTAGCCCAGCCACTGGGTAAAGACATCCTGAGTCATGTCCGCCGCGTCGCTGGCGTTGTCCGTGCGTTTACGCAGGAAATACAGAATATCTGCATAAAACCCGCGACAGGCATCGGCCGACGACGGGTCGGGCTTGGGACGAGACATGGATATCCTTCTTGACGAAGCACGAGGTGGAAAGGTCGTGAATGATATCGAGAATTATTGCTATTTGTCTCTATTTAAAGGCTGTACTCAATTCAACTGTGGGAGGGAGCAAGCCCCCTCCCACACAGGCCCTGAGTTTATTTCAGAAGTGTTTTGAGTTGCTCGATCCCCGCCTCACCCAACGGGAACACCGGCAACCTTGGATCCCCCACCTCCAACCCAGTCAAGCGCAACCCGGCCTTGATCGTCGTCGGCAACCCGCCCTTGAGGATGAATTGCAGCAACGGCAACTGTCGGTAGAACAGCTCTCGCGCTTTATTCAAGTCATTGGCCAGCACTGCCTGATACAGGTCCAGATTGAGTTGGGGGATCAAGTTCGGCGCCGCGGTGCACCAGCCTTTGGCACCGGCCGCGAAGGCTTCCAGGGCCAGCGGGTTGCAGCCGTTGTAGAACGGCACGTCACTCTCCAGTTTTAACTGGTGCATGCGCTGGATGTCGCCCGTGCTCTCCTTGACCATGGTCACGTTGTCGACCTGCTTGAGGATGCGCAGGATCAACTCCACCGACATGTCGGTACCGCTGGTGGCCGGGTTGTTGTAGAGCATGATCGGCACGCCGATGCTGTCGCCGATTGCGGCGTAGTGGGCGAGGATTTGCGCTTCGCTGAGTTTCCAGTATGAGGCGGGCAGCACCATGACCACATCGGCACCGTGCGCCTCGGCATAGCGCGCACGGCGAACGGCCTTGGCGGTGGTCAGGTCGGACACGCTGACAATGGTCGGTACGCGTTTGGCGACTTTCTCGATGCTGTAGGCACTGACTTCGTCCCACTCGGCATCGCTCAGGTAAGCGCCTTCGCCGGTGCTGCCCAACGGCGCGATAGCGTGGATGCCGCTGTCGATCAAGCGCTCGATAGAACGCCCGAGTGCGTCGAAGTCAACACGCTGGCCATCAGCACTGAACGGGGTGATGGTGTAGCCGATGATGCCGTGAATAGTTGGATTGGACATGGGAAAACTCCGGTCGAAAAAAGGGGGGCGATCAGTTCAGGCAATCGGCATGTTTACGCAGATTCTGCCGCGCGTAGTAATTGAACGCAGCGCCGTGGCGCTTGGGCTTGGAAATCCAGTCGTGGGCCTCGCGCCCCAGCTCTGGCAGGATCGGCTTGACGGTGCCCGCGGACATCGCCAGCAACTGCAACTTGGCCGCCCGCTCGATCAACTGCGCGATGACACAGGCTTCTTCGATGCTGGCCCCGGTGGACAACTGGCCGTGGTGCGAGAGCAGGATGGCGCGCTTGTCGCCCAGCGCCGTGGTGATTATTTCCCCCTCTTCATTGCCCACCGGCACGCCGGGCCAGGCCTCCAGGAACGCGCAATCTTCATACAGCGGGCAGAGGTCCATATGCGACACCTGCAACGGCACTTCCAGCATCGACAGCGCGGCAATGTGCGTGGGGTGTGTATGGATGATGCAGTTTACATCCGGACGTCCGCGGTACACCCAGGTGTGAAAGCGGTTGGCCGGGTTGGGGATGCCATGACCTTCGAGCACTTCCAGGTCTTCGTTGACCAGCAGCAGGTTGCTGGCGGTGATTTCGTCAAAACCCAGGCCCAGTTGCTGAGTGTAGTAGGTGCCAGGCGCAGGCCCGCGTGCGGTAATTTGCCCGGCCAGGCCGGAGTCGTGACCGTGTTCGAACAGAATTCGGCAAGTCAGCGCCAGCTTTTGGCGCTCGGTCCACGTATTATCTGCCAGGCTGTTTTGCATCTGGCTCAGGGCTTGCTTGACCAGTTGGTCTTTTGGGAGTGCTAATGTCTTGGCCATATCGGTGTCCTTTGGGTAGTTCAATGGACGTCGGATTTGCTGCTCGCCCGCTGCTCGCAAGGTCGTTGGGTGACTGCAAATGACACTAAAGATGCTATATGACACTTTGTGTCATTGGCAAGCACGGCTCATCGCTTTCTGCATGGATTAACCGCAGCAAATGTCTATCCGTTTGAAATTACTGAGAAAAAAACTTGGCGTAACCCTGGAGGCCCTGGCCGAAAAATCCGGGATGACCAAGAGTTACCTGTCGAAAGTGGAGCGTGGGCTCAACACGCCGTCCATTGCCGCTGCGCTGAAACTGGCCAAGGCGCTGAACGTGAAAGTCGAAGAGCTGTTCAGCGAAGGCAACGTCAGCCTCGACAGCTACAGCCTGGTGCGCAGCCATGAACGGCCCGACACGTCACCGGGTTATGCGGTACTTGCCCATCAGGTGAGCGAGCGCAGCCTGTTGCCGTTCATCATCTACCCGCCGGCGGAGTTTACCGACAAGACCTTCAAGGAGCATTTGGGGGAAGAGTTTCTGTTCGTGCATGAAGGCCAGGTGGAAGTGGATTTCATGAGCGAGCGGGTGCTGTTGGAGCGCGGCGATGCGCTGCATTTCAATGCGCAGAAACCCCACCGGATTCGCTCGGTGGGAGAGGTGCAGGCGCAGTTGCTGGTGGTGGTGCACAGCGCTGAGGAATGACGCTGATCCCGATTTGAAATGCAATCAAATGTGGGAGCGGGCTTGCTCGCGAAAGCGCAGTGTCAATCACTGAAAATGTTGACTGACCCACCGCATTCGCGAGCAAGCCCGCTCCCACATTTTGCTCAGTGTTCGACCGGGACTGAAAGCGCCGGATTACCCAGCGGATGCGTGCGCGCCGCGAAGAATTCAAGCTGCGCTCCTGTCCCTTCAAACAGCTGCGAATACCGCTGCTTCTGCTGACGAATAAAGCCATCAGTGCGCCCCGACACCGAGATCGCCAGGGTGGTGATACCGGCCTGGCGAATCGCATCCGCCAGGTGTTTATCCTGCGGCCCCAAGTCATGGCCGAAAATGCACAACGCGCCTTCATGGCTCAGCAACTGCTCATAACAGAACGACAGATAATCCGAACTGCGAATGCTCTTGAGCTTTTCCTCCACCTTGCCTTCACTGACGAACAGCGGCACATCGTCCAGCGTCTTGATCGTGTTGTTGATCGCGAAACTGCTGAGCAAGGTGCTGTCGGTGGACGGCAGTTTGCGCGCTGTGCCGTCAAGGTTGCGCACCAGATGCAGGCCGCCGTGCAGGTAGAGAATGCGCGTGGTGTCGGTGTGGGTATTGCGCAGGTCGAAGCTTGAATCGGCGCTGCGGAACAGGTCGTCGATCCCGGGCGTGTGCAGGATTGCCCAGTAGTTGAGCAAATCGTAGTTGCTGGTGAAGACGGTGGCGTAGCGTGCCAACTCATTGTTGATCGTTGCCAGGGTCGATGGCTGCACCAGTCGCCAGGGGATGTGTACGGTGTGAATGGTGTTGATCAACGCTTCCTTGATCGCGTAATAGCGATTGCGCGGCGCCGCCGAACTGACCGCCAGGGCCTTGTTGACCCGGCTGGTGGTTTTCAAGGCGCCCAGGGCTTGCTCGAAACTGCGGGTTTGCAGGGCATCGAACACGCTGAGTTCGGATTGGCTCAGGGGTTTTTCTTCAACGGTGCGGGCGTTTTCAAACAGCGAGTCGTAGGCAAAGTCTTCCCATATCGTGCGGCTGGCGCCGTTGCCGATCAGAATCCCGTTGAAGTCGATGGCGTCGCGCAGGGCGCTCCAGTCTTCAAGGTGGGCGTCAATATCCTGGAAATCCTTCATTGCGGCGGGTCTACTCGAAATCGGCTGGAGGGTGACTTTATCACGAGCTGAAGTTGATCCTGATCAAGATGCGCCATGCGGTACCGGTGGATTCTGTCGGCATAAAGCCTCTGAGGATCGACCATGAGCAGCACATTCTTCATCCCCGCCGTCAACATCATGGGCAGCGACTGCCTCGACGAAGCCATGACCGCCATTCGCGCCTACGGCTTTCGTAAAGCCTTGATCGTTACCGACGCCGGCCTGGCCAAGGCTGGCGTGGCCAGCATGATCGCCGAGAAGCTGGCGATGCAGGATATCGACTCGGTGATCTACGACGGCGCCAAGCCCAACCCCACGGTGGAAAACGTCGAGAAGGGGCTGGCGCTGTTGCAACAGACGGCCTGCGACTTCGTGGTGTCTCTGGGTGGCGGCTCGCCCCATGACTGCGCCAAGGGCATCGCCTTGTGCGCCACCAACGGTGGACGCATCGGCGACTATGAAGGCGTTGACCAGTCGAGCAAGCCGCAACTGCCACTGGTCGCCATCAACACCACCGCCGGCACTGCCAGCGAGATGACGCGGTTTTGCATCATCACCGACGAAACCCGTCACGTGAAAATGGCCATCGTCGATCGCAACGTCACGCCGCTGCTATCGGTCAACGACCCGGCGCTGATGGTCGGTATGCCCAAGGGCCTCACCGCCGCCACGGGGATGGATGCGCTGACCCACGCCATCGAAGCCTACGTGTCCACCGCCGCCACACCGATCACCGACGCCTGTGCGATCAAGGCCATCGAGCTGATCAGTGCCAACCTGCGCCTGGCGGTGCGCGACGGCAACGACATGGCCGCACGGGAAAATATGGCTTACGCGCAGTTCCTCGCCGGCATGGCATTCAACAACGCGTCCCTGGGATTTGTGCATGCCATGGCTCACCAACTGGGCGGTCTGTACGACTTGCCCCATGGCGTTTGCAACGCCGTGCTCCTGCCCCACGTACAAAGCTTCAATGCCAGCGTCAGTGCCAAGCGCCTGAGCGACGTGGCCCGCGCCCTCGGCGCGGACATCAAGGGCATTACCGTGGAGGAGGGCGCCCAGGCCGCCATTGCGGCAATCCGTCGGCTGTCCCAGGACGTGGAAATCCCCACCGGCCTGCGTGAGCTGGGTGCCAAGTTGCAGGACATCCCAGTGCTGGCCGCCAACGCGCTGAAGGACGCGTGCGGGCTGACCAACCCACGTCGGGCGGATCAGCGTCAGATTGAGGAGATATTTCGTAGCGCGTTTTGATAGGGCAGCCTCAGGCGGCAGGCGTTAAGCTACACGCTCAACGCGTTCTACTTGAGCAAGCTTGCGGCGTGCCGCTGAGGTTACCTAATGAGAGTTCTGTTATTCGGCGCCACTGGCATGGTCGGCCAAGGCGTGCTGCGCGAGTGCCTGCTGGCGGCGGATGTGCAGGAAGTGGTGGCCGTCGGCCGTACGCCCCTGACCCAGCAACACAGCAAGCTGCACCAGGTGCTGCACAGCGACATGCTCGACTTACAGCCCCTGGAGAACCTGCTGCAAGGGTTTGATGCGTGTTTCTTCTGCCTCGGTGTCTCGTCGGCGGGCATGAACGAAGCCCGGTATACCCACCTCACCTATGACCTCACCCTGGTAGCTGCCAGTACCCTGGCGCGGCTTAATCCGCAGATGACCTTTATCTACGTTTCCTGCGCCGGCACGGACAGTTCCGAGACGGGCCAATCGATGTGGGCGCGGGTCAAGGGCAAGACGGAAAACGCCTTGCTGCGCCTGCCGTTCAAGGCGGTGTACCTGTTCCGTCCGGGGATCATTCAGCCGTTGCACGGCGTGCGCTCGAAGACCCCCGTGTATCAAGCTTTTTATAGCGTGCTGGGGCCGGGGCTTTCGTTTGTGCGGCGGGTAAAACCGGCTTGGGTGGTGAGCACCGAGACTGTCGGCCGGGCAATGTTACAGGCCGCGAGCCTGGGCGCGCCGCAGCCGGTGGTAGAGCAGGCCCAGATCAATCGCCTGGCGGCTGAGCGCCACTGAACTGGATCAATGCCACGCCGCCGATCAGCAGCAACGCGCCCAACACCCGCGGCGTTGTCAGTTGGCGTTGTACCAGGCCGAACAGGCCGAGATGGTCGAGCAGCAACGAGGCGAGAATCTGCCCGGCCATCGCCAACGCAATAAACCCTGACGCGCCGAGTTTGGGCAGCAGCATCAACGCCAGTGAAATAAAACAGACGCCGAAGGCGCCACCGGCCCACATCCACAACGGAGCCTTGGTGATAAACGTCAGGCTCGGCAAGGGCAGACGCAAAGCGATAATCACTGGCAGCAGCACGATGATACTCACCAGCAACGACGCCAAGGTGGCCCACAATGGATGGCCGAGGCCGCGCCCAAGATTAGCGTTGATTGCACTTTGAAACGGCACCACGGCTCCGGCGATCACCGCCAGCGCTAACAAACCCATCCAATGCAACACGCTCATCTCCATGCTCCCAGAAGTTTCGCTGGACTCTAGGCTATTCGTCGCGCAGATTTAAATTCCAAGTTCTTATACAGACCATGCAGCTGATGAATGATCTGCGCCGTATCGACCTTAACCTGCTGGTGATCCTCGACGCCTTGCTCAGCGAGCAACACGTGACCCGCGCCGCCGAGCGCCTGCACCTGAGCCAGCCGGCGGTGAGCCACGCGTTGGCCCGGCTGCGCGATATGCTTGGCGACCCGCTGTTGGTGCGTCAGGGCGGCGCGCTGGTGCCCACGGCTCGGGCTCTGGAGTTGGCAGCGCCATTGGCCGAAGCGCTGGGCCAGGTGCAGGCATTATTGGCGCCGAATCGTTTTGACCCCACCTCGGCCAAGCGCCGCTTTCGCGTGGCGATGTCAGACTACAGCGCAGCGATCCTCCTACCTGGATTGGTCCGCGTCCTGCGCAGCGAAGCGCCGGGCATCGACCTGCAGATCATCCAGGCCAGCCGCGAAGGTATGGTTGACGGCGTGCTCAATGGCGATCTCGACCTGGCGGCGGGCGTATTCCCCGACATGCCCGCCGAACTGTGTACGACGCCATTGTTCGAAGAGCATTACACCTGCCTGGTCGACCGCCACAGCCTTGCACCCAGCGGTGCGCTGGACCTGCCGACTTACCTGTCACGCCCACATGTACTGTTGGAGATGCGCGGCAGCGGTACGCCGGAAATCGAACGGGCACTGGCTGCGATACGTGAACGGCGGCATGTGGCAATCAGCCTGCCACACTGGGGCGTGGCGCCTCAGTTGATCGAGGGCACGGATCTGATTTTGACGGTGTCGTCCCGGGGTTTACTGAATATCGACCATCAACATTTGCTGACCGTGCCACCGCCGTTTCATATTCCCTCGTTTGCTTTTGAGCTCGCCTGGCATGTGCGGCGGGGTGGTGATTCTGGGTTGCAGTGGTTGATTGGGCGGGTGCGCGGTGTATTGTCCGATGGTCACCGGTAATAAGAGAAAACCTAAATGCTAACCGGCTTCAACCACCTGACCCTGGCCGTCACCGACGTGCCGCGCAGCGTCAGTTTTTATCACGATCTGCTGCGTGTTCAACTCGATGCCACTTGGGACAATGGTGCTTACCTTTCCTTGCCCGGGCTTTGGCTGTGCCTGTCGCAGGATCCGGTGCGCTCGACCACTGCGGCAATGGATTACACCCACTATGCCTTCACCGTCGATGCCGCTGATTTCACCGCATTGGTCGAACGCCTGCGGGCCGCCGGCGTGCAGGAGTGGCGTGACAACCGCAGCGAAGGCGCGTCGTTTTATTTCCTCGATCCCGACGGCCACAAGCTGGAGGTTCATGTCGGCGATCTGGCCTCGCGCCTGCAAGCTTGTCGCGCCAAGCCTTACGCAGGAATGAAGTTTTACCCACCGCAGTGAAACATGCAGAATCAATCACCTTTAAGAGTCCCTCAGAGCGTCTATTCATGACCCCATCCTTGCTGCTCGCCGTCCTTGCTTCGGGTTTTATCTACGGTATTACACCTGGCCCAGGTGTTTTGGCCGTGTTCGGCATCGGTGCTGCGCGTGGCCGACGTGCCGGAGCGGGTTTTTTGTGCGGGCATTTGCTCGGTGATCTGGTGTGGTGCAGTACTGCGCTGATTGCCATCGTCGGTGCGCGAGAAGTGGGCAGCAGTGCGTTTGATGTATTGGGCGTACTCAGCGGTGTGTATCTGTTCTGGCTCGGCTGGCGTGCGATCCGTACCCAGCGCCGCAACGGCGATGCCCCCCAGGGCGCCGCGCGGCACCCGTTCTGGCATGGCATTGTGTTCGGCTTGACCAACCCCAAAGCCTATCCGGTTGCCGTGGCGACCTTCACCGCGTTGCTGTCCAGCCGTGCCGAGTTGTTGACGTGGTCGATGCTGCCGTCGCTGATCTTCCTGAGCTTTGTGGGCGGCCTGTTGGCCTATGGGATTTTGATCGGCGTGGTCGGCGCCCAACGAGTGCGCACGGTGTATCAACGCCATGAAATTCTGATCACCAAGCTCTGCGGCGTGATGTTCATCGGCTTTGCCATTAATGCCCTGGCGCATGCATTGCCGGGCTTGTTCGCAAGCAAGCCTGCATGAAATGACGACAACCGTTCGTCGCACTGACAAGTTTTTTCTAAACCTTTGCGGCTCTGAAAATTCGAATCCAGGGCGGGTGTAGATCCCCGTACCTATTTTTGCTCTGGAGGAACCCATCATGAGCCGCATGGCTATCCGGTTACGCACCGCCAGTTTCGCGATGCTGCTGGGCCTCGGCGCCAGCAATGCTTTCGCCCAGTCGCCTGCTGAATTTATCGAGCAGGCTTCGGCCAAAGGTATGGCCGATATCGAAACCAGTCGCATGGCCCACGCCAAGACCTCGTCCCAAGAGATCAAGGACTACACGATTGAGGTCATCAACGAGCGCACCCTGGCCAACCAGCACTTGGCAGCCATTGCCAAGAAGCTCGATTTGCCGGTCGCGCCACGGGAAAAGATCGTCGATAAAGCCGAAACCCTGATGCCTGAACTCAAGGATGGCGACTCCTTTGACGCTGCCTATACCGCACAGCAGGTCAAGGAAAACGAAGACGCCATCGCCCTGTTCAAGAAAGAAGGTGCCGCGTCGGATGTGCCGGAGATAAAAGCGCTGGTGGATGAGACGCTGCCCAAGCTCGAAGAGCGTCTGCAAAAAGCCCGTGCCCTGGCGTCGACCTATGGCAAGGGGCATCAAGGCGACGGTTGAGACCGTAGCGTGAAATGAAATCGGCGGTTGGGGCCTACCCAACCGCCGTTTTTTTATGCCTGGTTCAGGTCTGTCTTGGTCGGCGCAGTGTTGTCAGCGCAACCGTTGTTCAAACTCAGGCTGCTGGTGTTGCCAATGTTGCGGTATTCCTGGCGCAGCTTTTCCAGTTCCTTGCGGTCCAGGCCGTCGAGGCTGAGCACGGCATTCTGGGCATCCTTGGATACGCGCAGCAGCTCATCAATCTTGATATGCAGGATATCGTTGTCGCGGTTTTGCGTGTTCTGGATCAGGAACACCATCAGGAACGTGATAATGGTCGTCGAGGTATTGATGATCAGTTGCCAGGTGTCGTTGTAGTGGAAATAGGGTCCGCTCAGGCTCCATATCAGGATCAGTGCGACGGCTGTGTAGAAGGTTCGGGGGCTGCCTGCCCAGCGGGACAGGGTTTGCGAGACCGTGGAGAATTTCATTACCGTTTCCTGTGTGAAGAGGTGATGAACAATTGACCACAGCAGTTCTCTGAAATTTCTTTTAACAAATATCTCGGCAAGCAGTTCAGTCGCCGCCAAAGTCAGAGCGCCAGCTCTGCCTGACCTGCGCCTTCCAGCGCCAGCAAATATTGCTTGGCCTGCAACCCCCCGGCAAATCCGGTCAGCCCGCCTGATGCACCAATCACCCGGTGGCAGGGGGCGACAATCGAGATCGGATTACGCCCATTTGCCGCACCGACTGCGCGTACAGCCTTGGGGTTGCCGATCTGTTGGGCAATTTGGCTGTAGCTGCGCGTTTCGCCGAAGGGAATTGTCAGCAGAGCCCGCCAAACCTGTTTCTGAAAATCGGTACCGGCGAAATCCAGCTCCAGCTCAAACCGATTGCGCGATCCGGCAAAGTATTCCGTTAACTGGCGTTGGGTTTCCAGCAATACCGGGCTGTCATTGGCCTCGACCAATTCACCCAGGCGCACACGGTTCGCGCGTTCCACTTCCCATAAAATGGCGCTCAGTTTGCCGTTGCGCGCTACCAGGGTCAGTTCACCGACAGGGGAAGGCATGAGCTTGAATTGGTAAGTCATGAGCGTGCTCCTCGAACAGGCGTTTAATGGGGATGACGCTACTCTAGTTCCGCCAGCGGGCCTGGAAACTACGTTTCTTGCGGTCAAATTCTTGTCAGTTGAACGTTGCGGTAAACCCTTCGGTGTTGCTTCGCCGCGATTATCGATCCTGTTGCAATACCTTGAGTGCCGCGGACGCCAGAAACCCCGAACGGCTTTTTTCTTCCGGGTGATTCAGTACATAGTCATCGATGCGATTCAACAGATACCCCGGCAGGGTGATGTTGAGTTTTTGCGCCTTGCCCAGGTACTTGGTGACGTCGATGTCTACCACCGCCCAGGTGCAGCCTGCGTACTGTGGGTTGGCGGCGTGCAAGGTGACTTTCTGCGCGCTGGGAATCGGCGCGCCATCTTCTGCAAGGATCTCGAAGTGCCCCTCGATGGCTTCGCGGGCCATGGCCATGGCGTCGTCCAGGTCATCGCCGGCGGAATAGCACCCGGGAATATCCGGGACTTCCACGCCCCAGGCGTGGTCCTCGTCGCCCGTTGAAATTGCGATGGGATAAAGCATGTGTGTTGCCCTCCAGGGACGGTTAACTCAGCAGAGCCTGTTTCAAAATGCTCTTGGCGGTTTTATCCAGCAGGTCCTTTTTTGGATGAGGAATCGTGACCAGACCGGGCTTTGTCCGGTGCTTGAAGTGATGATGACTGCCCCTGATGCGCACCAGATACCAACCGTCTGCAACGATGTTACCTATCAAATAGCGGCTATCCACATCACCTCCTTGTGGTGTGTGTTGGTGGTGACTATAACTACTGAAAAAAAATTATCAACACTCTACCTACCGATGGTCGATGTCCGGTATTTCGGTAGCAGTTGAAGGAAGTGTATGGCGGCGCTGGAATGGCGCCGCCGAGACGTATTGCGGGATTTTTCGCGGTATTACGGGATGTGTAATGCCTGTTCAAGTACACCAATAAATGCGTCCACTAATACGCCTCTTCCTGATGTCGGGGTAAGTACCAATAACTGCGCACATGCGTCCACTTCCTGCAGCGGTCGATACGTCACGCCTTTGTTCATCAAGCTCTGGGTACATTCCGGGACCAGCGCAACGCCTTGCCCGGCCGCCACCAAGGCAATGATCGAAGTGATCTGTCGCCCGGTCGGCCCAGGGCGCAGGGGCTGGCCGTGGTGTCGGTAACGTTGCTCGATGGACTGGTTCAAGCCAGACCCGTAATCGGCCGGAAACAGAATCAGCGGATAAGTGCTGAGTTGCGCCACGCCGAGCATCGTTTGGCTGGCCAATGGGCTGTCGCTGGAGACGGCGGCCACCAACCGCTCCTCACCCAGCGATAACGCCTGGACATCGGCGCTTTGCGGCATCAGGCGGCTCAAGCCGATATCCAGGCGTCCGTCCGCCACCTGGGCGCCCAGGCTGCCGGAGGCGCATTCCACCAGGGTCAACTGCACATCGGGAAAGCGCTGGGCGAATGCCTGGATCGCCTGGCTGAACAGGTCCGACAGCGCGATTGAACTGGCATATCCCAGTGCCAGTTGGCCCGCAGTGCCGGCGGCCAATTTACGCGCGATCACTTGCGCCAGTTCTACTTGCTCCAACACACCGCGGGCATAGGGCAGGAACGAACGTCCCTGAGCGGTGAGGGTGACCGTGCGGCTGGTGCGGTCAAACAGCTTGAACCCCAACTCTGCCTCCAGCGCAGAAATCTGCCGAGTCAGCGGCGGTTGGGCCAGATGCAGGCGAAGTGCCGCACGGCCGAAGTGCAGTTCTTCAGCGACCGTCAGAAAGTAACGCAGCTTGCGTAGGTCGAGCATCCTGATCCTTGGGTATCAATCGGTCGGAATTCGGTATTGGTTAAAGGCACGCCGGCCATTCTATAAAGGCCGCACAAAATAAAACGAGAGGTTTCATGAAACCGCGCCTGCATTGTGCCCGCCTTGCCCTGTTCCTGTGTGGCTGCGCGGCGTTCCTCAACCTCTACGCCACCCAGAGCATCCTGCAGGTGTTTGCGGCGCAGTTCGACATCAGCGCCAAGGCTGCCGGCTGGAGCATTACCGTGACCACGCTGGCGGTGGCGATCACTGCGCCATTTGTCAGCCACCTGACCCGACGCTTCGAGCAACGCACGGTGATAAGCCTGGCGGCGCTGTTGCTGGCGGGGCCGGCGTTGATGACGGCTTATGCTGACAGCTTCGCCGGAGTGTTGGTCTGGCGCTTTGTCGAGGGCATGCTGATCCCCATAGTGTTTGCCACGAGCGTGGCTTACATCGGCGATCGCTGGAGCGGTGGCACGGTGACTGAAGTCACCAGCCTGTATGTGGCGGGTACCGTGCTGGGTGGGTTCGCCGGGCGGTTCGTCACCGGAGTGGTGACCGAGTACGTGGGCTGGCGCGAAGCGTTTGAGTGGCTGGCCGTGTTGAGCTTGATGGTCGGCGGTTTTATCCAGTTTCTGCTGCCCGCCAATCGCCCGCGGGCGAAGCTGGCCAAGGCGGCTTGGTCAGGTGTTTTACGCACGCCGCTGATGGCTGCGTATGCCGTAGGTTTTTGCGTGTTATTTTCACAGGTCGCCGCCTTCACCTACGCAGGTTTGTACCTTGGCCTACCGCCTTTCAACCTCGGGCCTGCGGCCTTGGGAGCGCTGTACACCGTATTTCTGTTGGCGCTGATCGTGATACCCATCGCCGGCCGCCTCAGCAAAGCCCGCCCACAGGCCCAATTGCTGAGCATCGCCGCGGTGCTGGGCGTTTGTGGTTCGGCCCTGACCCTGGTGCCTTCCCTGGGGTGCATCGTGGTAGGCCTGGCCTTCAGCTCCACCGGCGTGTTCCTCGCCCAAGCCGCTGCCAATGCCTTCATCACTGCCAACGCTGGCGACAGCAAGGCAAGAGCAGTGGGGGTCTACCTGACCTGTTACTACCTGGGCGGTAGCTGCGGAGCTATCGTGCCGGCGCTGATTTGGGAGCGCTGGGGCTGGGCCGGGTGTGTGGGGCTGATCATCGGTTTGCAACTGCTGAGCCTGTTGATCGCGTTGGTGGGCTGGAAGCCTGTCGAACCCGAACGGGTTGGTGCACAACGCTCTTGAACCTCAAATCCCAGGCATAAAAAAACCGGTCACCAGGACCGGTTTCTATGCATCCTTCGCCAGATTCATCCTGACGCAGGTGCCACTTTCAAGTGGAGCGGGTAGAGGACTTGTGATCGATCACGGATTACGTGGCTTGTAGGAGGTTTCATCGTTTCACCATACAAGCGCCCATACAGAACGCTTGGGGCTGCAGCGGATTGCCCAGCCCCGTAGCGATGAAGTGCCGGCGCTTATTCGTCGGCGTTGGCTTGTTGGTTTCGGGCGGCTTTCTTGTCCTCGATCCACTGTTCAATCTCAACGGGATCGAAGCGGCACCGGGCGCCCCGTGCGTCACTGCTCTTGATCGGCGCCGGGAACGTCTTGTCACGAACCCGCAGCTTGTTAAGGCCGGACACGCTTTGCATACCCAGCATCTTGAGAACTTCTTTGTTGCCCACCAGGGCGGTGTGTTGTTGGTTCATTGGAATGCCTCGCCATTCTTTTTCTTTAGGGTTTCGATAACGTTTTTCGCCCACTGATCACGGGAAATTCCTTTATCTCCTATCCAGTGCGTTTCGCCGCCAGGGTGGTATGGGGATCCTATATAAGCCCCCGCGGGGAGGCCGCGAAGCCTGATTGCTGAGGTATTAACCCCGGTAGCACAAACTACCAAGTAGCCCGTTTTGGTCGGCAACACCCAGCTGTCGGAGCCGAAGGTAAGTTGGTGCTGCTTTTTTCTTTTTGGTCCGCGAAGCACTTTCTGAGGGATGATGGCTCCCCGCTTGTAAAACCGTGCGCGACTCAAAAGTGAGTCGAATTCCTGCACCACATCTGCGTTTGTATTGTCCATGGGAATACCTCGCCCGCCGCTCACCGGCAGGCATGTAGGGGGATTGGGGTTATGCTGTTGCTTTGAAGGTGATGCCGAGCTCAGTAAGTGCATTGCGTACATCAATCACCGGCACCAGACCGATTGCACAATCCGCCGTGTCGTCTTTCTCGCGGTCCAGGCGCCCGTCGTTGTCCCAGGCCTCGACGGCGGGAAGGTCCACCACCAGGGTTTCACGAGAGCGCTTGAACCAGTACCAGGCCCGGGCAACGCGCGGCACGCTGTAGCTGTCGCCCTGGCGCTGCAGTTTGATGAAAGCCACTGGCATCTTGCCGTTGTCATCGCTGAAGGCTTGTTCGAACTGTTCCTGCATTGTCTGCGTCATGGCTTATTCACCTTGTAGATGAAGACGTAGGCGAACCAGGGGGGGGGCGATCATGGCGTCACCCGCTGACCGAGCATCACGTCGGCGACAATTTCCCAGAGTTGGGTAGGTGACCACTGGTACCGGTCGAAGTCGCCATCGGGCTCAATTCCTATTACGCAGCTCGACTGCGCGCCTTGCTGGCCCTCCCAGCCCTTTTTCAGGATCGTCGCTACCTTTCCGTCACCACTTGGCTCTGTTTGGTGAAAGTCGTAGGCCCGCATGCGGTACGTCGACCCGGCAGCAATAGCCTGTCGGCCGGTTTGCAGCATCTCTACAGTTCCATTGCGCACCCATGGCCGGCCGCCCCTGGCGCTGCGGGCGCCTTCATGGATGTACAGCTCATGCGTTGCCTGCTTGAAACAGGCAGCTGCGGGCGGCAACTCAGCAAATTCAACGTTGATCTGCGTGCCCACTATTACCAGGGAGTCAAAATCAAAGCGGTGATTGTGGATGGCCGAGTGTTCAAAGCACGCCCGGCGCGGTAGCTCAGGGTGCCAGACGTGCATGCGCTGTTTGCCTTCCAACTGGATCTGCACAAAGCCCAGGCCGTGCAGGGTGATCTTGTCGGTCATTACGTCGTCAATGATGCTCACGGGCACACTCGTCCTTGCCGCTATAGCGGCTGACTTTGAAGGGGAGGGGTTACAGAGAGGGGTTGAGGCGTTTCAGGTCGTCGAGGCAGTCGTTCCAGCCGGAGTCGTAGAACTCACCATGCTTATCAACTTCTTGGCGCTCAGGCAGCACCACCGCTACCGGGATGTGTTGCTCGACCCTTACGCCGATATCCTTGAGATCATTCAGTGTGTGAGCCCTGCGCTTGCTCACTAGCGAAATGTCTACAAGGTTTACTTCGGTCAGGTGGCCTTTAGCAGCATCGAACACCAATATAGGCTTTCGCCCTTCCTCCGAAGCACAGCCAACATTCTCAATGGTCACGCCCGCCCCTACTCTCAGCGGCGCGCCTTCGACTTCAGCATGGTCGTTGCTCCAGTGCAAAAAATCACCGCCGCCATCTCCTTCTGACTTATAGCCTTCAGGATTTAAGACCACACCCTTCTGTTCGCCGCCAGCGTTGTGAGCGAAATTCGCGGGCGCATCAGGCGCATCTAGCAGTGCCAGCATAGAAGCCCACCGCAGCTTCATTACTGCTCGCTTGGATGCGTCCCCGTTAGTGAGTTCGTTTAGCATTTCAGGCGTCAACTCACGCGGCACGCCGTCAATCGTTTGGTTGGTGGTCATGGCTTCGGTCCTTCCAAGAATTCAACGTTCGAAGCCCAGGCTTCACCTGCATAGGTGTTTGTCCGGCTGCTTGCCGGGTATGCGTAGGTGGCCTTTCCAGTCTTGCAGTTCACTACTGTCAGCTGATGGCCGTTGCGGTCGTGGTTTTCAACGCGGGCTTCAAATGACCCCCGCGAGTGGTGTACGCGTACAAGGCACCCCTTTGGGTAGACTTGCATTGCAAACTTGCGCTGCTCGGCGATTGCCGCATCGGCCGCCAGGTCAAGGCTGATCATTTGATAGCGCTGCTCTTTGTTCATAAATCACCTCAAATCAGTTGTGCCAGTGCCAGCAGGCACCAGCAGTAGGCGGGGAGTTGGTTACCGGTCTATGCAGGCGCCGTGCCCGCAGGCTTGGCATGGGGTCTTGACGGGCAGGCCGCTTTCCTCACGTATCTGGTTGCAGGTCGAACCCTCTGATGGCTTGAGTGCGGCCCTGGCAATCGAGCCATCTTCAATGAACCATGGCTGATCTTCATGCCAAAGGATGTTTGCGGGCTCACCGCTACAGCTGTCCCAGTTAAGGCCATCGTCAATTGAGTAGTGGTCGCGGCCAGCGTAGAACTTCAACGCCGACTCCAGCACATCCGCCCGCTCATCCGCTGCGGTCAGCAGGGCTTGCAGGGCGTCACGCTCCAGGCATACCCGCAGCCCTGCGTTGGTCGCCAGTTCCGTGCTTTTCATTTCCTGCCCGGCCAATAGCTCAAGGTCGCGGATGTGCGTGACGGCGGCGTCGTAGTCCGAAGCCAGTACGACGTTGATTCGCCCCAGTGCAGAGCCCTCAACGAGCCCCGCCTCGGTTACGTGGTATCGCTTTACCTCACTCATGATTCTTCTCCCGTGCGCGCAGCTCGGCCATTTCCGCCTGCCGGGCCTTGCTGCATTTGTCGTGGTTGCCGTGGGCGCGGGAGTGCCCGCACCGGTCACAAATGGTTTGCAGATCCAGCGGGCGCATCGGCGCGCCGCGTATCTTGGTGGTGCGGCGTAGGGCGGTCATGGCCGCGGCTCTGGAAGGAAGTAATAGGAGATCTGCTTTTCGTGGCTGCAATGGCCGGAGAACTTCACCGCATCATCAAAGGTGTAAATGCCGGCTTCTGACACGTCGGTGGTGTACCCGCATCCGCTCGCGCGCCACCAGCATTGCCATTCACCAGACCAGATGCGCACAAGGCGCTTTCCCTTTTCGGCTCGCCACTTTGCCAGCGCGCCTTTGGTTTTCAGCCCGTGCAGGGTTCGACGTAGGGTCATGGTGGTGTCACCCGCTTGAACTCGACCACCCATACCCACGGGTTGGCGTCGAAGCTGCCGGCGCCGTGCTTCCCATCCCAGAAAGCTTTGAAGCCGTACATTTCCGGGATCATCTTCAGAGGCGCACCTGCCGATTGCAGATGCTCTATGCGCGAAAACTCCTTGCCGGCCACGCTATCGCAGTCCTCCAGCATGTCGCCCAGCTCGTCCAGAAGATCGAGGTCTGCCGAGTCGCGCAGGCGTTCGACCCGAACATCGATGACTTCCAGGAGAAGGCGGGATGCCTCGCGAGGCATGTGAATGTTCGGTCGCCAGCCTTCGAACACCCCGTCTTCGATTTCTGGGGTTTCTCCGTCAGCCCGGTATTTCCATTCGATATGCCAGTACTCGGTTTCGCACCCTGGCATTTCTGGATGATCGCAGTATTCGTAGACCTCTCCGAAGGATTCGCGCACCCACAGCCGGTCGCCGGGTTGGCCATATGGGCAGTTGGCGGGGATCGGCACCAATTCGCCAGAGTCGGAAGCTTGCCAAAGGCCATGTGGAATCTTGAGTTTTCGTCGCGTCACCGTCTGCTGACCTTGCAGAATGGCTCGGACCACAGGCGCACTGAATAGAATTGGGCGAACTTTCATCACGCCCCCTTCAACATATCAATAACGATCTTGACGCCGCTGGCCCTGCTGGAGGGCTGCGCGGCTGCGTACCGGGTCAGGTCGGCTATGGCCTTGGTCCGCGTCGGCTCGCGCCGGATGGACGCGCCCAGGGCCTGCACGAAGTCGGTGGCCCAGCGCTTGCCCTCAAGCTCCATGACGCGGTTGATAGGGCCGGTGATGATCAGTTCGGGAAGCGGCTCGTTGGCTAGGACGGTCGGGAGCAGCTTGGGTTTCGGCTTTGGCGCCTGGAACTGGCGGTCAAGCGCGTCCGCCAGCGCTTTAAATGCTGTGGGGTTCATGGGCACTTTCCTCTGGACAAGAGAAAGGCGCCCGTAGGCGCCTGGTGGTGTTGCGGGATGGGGTTAGGTCACGTCTTCAAGGGTGGCGATCACGTAGTACGAGTGCTCCAGCGCGGTTTCGCCTTCCTTCTCCAGCTTGATCACGCCGTTGTCGAGCAGGCGCATCAGCAGGGTTGCGGCCTTGTCGCTGTCGATGGCCAGGCGGCTCTGGATCCACGACGCTTCAAAGTGCCCCTTTGGCGCCTTGAGGACGATCAGTTGGGCCGCGTCTTCGTAGGTGAACTCGCCGAACTCTTTGCCCAGTTCTTCGGGCATTGGTCGATCCACACCGCCACCGGTAGCTGGTGAGGTCGTCGCGATCAACTCGCGACCGCCGTTCGTATCCATTTCCGTGACGATTCCTTGCGTTTCCATCCACTGGATCATGCGGGCTGCGCGGTTATAGCCGACCTTGAGGTGTCGCTGCACGGCGCTGATGCTTACACGCCGTGTCTCTGTGACGAACAGCACCGCCTCGACGTACAGCGGGTCTTGGTCATCGCCTACAAAGACGTCATCGCCTTCCGGCTCATCTGGCCCGGTGCCGCCTGCGAACAGACTGCCAGTCAGGTCGCTGACGTGCAGTGGCAGGTCTTTCTGATCGCGGTCAGGCTTGATACCGTCCAAACCCTCTGCATAGTCGTTCGGCGCCAGCACCAGTAGGCACAGCCGGCCAGCAACGTCGATCAGGCCAGCTCGGTTTGGATCATGAGCATCGACAGTCGCGGTAATTTTGATCGCCTTTGGCTTGAAGTCGGCGTTATGGACCGTCAGCGGGATGGTGTCGACGTTGCGGGAGCTGATGATTCTGATCGCGTTATAAACCGACTTCTCAGCAGCTTCCGTCACCCGGTCGATGACTTCCTGTTGCTGGCCTTCGTTCAGGCTGTGAAACGGCGCACAGACATTGCGGAACTCAAACAGCGCCGCTTCCACCAGGTCATGCACCAGCAGTTCATGCGCAATCATGGACGGCTCATATCCGCCCAGCTTTGCGCGCTCGATAATTGCGTTGTGTTCAGCTTTCATGGGTATCCCTCAGTGCTTGGCGATTCGCTCAAGGTGTTGTTGTTGAAGCGGGGTTAGGTTGGTGTGCGCGGCGTAACGCTTGAAGCTGGCGCGCATGTTCTCGACAAAATCCAACTCCCAGGCCCCGCTGGCGTGCAGCTCAGCGGAGGTCAGGATGGCGGCGAACTCCTCGACACTGTCGTAGATGTCGAGGATTGATTGGGCTGTCACGCGGCTACCCGGACGAGGCGAACCCCTGGGGCGTTGAAGCTGGCGCCCTGCTCAGCAACCAGGGCGTCGAGCACTTCCCACTTGACGGTCAGCACGGTGACGGGCACCTGGCCAGCGGCGACGGCCTGCACCAGGGCTTCCAGGTCGAAGACTTCGGCCTGCATCTGCGCTGCCTGGGTTGTTGCGGTTGCGACAGGCTTGGCGGCTTGCTGCGCTGGCTTCGACTGCTGAACTGGCGCCTGCTGTACAGGGGCAGGCTCGACAACTGGCTCTGGCTTGGGCTTGATCGCTGCAAGGCGCTCGGCTTCCTGCTCGTTGGCGATGCGCTGCAGTTCCTCTTTGCGGATCTTCTCGCGCTGGGCTTCGGCCTTTTCGTCCTCGACCCGTTTGTGTTCGGCGATTCGGAATTTGATCAGCGTCACCAAGTCTTCATTGGATTTGCCCACCAGCTGCTGCACGTCGCTGAACAAGAACACATGGTCAACTGCCAGCTCTGCCAGGCTGCTGAGGTTCAGGCGGATTGCATCAGCTGCTTTGCTGGCTTCGATCTTGGCGCGGGCCAACTCGGTGTCGACGGCGTCCTGCAAGCTGGCGATGGTGCGTTTGTTCTTGATGGCCCCGGCGAAGTCCGAAGGGATATTCGGCAACGTCACCTTACCCAGGGTCTTGTTGATCCCGGCGATGTGTTCTGCCAGGGCCTGCTCGCCCTTCTGCTTGATACCGCTTTTCACCAGCAGCTCTTGCGCAGCGACCAGCTTTTCGACCTTTAGGCGCGTTTCACGGGCGTGAGCGCTGACGCGATCCAGCGACGAGAACAGATCGGCGATGGTTGCAGTCTGCGACAGAGCCTGCTTTTTCGCCTCCTTCACCGCTGACTCAACGTCGCCGCACCACTTGACCGCCTTTTTGGCGTCGGCGAAGTCCTGGTCAGTCGTGAGCGTGGTTTTAACCGAGTCGATGACCGCCAGGGCCGACGACTCAAATACATGCAGGTTGCTGGCGGTAACCATGCCGGTCAGCTCAATGCGCAGCGCTGGCAGTTCGTCTGGGGCCTTGCCGACCACGATAGACGGTGCTTCCGCCGTAACCTCGTATGCTCCAAGGTCCGTTTCGAACTGGGCCCAGCCATCGACCAGCTGTTGGGCGCGTCCTGCGACAGGGCGGTATTCCATGTGCTCGAAGTTCTCGGCGGTACCGTCTGAGCAAACGAAAATCACCCGTTCGGCGCCGCTCACCAGCAGTTGCTGCTCAAGCTGCCAGTAGTAATGGGGCTCCAACTGGCCGGCTTTGATCTGCGCGACCACGCTGTCATTCCATAACTTGTGCTCAAACAGCGTCTCACCCAGCATCGTTTGGCCATCCATGGACGCCAGCAGGTTGCCTTCGGTGCCAACGACCGGGTAAAGCTCTTCACCGATCATGGCTTCAACCATCGGGCGGGCCAGCGCCTCAGTGGCATGGCCCCGGTCGAAGTTGCGCTGCTGCTGAGGTGTCACCTCCGGAACGATGCCGGTTTTCTTGAGGGTCAGTAGATCGGTGCGTGACTGGTACTTTGAGGCCCCCATCATGGCTGGAGCTTCGGATGCAGTGAAGTGCTGGGCACGCAGTGCGTGCCATTCTGGTGTGCCCTGGGCAACGTTGTGGATGATCATGCTTGCTCTCCTTCGATGTCAGCCAGGGCCTTGATCTTGTCGATCTGCTCGGCGTTGAGGGTGAATTTGCTACTTACCATTGCGATCAGGCGGTCAGGCACAGAGCGACCGTCCTGAACAGCCTTGCGCCACTCCGGCAGGTTCTCTGTGAGCTTTTCATCCGGATAAGCAGGAAGCGCCTCGGGCGCTTCAATCTTTTGCGTGACCGTCTGAGCGGTCCCACGAATCGGCTCGGTAGGCATGTCTTGCAATTCCTCGGCGACGGGCATACCGCGCAGAACGTCGGCGAACATGTCGCGCAGCGCAAACGAGCGGGCGCGCATCTGCCGCATACGTTTCGGGTATTGAGTCCATGGACCTTGCTTGCCCTTGAGTCCAGCCTGGGCGGCGTCGGCCATGCTGAACGTGCGGACCTGCTCCTCTTCGCCGACACGCTTGACGCGGCAGGTTGCCGTCTCCCCGTCGTCGGTCTCTGTCACGTACTCGCAAAGTGGCGAAGCGCGGACCAAACCGATGACAGCGTCACCCCAAAGTGAAGGGCGGCCGTTGATAACGGCGATGTTCTGCATCGCCTGCATGGGTTGCAGGCCCAGCTCCATGCCCCACTGGATGGCGACCAGGATGTTGCCGGGGTTGTTGATGAAGTCTTTCGGGATGATTGAGGACTTCGACAGGTAGTCGGCAAAGCGCAATGCCTCGTCGATGTTCTGTGGCAACAGGCTGAACGTGGGTTTGATGGCTAATTCGGACACAAGAGTTTCCTTGCCGCGGCATGCGCAGCACTGATGGTTTAACGGGAGTTGTTTAGGCGGAAGCGGTCAGCCGTTGCTGGCGCTTCTCTAACTGGATGGCGTTCGGCGGCAGATCGACATAGAACACTTCGATGCAGTATTTCGGTGTTTTCTTGAACAGTACCGGCGCCGAAGCACGGTCACGGGTCATCAGGCTTCGCATCATTTCGGGATCAGCAAAGCCCAGGTGCTTGCCGGCGAACTCGACTTTCTCGCGCTGGGCGGTGGCTTCCAGGTAAGCAAGCACCTCTTTGACGTCCTTCACCGACAGCTCAACCTTGTCTAGCCCTCGATCAATTGCCCGGTGCAGCTCTGGCAGCAGCCAGCGCGCCGTCTCCATTGCCGAAGCCTTGCGGGCTTCGAAGTCTTTGGCGTGGCGGCTCATGAGTCACCCCCGTGCGGCCAGCATGGCGTCGGCTTCGGCGTAGCGCATGCGGGCTCTGAACTCGGCCCAAAACAGCTGGTTACCCAATGGATCGGCTGCGAAGTCAGGCATGGCCCGACCCACAATTGACGATGCATAAGGCACGCCGTAGTCATCGAGGGTTATCGCCGTGTGGGCCGCGAAGTAGTCGCGCAGGGTCATGCCTTCGTAATTCTTTGAAAATGAAGATTCACGGGTAAGCGGAAAGGCCGGCCCGCCATTGTTTTGGTTGGACATGGTGTTTACCTATTGGGTTATGAGCCCGCCGATAGCGGGGCCCAGCAGAACGATGGTGAGGAAGGTCAGGCCAACGATGGCCGAGGTCAGGCGGATGGCTTGGCGGGTGGTCATGGCATCCTCGCAATCAACATCCCGCGCCGCGTTTCGAGTTTCAGCGGGCGGGGCAAATCAGTGACCAAAAAAAAGCCCTGACGGCGCAGGACTTCAACAAGTTGGGCGGATGTTCGGCAAATAATCGTCACGGTGCGCACCTCCGAATGTCTGCCGCGAATGCTTCGGCCTGTCTGGCGTAGATGCGGTCGCGGCGTTCAACGTAATGCCGGTGTTCATCCATATCGATGGCACCCAGCGAATAGGCCAGTTCCACGGCTATGCTCGCCTCGGCGTGCACTACCGCCGATGTTTCACCGGCCTGTAAAAGGGCAAACCGTGAATCGATCATGTCCACGGCGATCTGATGTTGGCGACGGCTCATGCTGCCCACCGTTCCCGGCACTTGCGGGCGTCAATCTCAAACCACAGCGCCAGTTCAATCTGCGGGCCGTACTGATGGGCCAGCACCGGCAGTTGATAGTCCGGCACATCCATCCGCACCCCGTCTTCGTCGTAGCAGATGCCCGACACAATCTTGAATTCCAGCTCCCGTTCGCCCTGGGCGTCCCAGTCGCTGTTGGTGCTGCCGTAACACGGCGGCTCATTCACGCAGTGGGTTACCTCCACCTGGAGGACAAAACCCTCAACAACTATTTCGTGTTCCATGGATGCCTCCAGAGGCGGTGATTACATCCGTCTGCCCACTCGGTGGAATGGACAGAGGTGATGCGGTCACTGGTCGTAGGATGGTTTCTCGCCGATACGCTTCATCTTTTCTTGCTGAAAGGCTTCGGCAATTTCGAATGCCTCTGAGGCGATATCCCCAGGGGTGTACGGCGTGCCGCGAGCCAAAAGGCCGGCGAGTGAAACGGCGGCAAATGCTTCAACGTCTTCATATTCGTTACGAGTCATGGTGTTTCTCCGGTTGTTTTCCCAATGCACCCGTCGCCAGGTGCATCAGTGAAAATTTCCGTTGTCTTGCACGCCGACGTACCGAGGTCTATACGGCGCATCAGGGTGGGAGTCGCCCACGCCCGATGCGTCAAAGCCTTTCCCGGTCGACGCTTTGTTGCGGCTGGTTGTTAAAGAGCGGTTGGCCTCATGTACAAGCAGACTTGCACTTATAAAAGCATGCTTGTATTCGATATGCAAGTTCACTTGTGAATTTTCCTTGGGACGAAAAAAAGCCCGCTCAGTGGCGGGCTTCTATTTTTGGGAGTCAGTATCCGAGTGGGGGCCAGGCTATCGGCGGTTCTTCTCGCTTCACGCCCTGGATCGCATCGCGTGTTTTCTGGCCTTCTTCTTCAAGCTGCTGGACGACAGCATCAGGTGAGTAGGCATTCAGTCGAATCTCTTTACGTATAAGTGCGGTGCATATCGCCATCGTGATGATGACCGCCGCGAACCCGGCAACCACTATGCGCTCCATCTTCATAGCTTTCTCGCGTTCCAGGCCAGCAGCACGCGGGCATGAATGATCATGCTTTCAAGTTCAGCGCCTTTGATGTCGTATGGCGGGAATGTCTCGTTGTCAGAAATCATCCGCAGCATTTTGGGAAGTCGTTGCAAGCGCTTGATGTACAGCATGCCATCCAGGGTGAACACGTAAACGCCATCTACCACTACCTCGTTGATGCCTTGGTCAACGATCAGTGGGTCCCCGCTGGAAAATGTGGCACCCATGCTTTCGCCGAAGCCAGTAATCACTGAAAGGTTGTCACCATGGGTATAGGTGATTCCCTGCTCACGTAGGTATTCCGTGCGAACCGTGATGTTGCGCACTGTCTCGATGTATTCCTTCGGCAGTACCTGCCCAGGTCCCATAGACGCCACAACGTCATATTGAGGGATTGAAAGCTCATCTTCCTTTGGCTGGCGGGTGAAGTCGCCTATCAATACGTTGTCCATGGCACGCCTCGGTGGTTCGCCAGCGCCATCCAGCAGCCAGTCGACCGTGGTATCCAGTCCCCGAGCCAGCGCCAGCAGGTTGTGGTTTTTAACATTTCCGGTGTCCCCGGCGAACCATTGGCGCACGGCTTCGTAACTCACATCGCAAGTCGTTGCGATAAGCCGTTTCACGCCACGTACGCCGGTTTCAGGCTTCCGTGCCAATACAAGTTTCGTCATTCGATCTGTGATGTTCATTCGCCAAATCTACAAGTTCGCTTGTCAAGCATGCTTGCTTATTAAATACAAGCATGCTTGAATTTGGCGTAACAGCATTGGAGGTGCCTATGAAACGCCAGACAGCGATTGATTATTACGGCTCCATCCCCAAGCTGGCGCAGGCCCTCAAGATCACTTACGAGGCCGTGCGGCAGTGGGGGGATGAAGTCCCAGAGTTACGCCAGTACCAACTGGAAAAGCTCACCGACGGAGCACTGAAGGCCGGCCAAGAAAGCCGGCCTCAGTCGGTGGCCTGACCATGTCGACGAACTCATTAGGCCAAGAAGGCGATGAAACCGCACGGGAGACGGAAACCCTGATCTTGCAGAGGGTTTTGTCTGTGGGTCAGAAAGAGATAGCCCGTGAAACCGGGTTGAGTGAATCGACCGTCTCGCGTTGGAACGAGGGTGAGTACGCAAGATGGGCCAAGGTGCTTTCGTTCCTGGGCCTGCGCGTCGTTCCCCAGTCCGCCATCGTCGTGACACCGGCATATCTGCACTCGCTCGAAACCCTGGCTGAAATCGGGTTGAAGGCCGAGAAGAAGCGGCCTGGCCCGCTCGGGTGGGACTGATCATGGATTGGTTCCGGATGTATGGCGAGTTCGCCACAGACCCCAAAGTCCAGATGATGAGCGAGGCCATGCAGCGCCGCTTGGTCATGCTCTTTTGCCTTGAATGCAGTAACGGTATTGAAACGTTTCACGTAACCGAACGCGAAACTTCAATAGCGTTCGCACTGCGCGTTACAGAGGAAATTCTCGCTGAAACCAAGGCCGTTTTTTTGGCAAAGGGTTTCATAAATGACGACTGGACTTTGGCGAATTGGGAGAAGCGCCAATACGTCTCTGACTCAAGCACAGCAAGGGTTAGAGCCCATCGCGAGAAGAAGAAAAAAGAGGCCGAAGAACGTGAAACGCGCATGAAACGTTCCAGTAACGCCCCAGAACAGAACAGAACAGATACAGAACAGAAAGAACACACACATACCGCGCAGGACAAATTCTCGCTTCACGACGCCTGGGAGCCAAATCCCAAAACGTTCACCGCCGTCCTGTTCCGCAATGGCATGGCAAACCAAACCTTCGAAGCCGACCAGCTTCTCGAATTCCGCTCGTACTGGATCAGCCGACCCGATGACCTGAAAACCCAGGCCCAGTGGGAACACGCGCTCGCCCAGCAACTGAAACGCCAAGCACGCACCCAGCAAGCCAACGGGGGATCACCCAATGAAACCGGTAGACGAGTTACTCAAGGCCGCACGCGTAACGCTCACGACATCCTCACAGACCCAAATTGGTGAGCCTGTAGCTGAGAACGTCACCCCGCTGGAGACCGAAGCACGCCAGGCGGTACGCCGCGTGTTCGCAACGCTGAAAACGGCGTTCCCGGCTTGGTACGAGAAGCACTACGGCGATGCGAAGGCTGAGCAAATGGCTCGCCGCGTGTGGCTGACCGTGGTCAAGGACTTCGGTGACGACGCGATCAACCGCGGCCTGCATCGCATGGTCCAGGAATGCAAGTTCCCGCCATCGCCAAGCGACTTTGTCGACCTGTGCAAGCGTGTGGACGATCTGCCATCGGAAGCCCAAGCCTGGGACGAAGCCCGCGCAGGCACGTACAGCCATCCTGCAGTTCGCATCGCAGCCGAAGCGACCAGCACCTACGACCTGCATACGGGTTCGAACAACGACAAGGCGCTGCGCCAACGCTTCGAACGCAACTACGCCATCGTCATGCGCCGTGCACAGACCGGACAGCCGCTGGAAGGGCGAATCGCCAAGGGCCTGGGCCACGACAGCATGCGCCCGCGTCAGCTCGTGCAGTTGGAGTTCTCTCACAAGCTGGCGGAAGAAATCGTAGACATCCTAGAAATCCCACGAGACGCCAAGGCATGCCGTGCGCTGCTGCTGGCAAAGCTCGGTATCCGGAGAGACACCCATGCATGACCTCAAGCCCGTGTCGTTCTTCGTGCCAGGTGAGGCCATCGGCAAAGGCCGGCCACGCGTGACCACCATCGGCGGACATGCACGCATGTTCACCCCGAAGAAAACCGCCAACTACGAAACCCTGATCGCTATGAGCGCCCAGGAAGCCATGCAGGGCCGCGAGCTGATCGGCGGGCCAGTCCTGATGGAATTGGCAATCCGTGTGGCCGTAGCCGCGTCCTGGTCCAAGAAAAAAACCGCAGCCGCATTGGACGGCGATGTGCTCCCGACCAAGAAGCCCGACGCCGACAACGTGCTCAAGGCGATCTGTGATGGCATCAACGGCATCGTGTTCCGGGATGACGTCCAGGTCGTGAATATCTCGCTCAGCAAGCGTTTCAGCGCTACGCCGGGTGTAACCGTAAAGGTCGTACCACTGGTGGGAGAGTGCTCATGAATCCAATCATGAAATGGTCATGCCGCGAGCTGAACGACGGCTGGGTGATGATCGGGGTGGATGTGGACCTGTCTGGCCCAGGTGAGGGCGAATGCATGTTGGGCTATCGCAGGGCCGTGCATCCGTTCCACTTCGACGAGGCCAACGACCCGGTTATAGCGTTCGGCGCGGTTATATCCGAAATGACGAAAAGGATTCAGAAAGGGTATGGGGTGAGCGCGCCAACTCACTCTGGCTCGCGTGCGTGCGCGTTTGGAGGTGGTCTATGAGCGAGATAGTCAGCCGGATCAGGCAGGAGCTTGCGAAGCACTACCGCTACACCGATGGGCCAGGCAGCAAACCGGTTATCTACGTTGGGCGTGTCGAGTTCTACGACTTGATGCTCGGCATGCGCGGGTGGACGCCTGTGCACATCGAGTACGTGAACGACGTCCGGTGCGTCACCTTCGAAGGTATCGAGCTGATCGAGGTCTGCCACCCGAAATACCTGCGAGTGGCCTGATCATGCTCGCCCTGGTCGAACAGCGGGTTGATTGGTTCACGGTGATCACCGGGCTTTCGCGTGCCGGCTATTCCCCGCAGTCGATTGCTGACGCGATTGGG
This sequence comes from Pseudomonas sp. W2Jun17, assembly GCF_023127795.1. Lineage (NCBI taxonomy): Bacteria > Pseudomonadati > Pseudomonadota > Gammaproteobacteria > Pseudomonadales > Pseudomonadaceae > Pseudomonas > Pseudomonas sp. W2Jun17. The sequence goes on along the minus strand of NZ_SPKO01000007.1, from coordinate 251,052 downwards.
GTGGCGCGCACGACGTTGCTGGGTTGGAAACAGGGCGCCGAACCTCGCTACACCGAGGGGGAGCGCCTTGTGTTGTTTTGGTCCCAGGCCACTGGCTGGGATCGTTCAAAGCTGCCCATGGTCGCCGTCGGTGACTGGTGGGCTTATCACTCCAAGGCTTGAGGGAATGGCATGAGCGTTCAATTCATTTGTCGGCGGTGTCACAGTGCTTACAGGGCCGGTCAGATGTTCGGTGAAATGTGTAACCGTTGCGTGGCTGAAGTTTCCGCTGCTGCCAAGGATGAGGCAGCCAAGACCGCGCTCGCCGATGACCTGGTGCGCGGCGTACCATCTGGCGATCAACTGGAGGATTTGAAGTGACTGATCAGGAATTGCTGGAACTGGCGGCAAAGGCTGCTGGAATCAAGATTGATAAGTCAGAGTTCAACGGTGGCGGCCGTGGAAACACAGGATTCGACATCCTTGGCAATGCCGTCCTCGATTGGTACAACGGCAAGACGTGGAATCCGCTGACCAATGACGGCGATGCATTCCGCCTGGCTTTTGTGGTCGGGCTGAAAGTCGACGCTGCAAAGCGGGAAGTCTGGTACTGCAAAACTCCAGCGCTTGGAAAGTGGCGGTCAATCGGGTGGGATGGCGGCATCGAAGGGCTGCGCCGCGCCATCGTTCTGGCCGCTGCCGAGCTTGGGCGTGAGAAGGAGAATAGCCATGGCTGAAAAGATCATTTTGCCGCTGGACGATGAAACTGACGATGTAGCCATGCGGCTGACTGGCGAGGAAGCCAGGGCCCTGCATCTACTTCTGTCGGGTCTTTCGCGTAACGACCTGACTAGCAGGGGGCTTACGCCTGAACAGGCCGCCATGATTGAGCGCGTAATCCCTGTGACGTATTGAAATAGTCGGGATTCCGACACCTGACCCCGACGACTCTTGGCGTCATCGCAGCCCAGCCACCGCGCTGGGCTTTTTTTCGCCGGGGAGAATCAACCTTGAACGCAACCCAAGACGTGGCCGTCGAGGCAACCAAAGCAGCACCACCGATCATCGTTTCAGGCGCCATGTTGTTTGGCATGACGCCAGCCGAGTGGGTCACAGCGCTGACTGTGCTGTACCTGGTGTTGCAGATCGGCCTGTTGGTGCCGCGCTACTGGGCTCAGTTCCGTGACTGGGTTCGCCCTAACAGGTCGCAAGGCTGATGGGCCCGCTACAGCAGCGCATCCTCGCCGTGTCACTGGCAGGCGCCGTGGGCATGACCGGTGTGCTGGTGACCAACTTCGAAGGCCGCAGCCTGGTGGCCTACCTTGATCCTGTTGGCATTCCCACCATCTGCGAAGGCGTAACCCGTGGTGTGCGCCTGGGCCAGACCAAGACCCCAGCACAGTGCGATGCGCTGTTGCAGCAAGAACTCTCCATCGCAATGGCTGGCGTTGACCGCAACGTCACCAGGCCACAGCCCGAGACACGCCGCGCCGCCCTGGCATCGTTTGTGTACAACGTCGGCGAACCCCAGTTCAAGGCATCCACCCTATTGCGCAAGCTCAATGCCGGCGACGCGCGTGGGGCCTGTGCCGAGCTGAGCCGCTGGGTGTACGCCAAGGGCGCGAAGCTGAAAGGGCTGGTCAACCGCCGCGCAGCTGAGCGTGAGTTGTGCGAGGTGGGCTTGTGAGAATCATCCTCGGCATCTGCGCCGCGCTCGCCATTGGCCTGCTGCTGGCGCTTTGGCGTCTCGACCATGTCAGCGCCAGGCTCACCACCTCAACGGAGCGTGTAGGTGTGCTGGAAGGGCAGGCAGCGGCATACGAGCAGGCCCTAACCGTTCGCGATTCCATCGACAGCCAGTATCTGGAGGCAATCAGCAATGCCGAACTATCCAAGCCGCAGCTTGTTACTGACCTCAATGCTGGTGTTAAGCGCGTGTACGTCCGTGCCGCCTGTGTGCCAGCCAATCCCCAGCCCACCGGCAGCGCTGATGCAGCCGCCCCCGAACTTGCAGCAGATGCTCGACAGGATTATGCCGACCTCGTTGCAGCCCACGCCAAAGTCACCGCCCAGGTGATCGGCCTGCAGGACTTCATCACCCGCGCTTGCTCCCGCAGCCCATCGAAATAGTCGGGAACCCGACAGCCCACCCCATTGATTCTGGCCCTCGTTGATCATCAACCAACCCGAGGCCAGCCCAATGCCAGCTCCAGACCTTACCCCGCAGACCCCAGGCGAGCCGCTCGCCACCATCACGCCGCTTGCAGGCGCAATCAGTGACGCCAGCACCGGCAACCCCAACGCCAGCGAACTCAACACCGCTAACGCCCAGGCTTCGGCCCAGCCGCTGTTCGCTGCCAAGCACAACGGCGGCGGGCGCTGGAAGATCTGGTCCACCGCCAATGACGATTGGTTCAGCGACTTCCTCGCGGCAGGCGACGGCGCCAAGGCCCAGGCCGAAACCGAGGCCGAGCGCCTGAACGCTGGTGGTGATCCCCTGGTGCTGGACCCACAACGCACCAGCGAGCCAGCGCCCAAGGCCCAGGCCAGCACCGGTAACCACGACGCAACCACCCTCAAGCAGGCCGTGCTGACCAACGATGGCTGGCTGTGCCCTGAACCCAAGGCGAAGGACTGACGACATGGGAAGCAAACCGAAGGCACCAAAGACCGTTGCCACGCCTGACCCAGCTGTCGAGGCACAGAAAGCCGCCGACCTGGCAGCACAGAAGGCCAACGAAGAAACCGCCACCCGCAAGAAGCGCAAGGCAGAGAGCAGCCTGCTCTCCACTGGTGGCGCCGCGGGCTCCGTCCTCGATCAAGGGAAAAGGACACTCGGCGCATGAACGCAGACCAGATCGCCAAAACGTTGGGCACTTTGAAGTCTCTCCGCCTGCCGCATGAAACGGTCTGGCGCGATTGTTTCGACCACAGCTACCCCATCCGGGGTAGTGGCTTTTGCACTGAACAAATCACGGCCATCGAAGCGCAGATGCGTAAGGCCAGGATGATCGACGGCACCACCACGGACGCAGCGCGCATCCTGTCGTCCGGGATCATGTCGGGCCTGACTCCGGCCAACTCCCTGTGGTTCGGCATGGACGTCGGCCAGGAAACCGAGGAAGAACGCCGTTGGCTGGACGACTCGGCCGACATTCTCTGGCAGAACATCCACGCATCCAACTTCGACGCAGCGGCCTTTGAGGGGCTTATCGACGTTGTGTGCGCTGGATGGTTTGCCCTGTACATCGATCAGGACATGGAGAAGGGCGGCTTCACGTTCGATCTGTGGCCTATTGCGAGCGTGTACGCCTCGGCGTCCAAGGCTGGCGGCAAGATCGACACCGTGTACCGGGAATACAAACTCACCGCTGAGCAGGCGGTGAACGAGTTTGGCGAGGAGAACGTAAGCGAGGCTACCCGCAAGCTGGCACTGAGCAAGCCACAGGAAATGGTGAGGTTTGTCCACGCGATCTACCCGCGCACCACGCACATGGTCAACGCCAAGTTGGCGAAGAACATGCCCATTGCTTCCTGCAAGGTCGAGGTGGAAGCCAAGAAGCTGGTCAGCGAGTCTGGTTACCACGAAATGCCGGTTGTTGTTCCGCGCTGGATGATGATCCCGGACAGCGTGTACGCCGTGGGCCCAGTGTTCGACGCCTTGCCCGATGCGCGCACGTTGAACGAACTGTGCCGCATGGACCTGGCGGCGGGTGACCTGGCCATCGCCGGTATGTGGATCGCCGAGGATGACGGCGTGTTGAACCCGCGCACCGTCAAGGTTGGCCCGCGCAAGATCATCGTGGCCAACTCTGTGGACAGCATGAAGCCCCTGCAAAGCGGCTCAAACTTCCAGTACGCCGAGACCAAGATTGCCCGCCTGCAAGGCTCTATCCGCAAGATCCTGATGGCTGACCAGCTCCAGGCCCAGGACGGCCCGGCGATGACTGCCACTGAGGTGCATGTCCGGGTCAGCCTGATACGCCAACTGCTGGGCCCGGTGTATGGCCGACTCCAAACCGAGTACCTGCAACCAATGATTGAGCGGTGCTTCGGCATCGCCTACCGCGCTGGTGTGCTGGGTGCTGCGCCTGAATCGTTGGCAGGCCGCAACTTCACCGTGCGTTACCTGTCGCCGCTGGCCAGGTCGCAGAAGCTGGAGGAAGTGACCGCCATCGACACGTTCGTTGCTGGCGCGCTGGCCATCGCCGCAACTGACCCAACCGTTATGGACAACATCGACATGGACGAGGCGCAGCGCTTCAAGGGCGAGGCCCTGGGCGTTCCTGGCTCGATCATCCGCAGCACTGCCGACCGGGACAAGATCCGCGCCGACCGTGCCCAGGCCCAGCAGGCCGCAATGGAGCAGGAGCAACAGCAAGCAATGATGCAGCAGGCCGGTGAAGCCGCATTGAAACAACAGGGAGCCGCAGCATGACCATGACCCCCGAGCAGATCGACGCGATGTTCAAACGCGTTTTCGAGGAACACCACGAAGGCGCCATGTGCCTGGAACTGCTGATTCAGCGGTTCTCGCGCAACGCCTGCACCATCGGTGGCATCGACGCCATCCTCACCACGTACAAGCAGGCCGGGGCCCGTGAAGTCCTCGACCACGTTGTAACCCGCATCAACCGCGCCAACGGCGTCCAAGCCGATCCCAACGAGCAAGAGGAATAACGATGAACATGTTTATCCATGGCCGCCTGGGCCGTTTTTTCATGGCTGAAGCTGGCGAGGGTGGCGACCCATCCACACCGGCAGCGCCTGCCGCACCTGCGCCCACCGGCTCTGTGCTGGACAGTGGCAACACCGGCAACGACTACATCCCCGAGAAGTACCGGACCAACAAAGAGGACGGCACCCTTGATCTGGAAGCATCGAGCCGCAAGGTTGCCGAAGCGTACAAGCACCTTGAAACCCGCATGGGTTCTGGTGATGTGCCGCCCAAGACCGCCGATGAATACGCAGTCAAGCTGGAAGGCGTCGAGGGCTTCAACTGGGACGAGTTCAAGACCGACCCTGACACGCAGTCGTTTTTGAAGGGCGCGCACGCCAAGGGCCTGACCAATGACCAGGTTCAGTATGTGATTGGCGAGTACATGAAGGCGGCGCCAGGGCTGATCGAGGGCGGCGGTCAGCTGAGCCAGCAGGATTGTGCCGCAACGCTCAAGGCTGTATGGGGTGATGAACAGGCCATGAAGCAGAATGTGCGCGCCTCGTTCCGTGCCGCCGAAGCCTTTGCCAGTGAGCCAGGCAAGCCAGGCAACTTCGCCACCCTGCAAGCCAAGTACGGCAACGACCCGGACTTCATCGCATTCACCGCCAACATCGGCAAGGAACTCAAGGAAGACACTGCCATCAATGGCGGTGCGCAGATCAGCGAGGGCGACTTCGCGGTCAAGACTGCTGAGTTGCGCCAGCAGTTGCAGGACTTGCCAGCGCACGACGCCAAACGCCCAGGCATCCAGGCTCAACTGGATGACCTCTACAACCGCAAGTACAACAAAGCCCCATCCCGCTTCTAACTCCCCTCCCAAATAGTCGGGAAACCGACACCCCCCATGCACAAACATCGCAGGCATCCCAGCAATGGGCCGGCCTGCGATGGCACGCAGACACCCGGAACGCCCCAGGCGCAGCAAAGCCGATGCACGCCAGGAATACCGGCCCGCGATGCGGACACCCGGCAGGCAATCCCTTATCTGCATTGGAGTGCATCGAATGTCCTTTCAAATCACAGAAGCCTTTGTCCAGCAGTACGGCGATAACTTCCGTCACCTGGCACAGCAAATGACCTCGCGGCTTGAGAGCCACGTAACCATCGAGCCGAACATTGTCGGCATGTCCAAGTCCGTAAACCGCTTGGGCCAGCGTACCGCCAAGCGCCGTACCACTCGCCACGGTGATACCCCAATCAACGATCAACCACACAGCACGCGCTTTGTGGACCTGTTCGACTGGGAAGATGGCGACATGATCGACGATCAGGACAAGGTCCGTATGTTGGTTGACCCGACTTCGGACTACGTCAAGGCAATGGTTTCCTCGCTGAACCGCGCCAAGGACGATGTAATTATCAGCTCCTTGGGCGGCAACTCCCGCTCCACCACCGGCAACATCATCCTGCCAACCAAGCAGAAGATCGCTGTGGGCGGCACCGGCTTGACCAAGGCCAAGATCATTCAGGCCCGCAAGCTGTTCCGTCAGAACGAAGCGGACAACCACAACGGCGAAGAACTGTTCATCACCTACAGCGCCCAGGCAGCAGCGGACATTCTCGCCGACGCCACCCTGACCAGTGCTGATTACTTGGCTGGCAAGTTCCTTGAAGACGGTGACGTCGAAGGCAAGTGGATGGGCTTCACCTGGATTCCGTCTGAGCGCACCCCGTTGTCCGGCGGCACTCGCCTGCTCTACGCCTGGGCCAAGTCCGGCGTAACCCTGGGCAAAGGTGCCGATATCCAGACCGAAGTTGGCAAGGATCCAGGCAAGGGCTTCAACGTTCGCATCTACGCGAAAATGTCCATCGGCTCTGTGCGGGTGGAAGAAGAGAAGGTCGTTGAAATCGCAGCCGCCGAAGCCTAAGCGGCTTTTAGCCTTCTCCCAACCTGATCAGGAGCAATGAACCATGGCAGTAGTAACCACCAAATCCCTGGCCGTCACCAACTCTGACGCGCTCCCACAAACCCTGTCGCCGCAGCGTATCGACGGTGGCCGTCTGCGTGAGCGTGTCGGCTTCGTTGAGGCAACCGCTACCGACTCCATCGGCTCTGTGTATCGCCTGATGCGCATCAACTCTGTGGACCGCGTGTCCCGCCTGTTGCTGTCGTGCGATGCGATCACCACCGCCGCCGGCAACATCGGCCTGTACGACGTCACCGCAGTGAATGCTGGCGCCGTGGTTGACGCTGACTTCTTCGCCTCGGCACAGGATCTTTCCGCCGCCCTGGTGAACACCGACGTTACCCACGAAGCGGACGCGGCTGATGCTGGTGCCGGCTTCGGCCTGGCCGACATTGAAAAGCCACTGTGGCAGGCGCTGGGCCTCGCTGCTGACCCAGGCAAGCAATATGACGTGGCTATCACCCTGACTGCCGCCGCAACCGGTGCCGGCACTGTCAGCTTGAAGCTGCAATACATCGACGGCAACTGATTCACGGGCCGCCAAGGAAGGCAAAACATTTACCGGGGCCCTGTGCCCCGGTCTTTTTATCTGGAGGTTGGTAATGGCAATGGCCACGGGTGTTTCGATTTGCTCTAACGCGCTGCTGATGCTGGGCTCGCAGACCATCAATGACTTTGAAGATCAGCAGAACCTGGACCGGGCCAAGCTGTGCGCCAACCTGTATCCCACAGTGCGCGACGACATGTTGCGCTCGCACCCCTGGAACTGCTGCATCAAGCGCGCCGTGTTGGCACCTGACGCCGTGGCGCCTCTGTTCGGCTATGACCATGCCTTTGAGTTGCCGGCGGACTTCTCCCGCGTCTTGGAGGTTGGCTCCCACGGTTGCCAGATTGATTACCTGGTTGAGGGGCGCACCATCCAGGCGAACACCACTGTGCTGGAGCTGCGCTATGTGTTCCGCAACGAGGTAGAAAACACTTGGGACGCGCACCTGGTGAAGCTGGTAACCCTGGCTATGGCAGCGGCTATGGCGTACCCGGTTACGCAATCCGCAGCCATGCAGCAGACCATGGAGCAGAAGCTGGAAACCTCGCTGCGCCGTGCCCGTGCGGTCGATGGCCAGGAAGATCCACCGCAGACTTTGGGCGATGAACGCTTGCTGGCTGCTCGTTTTGGAGGTGGCTGGTAATGCCTCGCCTGACGCTGAACCAAACCAACTTCACCGCCGGCGAGGTCTCGCCACGAATGCTGGGCCGTGTCGATATTGCCCGGTACCAGAACGGCGCCGAAATCATCGAGAACGCTTGGCCCGTCATCCACGGGGGTTGTGTTCGCCGTGATGGGACTTTGTTGTGTTCGCCTGCCAAGTTCCCCGATAAGAACTGCCGCCTTATCCCTTACGTATTCAACGCCTCCCAGGCGTACATGGTGGAGTTCGGCGACCTGTACGTCAGAATCCACTTTGCTAACGGTTCCTACAGCGGGATCGAACTGGCCAGCCCATACGCGCACACCACCCTGGACCGCATCGACTACGTCCAGGGCGCGGACACCATGTTCATCTTCTGCAACACGGTCCCCGTCTACCGCCTGCGCCGCATCACTAACACCGAGTGGAGCCTGGCCCCGGCGCCTTTCGTGACCAAGCCGTTCGATGAAAAGGGTATCGACTTCCTGACGGCGATCACCATAAGCAACCCAGCAGTGGGCACCGGGCGCACGGTAACGGCGTCTGAATCGGCGTTCCTGGCTTCTGATGTTGGTCGTGAAATCTGGTCAGGCGGTGGTGTTGCGAAGGTCACGGCAGTTACCAGCGCCACCGTGGCCACCGTCGAGGTGACCAACGCATTCAGCGCCACCAGTCGTCCTACCTGGTCCTTGAAGGGATCGCCGCAGACCTCCAACACGCTGAGCGCTTTCACCCCAGTAGGCAGCGTTGTAACCATGACGCTTGCGACGGCAGGCTGGCGCGCCAGTGACGTGGGCAAGTTCGTCAAGATCAATGGTGGCCTGCTGGAGATAACCGTATTCACCAGCACCACCGTGGTTTCCGGCGTCATTCGCTCGGCGCCGACCTCGGCCACAGCATCGCCTGCCAACGCCTGGTCGCTTGAGGCTTCTGTCTGGAACGATATAGACGGCTACCCTGGCGCCGGCACGCTCTACGAGCAGCGCTTGGCCCTTGGCGGCTCGCCGAACTTCCCCCAAACCATTTGGGAGTCGCGCACCGGTGAGTATCTGAACTTCGAACTGGGCACCAAAGACGATGATGCAATCTCGTACAACCTGTCGTCCGACCAGATCAACCCAATCCTGCACATTGGGCAGATCAATGCCTTGGTACCTCTGACCTACGGCGGCGAGTTCACGGTGAGCGGCGGTGTCGAGAAGGCCATAACCCCGACCAACATTCGCGCCAAGAACCCATCGGTCTACGGCTGCAACCGCGTGCGCCCCGTGCGCATTGGCAACGAGCTGTACTTTGTCCAGCGTGCAGGCCGCAAGCTGCGCGCCATGGCCTACAAGTACGACTCCGACACGTTCGGTTCCCCTGACATGTCCGTGCTGTCTGAGCATGCGACCAAGTCCGGCATCATCGACATGGCCTACCAGCAAGAGCCCGAATCCATTCTGTTCATGGTTCGGGCCGACGGCGTTCTGGCCACCATGACCGTGGACCGTGACCAGGATGTTATTGGCTGGGCCCGGCAGATCACAGACGGGGCTTATGAGTCTGCAGCATCCATCCCGACCGATAGCGGTGACCAGGTGTGGGTTGTAGTTCGCCGCAACATCGGCGGTGCCAACGTGCGCTACATCGAACGGTTTACCAACGGTGTGCGGGTGGACTCCGGCGTAAATGCCACCAGCGTTGACGGCGCAACCGTATGGGGTGGCCTGGCGCACCTTGAGGGCAAGACCGTGGACATCGTCGCTGACGGCGTTGTGATGCAGCAGCAGGTTGTTGCCGCTGGGCAGGTAACAATCCCGCGCAAGGCGTTCGCCACCTCGATCGGCCTGAACTTCAAGACCAGGATCAAGACGTTGACCCCCGAAGCACAAGGCAACACCGGCAGCTCTCAGGGCAACAGCATGCGCATCGGTGAGGTCACGCTGCGCTTTCTCGAAACCATCGGCTGCAAGATCAATGGCCAAACAATCGCGTTCCGAGATCTTGGCGCGCAGATCCTCGACAAACCCCCAGTTCTATTCACAGGTGTTCATCGCCTGGAGAGCCTCGGGTGGGAGCGCGGCCAGGCCACCCTGGAAATAACCCAGGAACAGCCGCTGCCGTTCCATCTGCTCAACGTAATCAAAAAAATAACGATCAACGACTGAGGTTTAACCATGATCAGGCCCGCCAAGCACTCCGATGTTCCCAGGCTGATCGAGCTGGGCACGTTGCTGCATTCCACTACCAGCTACTCAACCATGAACTTTTGCCCGGTCAAGTCTGCCGCCTTCCTGCACGAACTGATTAATGGGCAGGGCGTCGTCTTTGTGGCCGAGGTGCGCGGCGAAGTTGTCGGCGGCATGGCCGGCGGCGTGATTGATCAGTGGTTCAGCAATGACCTGATCGCCTATGACTATTCACTGTTTGTTGAGCCGTCCAAGCGCAATGGAGTTATTGCCGTGCGCCTGATCCAGACGTTCAAGGAATGGGCCAGGCTCAAGGGCGCGAAACAGATTTACATGGGCATCGGTACCGGCGTCAGCGTCGAAGGAACCACCCGGCTTTATGAGTCCCAGGGCCTGCGCAACATCGGCCCGCTTTTGATGATGGAGATCTGACATGGCCGTAGGAGCAGCAGGTTACGCCGCATACGCAGCAATGGCGGCGGCTACCGTTTACTCGGTGTACACCACTCAGCAGTCGGGCAAGCAGCAACAACTCAACGCCAACGCCCAGGCAGACCAGGCACAAAGCGATGCGGACGCAGCCGCCAGCGCCGCCGTGGTGCAGGCCGATCGTATACGCCGCCTGGCGCGCAACCAGGCCAGCGAAGCCAATGCCGCCCTGGCTGCATCTGGCGTTGAGACGGGCGCCGGCACCGCGATCAACATCAACGAAGAAATCATTGGCAATGCCGAGGAAGACGCAGCGTTGACCATCTTCAACGGCAAAAACCAGAAGGCCCGTGGCTACGTTGACGCCAGCAACTACAGCATGGCCGGTAGCCAGGCGCGCAGCACGGCGAACGCTCAATCCATTGGCACAGTGCTGAACGCAGGGGCTAACGCGGCAATGTCCTGGAAGGCATCGGCTGCAGGCAAGAACGCAACCGTTCCTAAAGTTGGGGGGGCTTCCTGATGGCACAGATCCCGCTGGGCAACTTCGCGCAAGCCCGCGCCGTGCCCGAGGCACCGCAGAACCGCGTCATCACCGTGGATACCCGTGGGCAGACCCAGGCGGCGCAACAGACCGCCAGCGCCATCCAGAGTGCAGCGCAGGGCGTGCTGGACAACATCAACAAGGAAGATCAGGCGTTGGCAAGGGTCAAAGCTGATAACGCGCTGATCGACCGTGAATCTCAAATCACGACCATTGCCACTGATCTTGACGAACAGATGCGCACCGGCAAGCTGAGCTACGACAAGGCGCCGGAAGCATACGAATCAGCAGTGTCTAAGCTCGACCCGCTGGAAACTCCTGGTCTTGACGAAGCGCAGCAGGGTGAGCTGGGCAACGTTCTTAAGCGGATGCAGGTGCGTGGTTTTGGCAAGGTTCAGGCAGCAGTAGCCAAGGGCCGCATTCAGGCAGCACAGAGCGATCTGACCTCACGCATGGACATGTTGGGCAAAGACGCTGCAATGCCTGGTGCCAACGTCGACCAGATCAACGCCCGCATGGACGCCGAAGATATCGACGTTGCTGGGCGCCTGGCATTCGGTGAGACCTGGGCCAGCAAAAAGCAGGAATTCAAGGACGGCAACTGGACCACGCACGCCACCCAGCGGGTGAACGAATCCCGCGAAAGCATCGGCAGCCTGCAAAAGCTGGAGCATGACCTCACCGCCGAGGATGGTTTCTACGCCAAGAAGCTGGACCCGGAGAAGCGCAACCAGTTGCTCAACACCGTGAGCGGTCGAATCTTCCAGGTGAAGGAACACCAGCAGCGCCAGGCCGAAATGCGGGAAATGAAGGCTGAGCGCATCCTGACGCAGATGGACCGCCAGGCCGCGACGGGCGTGCCTCCGACGCCGGCGGACCAGCAGCGATGGAAATCAGCACTGTCCGGGACGTCAGCCGCTGGAGAGTTCAGCACCCGAATGCAGGAAATGACGCAGGTGCAAACCCTGCTGAGACAGCCCCCAGCGATCGCTCAACAGTTCATCGACCGTCAACGCCAACAGATGCAATCAAAGGGCGCCAGCGTGGCCGAGCAGGCCAATCTGGATCGCTTGCAGAGGGCCGTGGACAGCAACACCAAGATGATGCGGGAAACCCCGCTGGTGTTTAACGCAATGCGAACCGGCGCCGATGTGGCGCCGTTGGACGTTTCAGGGATTACCAGCACTGAGGGCCAGCAGAAGCTGGGCGAACAGATTGCCGAGCGCTTCGACGTGGTCAACTCGGTGCGCAAGGCATACGGCCCCGACGTCAACCGCAACCCATGGAAACCAGAAGAACAGGTCATGTTGTCGTCGCTGATCAAGCAGGCCGACGACAGCACCAAGCTGCAGTTGTTCGGCGCTATCGCGGGTTCATCGCCATCGGGCGCCGACTATGCCGCCGCCATCAAGCCGCTGGTGGCTGATGACCCCATCGTCACGCTTGCGGGCATGGCCCAGTTCCGTGGGCTCAAGGGGGCCGACGGCACGGACGTTCCCCGCACGCTGCTGTCCGGGGCCAAGGTACTGACTGATAAATCGGTTCCACTGCCCAAAGACAACTTCTTCCGTCAGGCATTCGACGAACATGCAGGCGCCTCTCTAGTGCCCGGCACACCACAGCGCGAGCAGGCATATCTGGCGTTCAAGTCCCTGTATGCAGGCACCGCAGCATCGAAGGGCTTGAAGTATGAAGACGGCGACGACCTGGACAGCAAGACATCCCAGGCCGCGTTCGACATGGCAACAGGTGGCGTGGCTGAGCGTGCCGGCGCCAGGGTTATCAAGCCCTATGGCATGGATGACGACACCTTCAACAAGTCCGTGGACATGCAGATTGAGGGCATGGCCAAGAACAGCAAGTTGCCGGTGAGCCAGCTGGAGGACATGCCTTTGTCGCCGGTACCGGGCAAGGAAGGCTCCTATTACTTAATGAACGCAGGCCGGATTCAAATCGATCCGGACACCCAAAAACCTATGGTGGTGATCGTCAAATGAGCTGGCTAGACGGAATGATCGAGGACAGCGAGGCGCGCAGCCAGGATCAACGGCTTGAGCGTACCGCCGATAAACTCGCCCCGGGCGTGTTCACTGGGTCGCTCAGCACCATCGGGCCCAACCTGCTGCGAGGCGCCATCGAGGGCGGGCGGGCAATCCAGTCAACCGCGCTCCAACTGGGCAGCCTGGCGGTTGAATCCGACCTGGCTATCGGCTCGTCCTATGCCCCTGATGACGGGCAGTTGGCCGACCAGCAACAGTTCCGCGAAACCCAGGCCCGCGACATCGGCGAGAAAACCGCAAAGTCCGTCATGGACCTGCGGCCAGACCCAACAGAGGTTGGGCTTGTGGGCCAGATCCTGGGCGAAGCCGCTGCCGTCCTGCCGCGCACCATTGCCGGCGCCGTCGCTGCTGGTCCGGTGGGCGCCGCTGTCGCTGCCGGTGCGCCTGCTGGTTTCTCCAGCAAGCAGGTGGGCATGGCCGAAGGTCTGGACGAGTCCACGGCCACGCAGAAGGGCTTGATTGATGCCGCCACCATGGGCGTTGGCGCTGTGCTGCCGGCGGCGAAGTTCGTCAAGCCGCTGTTGGGCGACGTCTCAATAGCTGTGGGAGCGAACGTAGGCTTGGGCATGGCCGGGCGGGGCGCTACCGCTGCACTGTTGGACAGCAACGGCTATCACGCACAGGCGGCGCAGTACAAAGTCATGGACGGCACAGCGCTCGCCACAGACGCCATCATGGGCTTGGCGTTCTTCGGTATTGGCCGTGCCCAGTTCCGCAGGCCAACCGCCCGGCAGATCGATGCAGCATTAACCGAACGCACCAACCAGCACGCCGACGTCGAGACCGCACCAGGTGCGCCGGTTGATCCGCGTTCGGCCATGGCCCATCAGGATGCAGTCCGCACCGTCATCAACCAGTTACAGCGGGGAGAGCCGGTGGTGTTGCCCGATAGCATCCACTCGGCCCAGTTTTTGCGCGAGGCTGATTCCGCTCCAGCAATGAAACCGGCGCCGGACGTCGCCCTGGCCACTGCCCGCCAGGACCTGGAACCAAAGCTGCGCGTTGAGCTGGAGCAGGAAGCCGCCGGCATCTTGCCCAACGTGAAGGACGTCAAGGCCGAGCTGTCCACCGTTGCGCAGAACCTTGCCGCACTGGATGACACATTCAAGGCCCGCGCCAAAGAGTTCCAGCAGCAGGGCCAGACCCGCAAGCAGGCCGAATCATCTGCACGCCAGGCCATCGAGGCGGAACGCTTGGACCTGTCCGACCGCCAAGCGTCACTCAACGAAGCCTTGGGCGGCAACCGTAGCGCCGAGCAAGCCCGTTCCGACCTGAACGCCTTGGATCGTGGCGAAGTCCCGCAGCGCTTCCAGGACCGCATTACCCAGCGCGCCGACACCATCGCGAAGGGCTTCGACAAGAACCCGCTGTCTGCCGGGGTGGCCGAGGCAAACACCAAGTTGACCATGGCGCAGATCGCCCGCCAGGAAATCACCCGCATCCTGGACGATATCGAGCGTGCCGACCCTACGTTGCAGGCCAAGCCGCTGGATATTCCTGCCTCAAAAAATGTGGAAAAACCGGAAACGGCACCGGCAGCGACTGGTAAGCCAAGTGGTAAATCAGCGGGAGGGAAAGTTACCAACCCTGATAAACCGGGGCCAGAAGTGGTAAGCGATGCAGGCAAGCCCGGTAATGAAGCTGCCGACCCGGTGGTACAGGTCGCCGACGAAATCCTGGCCCGCGTCGAGGACATGCGTATTTCAACCGGCGCCATGGATGCCGACGGCAGCCCCATCACCGTGTCAGCCCGAGAGCTGCTCGCCAGTGCTGACGCCGATATCGTCCGCGCCCAGCAGGATGCAAAGGGCTTCGCCGCTGCTGCCGCTTGCTTCCTGCAACGCGGTCTCTAAATAGTCGGGAAACCGTCTATCCCCCACCCATAGGCTTGCTCCCATCCAATCAGGAGCAAGCCCATGCGCCCCGAATGCATTAAGGCCGTTACCCAGGCCATAGGCCGTCCCCTCAACCAGCAGGAAATCCAGGGCATCGAAAACCGTGTGCGCCGCAACATGAAGCAACTGGCGCAGACCGATACCACCTGGCAATCCAAATCCGCCGCCGACCGACTGAACGAAGCCGCCGCCAAATCCGCCAAGGACTTGGTAGCCGAAGCGGACCTCAAGAAAAAGCGCGTGGCGCTGACCATCCTTGCCCACGACCGTATCGACAGCTACATGAAGCGCTTCCCCGATCAGCCACTGGAAGGGCTCGACCGACTGCTGGCGTTCTCCAGCGACGGCAAGAGCGGCATTCAATCCATCGAATCGGCCACGCGTGCAATCCGTGACGACTCGGTGAGCCGAATGCTTGACGTGATCGACCAGACCAAGGGCAAGTTCCTGGGCTTGCTTCAGGACGAAGCCGGCAACCTGGCCTTGGTGCGCGAGCTGCACGGCGAAGACTCCGGCAACGCCACGGCCAAGACCGCCGCAAAACAGTTCAAGGACACGGCCGAGCAGTTGCGCCAGCGCTTCAACCGGGCCGGTGGTGATGTAGGTTTCTTGGATGATTGGTCTATGCCTCGCGACCACTCGCAGGTCAAGGTAGCCAAGGATCAGGCTAAGTGGGTGGCTGATCATGTGCAGTGGGCGAACCGTGGCAAGTACCTCAAGGAAGACGGTACGCCCATGAATGACGCCGAGCTGACCGACTTTCTCAACCATGCCTGGGTCACCCTGGCCACCGGGGGCACCAACAAGCTGGAGCCAGGCCAAGCAGCCGGCAACGGTATGCGCGCCAACCGTGGGAGCGAGTCCCGCCAGATCCATTACAAGGACGCAGAAAGCTTTATTGCGGCACAGAAGTCCTACGGCGATCGCAACCTGTTAGAGCTTCTGATAGGCCATATCGACCGCGCATCGCGGGACATTGCCCTGGTGGAAACCCTGGGCCCAAACCCCAGCAACCAAATGCGTTACTTCCTGGATGCCGGGCAGAAGGCGACCGACGAGGCCAGGCCAACCGACTCTGTCAAGACCGCGAAGCAACGCCGCAAGGTTGAGCATCTATTTGAGGAAGTGGCCGGCACTCGCGAGCCGCCAGTTTCTGCCGCGCTGGCTAACGGCTTTGATACCTACCGCGCCCTCAATGTGGCAAGCCGCCTGGGGTCTGCCGTCCTGACATCTGTCACCGACCAGGGAACGCTGGGCCTTACCGCGTCCATGAACGGTATGCCGGTTATGAAGGTGTTCGCCAATGAAATACGAATGCTCAACCCGGCCAGCGCTGCCGACCGCCGTCTGGCGCAGCGTGCGGGCCTGGGCCTGAATCAACTGATTGGGAGCTTGAACCGCTTCGGCGCCGACGGCCTGGGCACCAATGAGCAGATCGCCGGGCGTATCGCCAAGTTTTCGCAGACTGCCGCCAGCAAGGTCATGCAGGCATCCGGCCTCAATGCGTTGACCGCCGGTAGTCAGCGGGCATTCGGCGCCACCATGCTGGACACCATTGGCGACATGTCCCGTCGCCACCAGTCCCTTGCAGCCATGGACGCGGCAGACAGCAAGCGGTTGATTGGGCAGGGCGTCACCGAGACGGATTGGTCTGTGTGGCGTCTGGCGCAGCCGGAAGACTGGCGCGGCGTGGGCGACACCGTGCTGACCGCGAACAGCATCTATCGAATCCCCAACGCTGACCTGGTGCCGCTGGCCCAGCAACTCAAGACAACCCCGCAGCGCCTCAAGGATCAGGCCGCTACCAAGCTGCTGGGTACCGTGCTGGATGAAACCAATATGGCGATCATTGAGCCGGGTTCCCGCGAAAAGGCAATGATGCATGGTGGTATCGAGCGTGGAACCATGAAGGGCGAGCTTGTGCGCTCGTTCTGGCAGTTCAAGAGCTTCTCCATCGGCATGATCATGCGTCACGGTGCACGCGGCATGGCCCAGGAAGGCTGGGGCAAGGCCGGGTATCTTGCTGCCCTGGTGGCGTCCACCACCGTGCTGGGCGGTATGGCCATTCAACTGGGCGAGATTGCCGCCGGGCGCGATCCGAAGGACATCACCGACGATAAGAAGTGGGGCGTACCCGGCTTGCGATTCGGTCTGGCCTCATTCCTCAAGGGCGGGGCCATGGGGCTTTACGGTGACTTCCTGTTCTCCGACACATCCCAGGGCGGCGGCTCACCACTGGCGGCGCTGGGCGGGCCGATTGCTGGCGACATTGAGTCGATCTTCAAGCTCAAGGACAACGCTGCCGACGGCGAAGTCAACCAGACCGGGGGCAAGCTGGTGCGCCTGGCCAAGTCCCATATCCCCGGTGCGAACCTCTGGTACACCAAGGCCGCAACCGATCACCTGATATTCAACCAACTGCAGGACTACTTCTCACCGGGCTACCTGCGCCGGATGAAACAGCGTGCCCGCAAGGAATTCAAGCAGTCGTACTGGTGGGAGCCGGGCGACACAACACCAGATCGCGCCCCGAACCTGGGCGCAGCTGTAGGAGCGAAATAATGCGCGACGATCAAATCACCCGATTGCAGGCACTTAGCGAGCGCCTTGGCGAAGTGGTCATTACCGAAGTTGACCCCAACAACTGGCCCGCCGCTGACAAGCTGCCAGCCCAGTTGACCCAGGAAGAACGGGGCAACCGGTACTGGTGCAAGAAGAACGCCGCCGCAACCATGACGCTGTTACTCAAGGTCGTGAACATCGCCGGCATCATGAACCGGCAGAAGCCGGCACCGGACGCTGGTCATGCTGTAGACGAGCTGGACGGTGAGTTAGCTGCCGCCGAACGAGAGGCACAGGCCATCATCGAGCGGATGCAGAAGGCCGGGAATGTCCACTGACCCCGACAAGAAAGTCAGCCTGCTGGTTTTCTTTATGCTGTGGGCGCGGCGCATGCGCTGGGATGTGCCAGATATCCACGTCCGTGCGCTGATATGGCTGGAGGCTAAAGGATCTCTGGCCGTTTTGCGTTGCTTCCGGGGGTTCGGCAAGTCCACCTTGCTGGCGATCTATAACGCCTGGCGGTATTACAAAGACCCAACCGATAGGATATTGCACCAATCCGAATCAGACCCAACGGCCTACAAGACCAGCCGCGATACCCAAAACGTTATTCGCAATCACCCGCTGACCCGCCATCTACTGCCGCCAAATCAAGGCACGGTAGAGCAATGGTGGGTTGAGGGTGCTTCCGACTTCCGTAACGCAAGCATGTTCGCCAAGGGCATCCTGTCAAACGTCACCTCTGCCCGTGCGGACGAATGCCAGAACGATGACGTTGAGGTACCGCGCAACATCCAGACCCCTGAGGCGCGGGAGAAGCTGCGCTATCGCCTGGGTGAGCAGACGCACATCCTGGTACCTGGCGGGAGCAAGCTCTACATCGGCACGCCGCACACCCACGACAGTCTCTACGACGAACTTGAAAGCATGGGCGCCGACTGCCTGACCATCCGCATGTTCGCCCAGGAACACCGGATAGAGGACGCCAAGCACAACGCCTACGACGTGCCGTTTGTGCCTGACGTCGTGTTCTCCGGCATAGGCAAACATGCCCGTGTGCTGGTGCTGGGCACGGATTACCAGCAGACCAAAACTGGCATCGCCTTCTTTACGCCACCTGGAACCCTGGTGGACTGCTACGCCGGCAGCGCCTGGCCTGATCGTTTCGACATGGCCACCCTTGAGACCCGACGTCGTGAAACCCGCACCATCAACGAATGGGACTCGCAGTATCAGCTCCACTCGAAACCCGTTACGGAGGTTCGCTTGGATCCTGCCCGCATCATTCCGTACGACGCCCAGCCAACCATGCGCTATGCCAACAACGCAGCTGCCATGTATCTGGGCAGCACTCAGATTGTCGGCGCCGTCGCTTACTGGGACTGCTCCCTGGGCAAGATCAAGTCTGACGCCTCGGCCTTCTCCCTGATTCTGACCGATGCTCGCGGCCAACTGTATTGGCATCTGGCTGTTGGCCTTACCGGGGAAATTGCCGAGTTCGACGCGCGCGACAAGATCATTGGCGGACAGGTGCACCAAATCCGCGAACTGGTCATCAAGTACCAAATTCCCCGGGTGATCATCGAGACCAACGGACCAGGTGGCTTTGCGCCCTCGATCCTCAAGCAGGCGCTCAAGGGCACCGGCTGTGGGGTAGGGGAAGAACACTCCAGCACCAATAAGCAGAAACGTATCCTCGACGCCTTTGAATCCCCACTATCTGCCCGCTTCCTGTGGGCGCATGTCGATGTGCTGAAAACGATTTGGGACCAGATGCGCGACTTCAACCCAGCGCTCACCAACCAGGAAGACGATTACATCGACTCAGGTGCCGGTGGCATCAGCCAAACCCCCGTACGCATTGGCCGGATAGTCGGGAAACCGACAGAGACCCGGCGTGACGATTGGCGTCCAGATGCGGGCGTTCATGAGGTTCAAGTGGACT
Source organism: Pseudomonas sp. W2Jun17 (assembly GCF_023127795.1). Lineage (NCBI taxonomy): Bacteria > Pseudomonadati > Pseudomonadota > Gammaproteobacteria > Pseudomonadales > Pseudomonadaceae > Pseudomonas > Pseudomonas sp. W2Jun17. Next base: position 231,650 of record NZ_SPKO01000007.1, on the reverse strand, counting down.
ACTAAAGCCCGCCACCATCCCAGGGGGCGAACCATGGCAGTTCCAGCAGGACCAACCGAAAAACGTTACACCGGCAACGGTGTAACCACGATCTACACCATCCCTTTCTTATTGCTGGCGGCTTCGGACCTTGATGTGTTCATTGATGGGGCCGAGGTGGTATCAGGCTTTGTCATCACTGGGGCGGGCAACCCCACCAGTACGATTACCTTCACCACGGCACCAGCTGACCAAAGCGCAATTCTCTTAACGCTGAATATTCCGTTTGAACGCCTGAACGACTATCAGGAAAACGGCGACTTTCTTTCGTCGACCGTAAACCGTGACTTCGACAGGATCTGGCAAGCGCTCAAGCAACTGCTCAGATTCAGCGGCAGGGCGCTGTCCCTGGGGTTCTTTGATGTAGATGGTGCTGGGGCCTACCGCGCAAAAGGGAACCGGATTTCAGACCTAGGCGACCCTGTGCAGCCGATGGACGCGACCAATCAGCGGTGGACAAAGAACTTCTTCACCACGCTGCTTGAGAGCGTTAGCGGCCTGGTCAACACGACCACCGGCATTCTCTACGACGCCGGAACGCTGTTCGATTACCTCAAGTACGGGCTGTCTCGCCGAGTTGATAACGTCGGGGCGCTGCGCCTGCTGTCCTCGTCGCGCAACCAGCGAGCCCGAACCCTTGGGTATTACGCGAAAGGCGACAAGGGCGGGGGCGATTACTACGTTGATCAAGCAGACACCACCAGTGCAGACAACGGCATAACGGTTATCGTCGGTGCCGATGGTGCCCGCTGGAAGCTGGTCTACAGGTCTCTCCACATCAAGCAGGCAGGCGCTGTTGAAGGCGCAGACATTGCGCCAATACTCAATACGATCGGTTCAATTCTGTACGCTGATGGTGGCGAAACCTGCAAGATTATTGGCTTTTACAAGCTGGGGCAGAAGGTCAATCTTTATCCTGGCGTCTCCCTTATTGGTGGCGGTTCGGGCCGTCGCAATAGGCTGGAGCTTACGCATAGCGGTACTGCATTTGAGACGTTCCGGCCGGCTGGCTACGCGCCGGGGCTTTGCATTGATGCCAACGTAAAGGGTCTGACCATCGTTGGTATGGGGACGACTGTCGGTGCTTGTTTCTCTGTGCGCAACGCAATGCAGTGCACGTTCAGCAAAAACGAAATCGCGAATTTCTACGTAGGCTTCTTATGGAACAGCGGGCACACGCCCTCTGTATTTGTGCAGGCGTTCTTTAACGAGGTATCACACAACATCATCAAGCCCTGCGGGATCGGCCACTACTTTGGCGGCGCTGCAAACAGGAACATGTTTTACAACAACAGCATTGCGGATAACCAGGTTGCATATGATTTCTCACAGCTGAATAACTGGTCAGAGACGAACACGTTTATCAATGAAAATATCGAGGGGTGCCATAGCTGGGCAGAATGGAGCGCATCTGTTTACTCTCAGACATGGGAAGGCATCACTATCGAGAACCCATCTAGCAACGGCTACATATGCTTGGTTAAAGATCCAGGCCGTCAAGTAATGACAAACCTGTCTTTGATCCCACTCGGGGATGATGCAGCAATCTACAAGTACAATCTTGGCTCCAAACCTTCTACCATCCTGGGCTCAGCAGCCAGCAGCGGAGACAACAGGCTCGGGTTCAGTATTACTGAACCCTTGGATATGTACGATATCGTGCAGCATCACACCCACCATGTCAGCGCTACGTATTCAGGGACTATCAATGCAGGATCTACTGCGCAATTCGATATGAGCCTTTCTACCGCGCTTTTAAACGACCGGGTCGAGGTGTTTGCGCTTAGATCACTATTTGGCTGCATCCCCGTTGCCTGGGCGGGTAACGGCGTTGTTCACGTCACAATTTCAAACCCGACAACTGCCAACGTTACTATTCCCGCAACGGAGATTTCAGCGATTTTGAAACGCACAGGAGTATAGAAATAAAGGGCCCGTCTTTTGGCGGGCCTCACCTATCTAAGACGGTTACTCTAACCGAAAGCACCTTCTTTGATTCACCGTCATAGTCACATTCAAATTTTGCTTTCTTGTAAACCCCCGCTCCATGCTGATACGCAACCTTTCCGTTCGAATCTTGAAAAACACCAACGTCCTCCAAGGTTTCAAAGTTTTCGCCCTTGATAGTTATCGTTGAGTTGTTGTAGTCCAGCCAGACGATATCCTTTACTGCCATGCCCCCACTGAAACCACTCCACTTGAAAGCGTTTTTAGCTGTTTTTTGTATTGCTTTCTGGCAAGACTCAACATAGTAGGGGTGGTTCAGCTTTTCCCAGCACGCTAAATCCCTAGAACATGCTTGCTCGCTGACCTCCGAAGGATCTATTTGGCCGGCCTGTGCCATAACCGTGGTGCCGGTCATAGACAGCACGAAAGAAAAGACAGTTGCCATTACCGGTTTCATAAAGCGTCCTTATATATTTTTGATTCGGGAGAGGAACTCGTCTCGTCGCTGTTCGGTCATGCCTTCCCGAAGCGCATCAAGATAGTCCGCATACCACTGCACCATCTTCTGGCGCTGCGGCAGGTAGATCGCTTTGTCATACACGCCTTTGAGTCCGGCTTTCTTGTGGGCCAGGTGCATGTCCCGCCAGTTTTCGTCCCAGCCAAATTCGGATAGTAGTGTTTCGCAGGTGTGCCGGCTGCCATGGCCAGTCATCCGCCCTTTGTACCCGATCAGTGCAAAGCACTTGTTGATCGATGCGTCTGAAATAACCGGCACCTTCTCGCCCGATGATGGGAACAGGTAGCGGGACCGGCCAGTAAGCCGTTGCAGATCCCTGATCAGCTCAACAGCCTGAGTGGGTAGCGGCACAATGTGGTCACGCCGCATTTTCATCTTGACGCCTGGCACCGTCCACAGGCCCGCATCAAGATCAACTTCGGACCATTCCGCCCAGCGCGTCATACCTGGCCGTGACGCGGTAAGAAGGGTGAGCCATGCTGCAGTGCGAACGATTGTGCCGCTTCGCGACTCAACCAGCGCCCGCAAGAACTCTGGCAGTTCCGACTCCAGAAGGTGTGGGTACTGCGATTCCTCTGGCGCCTTTTCGGCAATGTCGATCAAGTTGCTGGCCGGGTTGTTCTCGGTCATGCCCTTGGCGATGGCCAGGCCAAAGATCTGATTCACCCACACGCGCACCTTCTCGGCGGTGTTGTGGGCACCGCGGCTCTCGATGCTTGCCTGGAGGTTGGCGCAATCCGCCCTGGTGATTCTGCTCAGGGGCTTGCTACCAAGGGCCGGCAGTATGTCGTTGGTCAGCGCGCCATTGATTCCGGCCAGGGTCTTTTCGGCGCGGCCATCTTTGATCTTTTTATCAAGCCATAGATCGGCGGCGGCTTTGAACGTGTTCGCTTCTGCTGCATCCCTGGAAGCCTTCAGCGTCGCCTTATGGGTGATAGGGTCTACACCTTCGGCATTGAGCCTCTGCGCTTCCTGCGCTTTCTCCCTGGCCTTTTTGGCCGTCACGTCCGGATAGGCGCCCAGTCCGTGCCATCCCCATTTGCCGTTGGGCTTCTTGAATCGAAGCTCCCAGCGTTTACGGCCCGTGCTGCTGACCACGAAATAAAGCCGGTCTATTCCATAGTTCTCTCGGTATTCCTTTGCCTCTGGCTCAAGGGAAGCCAGCACCGTGTCGGCCAGTGGCCGGCGCTTTATCTCGGTTCGTTTCATGCTGGGTTCTTGTATGGTTTGGTTCGATGTTGTGCGCACCATACATGGCGCCATACACAGAATCAAGGATAAGCGGACACAAAGGGGAATAGAGGGGATTAGCAGGGATTGGGGTTTATTCAGTATTGCCGGGGGTTTGGTGTGTAGCGGGAGGGAGTGGGACGGGGAGGGAATAAGAATGTGGAGCGGGTAGAGGGAATCGAACCCTCAACTAAAGCTTGGGAAGCTTTCGTTTTGCCACTAAACTATACCCGCTCAGAGCGGCTGACTTTGTACCAGATGTTCGCCGCAATTTGAAGTTTTTCTTTGAAAAATGTGTGGGTTGCGTGTGGCGAGGGCGCCTGTTCGCCGTCGCCAGTCTCCATTTCAAAGGGTAGCTGCATGCTGCGTCTGCCCCTGGTGATATCGCAGCCGGCTCACCTGTCGCTCTGGTTTCAAGAAGCCCACCACTGCCTCACGGCTATCCCGGCACGCCGCTTTGTGCTCCATATCCAGAAAGTGCCCCGTGGCCTGGATGGTGCTGAAGCTGCTCTTGGCCACATGCTGGCCAAACAGCCTGGCATCCTCGGCGCTGGTGTATTCGTCCCATTCGCCGTTCAAGAACAACACCGGAATGTCGATCTGTTTGGCCGCCCTGAGGTAGCACAGCCGGTCGCTGTTGAGTACGTGGCTGATGTGAAAGTGCATCTGCCCATATTCGTGCTCGGCCAGGTTGCTGACGTGGCGGTAGTTGAAGCGCTTGAACAGCGACGGCAGATGCTTGCCGATGGTGCTGTTGACCAGGTGGCCGACGCGGTCGCGGTCGAGGTTGCCGAGGTAGTCGACACCGCGCTCAAGGTAATCGCGCATCGGCGCATTGATCACTGGCGAGAATGAGCTGATCACGGCTTTTTCCACACGTCGAGGCCGGTGTGCAAGCGCGACCAGCGTGGCGGCACCGCCCCACGAAAAGGACAGCACATGCTCTGCGGCGAAGTGATCGAGCAGTTCCAGGAGAATCTGACCCTCAACTTCCTTTGTCAGCATCTGCTCATGGCGGTTATGGATTTTGGAACGGCCGGCGTAAGGCTGGTCGTACAAAACCACATTGAATTGCGGGTACAGGCTTTTCACGGTTTGAGCGAAGGACGCCGTGGTCGCCATGGAGCCATTGACCAGGACGATGGTCTTTTCAGCCGCGTCCGCGCGATAGAACTCCGTGTACACCCGATACTGACCCTGTATATCCAGCACAGCGATTTCTGGCCTCATGTCGTAAGACTCCTGGCAAGCGGGTAGTGCGCGCAGATCACTCTGCACGAGCTTTATGACAGGTAGGCATACGCCTGGAAGATGAGGCCCATGTCGGTCCGATAACGGCTGGCCGACGGGTGTTGTTATGGCGGGCTGTTTGCCTGGGACGCCCGTAGATCAAGCGCGGGCTGGGCAAGGTGTTCTTGGAGGTTATGGGCGACTCGCCAGTCATGATTTGGCTGACATCTTGATTCAAGCAGCACAGGCGCCAGCTCGCAAGGCGACGAGCTGGTTTTTTGCCATCACCGGCTGAACGGTCGTCAGACCTGTCGGATCTCGTCGTCAGTCAGCGGCCGATAGTGGCCCCGTGCAAGGGCGCTATCCAGCACCAAAGGCCCCATCCGCTCACGGTGCAGGCCAATCACTTTGTTATCAAAGTGCCCGAACATGCGCTTCACCTGGTGGTAGCGGCCTTCGATGATGCTCAGGCGTGCGGTCCTAGGGCCGATTAGCTCAAGTTCGGCGGGTTGAGTGGTGAGATCTTCAAAGGCGAAATACAGGCCAGCGGCAAAGGTGGCTGCATACTCAGGACCAATGTCCTGCTCGGTTTCAACGAGGTAAACCTTGGGCAGTTTGGTCTGGGGTTGGGTCAGGCGCCGCGACCATTGGCCGTCGTTGGTGATCAGCAGCAGCCCAGTGGTGTTGAAATCCAGACGACCGGCGATGTGCAGCTCGTGCTTGTCCGGTTCACTCAGCCAATCAAGCACGGTGGGATGCACCGGGTCGGCGGTAGCGCTCACGCAACCTTGGGGTTTGTGCAGCATGAAATAACGCGCCGGTTTGCCGGCTTGCAGTACCTCATCATCGACACAGACGCGGCTGAATTCTCGCACTTCATGGTGGGGGTCGCTGACGGCCACGCCATCGACTGTCACCCGTCGCTCAACCAGCAGCACACGCACTTGCTTACGATTGAAACGCGGCAGGTTGCTGAGGAAACGATCAACGCGCATTACGGCTGTTCAGCCCCACGCAATTGCGCATCTACCTGCGCACAGCGTGGGCACAGGCAGGTCTTATTGCGCAGTTCATCGGGCAGCGCTTCGAGCACCGCCGGGTCGATAGTGACGGTGTAGCACCAACAGGCTTGGTCGGCGGTGCGTGGGTCGGCCAGGGTGCAGTCGTTGCGGGCACCGCAGGCAGGGCAAAGGGTGGGTGAGGTCATGTCGGTTCGGGCTGTATCGCGCAATTCCCTGCACGATACAGCCCCGTCCCACTATTGCAAGCTGCGCAGGTAGCCGCGCCAGCCGTTGAAGTGGCTGATGTCCACGGCGCCGGTCAAGCCGTAGGGCTCGCAGATGAAGCCGGTTTCCCAACGCCCGTCGGCCAGTTGCACCTTGCCCAGGCCCAAGGGTGCGGGGATACCGGTGAGAAATGAGCCCAATTCGCGGCTCGGCAGCTCCCACACTTCCACCTCAATGGCCACGCCGCCTTCACTCACCCGCAGCATGCCAGGGCGATAGGGCGGCCCACCGGCCAGCGCGAACAACTGATAGTCGGCCGAGCTGTGGGTGCGCTCCAGCAGGCGCGCGCCACGCCGCACTAATTGGCCGTTAAGCGCCAGCCCCTGCAGGTGCGCGCCGCACACCACCAGCTGGCTGAAGTCATGACCTGCGCTGCCGACAGGCACAGGCAGCGACGTATCGTGCTGGCGCTGCAACGCATCCGCCACGCCCAGCAGGTATTGGTCGGTGAATGCTCGGCCAAACAGCGTCACCCCCCAAGGCAAACCGTTGCGCATAAAGCCGCTGGGCACGGCGACGGCGGCGTAATCCAGCAGGTTCATGAAGTTGGTGTAGTAGCCCAGCTCGGCGTTGCGCAGCACCGGTTCGGCGCGCAGTTCTTCCAGCGTCACCGGGCGGCCGATGGTCGGCGTCAGTACGCAGTCGAGGCCTTCAAGCAAGCCATCGCACTGCGCTTTCAAGGCTTGCAGGCGGTACTGCGCACGGAAGGTCTGCACGCCGTTCACCGCAGGCGCCTTAGCCAGAACCGCACGAATCACTGGCAGCACGGCCTCGGGGTTCTGCTCCATCAGTTCACCGGCCACGCTGTAGCGTTCGGCCACCCACGGCCCTTCGTAGAGCAGGCGCGCGGCTTCAAGGAACGGCGACAGATCCAGCGTCACCGGCTCGCCACCCAACGCCGTCAAGCGGTCGATGGCCTGCGCAAACAGCTGCGGGCCTTGCTCGCAACCGAAGTACTCCAGGTCCTGCTCGCGCGGCACGCCAAAACGAAATGCGCGGGGTGCACCAAACGCAGACGCATCATTCCACGCCGGGTTTGCTCGGCTGTACGCATCCAACGGATCGAGCCTGGCGGTCAGCGCCAGTAACTGGCCGGCCTCGCGCGCGGTGCGGGTAAAGGTGGTGACGCAATCCAGCGTGCGGCACGCCGGCACTACGCCGGCTGTGGAGATCAAGCCTTTGCTCGCCTTGAGCCCCACGAGGTTATTCAGCGCCGCCGGCACCCGTCCGGAACCGGCAGTGTCGGTGCCCAGGGCAAAACTCGCGACACCTAACGCTACGGCCAGCGACGACCCGGCGCTGGAGCCGCCCGACGGATACTCCGGCAACACGCTGTTGGGGCACGCGCCATACGGCGAGCGGCTGCCATTGAGCCCGGTGGCGAACTGGTCGAGGTTGGTCTTGCCCACTGGCACCGCGCCCAAGGCGATCAACTGCTCGACAATGGTCGCGTTGCGCTGCGGCACATAGGCGAACGCCGGGCACGCGGCGGTGGTAGGAATGCCAGCCAAGTCAATGTTGTCTTTGATCGCAAACGGCACGCCGAACAACGGCAACTCAGCCGGTTCGCGCGCGTCCAATGCGGCCAGGTACGGCTCCAGCTCCGCCTCCGTAAGCAAGTGGATAAACAGGTGATAATCGGGGTTCAAGTGCGCGGCTTTCTCGCGCAGGTGCAGCAGCACTTCACGGGGCGTGGTGTCGCCGCTCAGGTAGGCATTGCGCAGGTTGTCCAGTTGCAGGTTCATGGCTTGTCCGCCTGTAGAAATAGAAGAGTCAGTCACGTTCGAGCACCACCACCCGCTGCCCGGCGCCTATGCCGCTGCCGGGTTGTACGGGGATCTCGCGCACGGTGCCGGCGAACGGCGCCACTACCGGGATTTCCATTTTCATCGACTCCAGAATCACCAGCACATCGCCAGCCGAAACCTGCTCACCTGCAGCCACCTGGACTTGCCAAAGGTTGCCGGCGATAGGGCTGTCGACACTGATTTGGTTGGCCTGCAACGGCGTGTCTGCACCTTGTGGTGCCGCGAGTTCTTCACTGTCGAAATGCGCCTGGCCGCTGGCGATCCAGCGTTCACGCTCGGCATTGAAGGCGTGCTGCTGATGCTCACGAAACGCGCCAATGCTTGCGGCTTCGCGCGCGAGGAAATCCTGATACTGCGCGAGATTCAAATGGCTGTGCTCGATGCTCAACTCAAAGCGCCCCAGCGGAAAATCGCGCCGGATCTGCACCAACTCATCAGCCGTCACCGGGTAAAAACGGATCTGGTCAAAGAACCGCAACAGCCACGGCTTGCCATCAAACGCCGCGACCTCCCGGTAACGGTTCCACATCTGCAAGGTGCGCCCCACAAACTGATAACCGCCTGGACCTTCCATGCCGTACACGCACAAGTAAGCGCCGCCAATGCCCACCGAATTCTCGGCGGTCCAGGTGCGGGCCGGGTTGTATTTGGTGGTCACCAGACGGTGTCGCGGGTCCAGTGGCGTTGCCACCGGGGCGCCGAGGTAGACGTCACCCAGGCCCATCACCAGGTAGCTGGCATCGAACACCGTGTGGCGCACTTCGTCGAGGTGGGCGAGGTCGTTGATGCGCCGGATGAACTCAAGGTTGCTCGGGCACCACGGCGCGTCCTTGCGCACGGTGGTCATGTATTTTTCGATCGCCAACTGGCACGCCGGATCGTCCCACGACAGCGGCAAGTGCACGATGCGCGAGGGCACTTGCAGGTTGGGGGTGGCGCATACGGCGGCCCATTGCGTGGTGATCAGTGGCAGAAAATCCGCCAGCGGCAGTTGTTCGGGTTGGTAGTGGATTTGCAGGGAACGGATGCCTGGAGTCAGGTCGATAGCACCTGGCAGGGCGAGAGTTTCCAGGGCTTGCATCAGCGCGTGGGCACGAAAGCGCAGCACCAGGTCCAGCTCGGGGGCGCCGATTTCCAGCAGCAGATGGGTGTCACCGGCGAGGCGGGCGACGAGACGGGTGTCGCCTTCACCGACCTCCAACACCACAGGCGACCCGATCTTAAGTGGGACACGGTCGATGTGGGAGCCGGGCTTGCCCGCGATGGCATCATTGCGGTCTGCCTGAGGTACCGCCTTGTCTGTATCGCAGGCAAGCCAGCTCCCACATTGATCCCATTTCAAGGCGAGGTCGCGGGCGGTTTTGAGGTTCACCGGTTCGAACCGCAGCTTGTCACCCGCCTTGAGTTGCCCCAACTGCCAAAGGTCCGCCTCGATCACCGTCACCGGGCACACAAACCCACCCAGGCTCGGCCCATCCGGCCCCAGGATCACCGGCATGTCTCCGGTGAAATCCACCGCGCCGATGGCATACGGGTTGTCATGGATATTCGACGGATGTAGCCCCGCTTCGCCACCGTCCGTGCGCGCCCACAAAGGTTTCGGCCCGATCAACCGCACGCCGGTGCGGCTGGAGTTGAAGTGCACTTCCCATTGGGTGGCGAAGAAGGTGTCGATGTATTCAGGCAGGAAATATTCCGGCGCGCCGTGCGGGCCATAAATCACTCGTAGCGTGCGCACCGCGGGCAGGGGTTCAGAGATCAATTGCTGGCCGGCGTCGGCGTCTGTCAGTGGCAGCAAATGCAACACATCGCCAGTGCGTAAAGCGCGCCCGGCGTGCCCGCCGAATTGACCAAGGGTGAAGGTGCTTTTGCTGCCCAGGTAATCCGGCACTTGCAGCCCGCCGCGCAGGCACAGATAGCTGCGCGCACCGGCACCTATGATGCTGCCAAGGCTCAACACTGAGCCTGCTTCAACCCACAACGCAGTGTTCATCGGCACTGGCTGGTCATTCAGCAACAGCGTGATGGCTGCGCCGGTAACAGCGACGACCGCCGCGCAATTAAAGCGCAACAGCGGCCCATTCATGGTGATTTCCAGCGCCGCCGCATCGTCGTCATTGCCCAGCAGGCGATTGCCCTGGCGCAGTGCGCGGCTGTCCATCGGCCCTGAGGGCGGCACGCCGACGGCCCAGTAGCCGAGGCGGCCGGGGTAGTCCTGCACACTGGTTTGGGTGCCGGCGCTCAGTACTTCGAAGGTGCTGGCGCTGTAGACCAGGCCTTCCAGGCAACGCGTCCACGGGCGGCCGCTGGCAAACGGCGTGGCCAAAAGGATTTGGCGCAGGTAATCGCGGTTGGTTTCCACGCCATAGAGCTGGCTGTCGCTCAATGCCTGGTGTAGATCCAGACGCGCCTGTTCGCGGGTCGGCGCCCACGTGATGAGCTTGGCGATCATTGGGTCGAAGTAGGGCGGGATTTCGCAACCGGCTTGCACCCAGGTGTCGATCCGCAAACCTTCAGCCGTCGGGAAATCCACACGGGTTAACAGGCCTGGGCTCGGCTGGAAACCCTTGCCTGGATCTTCCGCATACAGCCGCGCCTGAATCGCGTGGCCCTGAGGGTGCAGTTTCAATTCGCTCAACGCAGGTAATTCACCCGCCGCCAATTGCACCATCCAGCGCACCAGGTCGACGCCCCAGACTTGTTCTGTGACGCCGTGTTCTACCTGCAGGCGCGTGTTCACTTCGAGGAAGTAGAAGCGGCCATCGGCGCTGTCAAAGATGAATTCAACGGTGCCGGCGCTGCGGTAGTTGACGGCCTTGGCCAGGGTGATGGCCGCTGTGCACAAGGCTTCGGCCATGCCGTCGGGCAGGTTCGGCGCGGGTGTTTCTTCGAGGACTTTCTGGTTGCGCCTTTGCACGGAACAGTCGCGCACGCCAAGGGCGATGACTTCGCCCAAACCGTCGCCGAACACCTGCACTTCCAGGTGGCGGGCGTGCTCGATGTATTTCTCGATAAACACACCGGCGTCGCTGAAGTTGTTTTGCCCCAGGCGTTTGACCGCTTCAAAGGACTCGCTCAGCTCCGTCGCATTGCGGCACACACGCATGCCGATGCCACCGCCGCCTGCGGTGCTTTTGAGCATGACCGGATAGCCCACGGTTTCGGCTGCCAGCAACGCTGTATCGAGGCTGTCGAGTAGCTCGGTGCCTTCCAATAATGGAATTTGATGGTGTTTGGCCAAGGCCCGCGCGGTGTGCTTGAGGCCGAATACGCGCAGCTGTTCGGGTGTCGGACCGACGAAGGCTATCCCCGCATTTTCGCAGGCTTGGGCAAAGGCGGCGTTCTCTGAGAGAAAACCGTAGCCAGGATGAATCGCCTTGGCGCCACAGGCCTTGGCGGTGGCGAGGATTTTTTCCACAGCCAGGTAGGTGGCCGCCGCTGCGCCTTCGCCGAGGCTGTAGGCTTCGTCGGCTTGCTGGATATGCAGGCTGGCGGCATCGGCTTCGGCGTATACGGCGATGCCTTTGACCTGCAGCTCGCGCAAGGTGCGCAGGATGCGGCAGGCGATGGCGCCACGGTTGGCGATCAAGAGTTTTTCGAACATGGCAAAACCCTGCGGGCCGTCCCGCAAAGTGAGGGAGCACTGCGGTCGTCCGCAGTCCTAATTCTGAAAGCAATGAAGATCCAAGTGTGGGAGCGGGCTTGCTCGCGAAGGCGTCGTGTCAGTTACAGATGCACTGGCTGACCCACCGCATTCGCGAGCAAGCCCGCTCCCACATTTGAACTTCAGTGTTTTCGGATGCATTGCCCGGCTCGGGACTGGCACAGGGCAAATAACCACTTACGCAGGCGTTTTATTTTCAGTTCCATACCAGTAACTCCGCAGGGGTAGGGTTGTATCCATTGCATGGATTATTCAGTTGCGGGCAGTTGGAGATCAGCACGATCACGTCCATCTCTGCACGCAGGTCGACGTACTTGCCGGGCGCGGAAATGCCGTCTTCAAAGGTCAGCCCGCCGTCGGCGGTGACCGGCACATTCATGAAGAAATTGATGTTCGGCCCGATGTCACCTTTACCCAGCCGACCGTCGTGGGCGCAGGCGCGCAGGTAGTTGTCGCGGCAGCTGTGCATGTAGCGTTTTTCCAGGGCGTAGCGCACGGTGTTGCTCTCTTGGGCACAGGCACCGCCGAGGGTGTCGTGGCGCCCGCAGGTGTCATCGACGATGGTCAGCATCGGCTGGCCAAGGTTGGAATACAGCACGCTGCCGCTGCTCAGGTACACGCGGTTTTGCCGCCGCAGGGTGCGCTGCACGTCATAGCGTTCCTTGGGGTTTTTGCGGCTGTAGAACAGCGTGTCGACGGCCTGGTTGCCCTCCAGGTCGAGGATGCGCAGGGTCTGCCCGGCCTTGACCTCCATCAGCCATGGCTCGCCAGCGGGGATGGTGGCGCGGTACACGGCTGCCTCGGGTTGTTTCAGTGCGATAGACATGGCAGTTCCTCAGGCGAACAGGCGGTCGGTGTTGATAAAGCCGCGCTCGTTTTCCGGGCGCGAAGTGCGACAGTGTTCGGCAACGCTGGGGGCGGCATTCATCCAGCTAAGTTTCAGTGGTTGCGGCGCGTAGTTCGGGTTGGGGTCCATCGGGTGTTGCAGCGCGGTGAGCACCACCAGTGTGTTCATCGGCGCGTAGAGTTCGATGTAGTCACCCGCCCTGGAATTGTCCGGCACAAATTGCAGGCCGCCGCCTTCGTCAACGCTGACCCGGCTGAACAGGTTGAGGGTCATCAGCAGGTCGGAAAGCCCCAACCCCCACTTGCCCAATTCCACCAGCAGGTTGTCGGTGCCGTTGCGGAAGAAGCTGTTGCGCAGCTCCTGATAACGGCCCTGGCCGTACTTTTCAGCGACCTCGGCGGCGCACAGCACGCCGCCGATGCTGTCACTCCAGCCACAGGTGTCGGCGGTGATGGCGGCCAGTACGCGGCCCATGTCCGAGTACAGGCAGTGGCCGCTGGTGAGCTTGGCGGTGTGTTGGCATTTGAGGCTGTCGGGCAGGTTCAGACGCTCGGTTTTTTCATTGGCATTGAGCAGGGTCAGGCTGACGTTGGCGCCACCGCGAATATCCGTGAGGCGCAGCAGTTGGCCGCGCTTGAGCACAAAGGAGCGGTGGCCGCCGCCGGGCAGCATTTCTTCGGCGAAGGGGGGGAACAGTTGAATGTAATCGGTCATTTGGAAGTCGCTCCAAGTTCGGCTGCCAGCGCTTTGCGGCGCTCGCTGTTCAAAGGGATGTCGTAGGTGATGCGCGCGCCATAGGCGCCGGGGGCGTGGGGGTCGACACGAACCTTGTCGAACACCAGCAAGCGCGTGCCGAGGCTAAAACCTTCGCTGAGGTCGTGGGTGACCATGAACACCGTCAGCCGGGTTTCGCGCCATAGCGCCAGCAACAGCTGATGCATGTCTTTGCGAATGCCCGGGTCGAGGGCGCCGAAGGGTTCGTCCAGCAGCAATACGCGGGGTTTCATGATCAGGGCCTGGGCGATGGCCAGGCGTTGCTGCATACCGCCGGAGAGCTGCGCCGGGTATTTGTCCAGTGCGTGGCCGAGGCCGACTTTTTGCAGCAGGGCGGCTGCCTGTTCTCGTGCTTCTTGTTTGGCTTTGCCCAACAGCCGTCCCAGCAGCGGCGAGCGCGGTAGCTCAAGGCCAAGCGCTACGTTGTCCAGCACAGTCAAATGCGGGAACACCGAGTAGCGCTGGAACACCACGCCACGGCTGGCATCCGGCTCGCCAGCAAGCGGTTGGGCGTCCAGCAGGATCTGGCCTTTGCTCGCGGTTTCCTGGCCCAGCAACAGACGCAGGAAGGTCGATTTGCCGCAGCCGGACGTGCCGACCAGGGTGCAAAATTCACCCTCAGTGACGTGCAGGTTGAGCCCTTCCAGCACCACCTGTTCGCCATAGCGCTGCCACACATTGTTGACGCTGATAAAACTCATGGCCGCGCTCCTTCGTACCAGGGGAACGCACGCCGTGTGAGGGTTTTGAGGCCCCAATCCATCAGCCAGGCGAGCAGGGTGATCCACACCACGTAGGGCAAGATCACGTCCATCGCCAGGTAGCGGCGCACCAGGAAGATCCGGTAGCCGAGGCCGTCGGTGGAGGCGATGGCTTCGGCGGCGATCAGGAACAACCACGCCGAGCCGAGCATCAGCCGCAGCGAGATCAGCAGACGTGGCAGCAGTTGCGGCAGCACCACACGCAGCATCAGGGTCCAGGTGGACGCGCCGAGAGTCTGCGCTTTCACCAGCAGTTCGACGGGGATTTCCCGCGCGCGCTGTTCCAGATCACGCGCCAGTGCCGGGGTGATGCCGATGACGATCAGCATGACTTTGGACAACTCCCCCAGCCCGAACACGATGAACAGAATCGGTAGGATCGCCAGTGGCGGCACCATCGACAGCACCGTGAGCAGTGGCGACAACGGCGCGCCAAACAACGGCAATGTGCCGGCGGCGATGCCCAGGCAGAGGCCGGCGAGGGCGCTGATGCCTAAGCCGATCGCCAGGCGGCGCAGGCTGGAGGCGCTGTCTTGCCACAGCACATATTCACCGGTACGCGTATCGGCGCTGAACGCCAGACGTTTTATGGCGTCGCCCATTTGCACGGCGCTGGGCAGCAGCTTGTCGTTGGGGTTTTCTGCCAGCCGCTCGGCCGAGCCCACGAAGTAGGCGAACAGCAGCAGGGCGAACGGCAGCAGCACCAACAGCAGGCGGCTGGAGCGTTCCGGGTGACGGTTGATCAGGCGCATGGCCGGGTCCTCTTACAGCGCGCCGTCGGCGGCCATCTGCACGTAGCTGGGGTCGAAATGCAGCTTGAGGTTGGCGGTGTCGCCGCTGGTTACGCCATTGGCGAAGCTCATACCCACGGCGCTGGCGTCCTTGGCCCCTTCGCCGAGCAGGCCGTGTTCAAACGAGAACTCGGCGACCTTGCGCAGGGTGGCGGGCAGTTGCGCGCTGATGACGAACGCCAGGGCTTCCTTGGGCGTCGCGAACAGCTTGGTGGTGTCCAGTTGCGCCTGGAAACCCTTGAGGTCGGTGCCGGAGGCCTTGGCCATATGTTCAAGCGCCGCGGTGCTGGCAGCGTTTTTGGCGTTCATCAGCGCGACCACTTCAAACCACGCGCCGGTCAGCGCTCTGCCCAGGGCCGGGTTGTCTTTGAGGGTTTGGGTGTTGACCACCATCATGTCCATGATTTCGCCGGGCACTTTGCTGGAGTCGAACACTTGGGTGACACCCGGTTTGGCCTTGATCTCGGAGAGCATCGGGTTCCAGGTGGTCACGGCTTGCACCTGGTCGGTGTTGAAGGCCGCGGCGATGTCGGCGTCGGAGGTGTTGACTACTTTGAGGTCTTTTTCGGTCAGATCAGCGGATTCCAGGGCGCGGGCGAGCAGGTAGTGGGACACCGAGAGTTCCACCAGGTTGACGTTCATGCCCTTGAGGTCGGCCACGGTCTTGCCGGTGCCCTTGATCACCACGCCATCATTGCCGTTGGAAAAGTCGCTGACCACCAGCGCTGTGCTGTCCACACCACCTGCGGCGGGAATGGTCAGGGCGTCCATGTTGGTCATGGTGCAGCCGTCGAACTGGCCGGCGGTGTATTGGTTGATGGACTCGACATAGTCATTGAGCTGCACCATATCGATCTTGATGCCGTACTTATTGGCCCACTTGTCGAGGATGCCTTGGCTGCCGGCGTACTCCCACGGCATCCAGCCGGCATAGATAGTCCAGCACACACTGAAGTGGTCTTTGGCAGCTGCTTGGGTTTGAAAGCTCAGCACGGCGGCGAAGGCGGCGGTGAGCAGGGTGGGTAAACGGATTGTGGGCATGTGGCTTCTCCAGTTGAATATGGGCGAGCAGGAGCAACGCGGCACCGTGAACGGTGGCTTGTCTCCCGGGCTTTTATCCCGCCGTGTAACCTCAACTGGAGGTCGCCAACTCTCGGACCAGCCACTCGCTTTTCAAGCGAGCCGGAACCCTAGTCGGCCATTGCAAATTGTGGTGCCGCGAACCTGTGATGAATCCTGCACAGGCTTGCTAAAGCGAGAGTCGTGCCAAGTGGTGGATGGGCCTCTAGGGCAAGGGGTTGCAGCGAGGTGGTGGTTGGCTGGTGCGCTGACGTGCGTTGTGCTGGTGCGCCGTCGCACTGCAATGAGGCGTTCAGTTCGTCCGAAACAGGTATTTCAAACTGTGTCAAAGGCGCACCAGATTCGGTTTTTGATGTCAGATATTTCGTCATTCAGTGAAGGCTGAATGCCGCTCTCCAGCGTCGCTGGAGGAGCTCTTCCGCGGTCCAGGAGGCCGCCATGTATAGACGACTGCTGCTTATCGCTTTGCTCGGCCTGACCTTGTCAGCTTGTGTGCCCTACTACGATGGAGGCGCCACTTACTATCGCTCCGAAGTCTATACCGCACCGGCGCCCGCCTATTATTACGGCGGCCCGCGTTATTCTCCCTATGGGCGCAGTTATTACACCCCAGCGCCTCGCTACTATGCACCACAACCTCGCTATTACTCGGCGCCGCGTTATTACCAGCCGGCACCGCGTTATTACCCAAGGGCGGGTTACCGACCTTACTCCAATCAAGGGTGGGGTAATCGCTGGGGCAACGGCGGGCATGGGCGTGGTTCCGATCACGGAGGTGGCCGCGGCGGTCATCGTTAAATATCTTGAAAAACAAGCGGCGCATCAAGCGCCGTTTTTTATAGGTACCGTATGTCCGTACTGTCAGATTTAACAGCTATCTTTGAGGCGATAGCTGTATTTCACTAGCGAAAAGCCCTGCGCTTTGCGTGGTGAAACTGAGCAGATGGAATCCCTATGTTCAAACAACTTATTTGCGTGCTCCTGCTGACGAGCTGCATCGTTGCATCGGCCAGAGCGGAGCAAGGCTGTCCTTACCCGGCGCAGGTCTCGTATGTCGACGGGCATTATCGAGCCGAGGACAACGGCCTGCGGTGGCAAAGCCCGAAGGTCAAGTATCGGGGCCTTATCGACGGATTCATCGGCGCGGTCTTCATACCGGGTGAGGACGAGCAGAGGGAAAACGGCTACATGGATAAGTGCATCTACCGCACCGGTTGGGACGGGGTTGTAGCGCTGAGGCCCTACAAGGACAGTAAAATTATCAACATGTCATTGACCAGCACCTTGTATTGGGAACTGCGGCCCGGCGCGTTCACACTGCCGGGATATACCTGCACGGACAGCCAGCCGGACAACTGCGCTTTCAACGTCAACGACAAGCGAACGGACCTGTCAGTAGTCAGATAAATCCGCCAGAGGATTCCTACCTTCCCATGCCTTGCTGAAATGCGCGTGCACCACCGCTTCCGGAAGGGTATTGATATCCGGCCAATGCCAATGAGGTGTCTGGTCCTTGTCGATCAGGCGTGCTCGAACACCTTCGGCGAACTCTGGATGACGGCAGCAATTGAGGCTCATGGTGTACTCCATCTGAAACACCTGTGCCAGGGATAGATGACGGGCACGCTGAATCTGCTCCCACACCAGGTGTGCCGTCAGCGGGCAGCCTTCACTGA
Source organism: Pseudomonas sp. W2Jun17 (assembly GCF_023127795.1). NCBI lineage: Bacteria > Pseudomonadati > Pseudomonadota > Gammaproteobacteria > Pseudomonadales > Pseudomonadaceae > Pseudomonas > Pseudomonas sp. W2Jun17. Next base: position 214,000 of record NZ_SPKO01000007.1, on the reverse strand, counting down.
GGGTTTTACCCGCGCGGGCCAAGAGCGGATCGCTGTGATCACGCAACAGGCTCAATGCACGCCAGGCACACCGTATATCACCCACATCCAGCCATTCGTCGATCAGCCCACGGCGCGGCAACCATTGCGCTTCGGGTTGGTGGCCGACCGCTTCCTGGGCAAGGGCCTTGAGCAAACTGTTGAGCTGCATTGCGGCCTGTTCCTGCCAGTTCAGTTGCAGCAAACCGTCAAGCAGCTCGTCTTGCTGGTCATCACGCAGGAAGCGGTCAGCCAGGCCCAGTTCCAGGGCGTCGCGGCCGTTGACATGAGCGCCGGTAAGGCCCAGGAACAAACCGAGCTTGCCCGGCAGGCGAGACAGAAACCAGCTGGCACCTACATCCGGGTACAACCCGATGCTGATCTCGGGCATGGCCAGGCGACTGCTCGGCGTAACAATACGTACCGAGGCACTTTGCAACAGACCCATACCACCGCCCAATACATAGCCGTGGCCCCAGCAAATCAGCGGCTTGGGGTAGGTATGCAAGCGGTAGTCGAGGCGATATTCGGCAGCAAAAAACTGCGCGGCCAGGGCGGGTACTTCGCCGGGTTGTTCACGGCACTCCTGAGCCAGGCTGCGCACTTCACCCCCAGCGCAAAAGGCTTTTGGCCCGTTGCCGCGCAACAACACACAGGCGATTTGCGGGTCGTTGGCCCAGGCATCCAGGCGTTCTGCCAACGCCAGAATCATGGGCAGGGAGAGGGCGTTGAGGGATTTTTGAGCGTCCAGGCTGGCGATGCCTATGCGCGCACCGCCGTTGCCGGCCAGTTCTTCGAAGTGCAGGTTCATTGTGACCTCAATCGAGAAGGTGAAGGATGAGTATGATCCCTTCGTGGGAAAGTGCCGGTGGTGTGTCAGATCAATTGACAAGCGGGGTCGGCTTTCCTAGGGTTCGCCTCATTCTTTTTTACAAGACAATTCAACTATGACCGATGGCGACCGTATCAAACTCGAACCCAGCTGGAAACACGCCTTGCGCGATGAGTTCGAGAAGTCCTACATGGCCCAGTTGCGCGAATTCCTGCGCCAGGAACATGCCGCCGGCAAAGAGATCTACCCGCCCGGTCCGTTGATTTTCAACGCTCTCAATTCAACGCCCCTGGACAAGGTCAAGGTCGTGATCCTCGGCCAGGACCCCTACCACGGTCCCGGCCAGGCCCATGGCCTGTGCTTTTCGGTACAACCGGGGGTGCCGGCGCCGCCGTCGCTGGTCAATATCTATAAAGAGCTCAAGCGCGACCTGAACATCGACATCCCCAACCACGGCTACCTGCAAAGCTGGGCCGATCAGGGCGTGCTGATGCTCAACACCACCATGACCGTGGAGCGCGCCAACGCCAACGCCCATGCGGGCAAGGGCTGGCAGTTCTTCACCGATCGGATTATCGAGGTAGTCAGCGAGCATCAGCCGCACCTGGTGTTCCTGCTGTGGGGCGCTCATGCTCAAAGCAAGCAGAAGCTCATCGATGCCACCAAGCATCTGGTGCTGACGTCGGTGCATCCGTCGCCGTTGTCGGCGTATCGCGGGTTTCTGGGCTGCGGGCATTTCAGCCGGGCTAACAAGTTTCTTGAACAGAATGGCGAGGCACCGATCGAGTGGCGGCTGCCGCCACTCTGAACCGGACGACCATGGCTACAGACGGACTTGCGACACTGTGCTATTGCCAATATTGGCCACGTAGGCGGTTCGGCCGTTGGGTGTCACGACGATACCCCGCGGTTTGTTGAAGCCTGTGAGGGTGTCCGTTACGGTTTGTGTGCGGGTATGGAGGATACTCACGCGATCGCCATCGGTTTCCGTGATGTAGGCGAATTCGAGCATCGTATGAAATGCCACCTGATAGGGGCCTAGCAAACCGTCCAGTATGGTACTGACCTGTGCGGCGGAGGTATTGCCGATATAGACCTCACCACGGTCCTGGTAGGTGATGTAGACACGTGCGTTGAAGCGAGCATGAGCAATGGAGGTAGGTTGACCGGCAACGGTATTGGTTTGGGTCACAACCCTGTTGGTCCCCAGGTGGATGCTGGTCCACCCATCCAAATCCGAGGCAAGGTGTAAACGGGCGTTGCCGGGTGCTATCGCTATCTCTCGAGGGTAACGCACTGGGGTGGTGGCGATTCGCTGATGATTGGCGGTATCGATCACCACCACTTCCGATGCGGCGTGGTCGGCGACGTACAAGCGTGCTCCGGTAGAATTCAAGGCCAACCCATTGATGGCAGTAAACCCCCTGATCTGGTCACTGACGGTATCGGTCAAGGTGTCTATCACTGTGATCGGCGTATTGCTGGCCTGGCTGTTATCGCTGGCGTAAAGGCGCGGGGCCGTGGGGTGCATGGCCAGCCAAATGGGGGATCCCACATTGGTGATGGTCCTGACGACGCTAAAGTTCGCTGTGTCGATGACAGTAATGCCTTGTGGCAATGTGGAGCTTGCGACATACAGACGCGTTCCATCCCCATTGAGTACAAGGCGATTGGGGGAACCATGGACGGTAATCGTATTGACGATTGCGGCGGGCTCTTCATTCTCGTTTTCGAGCGTTGTTTCGGTTGGGGTCACCACGATTGCGCTCCTCAAAGGGAAGTCGCGCCATGGAACACCTGATAAGGTGAGCTTGGCTAGCTGTGAAGAGTGCCAGTTCAGACAGACGGTCGTGGCCCCTGAGGGGCCACTTCCAGAGTTAAGATTGGCGGTTCCAGTGCCTGAACAACGGCTCTGCCAAAAACAGCACAAACAGCAGACGCATCACCTGCATTGCCGTCACCAACGGCACCGACAATTGCAGGGTCTCCGCCGTCAGGCTCATCTCGGCAATGCCGCCGGGCATCATGCCCAACGTCAGTGAGCGCAGGTCCAGGTGCGTCAGCGCACTCAACCCTACCGCTGCCAACGTGGCGAGCGCCATGGTCAAGGCGGTGCCAATCAAGGTGCGGCCCATGAACGCCGGAGCGCTACGGAAGAACTGCCGATTGAAGTGGCAGCCCAAACCGCTGCCGATCAACCATGGGCCGATCTGGCTGCCGCCGTCGGGTAGGCCGATGTGCAAGTCCCACGTCACACTGGCGATGGCGCTCACCAGCAACGGCCCGAACAGCCAGGGATTGGGTTGGCGCAAACGCTGCCAGCCCCAGGCCACCAGCGCACCTACCGGGAACAGCAGGGCCAGCCAGGCCCAGTCCACAGGCGCCGGGTGAAACTGCGGTGCACCGCCGCCCAGCAAATACTTGAAGATCGCCGGCACACACAACACCACCACCAGCACACGCAGGCTTTGCCCTGCCGCCACCCGGCTGAGTACCGCACCATTGCGGGCGCCCAGGTTGACCATCTCCCCGGAGCCGCCCGGCATACTGGAGAAAAACGCCGTGGCGCGGTCTTCACCGCTGCGGCGCATCAGCCACACACCCACCACGCTCGACAAACTGGTGACCAGCGCCCCGAAGAAGATCAGGCCGAAGTGGCTCATCACCTGTTCGATCACCACGGGCGTGAAGTGCAGGCCGATGCCGATGCCCACCACCCATTGGCCGCACTTGCGCCCGCCGGGAATCTCCGCCAATTGCCAGGGCGTGAGGCAGCGCACCAGGATGATCGCCAGCAACGCGCCGACCATATACGGCAAAGGCCAGCCGACGAGGCTGGCCAGGTAACCGCCGGCCAGGCCGACCAGCGGTGTTCCCCACCAATGTTTGAAGGTGACTTCAGACATCGGCTACGGCACGGCGCTGCAAGGAGCGCTTGCGCCAGATACGCAGCAATGGCACGAGCAGCATGATGGCGGTCAGTACCCATACACCGAAGGTGATCGGGCTCGACCACAGGATCTCCAGCGCACCGTTGGAAATCGACAACGCACGGCGCAGGTTCTGCTCCATCAGGCCGCCGAGGATAAAACCGAGCAATACCGGCGACAGCGGGAAATCCAGCTTGCGCAGGATGTAGCCGAAGATGCCGATGCCGACCATCAGGAACAGGTCGAAGGTGGTGGCATGCACCGCATACACACCAATCGCGGTAATGATCGCGATCACCGGCACCAGTGCCCAGTTCGGCACGGCGAGGATACGGGTGAAGATACGGATCATCGGGATGTTGAGGATCACCAGCATGATGTTGGCAATGAACAACGATGCGATCAGGCCCCAGACGATGTCGGGTTGCTGTTGAAACAGCAGCGGGCCTGGGGTGATGTTGTACAGCGACAGGGCGCCGATCATCACCGCAGTGGTGCCCGAACCTGGCACGCCGAGCGTTAGCATCGGCACCAACGCGCCACAGGCGGACGCCCCAATGGCGGTTTCCGGTGCCGCCAGGCCGCGCATATCGCCCTGGCCGAACTTGCCGCTGGCACCGGCCATGCGTTTTTCGGTCATGTAGGCAACGGCCGAAGCCAGTGTTGCACCGGCACCCGGCAACACGCCCATGATGAAACCGAGCAAGCCGCAGCGGATGTTAACCACGAACACCGCACCCGCTTCCTTCAGGTTGAACATCATGCGTCCGGTGGCCTTGACCGCTTCCTGACCACGGTGAGTTTTTTCCAGCAGCAACAGGATCTCGCTGATGGAGAACAGGCCCAGCACCAGCACCACAAACTGGATGCCATCGGTGAGGTGGATGTTATCTCCGGTAAAGCGATACACGCCGCTGTTGGCGTCGATGCCCACTGCCGAGAGGAACAGCCCGATCAGCGCCGCCACGAAGGTCTTCAGCGGCTTGTCACCGGCCATGCCGCCCAGGCACACAATCGCGAACACCATCAGTACGAAATATTCCGCCGGGCCGAAGGCAATCGCCCATTTGGCCAGCAGCGGGGCAAACAGCACCATGCCGCAGGTAGCGATAAACGCACCGATGAACGAACTCCATGCCGACAACGACAGTGCTACGCCAGCCAGGCCTTTGCGGGCCATCGGGTAACCGTCGAGGGTAGTCATCACGGTGGACGCTTCGCCCGGGATGTTGAGCAGGATCGAGCTGATGCGGCCGCCGTATTCGCAACCCAGGTACACCGCTGCGAGCAGGATCAACGCTGACTCCGGCGGCAGGCCCAGGGCGAATGCGATGGGGATCAACAGCGCCACGCCGTTGATCGGGCCCAGGCCCGGCAGCAGGCCCACCACGGTGCCGATCAAAGTGCCGCACAGCGCGGTCACCAGGTTGTACGGGCTCAGCGCGACGCCGAAACCCTGGCCCAAATAGCCAAAAGTATCCATATCAGTTCTCCAGAACGTCGAGCAGGCCGAGGGGCAACGGCACATCCATGGCTTTATCGAACAGCAGGTACAAGCCGATAGCCATCAGGCCGACGATCACCACGCTGGGCATCCAGCGGCCGCCATACAGGCGCGCCATTGGAATGCCGATCAACATGCTGCTGAGAATGAACCCCAGGGATTCGAAGGTGGCGGCGAACACGAGCAACAGCGCGACGCAAAGGCCGATCTTGATCAGGGTTTCGCGGTCCAGCGCCGGTTCTTCTTCGGTGTGCCTGGTCGGTTGCGGGCGAAACAGCATGTAGATCAGCGCCAGGCTCATCAGCCCGAGCATCAGCAGCGGGTAGGCACGTGGGCCGACCGGCTCGTAGGAAAACGCCGCCTGATACGGCCAGGCCATCAGGGCCAGGCCGGCGCAGGCCAGCAACAGCGCTGCAGCGAAAATGCGTTGTAAGAGCATAGAAAACTCCAAGGCTCCTCTTGTAGAAGCGAGCTTGCTCGCGAAAAACTTCAACGATAACGCGTGCTGTCTGGACGCACGTGGATGTCCTTGGGTTCTTCGCGAGCAAGCTCGCTCCTACAGGGGCATTACACAAATGACGGGCGTTTACTGGATCAGGCCGAACTCTTTGGCCAGCACTTTGTAGTCAGCCACCTGTTTCTTCACGTAGGTGTCCAGCTCCGGGCCGGTCATGGCAAACGGGAACAGCTCGCGCTGGTCACGCAGCTTGGCGAACTCGTCGGAGGCCAGCAGCTTGTCGAAGGCGTCTTTCCACCAGGCGTAGTCGGCATCGCTGACTTTTGGCCCAAGGTAGAAACCGCGCACCACCGGCCAGACGATGTCGTAGCCTTGCTCCTTGGCAGTGGGGATGTCTTTCATTTCCGGCTCGTCCAGGCGTTTCTCGGAGAACACCGCCAACAGGCGCATGTCACCGCTGAGGATGTGCGGCATGGAGTCGGAGATGTCGGTACTACCCACCTGGATATGACCGCCGAGCAGGGCGGTAGCGATTTCACCGCCGCCTTCAAGGGCCACATAACGCAGTTCACGCGGGTTGATCCCGGCAGCCTTGGCGATCAGCGCGGTTTGCATCCAGTCCTGGCTGCCGACGGTGCCGCCGGAACCTATCACTACGCTGCCCGGATCTTTCTTCAAGGCTTTTACGAGATCGTCGAGGGTCTTGTAGGGCGAATCGTTTTTCACTGCGATGGCACCGTAGCTGGTGCCTACCGCCGCCAGCCAGCGCACGGCGCTTTCATCAAAGCGACCGAACTTGCCCTGGGCCAGGTTCAGCAGCGAACCACTGGACCAGGCCACCAAAGTGCCTGCGTCCGCAGGGCGCTGGGCAACCACTGCGTTGTAGGCCACCGCGCCAACGCCGCCGGGCATGTAGGTCACACGCATCGGCTTGCTCAGCAGCTTCTGGTTGACCAGCGCGCTTTGCGCCAGCTTGCAGGTCAGGTCGAAACCGCCGCCAGGTGAGGCCGGGGCGATGCATTCCGGGCGCTTGGGTTCGTCAGCGGCCAGCAGTTGGCCGGCGAACAGCAGGCAGCCGGCGGCGAGGGCAAATTTACGCACTGAAGGGTTCATGGTTATCTCCATCGTTGTTGTTATAAGGTTTTAGTACCAACGCACATTTACCAAAGGGCAATGCTATAGCTGACCAGCAAACGCATTTCATCCGCATCACGGGCTGAATAGTTGGAGCGATAGGTCGCGTTACGCAGGCGCACGGCCACATCCTTGAACGTGCCGCTTTGCACCACGTACTTGATCTCGCTGTTGCGCTCCCACTCTTTGCCCGTTTGGCCGTTCTTGAGCTTGATGTTGTCGCCCGACAGGTAACGGCTCATGAAACTCAGGCCTGGAATCCCCAGCTTGGCGAAGTCGTAGTCGTAGCGTGCCTGCCAGGAGCGTTCTTCGGCGCCGGCAAAGTCGTTGATCTGTACGAAGTTGACCAGGTACGGGTCGCTGCCATCCACATACGGAAAGGCGCTGTCGCCGGACATGTGCTGGTAGCCGGCGCTGAGCTTATGGCCATTGAGGGCATAGCTGAACAGGCCGTTGAGGGATGTGTTGTCGATATTGCCGCCGCGGGCGCTACCGGTGTCGTCACTGATGGCCATGCGCAGGTCGGCGGCAAACGTGCCGGGGCCCATCGGGCGCGCGGCGACCAGGCCGAGGAAATGCTGGCGGTACACGTCATCGAGTTGGGCGAAGTGATAGCTGCCGGTGATTTTGTCGGCGAACTTGTAGTCCACGCCGCCGAAGTTGAAGTGCTTGCCGGTGGCGCCACTGAGGAAGCGGCTGTTCTTGTTATTGAGCGCAATATCTTCGTAATTGGTGTCGTCGCGGTCCTTGGCCTTATCCAGGCGGCCACCAGTGAACACAAGGTTCTTGAATTCCTTGGACGTCAGCAGGCCACCGTTGAAAGTCTGCGGCAGGATGCGACCGTCGTTGGGCTTGAGGATTGGCAATTCGGGTATCAGCGCGCCGATCTTCAGCTCGGTGGCGGAGATTTTCACTTTGCCGGTCAGGCCCAGCTTGGAGTACTCATTGGCGGCACGGCCGTCGTCGTGGGTCGGCAGCAGGCCGGTGCCGGTGCGGTCGGGGCTGGAGTCGAGCTTGATGCCGAGCATACCCAGCGCATCCACGCCAAAACCGACAGTGCCGTCGGTGTAGCCCGATTGCAGGTTGAGCATGAAACCCTGGGCCCATTCATCGCGTTTGGATTGCTGTGCACGGGTACCGTCGCGAAAGTCGCGGTTGAAGTACATGTTGCGGGTTTCCAGGGTCGCGCTACTGTCTTCGAAAAAGGCAGCCTGGCTTAGCGGCGAAAAGCCGGCGAGGGCGCAAGCACTGGCGAGAGCGGTGTGGCTCAGACGGCAAGAACGAACAGGCGTGCAAGCCTGGGGCTGTGTCGACAGCATCGTGATGGACTCCGTTATTGTTCTTATTTTTGGCGAAAACGCTTCGAGGCGTTTTTCGGGCGCTACGGATGAGGCAGCTCGGCGGGCAGAAACCACCGTAGCTGGATGCTAAAGGGCGAAGCTTTCACTAACCTTTCAATTGTCTTTCAATGTTTTCGGGCTTCACAGGGCAGGTTGCGCCTGTAAACTCGCCGGCCAGCGGGCCAATAAAACGCCGCGCCGACCACTCCTCATGAGGTAGAAATCCATGCGTGTCCTCCTGGTTGAAGACCATCTGCAACTTGCCGAAAGTGTTGCGCAAGCGCTCAAGGGCATGGGTCTGACCGTCGACGTGCTGCACGATGGTGTGGCCGCGGACCTGGCCTTGGGCAGCGAGGAATACGCGGCGGCGATCCTCGATGTGGGCCTGCCGCGCATGGATGGTTTCGAGGTGCTGGCGCGCTTGCGGGCCCGAGGGAAAAACCTGCCGGTGCTGATGCTGACGGCACGCAGTGATGTCAAAGACCGCGTGCACGGCCTGAACCTGGGCGCCGATGACTACCTCGCCAAGCCGTTCGAACTGACGGAGCTGGAAGCGCGGGTCAAGGCGCTGCTGCGACGCAGTGTACTGGGTGGGGAGCGCCAGCAGACGTGCGGGGTGCTGGTATACGATCTGGACACACGACGCTTCACGGTTGGCGGTGAATTGATGACGTTGACCTCCCGCGAGCAAGCCGTGCTCGAAGCCTTGATCGCCCGACCGGGCCGCGTGATGAGCAAAGAGCAATTGGCCTCTCAGGTTTTCGGCCTGGACGAGGAGGCCAGCCCCGATGCCATCGAAATCTACGTGCACCGCCTGCGCAAGAAGCTCGACGGCCAGCCCATCGCCATCGTGACGTTCCGCGGCCTGGGCTACTTGCTGGAAGCCCGCGATGCATAAGCCCAGCAGTCTGCGCTGGCGCTTGCTGTGGAACCTGGCGCTGTTGCTGGTGCTGTTGATGCTCGCCAGCGGCATGAGCGCCTACTGGAACGGGCGCGAAGCCGCCGACACGGCCTATGACCGCACGCTGTTGGCTTCGGCGCGCACCATTGCCGCAGGCTTGACCCAGGTGGACGGCACCCTCAGCGCCAATGTGCCGTATGTGGCCCTCGACACTTTCGCCTACGACAGTGCCGGGCGCATCTATTATCAGGTCAACGATATCCATCAGAAGCTGATTTCCGGTTACGAAAACCTCCCAGGCCCGCCGCCCGGCACTCCCCGCACCGACGATTACCCGGCCTTGGCGCGCTTCTACAACGCCATGTACCAGGGCCAGCACGTGCGAGTGGTGAGCCTGCTCAAGGCCGTTTCCGAGCCGAACATGAATGGGATGGCCGAGATTCGTGTCGCGGAGACCGACGAAGCACGCGTTGCCATGGCCCGCAGCTTGATGGCCGACACGTTGCTGCGCCTGGGGATGCTGGCCATCGGCGCGTTGCTGCTGGTGTGGTTTGCGGTGAGCGCTGCACTGCGTCCGCTCGAACGCCTGCGTACAGCGGTGGAAGAACGCCAACCCGATGATTTGCGGCCGCTGCCATTGGTGGAAGTTCAGGATGAGTTCGGCCCGCTGGTGCGCTCCCTCAACCATTTCACCGAACGTCTGCGCGGCCAGTTCGAGCGCCAGGCCCAGTTTATTGCCGATGCAGCCCACGAACTGCGTACGCCCTTGGCGGCGCTCAAGGCTCGCCTGGAACTGGGCTTGCGTGCCCAGGAGCCGTCCACCTGGCACAGCACCCTGGAAAGCGCTGCCCAGGGCACCGACCGCCTGACCCATCTGGCTAATCAATTGTTGTCCCTGGCCCGTATCGAAAACGGTGCCCGAGCCATTGCTGAAGGAGGCGCGCAGTTGCTCGACCTCAGCCAGTTGGCGCGCGAACTGGGCATGGCCATGGCGCCGCTGGCTCACGCACGCGGGGTGGCCCTGGCACTGGAGGCGGACGAGCCGGTCTGGTTGCGCGGTGAACCGACGCTGTTGAATGAGCTGCTGAGCAATCTGGTGGACAACGCTATGGCCCATACGCCACCTGGCGGCAATGTGATTTTGCGCGTGACCGCGCCGGCGGTGCTGGAGGTTGAGGATGATGGCCCGGGCATCCCATTGGATGAGCGGGACCGGGTATTCGAGCGCTTTTATCGCCGTAGCCAGCAGGGTATGGGGTCGGGCTTGGGGCTGGCAATTGTCGGGGAGATCTGCCGTGCGCACCTGGCGCAGATCAGCCTGCATGATGGCGAGTTGGCTGGGTTGAAAGTGCGCGTGAGTTTTATCGCCGGTTGATCAGTAGAACATCGACCGTGCTTCATCCAGTTCGGTGCGCGATTTCTCGCTGTAGAGATCAATTCGCAGCTTTTTCATCGCAGGTACGCTGGTAATGTCGACTTTCGCCAGCGGATGATCGGTGTTGTGATGGCAGTAGAGCACGGCGATCTGCACCAGATCCACATAGTCGAGTGTGGCAGAGTTGCGTTCCAGGTTCAGGTACTGGCCCGGCAGTTTCGCCAGCATTTCGGGGAAGTCCCAGCCACTCAGCAGTTTGTCGCCCAGTAACGGATGAATACTTTCGATGACGTGGTTGAGGCTGACCGGGTCGGAAAGCAGCTCGTAGTGGTCTTCGGCGTAGGTGAGGATCGGCAGCACGCCGATCTGATGCACCAACCCGCCGAGGGCCGCCTGGTCGGCCTTGAGGTGACTATGCCGGCGACACAAGGCATAGCTGACGCCGGCGACTTCCAGGCTACGGCACCACACATCGCGCATTTTCTGTGCGACCACTTCGGAGCGGGCGTGAAAAATCTGCTCCATCACCAGGCCGATGGCCAGGTTGCTGCTGTAGTTGGTGCCCAGCCGCGTGATGGCCGTGTGCAGGTCGGTGACTTCCTGGCTCGCCCGTAACAGCGGGCTGTTGACCACCTTGATCAGGCGCGCCGACAGGGCGGTGTCGCGACTGATCACCTTGCTCAAATGACTGATGCTGATCTCAGGGTCTTCGGCGGCCTGGCGAATTTTCAGGGCCACCTCCGGCAATGTCGGCAGAACCAGGTCATCGTTGTCGATGGCCGTCACCAACGCCTGTTGGACTTTTTCCGCCAGCTTGTTCATTCATGCTCTCTAGGGTGCTGCAAAAAGGTATGGCGATTAACGCTGGATCTCGCGATCACGGTCCAGTTGGTAAGGCAGATCAAGCAGCTGCAGGCCGGGCCCTTCCAGGCTGCCTGTACGCACGTCGCCACTCTCGGCAGCTTCGGCTTGCAGCACAGCGAGAAGTTCAATCGACTGGTCAGCTTTTGCCGCGATCACGACCTCGCCAACCGCGCTGTTATGGTCTGGGGAAAACAACGGCGTGCCGGGCTCGGGTAATTGCGTGGCTTCAAGGCTCAGTCGATACAGGCGCCGCTTGAGTTTGCCCAGGTATTGCATGCGCGCGACGATTTCCTGGCCGGTGTAGCAGCCTTTCTTGAAACTCACGCCGCCCACGGCTTGCAGGTTGAGCATCTGCGGGATGAACAGTTCGCGGGTCTGCGCCATTACCTGGCCGATACCCGCGCGAATCTGGCCAAGCAGCCAGGCATTCAACTCAGCCTGTGGCAATTGTGCGGCCAGTTGGTTGCGCACGGTGTCGGCTTGTTCGGTGGGCACCCAGAGTTCGGCACGGCCAGGGGACACGCGAATAGCGATCAAGGTGTCGGTGCGCACCACGCTGTCGGTTTCGGCGGGTAGCGTCAGGCCAAGGGCGGCCAGGGACGCGTCTGCGTTCGCCAATCCGAAGCGCACCCAAGCGGCGCTTTCGTCGGTAAGTTTGGATTTGGAGAACACCGCGTATTTCTTCAGGTCTGCCAACTGCGGTTCGAGCAGCTCCGTGGCCATGGCCAGGAGTACGCCGTCACCTTGCAGCAGGATGCGGAAGCTGGACTGCATCCGGCCTTTTTGCGTGCAGCGCGCGCCCAGGCTGGCCTGGGTATCACTCAGGTAATTGAGGTTGCAGGTCAGCTGGCCTTGCAGGAATTTGGCAGCATCAGAACCGCGGACGGCGAGAACGCCTTCGTGGGACAGGGGGCAGAAGAAAGCAGAGTCAGCCATGGGTCATCGCAGGTTAAAAAGTCATGGGTGCATCATAGAGGGGCGTCCGGCAAATGCATAGTTTCGTCGCGGGCGACCAAAGCCGACTGTTCCGGTGTCGCCGGGCCTGTATACTTGCGCTCTATTTGAGGAGGGCTCCATGGTCGAAGATGTAGAAATCAATCGCCTCTACTGGCACAGCCGTCGTGGCATGCTGGAGCTGGATGTATTGCTGGTGCCTTTCACCAAAGAGGTGTACGCGACGCTCGATCAGGTGGACCGCGACCTCTACGTCAGGTTGCTGACCTGTGAAGATCAGGACATGTTCGGCTGGTTCATGGAGCGTGCTGAATCTGAAGATCCAGAGCTGCAGCGCATGGTTCGGATGATCCTGGATCGTGTCCAGCCCAAGTAATCGTTTTGAATGCCGCTGGCAGGCCTCAAGGCTGTTGCTGGCGGCGTATCTGCTTGCCCTGCCGAGCGCACTGGGCAGCCTGCTGGTTTTGAACCTGCCTTATTCGAGCCTCGGCATCCTGTTATGCCTGGCACACTGTGCGTGGGTGCTACCGCGCCATGTTCTGCTTACTCACCGTTCGTCGATTCGTGGCCTGCGCCGCGACGAAGATGGCTGGCAGTTATGGAGCTCTGCGCGCGGCTGGCACGCCGTGCAACTTCGCCCCGACAGCCTGGCGTTACCGTTGATCGTGGTGTTGCGTTACCGCGTGCAGGGTGAGCGGCGAGTACGCGCGGTCTGTGTGCCCAAGGACGCGCAGGCCGCCGATGTGCATCGGCGCCTGCGGGTACGCCTGAAGTTCAGCCGCCGTAGGTGGTTGGCACCAGAATAGTGTCGCGGGCTTCGGGCAACATCTGCGGATAATCTAGGGTGTAATGCAGGCCCCGGCTTTCCTTGCGCTCCATGGCTGAGCGGATCATCAACTCGGCCACTTGCGCCAGGTTGCGTAATTCGATCAGGTCGCGGCTGACTTTATAGTTGCTGTAGAACTCGTCGATCTCGTCCAACAGCAAACGTACCCGGTGCTGCGCCCGTTGCAGGCGCTTGTTGGTGCGCACAATGCCCACGTAGTCCCACATGAAACGCCGCAACTCGTCCCAGTTGTGCGCGATGATCACGTCTTCGTCCGAATCGGTGACCTGGCTGGCGTCCCAGCGGGGCAGGGCGGCTGGAACCTTGATGCGCGGCAGTTGTTCAAGGATATCCGCTGCTGCCGAGCGAGCGTACACGAAGCACTCGAGCAGCGAATTGCTGGCCATGCGGTTGGCGCCGTGCAGACCGGTAAAGCTGGTTTCGCCGATGGCGTAGAGGCCGGGCACGTCGGTGCGCCCGTGCTGGTCAACCATCACGCCGCCGCAAGTGTAGTGCGCGGCCGGCACTACCGGGATCGGGCCTTTGGTGATATCGATATTGAACGTCAGGCAGCGTTCATAGACGGTCGGGAAGTGGGTCTTGATAAACGCTTCGGGCTTGTGGCTGATGTCCAGATATACGCAATCGATCCCCAGACGCTTCATCTCGTGGTCGATGGCACGGGCGACAATGTCGCGCGGTGCCAGCTCGGCGCGTGGGTCGAAGCGCTGCATGAAGCGCTCGCCATTGGGCAGCTTCAAGTGCGCACCTTCGCCGCGCAGGGCTTCGGTGATCAGGAAGCTCTTGGCTTGCGGGTGGTACAGGCACGTGGGGTGGAACTGATTGAACTCCAGGTTGGCCACCCGGCAGCCCGAGCGCCAGGCCATGGCAATGCCGTCACCGCAGGCGCCGTCAGGGTTGCTGGTATAGAGGTAAACCTTGGCGGCCCCGCCCGAGGCAAGAATAGTGAAGCGCGCCCCGTAGGTATCGACTTCGCCACTGGTGCGATTGAGTACGTAGGCGCCGAGGCAGCGCTCGCCTGCAAGGCCCAGGCGTTTTTCGGTGATCAGGTCGACAGCGACGCGTTGCTCCAGCAATTGGATGTTGGGCCGTTGGCGAGCCTGATCGAGCAAGGTCTTGAAAATCGCGGCACCCGTGGCGTCGGCGGCGTGAATGATACGGCGATGGCTGTGGCCGCCTTCGCGTGTCAGGTGGAACTCAAAGCCGCCGTCGTCGCTGCCGGCATGTTCATCACGGGTGAAGGGCACACCTTGGTCGATCAGCCATTGGATGGCTTCCCGGCTGTGCTCGACGGTGAAGCGCACGGCCTCCTCATTGCACAGGCCGCCGCCAGCGTTAAGGGTGTCTTCGACATGCGATTGCACCGTATCGGTGTCGTCCAGTACCGCCGCGACACCGCCCTGGGCCCAGAATGTCGAGCCGTTGGCCAGGTCGCCTTTGCTCAAAACCGCAATGCGCAGGTGGCTGGGTAGGGTCAGGGCAAGGCTCAAGCCGGCTGCGCCGCTGCCGATCACCAGCACATCGTGTTGAAACTGTTGGCTCATTGGAAGGATTCCGCAAAAAGCGATCCGAAGGAGCGGCGCAAACAGGACGCCTGGATCGGCGAATCAAAGGGTCACACGGGCCACTAGTATATAGAGGGGTGGAGCGGCACAATAGCCACGCATTCGTGGCATTGTGAGATTATGCTGCGCAGCTTTGGGAAACAGCCGGTTGGCGGGACGGGAACTTTTTGCATGGGCCCCGACTCAATAGCAGGTTGCCCGAAAGCTGGGAAAACGTTGAGTTTATTGGCCCGTCGGGAGCATTGGACGCGTCACGAAACCGGCGACAAGATTATTCGCGCAGCCGGCCCCGCCCGGGCTGCGTTTTTCGTGTGTGCCAAATCAGTGCATGCCGGAAACTTGCTTGAAGGGGGAGAACTTTTGCGAAAAGCCCGAGTCTATGTTTGCAAGCCTGATCGTTTAGTTATGCAAGCCTCCTTCAAGTACAACGAGGAGTGTTCATGCTAACCCAGGAAGAGGATCAGCAGCTGGTCGAGCGCGTACAACGCGGCGACAAGCGAGCATTTGATCTGCTAGTGCTGAAATACCAGCACAAAATTCTCGGGTTGATCGTGCGGTTTGTGCACGACACCCATGAAGCGCAGGACGTTGCACAGGAAGCCTTTATCAAGGCGTACCGTGCACTTGGAAATTTCCGCGGTGATAGTGCGTTTTATACGTGGCTATATCGCATCGCCATTAACACGGCGAAGAACTATCTGGTGTCTCGCGGCCGCCGCCCACCAGACAGTGATGTCAGTTCAGAAGATGCTGAATTTTACGATGGTGATCACGGCCTCAAAGATCTCGAGTCGCCGGAGCGTGCATTGCTGCGCGACGAGATCGAAGGCACCGTCCATCGAACAATTCAGCAACTGCCAGAAGATTTGCGTACGGCATTAACTTTACGTGAATTCGATGGTCTGAGTTACGAAGACATTGCGAGCGTCATGCAATGTCCGGTGGGGACTGTAAGGTCACGGATTTTCCGGGCCCGGGAAGCCATCGACAAAGCCTTGCAACCATTGTTGCAGGAAAACTAAAGACAGCGGCGACAGCCAAGAGAGGAACCGCCATGAGTCGTGATGCCCTGCAGGAATCGCTGTCCGCAGTGATGGATAACGAAGCGGATGAACTGGAACTTCGTCGAGTGCTTAACGCATTTGATGATGCCGAAACCCGTGATACCTGGTCTCGTTACCAAGTCGCTCGGGCGGTGATGCACAAGGATCTTTTAATCCCTCGTCTGGATATTGCTGCGGCCGTTTCTGCCGCGCTGGCTGATGAAGCCGTTCCGGCCAAAGCTGCTCGTGGCCCGTGGCGTAGCCTGGGTCGACTGGCAGTGGCTGCCTCGGTGACCGTCGCCGTACTGGCTGGTGTTCGCCTGTACAACCAGGACGAAATTGCCGGTGCCGAACTGGCCCAGCAAACTCAGCAGCCCGTCATGGCGGGTCCGCAAGTCAAAGGCCCGGCTGTACTGGCAGGCTACAAGGAAAGCTCTGATACCACAGGTCCGATGGCCAATGGTGTGCTTCAAGGGCAATCCGGCTGGCAAGATCAGCGTCTACCAGGCTACCTGCGTCAGCACGCACAGGAATCGGCCGCCAAAGGCACCGAAAGCGCTCTGCCATACGCTCGCGCAGCCAGTCAGGAAAACCGCTGATTCGTTAGGGAGCTCTATGCGCGCCATACCGCTCCTTGCGCTTTTGCTCAGTAGTTGGATTGCACAGTCCGCCCATGCCGATGAAGCCCAAGACTGGCTGACTCGACTTGGGCGTGCAGAGCAGCAGCAAAGCTTTGAAGGTACGTTTGTTTACGAACGTAATGGCAGTTTTTCTACCCACGCTATCTGGCACCGTGTGCAGGACGGTCATGTCCGTGAGCGGTTGCTGCAACTGGACGGCTCGCCTCAGGAAACTGTACGGTTGGATGGCCGGACGCACTGCGTCAGTGGCGCTCTAAGTGCTGGATTGGTTACTTCTTCTGATGCACCTTCGCGTGCTCTCGATTCAAAAAAACTCACTCAATTCTATGAACTTGCCGTCATTGGCAAATCCCGCGTGGCCGGTCGTCATGCTGTGATTGTGTCAATCAGCCCGCGAGATCACTACCGCTACGGCTTTGAATTGCACCTGGATCGTGAGACGGCTCTGCCGCTCAAATCCCTGCTGCTCAATGATCAGGGGCAGTTGCTGGAGCGCTTTCAGTATGCGCGCCTGGATACCTCGGTCGTTCCTGCCGAGCATGACTTACAGCCTGGCAGCGAATGCAAGCCTGTTGCTGCTTCCACCGACAAAGCCTCTGACATGCCTGCCTCCCAGGCGTGGCATCTGGATTGGCTGCCGCCTGGTTTCCAGCAGGTCAGCAGCACCACGCGCAAAGACAGCCAAACGAAATCGACCGTCGATAGCCTGATGTATGATGATGGGCTCGCACGCTTTTCTGTATTTCTTGAGTCCGCCAAGGGCGCCGACATGAATGAAACCCGCGCTCAGCTCGGCCCGACGGTGGCGGTTTCTCGGCGTTTGAATACGGTTGACGGTGAGATGATGGTCACCGTAGTAGGGGAGATCCCCGTCGGCACTGCTGAGCGTATCGCGCTGTCGGTACGCGGTGAAAATACCGCTGCCAGGCCGTGAGATTGTTAATTCTATGTTCATCCTGACCTTTCAATCTGTGCTCAAGTTAGGTTGAGGGCCGATCGTATGAAATTTCTGGATCAGCATTTTCACTTGCAAAAACTTCCCATGTTTTTTATAGGTCAGGGTTTGTTGGCTCTGGCCTTGTTTTGTTCGCGGAACAAAAATGTCGTTTGCCGCATTCGGCGTTTATTGGACCCTGTCGCTTAACCCTGCTCGTCGTAACGGGAGCTGTATGTCGATACCACGTTTGAAGTCTTACCTATCCATAGTCGCCACAGTGCTGGTACTGGGTCAGGCCTTGCCTGCGCAAGCAGTTGAGCTGCCTGACTTCACCCAACTGGTAGAGCAAGCCTCACCAGCGGTGGTGAATATCAGTACCACCCAGAAACTGCCGGATCGCAAAGTTTCGAACCAGCAGATGCCCGACCTGGAAGGCTTGCCGCCCATGCTGCGCGAGTTCTTCGAGCGCGGTATGCCGCAACCGCGCACTCCTCGTGGTGGCGGTGGTCAGCGCGAAGCCCAATCCCTGGGGTCCGGCTTCATCATTTCGCCTGACGGCTATATTCTGACAAACAACCACGTGATTGCCGATGCCGACGAAATCCTCGTGCGCCTGGCTGATCGCAGTGAGCTCAAGGCCAAGCTGATCGGTACCGACCCGCGTTCCGACGTAGCCTTGCTTAAAATCGATGGCAAGGACCTGCCGGTTCTCAAGCTGGGCAAATCCCAGGACTTGAAGGCCGGCCAATGGGTCGTCGCGATCGGTTCGCCGTTCGGCTTTGACCATACCGTCACCCAGGGTATCGTCAGTGCTATCGGCCGCAGCCTGCCGAATGAAAACTACGTACCGTTTATCCAGACCGACGTGCCGATCAACCCGGGCAACTCTGGGGGGCCATTGTTCAACCTGGCTGGCGAAGTGGTAGGCATCAACTCACAGATCTACACCCGTTCCGGTGGTTTCATGGGCGTGTCTTTCGCGATCCCGATCGACGTGGCCATGGACGTCTCCAATCAGCTCAAAAGCGGTGGCAAAGTCAGCCGTGGCTGGTTGGGCGTAGTGATCCAGGAAGTCAACAAAGACCTGGCTGAATCCTTCGGCCTCGACAAACCAGCCGGTGCTCTGGTTGCGCAAATCCAGGACAATGGTCCAGCGGCCAAAGGCGGCCTGAAAGTCGGCGACGTGATTCTGAGCATGAACGGCCAACCCATCGTGATGTCAGCGGACCTGCCTCATCTGGTCGGCGCGCTCAAGGCCGGCGGCAAAGCCAAGCTGGAAGTGATTCGTGACGGCAAGCGCCAGAACGTGGAGCTGACCGTCGGTGCGATCCCGGAAGAAGGCGCGACCCTGGATGCCCTGGGTAATGCCAAGCCGGGTGCAGAGCGCAGCAGTAACCGCCTGGGCATCGCCGTGGTTGAACTGACCGCCGAGCAGAAGAAGACGTTTGACCTGCAAAGCGGTGTGGTGATCAAGGAAGTCCAGGACGGCCCAGCCGCCCTGATCGGCCTGCAGCCGGGCGACGTGATCACTCACCTGAACAATCAGGCGATCAACACCACCAAGGAGTTCACCGACATCGCCAAGGCGTTGCCGAAGAACCGTTCGGTGTCGATGCGCGTACTGCGTCAAGGTCGTGCCAGCTTCATTACCTTCAAGTTGGCCGAGTAATCGTCAAGCCTGCATTGCAATAGAAACAAAAAGCCCCGCTGCCGGTTAACGGCAGCGGGGCTTTTTTGTGGGTGACGGGTTTAGCTCATCATCCCTTTCACCAGGCGTTCCTGTTCGATCAGCTCACGCTGACGTGCGTCGATACGTGAGGACAGTGGGAAATTACTGCCGGCGCGGCGCTTGGCAAAGTCCAGTTGCTGGATGGCCTGCTGGAAGTCCCCCACCAGTGCGAAGTATTCGGCGCGGGCCTGATGCAGGCCGATGATGTTGCCGGACAGGCCGCGTGTTTCGGCCACCTGATACCACACGTCCGGATCGTCGGGGCGTGACTTGAGCAAGCCATCCAGCGCCTTTTCGGCATCGGCGGTGCGGTTCTGCTTAAGCAGCAGGTCTACCCGCACCTGGTTCAGCGGATAGTTGCTGGGGTACTGGGTGAGCATACGGTCAGTCCGTTGCTGGGCATCCGCCATGCGGTTGTTGGTAATGTCCAACTCGATCTGCGCCAGGTTGTAGGTGATGTCGTTGGGCGCCTTGGCCAGCAGCGGTGCCAGGCTTTCCCGTGCTTCCTTGAGTTGGACTCCCTTGATCTGCGCAATGGCGAGGCCATAACGCGCTACATCGTTTTTGGGGTTGTCGTCCAACTGCGCCTGGAAGCGCTTGGCAGCCAGGCCAGGCGTGTCTTCGTATTTCAACTGCACGCGTGCGCGAATCAGTTGATAGCGCAGGCTGTCTTCCTTGCCGCCGAGTTTGGCCTGCTCGGCGCGGTTGCGGGTGTCGGCAATACGCGATTCGGTCACTGGGTGCGTCAACAGGAACTCCGGTGGCTTGGCATCGAAGCGGTACTGACGCATCAGGCGTTCGAACATGGTGGGCATCGACCGCGGGTCGTAGCCGGCTTTCTCCAGGTTGAGGATGCCGATGCGGTCTGCCTCTTGTTCGTTCTGCCGGGAGAACCGACGCTGCTCCTGGATCGCAGCCGCTTGTGAGCCGGCAATCGCGGCGATACCCGCATCGCCGGCACCCGCGGCGGCGGCAATAATGCCGCCAAGCAGCGCCGCCATCATTGGCAGTTGCATGCGTGACTGGGCTTCCACGCCCCTGGCAAAGTGACGCTGGGACAAGTGCGCCAGTTCGTGGGCCAGTACCGACGCGTACTCACCTTCGGTCTGGGCATTGAGGAACAAGCCGCCGTTCACCCCAATGATCCCCCCGGGTGCCGCAAAGGCGTTGAGCTGCGGGCTGTTGATCAGGATGAATTCCAGGCGCCGATCGTTGACCTGGCTGGTTTCCACCAGCTTGTACACGCTGGTTTCTACGTAGTCCTTGAGTTGCGGGTCGTTAAGCTGCGACACCTGACCGCGCAAATAGGCCAGCCAGGCGCGGCCCAGTTGATATTCCTGTTGGGGCGAGACAATGGCAGAACTGGCGTCACCAAGTGACGGCAGCTCATCAGCGAAGGCCGGGGAGGCCAGCAGGCAGGCCAGCGTCAGCAGGGTAGGGCGCAAAAAAGTCATGCACAAAGCCTTTCGACAAAGAGCTTACTGTAGCCGGACACTGCGCCTGGGACCAGATATTCTAAGCAACCCGAATGTTTGCCTGGAGTAACACTATGACCGACGCTTTAGCCTTTGACGCCGAACTTGATGCCAGCGGCCTCAACTGCCCGTTGCCCTTGCTCAAGGCCAAGATGGAACTCAATAAAATGGCCCGCGGTGCGGTGCTCAAGGTGACCGCCACCGACGCTGGCTCCCAGCGTGACTTCCGCACCTTTGCCAAACTCGCCGGCCACACCCTGGAGCATGAAGAAGACGCCGAGGGTGTGTACCGGTATTGGTTGCGCAAGGCCTGACGGCTTTATCGACGCACAATCAGGCCTTGTTCAGCGCCTGCGCTGCCGCCAACACGGCATCCACATGCCCCGGCACTTTCACGCCGCGCCATTCCTGACGCAGCACGCCTTCGCTGTCGATCAGAAAGGTGCTGCGATCCACGCCCAGGTATTCCTTGCCGT
The DNA here is from genome assembly GCF_023127795.1 of Pseudomonas sp. W2Jun17. NCBI lineage: Bacteria > Pseudomonadati > Pseudomonadota > Gammaproteobacteria > Pseudomonadales > Pseudomonadaceae > Pseudomonas > Pseudomonas sp. W2Jun17. Next base: position 192,978 of record NZ_SPKO01000007.1, on the reverse strand, counting down.
ACAGCTTCTTGAGCTTGATCACATCAAACAGCTGGCAGACCGCTTCGTCCTTGTCGCTGATCAGCTCGAAAGGAAACTCCTGCTTGGCCTTGAAGTTCTCGTGGGACTTCACGCTGTCACGCGACACACCAAACACTTCAGTGTTGGCGGCCTGGAAAGCTGCGTACTGGTCACGAAAGCCCTGGCCTTCAGTGGTGCAGCCCGGGGTGCTGTCCTTGGGGTAGAAGTAGATCACCACTTGCTTGCCCTTGAGAGCTGCGAGGCTGAAAGTCTGGCCGCTGGTGGCCTGGGCTTCGAAGTCTGCGACGGGTTTGTCGATGGCTACCGGCATGAGTCTTTCCTTACATTGGGTTCTGTGGGCGCCATGGCTCGATCAGCGCGTCGAGGTTCAGGGCATCGGCAAAATCCAGGAACTGGTCGCGCAACCAACTGATCTGTACGCCGGCCGGCAGGGTAACGGTGAACGTGGCGTTGAGCATGGTGCCGCCGGTTTGAGGCGCCTGGTAGGTGTCGCAGGTCAGGTTTTCCAGCTCGACGTTGTGGTCGATGAAGAACTGGCACAACTCGTTGACGATGTCCGAGCGGTAGGCCGAGCTGACGTACGCCACATAAGGCAAGGCCTGTGGGCGATTTTCCAGGGCGGCGCTGCGCACCACATTGACGGTGAAGTCGTGCTTTTTGGCCAGGCCCGGCAGGCCGGTTTCCAGGCGCGCCAATGCGTCCCAGGAGCCGGAAATCTGCAAGACCAGCGCGCTGCACTCGCCATGGCGAGTCAGGCGCGAGGTCACCACCGCGCAGCGGTTCTCATGGCTGGCGCGGCACAGGACGTTGGTCAGCTCCATGGGGTTGGCGCCGAGGGCACTGATAACAAGGAATTGTTCGCGAACTGTGGGGGTGGACATGCAGCCTTCCTAAAGCGATGAGCGGTCAATACTGTGTGGGCCGTATCGATCAAAGGATCAAGGGTAGCGAAAAGCGTCGCCAAGGGCTAGGAGGTGGCGTTTTCATTGCGTGATCGGCCGGCTTGAAGCGGTGCTTTGGCCCAATGATGGCATTGCTCGACGTTTAGTTGCTCCAGAACGCATCCTCACGCGGTACTTCGCTTGTACAAGCATCTTGGCGCCAGTACCATTACGGCTCTCTTTTTCCGGCAGGAGCGGTTGCATGATTGCGGGCAGTATGGTGGCACTGGTCACACCCATGGATGCACAAGGTCGTCTCGACTGGGACAGCCTGGGCAAACTGGTGGACTTCCACCTGCAAGAGGGCACCAACGCCATCGTGGCGGTCGGCACCACAGGTGAATCGGCCACCCTCGATGTGGAAGAACACATCCAGGTGATCGAGTTCGTGGTCAAGCGCGTTGCGGGCCGCATCGCCGTGATCGCCGGAACGGGTGCCAACTCCACGCGCGAAGCGATCGAGCTGACCCGCAACGCCAAGAAAGCCGGCGCCGATGCGTGCCTGCTGGTGACCCCGTACTACAACAAGCCGACCCAGGAAGGCTTGTACCAGCACTTCAAAGCCATCGCCGAAGCCGTCCAGATCCCGCAGATCCTCTATAACGTACCGGGTCGTACCGCGTGCGATATGAAGGCCGAGACCGTGATCCGCCTGTCCACCGTGCCGAACATCATCGGTATCAAGGAAGCCACTGGCGACCTGCAGCGCGCCAAGGACATCCTGGCCGGCGTGAGCAGTGACTTCCTGGTGTATTCCGGTGACGACGCCACCGCTGTCGAATTGATCCTGCTGGGTGGCAAGGGCAACATCTCCGTGACCGCCAACGTGGCTCCGCGTGCCATGAGCCAAATGTGCGCCGCCGCTATCGCCGGCGATGCCGCGACGGCCCGTGCGATCCACGAGAAGCTGATGCCGCTCAACAAGACACTGTTTATCGAATCCAATCCTATTCCCGTGAAATGGGCGCTGACTGAGATGGGCCTGATGCCGGACGGTATCCGTCTGCCGCTCACCCGGCTCAGCGAAGCCTGTCACGAACCGCTGCGACAGGCCCTGCGCCAGTCCGGCGTCCTGGTTTAATTGAGGAAGCACTACGCATGAAGCGATTGGCCGGACTTTCCGCACTTGCCTTGATTATCTCCAGCACCAGTGGCTGCGGTTGGGTATGGGGCCCGGAAGGCTACTTCCGTGACCGCGGCAGCGATTACCTGGAAGCGCAAGCAACCAAACCGATGCAGTTGCCGCCTGATGTCAATGTCGCCAAGCGTCTTGACCCCTTGTTGCCGATCCCACGCAACGTTGCCGACGACACCGTCAAGGGCGAGTACGTAGTACCACGCCCGCAGCCGATCACGGCAGTGGCCGATGCCAGCGACTACAGCCTGCAGAAAAGTGGCGACAACCGCTGGATCGTGGCTCAGCGCCCACCTGCCGAAGTCTGGCCGGTGGCAGTGCAGTTCTTCCAGGACAACGGTTTCCGTCTCGACCAGCAACGCCCGCAAACCGGTGAGTTCACCACGGCGTGGCAGCAAGGCCGCGAGTTGTCCGCCAACATGGCTCAGCGCCTGCTGGCCGGCGGTGTAGCCGCCGAAAGCGAGGCCCGTGTGCGTGTGCGCATCGAGCCAGGCGTGCAGCGCAATACCAGTGAAGTCTATGTGGTCAGCGCCGAGCGCCCTGCCGGCAGCACGGCCAACGTCGATTTCACCCCGCGTTCGGTCAACACCGGCGTCGATGCCGCGCTGGTCGACGAGATGCTCGCCAGCATGAGCCGTATCTCCGAGAAGGGCGGTTCCGTTTCCCTGCTCGCCGCCCGTGACTACGACACCCCTAACCGCGTCAGCCTCACCGAAGACGGCAGCGGTAACGTGGTGCTCAACCTCGGTGAAGACCTCGACCGTGCCTGGGCCAGTGTTGGCCGTGCGTTGGAGCAAGGCCCTTGGCGCGTTGAAGACATCAACCGCAGCCTGGGCCTGTACTACATCAACGTGGCTGAAAAGGCCGAGAAGAAAGACGACGAGCCAGGTTTCTTCGGCAAACTGTTCGGCAGCGCGCCGACCAAGGAAGAGATTGAAACCCGTGCCGAGCGTTATCAGGTTCGTTTGAGCAAGGTTGGCGAAAGCGTGCAAGTCACCGTCGAGAAGAACATCAACACCGTCGCGCCAGCTGAAACAGCGCGCAAAGTGTTGGGCGTGATTCAAGACAACCTGGGCTGATTCGGTGCGCTTTGCCGTTCTCGGCAGCGGTAGCCAAGGGAACGGTACGCTGGTCGCCCACGATGACACGTATGTGCTGGTCGATTGTGGTTTCTCGTTAAGAGAAACCGAGCGACGCCTGCTGCGCCTCGGGGTTCACCCCACGCAGTTGAGCGCAATTCTGGTCACCCACGAACATGCCGACCACGTGCATGGCGTGGGTTTACTGTCTCGGCGCTACAATCTGCCGGTGTACTTGAGTCGCGGCACGCTGCGCGGGATGCGCAAACCCATCGAGCCGGCAGGTTTTCTGGCCGGTGGCGAGCAACTGCAAATCGGTGCCTTGAGCATCAATGTCATCGCGGTTGCCCACGATGCCCAGGAGCCTACGCAATACGTATTCAGTGACGGCCAGCGGCGTTTTGGGGTGCTGACCGACCTGGGTTCCTACTGCGCCAGGGTGCTGGACGGTTACCGGGACCTCGATGCCTTGATGATCGAGTCCAACCACTGCAGGGATCTGCTGGCGCGCGGTCACTACCCTTACTTTCTCAAGCAGCGGGTGGGCGGCGAGCTGGGACATTTGAACAATCACCAGGCGGCGTACCTGGTGTATGAGTTGGGCTGGCAAGACCTGCAACACCTGGTCCTGGCTCACCTCAGCAGCAAGAACAACCTGCCGACGCTTGCCCGGCAATGTTTTGTCGACACCCTCGGGTGCGACCCGGACTGGCTGCAACTGGCCGATCAAGATTCAGGGCTCGATTGGCGACACATCGCCTAGCCCACCTTACTCAAAGCGGAGCCCATCATGGAAAAACGTGAAGAACTCTACCGCGGCAAAGCCAAGTCGGTGTACAAGACCGACGACGCCAACCGCCTGATCCTGCTGTTTCGCAACGACACCTCGGCGTTCGACGGCAAGCGCATCGAACAGCTTGATCGCAAGGGCATGGTGAACAACAAGTTCAACGCCTTCATCATGCAGAAGCTCGAAGCGGCCGGTATCCCGACCCAATTCGACAAACTGCTGGGCGACAACGAGTGCCTGGTCAAGAAGCTCGACATGATCCCGGTGGAATGCGTCGTGCGTAACTACGCCGCCGGCAGCCTGGTCAAGCGCCTGGGCGTGGAAGAGGGCCTCAAGCTCAACCCTTACACGTTTGAACTGTTCCTGAAGGACGACGCCAAGGGCGACCCGTTCATCAACGAATCCCACGTTGTGGCGTTCGGCTGGGGCACCGCTGAACAACTGGCGCGCATGAAGGAGTTGTCCCTCAAGGTCAACGACGTGCTGACCAAGCTGTTCGACGACGCAGGCCTGTTGCTGGTGGACTTCAAGCTCGAATTCGGCGTGTTCCACGACGGCTCCATCGTCCTGGGCGACGAATTCAGCCCGGACGGCTGCCGCCTGTGGGACAAGGACACCAAGAAAAAGATGGACAAAGACCGCTTCCGCCAGGGCCTCGGTGACGTGATCGAAGCCTACGAAGAAGTCGCCAATCGTCTCGGCGTACCGCTGTAATCGACGCAAGCATCTGATAGCACGGAAAAAAATCGCTTCGGCGCTTTGCATCCATCAATCATGCTGTTATGATGCGCGCCGTTGGAGAGATGCCAGAGTGGCCGAATGGGACGGATTCGAAATCCGTTGTACCTTCACCGGTACCTAGGGTTCGAATCCCTATCTCTCCGCCATTACATAGAGAAAGCCCCGTAGCTGAATAAGCTGCGGGGCTTTTTCGTTTCCAGCCTTTATCTACGACTGCTTCAGTGATTTTTTCCAGTCCTGCCTAGCGCTGATCAAGGCGCTCAGACGCTTTGCGATAAGCCTGATCTCGTTTCACGTTTATCAATAGCGACCACGAACACGGTCACTTCCTGATCTATCACTTGATAGACCAGCCTGTACCGGCTACTACGCAGTTTGATCTTGTAGCAGTCAGGCAGGCCATGTAGGCGGTTAGCCTCAATACGTGGGTTGTTCAGGATTTCCATCAGCTTCTTCTTGAGTTGCTGACGGAGGGTGTCGCCGAGTTTCTGCCATTCCTTCAATGCACGCGCATCAAAATCAAGGCTATAGGTCATCCAAAGAAACCCTCACGCGTTGAGGCGACGCAAGGCGCTCACGTACGGTCGCCATCAAGGCTTCATCCTCTTCAGTCATGAGGACAGGCTTAAATGGCAACTGGCCGCGTTCGGCAACATATTGCAACGCCTGACGTATCAGTTCGGAAGGGGTGACACCGAGTTTCTCCAGCTCAAGGTAGGCGCGAGCTTTCAGGTCGTCATCGATACGGATGTTGATAGATGCCAAGGGATAGCTCCTTGTGTAATGACGTTGGTCATTACATTGGGGCAATCGGGTTTCATTGGCAAGTCTGTCTGGACATACGGCAGTCGCTCTCATCTGTTGATCCTACTTCTTGGCCGTCGGCTTTGCCGGGCGCTTTTTATCGGTTTCCTTCACTGTTTCCCTTGGTCTTTTCTTCGCCTCTTGCTCGGTTACGTATTCACCTGTGACCGCATCGCGATATCTCGTTGGCATATCAGCATCCTTGACAGTATGTCGCCACGGCGGCGACTTTTTGAGACTAGCTCGCAGGCTTATGCACACAAGGTTCCCGGTGGGGATTCTGGTTACCAAGCTTTTCCGAAACAGGTGCTTACGTTGTGCAGGTTTGGCAGTTTTCGAGCAGGGTTGCGTTGACTGGGGTAGGGCGCTAATCTTCCGCCGTCGTCCTCATGGCGACCGGTTTTGACAGGCCGAATAACGTGCGATCTCTGTGCATCCCCAAACTGGTTCCAGGCGTCTGTCTGTGCCCATTTGTTATGGCGGCTGTGCGTGGGGCATCTTCGGGTGCGCCGGGTTTCCACGTTTCCGGTCTGTCAACCCGCGTACAGCTGCCACCCAATCCTGTTTGACAGCAGGGAGTGGTAGCTTCTTTTCATAACGTGGAGTTACATCATGAAGAAGAGCACCGCTGATTCTACCGAAGGGCAAGCACGCAAAATCTTTTGCGTAGCCGATGATGTCCGCACCGAAGAAGCCCTCACAAACGCCACCGAAATCCTCTCATCCGCCCTTCAAACAGCCTACCAATGCGCCGAAGATCCACACAGCACGCAGTCGCCCGTGATCATGGCCCTGGCTCAATTGATCGAGAACGCGCAAGCCTTGGTGGACGCCGTACTCGAGCGTGATTTCCCCACGGCCAAATAAATACCTGCTCCCTGAAACGAAAAAAGCCTGCTGAACTCAACGCTCAGCAGGCTTTTTTGCGCATACAACCCGGTCAGGCAGGCTGTGCCACCAGGTTATTACTGACCTTGCGCCCCAACACCAGCACGGTCGCAAACCCGAACCCTACCAACACCGTGGCCAGGCTCAACAACACCGAGCTGCCCAGCTGGTCGACGATGCGTCCGCCAAAGAACGAACCCAGGGCGATGATGACCTGAAACAGCGCCACAAACAGTGGCATGCCGCGCTCTACATCCTTGGGCGCCACCACAAACATCCAGATACTGGCGCAGGCTGGGAAGGCGCCGAAGGCGAAACCCCAGAGTGCGATCAGCATCGAGGCGCCGGAAAGGCCGGTGGCGAAGTAGGGGAACAGTGCTGTGCTGGTGCCAATCATCAGTGCAACCAGCAGCAGGGTGTGACGCACACTGCGGTTAGCGGCGAAACCGGCAAAAACATTGCCCATTACCCCGGCTACGCCATAGAGCAGCAGCAATGAACCAATTGTCGGGCCGTCAAAGCCGGAGCTGTTTTTGAAGAAGGGCGCGACATAGGTATACGCAGCAAAGTGCGCCAGGCCGATCAGCAATACAGCGATCAAGCCGACTCGCGCCTGTGGGTTGATAAACAACGCGGGCAAGTCACGAATCTCAATGGCCTTTTCCGGGGTCAGTCGCGGTAGCAGGAAGATCTGCGCCAGCAGCACCGGAATGCCCACCAACGCAGTAACCAGGAAGGTCATGCGCCAGCCCATCAGTCCACTGAGCCAGGTACCCACAGGCACGCCCAGAACGGTGGCCAGGGTCACGCCCATCATGATGATCGAGGTGGCTTTCGCAACTCCCACGCCTTTGGGCGCCAGCCGCCCGCTGAGGGCAATGGCCGTGGCCCAGAAGCCGCCGATGCTGATGCCGAGCAATACACGGCCGAACAGCAGCAGGCTGAAATCGGTGGCGAAGGCCACCACCGAGTTGGCGATGATCATCACCAGTGTCAGGCCAATCAGCAGATAGCGACGGTCCATGGCGCCAATGCTGACCGACAGAAACGGCGCGGCGAGGGCGGCCATGATGCCGGGCAATGTGACCATCAATCCGGCGTGACCGGCACTGATGCCCAGGTCGCTGGCAACGTCGTTGAGTACGCCCACCGGCAGGAATTCACTGGTCACCAGGGCGAAGGCACCCACGGCGACTGAAAGAATCGCCAGCCACTGCTGTTTGACGCTTTGTTGATTATGTTCGGGAAGCCCGCTAGGGGCCTGGCTCGCGCTTGGCATGGGATTGGGTTCCGGGAGGATGTCGCCTGAAGCCAGGCGGGGAGGGAATTTGGAGCGATTATAGGAATCAGTGGCGGCAATCGTTCAGGCGCTCGTTTCGATAGTAATCATCAGTGGTATCGATGTGAGATTTTAAAGAGCCTTAAATCTGCCGTACAAACGAAAAAGCCCGTCGCTGAGTCAGCTCCGAGCTTTTCCGGTTATGACGATGTTTAAGGCGCAGCAGTGGAGTCTTATTTTAGCTAGCCAACGCATTCAGTACATGGACTGGGTCATTATGGATAGCTTTCAACAATGCCTTTGCTGGTCCGGTAGGTTCACGACGACCCTGCTCCCAGTTACGTAATGTGCCAAGTTGCACATCAATCAGCGCTGCGAATTTAGCCTGGGTCAGCCCTGTCGCCTTACGGATCTCTTTGACTCGCATTGAATCAACATGGAATTCACGAGAAGGTTCGCGTTCTCCGCGCAGGATCTCGTTCATCTCTTGAACGCTTTCCATCAATTCATCAAAAAATCTGCTCATAGCTATCTCCAGTGCTCAATCGCAGCCTTCAGTGACTTGCGCTCGTCGGCAGTCAAGTCCTGCTGTTCATTTTTGGGATAGATCATCAGTAGAACAATCTGTGATGCCGAGACGAAGTGGTAATAGATCACCCGCGCCCCGCCTCGTTTGCCATGGCCCTTGGCTGCTACTCGTATCTTGCGAACTCCACCCGTACCCTCGATTACATCGCCAGCAGAAGGGTTGACTACCAACACGTTCTGAAGAGCCGTGTAGGCATCCTCGTCGATCAATTCTTTAACGCGACGGGTGAAGACTGACGTCTCTATGAAAATCATCGCTAATGTACGCCATTGGCTTAGTTGACTGCAATCCTAGCCGTGCGTGCTTCGACGTGCATCCAGTGAGTTGTAACTGCTTTTTGACACGCAGGATGTGGCCAATTACACGTCGGCCAACCGCCCCAAAAGACACTCAATAAACACCCCCTCCGCCCGACTCATCTTCTGCTCCCGGTTCCACAACAGGTGAATATCCACATCCGCAATCCCCTCATCCGGCGGCAACCGCCACAGCAGCCCGTTTTTCACATCGTCCGCCACCACATGAGTCGGTAAGCAACCCAAACCAAACCCGGCAATCACCAAACGCCGCACTTCTTCCAGGCTGGAGGATGACGCCACGATCCGCCCACCGAAGCCTTGCTGATCACGGAAAATCGTCAGCGGCGAGAGCATCCCGCCAATCTGGTCGCTGGTAAAACTCACGAAGTTTTCCGACTGCAAATCCCCCTCGGCCAGGTTTGTGCGCCCGAACAATGGGTGATGTTTTCCGCAAAAGAACGCGTAGCGCTGACGCAGAAACAGGTGCTGTTCCAGGCGCGGCTGAGGCCGACGATTGAGGCTCAACCCCAGGGTCGCGGTTTTTTCCAGCAAGGCGGCGACGATGTCGGAGCTGCGCATCACTTCGACTTCCAGATCGACCCGCGGATGTTCGCGATGAAAGCTGGCGAGAAAGTCATCGAAAGTGTCGGAATTAATCCGGCTGATCATCAGCAAGCGCACTTTGCCGATCACTTCATCGCCGGGCTTTTGCAGGGCGTTGCTCATTTGCGAAACCTGGCCGTACATCTCGCCGGCAATCGCGAAAATCTGTTCACCTGCCTCGGTGAGCACGAAGCGCGGGCCGCGACGCACGATGAGCTGGCAATCCAGCTGTTCCTCCAGGCGCTTGAGCGCCTGGCTGATGGCCGGTTGCGTCAGGTGCAGGCGAGCAGCAGCGCGGCTGATGCTCAGTTCCTGGCCGATCACGCGGAAGGTGCGCAGCAGGTTCCAGTCCAGGCGGTCGTTGAGCAGGGGGTGAATATCGCGGCGGGATTCGGGCATGGTGTCGCTCGATAATAAGCAGTATTTATAATCAAGATAATAAATAGAAAATTGACTAATCATAGCCCCAGGCCGAAAAATCGGGCTCAACAAGCGCCATCAGAGCGCACCGGTTCGACCTTCTCCTGCCAAAAAAATAACCAAAGGAGCCAGCCCCATGAAGCCTTCCGCTTCGCCGCAGCCTCGCCGTGCCGCGGCCGCCGCTTTTATCGGCACCATGATCGAGTGGTACGACTTTTACATCTATGCCACCGCTGCGGCGCTGGTGTTCGGTCAGCTGTTTTTCCCCTCCGACGATAAATTGTTCAGCACCATGGCTGCGTTCGGCACCTTCGCCGTGGGCTTCTTTGCGCGGCCGTTGGGCGGCATCGTGTTTGGCCATATCGGCGACCGCATCGGCCGCAAGAAATCCCTGGTGATTACCCTCGTGATGATGGGCGTGGTCACGGTATGCATCGGCCTGTTGCCGACCTATGCGCAGATCGGCGCCGCGGCACCGGTGCTGCTTGTACTGCTGCGAGTGGTGCAAGGCATTGCGGTCGGCGGTGAGTGGGGCGGGGCGGTGTTGATGGCCGGAGAACATGCGCCAAAGGGGCGGCGTAACTTCTTTGCATCCTTCGCCCAGTTGGGCAGCCCGGCCGGTTTGATTCTTTCCCTGCTGGCGTTCAGCGCGGTGACCCGCTTACCGGAAGAAGACCTGCTCAGTTGGGGCTGGCGCCTGCCGTTCCTGGCCAGTGCCTTGCTGTTGGTCGTCGGCCTGGCGATTCGCCTGGGTGTGAACGAGTCGCCGGAGTTCCTCGAAGACAAGGCCCTGGCGGAAAAAGCGCGGGCGATCAAGAAGGACCAAGCCCCCGTGCTGGAAGTGCTGAAGACCGCATGGCGTCCACTGTTGTTGTGCATTGGCGCCAACACATTGGGGATTGCCGGCGTGTATTTCACCAACACCTTCATGATTGCCTACAGCACTCAGCAACTGAACCTGCCGCGCTCGCTGATTCTGGAATGCCTGTTCTTCGTCGCCATTATCCAGTTCTGCGTTCAGCCACTGGCCGCCTGGGTGGCAGAGAAGGTCGGCGCTACACGGTTCCTGTGCGCCATGTGCGTACTGGCAATGGCCTCGCCGTACCCCATGTTTGTGCTGGTCAGCAGCGGCCAGGCGCCCTTGATCATCCTCGGCATTGCCCTGGCGGTGGTGTGCATGGCGTCGTTCTATGCCGTCATCGCAGGCTTTGTCAGCGGCCTGTTTGAAACCCGTGTGCGCTACACCGCGATCTCTCTGGCTTACCAGGTATGCGGCGCATTGGCCGGCGGCCTGACACCGTTGATCGGCACCTGGCTGGCCCATCAATACCTGGGCCAATGGTGGCCGATGGCAGTGTTTTACAGCGTGATCGCGGCGGTCTCGTTGGTGTGCGTGCTGGCCTTGTCCCGCCGCCACGCCACGGCTCACCGCCTGGAAATGGCACACAGTTGAGGAAGTCAGCAATGTTGAAGATCAATGGCGAGCGCCTGTGGCATAGCTTGATGGCCATGGCCGAGATCGGCGCGACTGCACGCGGTGGCAGCTGCCGCCTGGCGTTGAGCGCCGAAGACAAGGCCGGTCGCGAGCTGTTCAGTCACTGGTGTACAGCGGCTGGCCTGACGTTGAGCGTGGATGCCATCGGCAACCTGTTCGCCCGTCGTGCGGGTACCGACAATGACGCCGCGCCGGTGATGATCGGCAGCCATCTCGATACCCAGCCCGAAGGCGGGCGCTTCGATGGCGTGTACGGCGTATTGGCTGGCCTGGAGGTGATCCGCAGCCTCGACGACCACGGCATCCAGACGCGCAAACCCCTGGAAATTGCGGTGTGGACCAACGAAGAAGGCGCGCGTTTCACCCCGGCGATGCTGGGCTCGGCGGTCTTCACCGGCGCCCTCGCGCTGGACAAGGCGCTGGCGACCACCGACGGTGATGGCGTCAGCGTGGCCGAGGCGTTGCGCACCACCGGTTATAACGGCGAGCGTGCATTGGGTGGGGCAGTGGATGCGTATTTCGAAGCGCATATCGAGCAAGGCCCGATCCTGGAAGACAACGCCAACAGTATCGGCGTGGTGACCGGCGGCCAGGCGATTCGCTGGCTCGATGTGCGGGTCGAAGGCATGGCTGCCCATGCGGGCACCACGCCGATGGCGCTGCGCAAAGATGCGTTGTACGGCGCCGCAAAAATGATCCAGGCCCTGGAAAACCTCGCTGCCGATTTTACCCCGCATGGCCTGACTACGGTGGGTGAGTTGAGCATCGCCAAGTCGTCGCGCAACACCATTCCCGGTGTGCTCGACTTCACTGTCGATCTGCGCCATCACCGCGACGCCGATATCGACGCCATGGAGCAGCAAGTGCGCGCACGCCTGCAGGCGATTGCCGACAACCGTGGCCTCAGCGTGACTATCACACCGCACTGGATCAGCCCGGCCACGCCGTTCGATGCTGAGTGCGTGGCCTGCGTACAAGCGTCGGTGGACGCTCTGGGCTACAGCCAGCAGACCATCATCAGCGGTGCCGGCCACGATGCTATCCACCTGGCGCGCTATTGCCCGACTGCGATGATCTTCATCCCCTGCGTCGGTGGCCTGAGCCACAACGAAGCCGAAGATGTCTTGCCTGAAGACGTGCGCCAGGGCACCGATGTATTGCTCAACGCCGTGTTGAAACGCGCCGGCCAGGTTCATTTCTAAAGGCTGACGCCGTGCCCATGTGGGAGCTGGCTTGCCTGCGATAGCGGTGAAGCAGGCAGTACATTGTGCTCTGACCGTGCGCAATCGCAGGCAAGCCAGCTCCCACAGGTTCTGTGTTTATCCAGGAGCATCCTATGAATACGTTTTTCCATCCCGAACAACTGCTGCATCACCCACGCAGCTACTATTCTCGTGGCCAGATGCGCACGCCACAGGAGGTCCCCGAGCGTGCGCGCAACCTGCTGCTGGCTGCGCAAACCCTGGGCTTTGATATCCAGCAACCAAGCGACTACGGTATGGAACCGCTGCTCGCCGTGCACGGCGCGGCATATCTGGATTTTCTTCAAGAAGCTCACCAGCGTTGGAAGGAAATCCCCGAAGACTGGGGCGACGAAGTCATGTCCAACATCTTCGTACGCGAGCCCAATGCCCTGCGCGGCATTCTGGCCCAGGCGGCACGTTACCTGGCTGATGGCAGTTGCCCGATCGGTGAACTGACCTGGCGCTCGGCGTATTGGTCAGCCCAAAGCGCCGTTGCCGCTGCCAAGGCGATCCTCGAAGGCGCACCTGCCGCCTACGCCTTGTGCCGACCACCGGGGCATCACGCCCGCTTCGATGCGGCGGGTGGTTTCTGTTACATCAATAATGCGGCGGTGGCTGCGCAAGCGTTACGCCAAGGCTTCCAGCGCGTCGCGGTGCTCGATACCGACATGCACCACGGCCAAGGCATCCAGGAGATTTTCTACCAGCGCGATGACGTGCTCTACGCGTCGATCCATGGCGATCCGACCAACTTCTATCCTGGGGTGGCGGGCTTTGCCGACGAAAAAGGCGATGGCCCAGGCTCAGGGTTCAACCTCAACCTGCCCATGCCCCACGGTGCCAGCGAAGCGCTGTTTTTCGAAAAGCTGGAGCTGGCCCTGGCAGCGGTGAAGGACTTCTCGGCAGATGTGCTGGTGTTGTCACTGGGCTTCGATATTTACGAGCTGGACCCGCAAAGCAAGGTCGCGGTGACACGGGAAGGCTTTGCGCGGCTGGGGCAGTGCATTCGAGGGCTGGGGTTGCCGTGCTTGATCGTGCAGGAAGGGGGTTATCACCTGGAGACGCTGGACAGTAACGCGCAGGCGTTTTTCAGCGCGCCAGCGGCGTGGGAGAAACTATCAGTCGATTAAGTGCTAAAAGCCTGCCGATCAGTTTTCAGCAGGCTTTTCATCTATCAATAAGCAGTCGTTCCCCTCACCCTGGAACAGCGCCGTGTAGTTTTGCCCGCCATAAAATACCCCCACTATCGACACCGTTTCGCAATCAGGCCTCACCCTGAACGCGATGATGGTGCTGCGACGATAGTGCGTGATGCACAAGCCTGTAAGCAGGTCGTCACGGCGCGTGCCACGCAAGGGGAACAGGGCGAGGCTTTCACAGTGGCTGACGAGATTGTCGATAAAGCGCGTCGCTGCCAAGGGGGAGCCGGCATCGCAGATGTAATCCTCAAGGGCATCGAGTTGCGTCAGGACTTCAGGCGAAAAAACCACCGAGTAGCTCACGCGTTCCCGATGCCTTTGCGCTGACGCCTGGCTGCCATATGCTCGCGAACCTGTTCTGCAGATAACCCGAGCTCAGGTTGTGCCTCAAGAGCGGTCGCTGCCGGGATGACTTCGTCCCTCAGCCAATCTTCCATGGCACGGTCACGTGCCAGCAGCACCCGCAATCCGTCGCGAATCACTTCGCTTTCGCTGGCATATTCGCCGGCAGCCACCTTGGCTTTGACCAGGGCCGCCATTTCAAGGGGCAAGGTGATGCTCATTTGCTGGGTTGAGCGCATTGGGATGTCCGCCAGAAGTGAGTAGGATTCAATCCTACTTGACCATTGGCGCGATGCAAGAAGCAACTGATCGATGCCGATCTCCGGCGTCTCGTCGTCCATCCAGAAGGGGTAGGTTTGCATAAGTTGCTGCGTCTCCAGTTGTGTGGGTCAGGCCGCAAGTATTGACCCGTTTTGGCGATCGCGTGGCCGCAGGTGGCCGATAAGCTGCTGAAATGTATGACTTGATATCTGTAACAGGATTATCTCGATATAGCCGCCCCGGCTCGCATGGCATCGCATCGGCTCCCATACGATAATGCTCGTCACCCCGACCACTCTGGCCTGCCTCCCGTGATCATCAATTTCGACCTCAACGATCTCCAAGCCTTCCGCGCCGTGGTAGACAAGGGCAGTTTCCGTGGCGCCGCCGAGGCCATCCGTATCTCGCAGCCGGCCCTCAGCCGACGCATCGAGAAGCTTGAATCCGCCCTGGATGTAAAGCTGTTCGAACGCACCACACGGCGGGTCAGTCTGACCATGGTCGGTCGTGCCTTCTTGCCCCAGGTGGAGCGAATGCTCGACGATCTCGACATCGCCTTGATGGGCATCAGCAACGTCGCGTCCACACGCATGGGCAACGTCACCATCGCCTGTGTGCCGTCTACCGCGTATTACTTCATGCCCCACGTGATCTCCGAATTCCACAAGCTGTATCCGAAGATTCGCCTGCGGGTGCTCGATGCCAGTGCTGGTGAAGTGAGCAATGCGGTGGCAAGCGGTGAAGCGGATTTCGGCGTGAGCTTCAGCGGTAGCCTGGCCGACGAGGTCGAGTTCGAGCTGTTGCTGCAGGAGCGTTATGTGCTTGCCTGTCGGCGTGACCATCCGTTGGCCACGCGTGAGAGCGTGACCTGGACCGAGGCCTATGAACACGACTACATCAGCGTGGACAAAACCTCGGGCAACCGCTTCCTGCTCGACCAGGCGCTGCGTGGCGTGCGGGTGAAAAAGCCGAGTATCTGCGAGACCCACCACGTGACCACGATGATCGGGCTGGTGGAGGCGGGGCTGGGCGTGGCGATGGTGCCGTCGATTGCGATGCCGGCGTGCGAGCACCCGATTCTGGTGAGTGTGCCGCTGGTAGAGCCGCAGGTGATGCGCAATGTGGGCTTGATCAAGCGCCGCGGGCGGACATTGCCGCCCGCGGCGCTGGAGTTGGAACGATTGGTGCGGGAGATGCCGTTTCGGTCAGCGTGACACCGAGTCCAGGCCGGTGGATTGCACCACCGGTTGAGCTTGCGGCGAGGCCATGAACTGCAGCAGCGCCTTGGCTTCGTCCGGGTGTTCGGCGTTGACCGGAATGCCCGCCGCAAAGCGTGTCACCGATTGCACGTTTTCCGGGATCTTGCCGACAAACGTCACACCCTTGACCGGCAACAATTCAGCCACCTGCTGCAAGCCGACTTCGTAGTCGCCCTTGGCCACCTGCTCGCCCACCGGCACGCGTTCGATCATGGTGCCTTTGGCCGGCATACCGAGTTTCTTGAACAACTCTTTCTCGACGTACACACCGCTGGCGCTGTCCGAGTACGCCACGGATTTGGCTTTGCTCAGCACGGCCTTGAGTTCGGCGTCGGTATTGATCGCAGGTTTTTGCGCGCCTTCCTTCACCACCAGGCCAATGCGCGAATCGGCCAGTTCCACGCGGGACGCGGGGTCGACCTTGCCTTGCTTGATCAGCTCATCCAGGGCGTAGCCGACCATGATCACCACGTCGGCGTGCTCGCCGCGGGCCAGGCGGTTGGGAATCGCTTCCGGCGCCTTGCCCATGGACGGGCCGAGAATGGTGTCGAGGGTGTCACCGCTTTGCTTGGCGTATTGCGGGCCAAGCAGTTTATAGGCGGCGGTGAAGCCACCGGAGGTCATCACCTTGAGCTCTTCGGCCTGGGCCGTCAGCGCCAGGGCGCCGAGGACGACGGCAGTGAGGGATTTGAATAAAGGCTTCATTGCACCGCCTCCTGCATGACTTGGCCACGGGTATTGGCGTGGCGATACAACGCCAGGGTTGAACACAGCGCACACAGTGCGGCGAACATCATCCAATAGGCAGGAGATGCCTTGTCTTCAGTGATGTGGATGAACCAGGTGGAAATCGCCGGCGTGAAGCCACCGAAGACCGCAGTCGCCAGGCTGTAAGCCAGGGAGAAACCCGCCACGCGCACTTCCACCGGCATGATTTCGGTCAGCGCCGGGATCATTGCGCCGTTGTACAGGCCGTAGAGGAAGGAGAACCACAACAGGGTTTCCAGCATGTGCGCAAAGCTTGGCGCGTTGACCACGTAGGACAGCGCTGGATAAGCAGTAAGAACAGTCAGCACGGTCATGGCGATCAGTACCGGTTTGCGGCCGAAGCGATCACTGAGGATGCCGCCGATCGGCAGCCAGAAAAAGTTCGACACCGCCACCAGCAAGGTCACCAGCAGGGCATCGGAAGTGCTCAGTTGCAGTACGGTCTTGCCGAAGGTCGGTGCGTACACGGTGATCAGGTAGAACGCGGTGGTGGTCATGGCCACCATCAACATGCCGCCGATGACTACGGTCCAGTTCTTCACCAGGGTCGCCATCACTTCACGCATGGTCGGGCGATGCTTGCGGTTGGCGAACTCTTCGGTTTCCTGCAGGTTGCGACGCAGCACAAAGATAAACGGAATGATCACGCAACCTACGGCAAATGGAATACGCCAGCCCCAATCGGCCACCACTGCCGGTTCCATCCACACGTTCAAGCCATAGCCCAGCGCTGCGGCGACCACGATGGAGATCTGCTGGCTGCCCGACTGCCAGCTGGTGTAGAAACCTTTGCGGCCCGGCGTAGCCATTTCAGACAGGTAAACCGAGACACCGCCCAATTCCGCACCGGCCGAGAAGCCTTGCAGCAGGCGGCCCAGCAGCACCAGCAGCGGCGCCCATAGGCCAATGGTGTGATAACTGGGCACCAGCACGATCAACAGCGTGCCGCTGGCCATGATCGACAAGGTCACGATCAAGCCTTTGCGACGGCCCACGTCATCGATATAGGCACCCAGAATGATTGCACCCAGTGGTCGCATCAGGAAGCCCGCGCCGAACACGGCGAAGGTCATCATTAATGACGCAAACTCATTAGCGGCAGGGAAGAACGCGGCGGCGATATAGGTCGCGTAGAACCCGAACAGAAAGAAGTCGAACTGTTCAAGGAAGTTGCCCGAAGTAACGCGCAGTACAGCGCTTACTTTCGAGCTGACAGGGGCGGGCCGGGAAGGGCTAGTCATGATTTTGTGTCTCCAGCGTTCTTTTTAAAGTGCTTGTTTCGCTTAAGACTGGGGATAGTGGCTGACACATTTAGAAATGATAAGTGACAAATATGGATGCATTGATGTGTTTTGGTTATCAGTCAAAACGGCCATCCGATTTTTCAGACCTGTTCTATGCTTGAGCTTGTGTCCAATTCTTACGGATGGGAGGTGGCTATGGGCAACGAACACCAGCAGCACAATGAGCCAGAACGTGATCATCATCGGCGGCAGCCAGAGGAAGAAAAACCGCAAACCTGGAAGCACCCCGACGACGGCACGGAGCTTTCCGAACGGGACCAGGAGCGCCCGCTGAAACCCTGACTTCAAGTCCAATACAATCCAACTGTGGGAGTGGGATAGGCCGTTCCCACAGTTGTTCTGTGAGGCTTACATAAACTTCAAGCGCTGATTTATCGTCTCCAAACCGCCTGATGAACAGCGCGCACATAGACGCAGCCCCGTGGCCTTTCTAAACTGCGGCTTGTCTTGGGGAAAGGGGCGGGCGCCGATGAATCGCAATGAACTACGCAAGGCCGACATCAACCTGATGGTGGTCTTCGAAGCGCTGATGCTTGAGCGCAATGTGACGCGGGTGGCGGAGAAGCTGTTTCTCGGCCAGCCCACCATCAGTTCGGCCCTCAACCGCCTGCGCACCCTGTTCAACGACCCGTTGTTCATTCGTGTCGGCCATCGCATGGAGCCCACGGCCCGTGCCGAGGAAATCATCCAGCACCTGTCGCCGGCCCTGGATTCCTTGTCATCGGCCCTGAGCCTGACCCATGACTTTGATCCGTCCATCAGTACCATGACCTTTCGCATCGGCCTGTCGGATGACGTCGAGTTCGGCCTGCTGCCGCCGTTGCTGCGCGCCTTGCGCCAGGAGGCGCCGCAGGTGGTGTTCGTGGTGCAGCACGTGGATTACTGGCGTATTCCCGACTTGCTGGCGTCGGGCGATATCACCGTCGGCATCACCCAGACCCGCGGCCTGCCGGCAAATGCCAAGCGCAAGCTGTTGCGGCATATCCGCCCCTGCCTGCTGCGCGCCGATGCCTCGGACACGCCGCTGACCCTCGATGAATATTGCGCACGGCCCCATGTGCTGGTGTCCCACACTGCCAACGTGGCCGGGTTTGCCGATGAGTGGCTGGCGGAGGTGGGCCGCAAGCGCCATGTGGTGCTGTCGGTGCCGCAATACAGTTCGCTGCCGGCGTTGCTCGCCGGCACCGACATGATCGCCAGCCTGCCGGATTACACTGCCCAAGCCATGGCCGCCGGCGGCAATTTGTACTGCGAGCCGTTTCCCTTCCAAACCCCGACCCTGGATTTGTCGATGGTCTGGCTCAGCCACGTCGACACCGACCCGGCGGAGCGCTGGATGCGTTCGCGGCTGGAGGCGTTCATGAGTGACAAGCTCCCGGCTCCAAGCTAAAAGCAACTGTAGAGACTGCTTGGCGCCTTCAACTTGCCGCTTGCAGCTGTTCCTCACACACCCTCACCACTTGCTCACGAAACCAGCTATTGGCGCTGTCTTGCCCATTGGTTTCCTTCCAATGCATATCCAGGGTGAACCCCGGCAAACCGTTGGGTGCTTCGCACACACCGAACCCCGGTGCCGGCGCCAGCAACTTTTGCACGCGACGCGGCAGGGTGACGATGAAGTCGGTGCCGGTAATCATCTTCAACGCTGCGCTGTAGCTGTTGGCCCGTGCGATCACCTGGCGCTTGCGCGCCTGACGTGCGAGCCAGCCGTCGATCATGTTGGTGTCGGAGGACCATGGCGTGGGGAATATGTGACGCCGCTCGACGAAAGATTGCAGGCTGAACGCCGGCTCCCTGGGTGCCGAGCGCTGGTCGAACACGCAAACCAGGTCATCCTCCAACAGCATCTGGGTTTTGAAGTCTTTATGGGTGCGATGAAAGTGCGGGCCGAAGCAGATCACCAGGTCGAGGCGGCCTTCACGCAGGTCATCGACGGGAATGTCGGTTTCCAGCTTCTGCACATTGACGATCACCGGCAGGTCGGCATGGTCGAAGTGCTTCAACAGCCGTGGCAGGATCAGTTGCTCGAAGTATTCCGGGGCGCACACATTGAAGGTCACCGCCTGTTGAGTCGGGTCAAAGGCCTGGCCACCGGCGTGACACAGGTTGATGCTTTCCAGGATCTTCTGCACATGCCCGTACATGGTGGTGGCCTTGTACGTCGGACGCATACCGGCCCGTGTGTTGATAAACAGCTCATCCTCAAAGCTGGTGCGCAACTTCTTCAGGCTGTAGCTCACCGTGGACTGGCTGACGAACAGCGTTTCGGACACATCAGTAACGCTGCTCTGGTCGTAGACGGCGATAAACACCATCAAATCCTGCATATCGAGCTTTCTGAGCGAGTTACTGTTTAGCATCGGTTTCGTCCGTAAACCCTTTGTACCGAACTCAGTACAAGACTGGGCAAAATGTTAACGGAACGCTCGTACCAATAGAAAGCTCTGTAGGACTCGTCAATGTTTCGTGTGGGACAAATACTGTTTGTAATACGACGTCAGCGGATATGTCGTACGTAATGCCGGGGGTTGAAGCGCAGGACCATCAGCAGCATCACCACAGTCACCGCGGTCAGCGACCACCAGGCTCCTTCAAAGCTGCCCAATTGATCGCGGATCACTCCGGCAATCAAGGGCGACACGCCGGCAATCAGGTAACCGATGCCCTGTACAAATGCGGTAAGGCTACCGGCGCGCCGTGGGTTGTCGAGGTGGTCGAGGGACACAATCAGGCTCATGGGAAACAACCCGCCGATACCCAGGCCGAGCAGGCAAGGCCATAGCAGGCTCCAGTGTTGCGGGCTGAGGATCAGGCCGCAGAACCCGAGGATGATCAGCACCAGCAGCACCGCGATCACGCCGCGTTTATCCTGGCGTCGGTTGGCGATGGCCGGAGTGACCAGGCCGGAGATCACCTCCATGGCGGTCAGCAAGCCCAGCAGCAAGCCGGCATTCTGCTCGCTCCAGCCCTGTTCGACGTAGTACGGCGCCAGCCACGCCAATACACAGGTATAGGACGCCGTGCCCAGGCCAAAAAAGATCGCCAGCAACCAGGCGCGGCGATTGCTGAAAAATGATTCCCGAATGCTCGATTCTGCTTGAGGCAAGGGTGGCAGAGCCGAACGCTGGGCATACCAGAACACCAGCGCCAACAGCGCCAGTACCGCCCAGATCGCCAGGCCGATGCGCCAACTGCCGGTGCGCACTTGCACCAAGGGTGAGAGTGATGCCGCCAGCGCAGCGCCGCCCATGATCGCAGTCACATACAGGCCCATGAACAGCGAAACGTCAGCGCTGAATCGCGACTTGATCAGCGTCGGCATCAACGCCTGAATCAGCGCGATGCCGACCCCTGCGGCAATCGCGCTGACGATCAGCTCCAGCGCCAAATCCAGCAACAGCCGCGATAAGGTCGCCAGCCCAATCACCAGCAGCGACAGCATAATGCTGCGATGTTCGCCCAGGCGCTTGGCCAGGCCCATGCCAACAAACATCGCCAGGCCCATGGCCATGACCGGCAACATGGTCAGTAACGCGGCGCTGCTGAAACTCAACGGCACATCCACGCGAATCGACGATAACAACGGCCCCACAGCCGCCATCGATGGTCGCAGGTTAAGGGCGACCAGCACCACGCTGATCATCAGCCATACGGCGGTGGTGGGTTTTGCGTGAACGTTTTCCATGGGCCTGCCTTGTTCGAACAAGGGCGAATCAGGCCATGCAGGGGCAAGTGGGGCAAATCAGAAAGTCGCTGGGGCTATCTAAAAATTGCGGATAACTGACAGATCGCCCCTCTCACAGGGGAAAACCAGAGTCACATAGAGCGAGTTCCAAGCTTGGTCGACTCCCACCGCCCTTGGTCGATTTCAATCAGCGTCGGCCCCTGGCGATCAGCTGCGGCGCGCAGTGCCGAGCGCAGATGCTCGATGCCTTCGATGCTCTCTGCCGCGCAGCCCAGGGCCTTGGCCACGCCAATAAAGTCCGGGGTGTAAATGTCTACACCCACAGGCTCGATGGCACGATTGAGCATGTATTTCTTGATCTCCTCATAGCCCTGGTTATTCCACAACAGCACGATCACCGTTGTGCGGGCTTCCACGGCGCTGGCCAGTTCCGGCAGGGTGAATTGCAGGCCACCGTCGCCGATCAGGCACACCACCGGTTGCCTATCGCCGCGCGCCAGCCAGGCGCCGATGGCGGCGGGCAGGGCATAGCCCAGGGTGCCGTAGCCGGTGGATGAATTGAACCAGTGACGTGGTCGGTCGAGGTTCAGGGTCAGGTTGGCGCTGTACACCGGTTGGGTGGAGTCACCCACCAGCACGGCGCCGGGCAGTTCTTCCAATACGGTGTTGAGAAGCCGCGTGTGTGCACGGGTGGCAGCGTCCCAAGTGGGCTCCAGCTCGGCCCACAAACGTGCGACGCGAACTACGCCCCAATCGGTATTGCGCGGCGCCAGTGACTGGCGGTCCAGTTCGGTGAGCAGCGCCCGGGCGGCGATTTTCGCGTCGGCCACCAGAGCCACCTCGGGTGGGTAGTTGCGTACGGTCTGATCCGGGTCGATATCGATGCGCAGCAACGTACCGGGAATCTTGAAGCCGCCAGCGAAGGTCACGTCGTAATCGGTTTCCGCCAGTTCCGTGCCGATGGCCAGTACCACATCGGCCTCGGCGACCAGTGCGCGGGTGGCCGCCAGGGTCTGGGTCGAGCCGATCAACAACGAGTGTGCGGCAGGCAGCAGGCCTTTGGCATTGATGGTCAGGGCCACGGGCGCGCCGAGGGTTTCGGCCAGGCGTGTCAACTCGGGCGCCGCATCGATGGCGCCGCCACCGGCCAGAATCAGCGGGCGTTGGGCGGTGGCGAGCAAGCGGCTCATGTGCTCGATCGCCGCCGGTGCCGCTCCGGCGCGGGCCACGCTGACCGGCTGGCTGCCCAGCAGAGCGTCGGCATTCTCCACCAGCACATCCAACGGAATCTCGATATGCACCGGGCGCGGCCGCCCGGCCTGAAACAGTGCAAACGCCCGCGCCAGCACGCCGGGCAACTCGTGGGCCGACATCAAGGTATGGGAAAACGCCGCCACGCCGGCCACCAGTGCGCTCTGATTCGGCAACTCATGCAACTTGCCACGCCCGCCGCCCAACTGGCTGCGCGCCTGCACACTGGAAATCACCAGCATCGGGATCGAATCGGCATAGGCCTGGCCCATGGCCGTGGTGATATTGGTCATGCCCGGGCCGGTAATGATGAAACACACACCAGGCTTGCCGCAGGTGCGCGCGTAGCCGTCGGCCATAAACCCGGCGCCCTGTTCGTGGCGCGGGGTGACGTGACGGATGCCGGAGCGCGCCAAACCACGGTACAGCTCCACGGTATGCACACCGGGGATGCCGAACACATGATCGACACCGTAGCCTTTCAGGAGGTGGACCAATACTTCGCCGCAGGTTGCCATGCCGGTCGCTCTTGTTATGGATTGAAGGCGCTATTGGACCGGCTGGCCGGTAGCGGCAACAATCGATAAAAAGTCATACTCGCCATGTCCTCACGTCATGGCTGCGCCCTAATGAAACGCCTTCCACCGTTGCCCGCACTGCACACCTTCTGGGTGACGGCCCAATGCTGCAACTTCACCCGCGCTGCCGAGCAACTGCACATCACCCAGGGGGCGGTGAGCCGCCAGATCGCGGGGTTGGAACGGCATTTGGGCTATGGGTTGTTTGTGCGCCAGGCGCGGGGCTTGAGCCTGACCGAGGAAGGTCGCGAGTGGGCGCTGCGGGTGCAGCAGGTGTTCGGCGTGATCGGCGAGGCCGTGGAGCAAATCGGCAGTCGTCGCGAGGTTTTGCAGCTCAAGGCGTCCACCTGTGTGATGCGCTGGCTACTGCCACGCGTGCTGCAATGGCAAAGGGAGCGCCCGGATGTACCGGTGGAACTGACCACCACCGTGGCCTACACCGTGGATTTTCGTCGCGAGCCATTTGATGCGGCGGTGATCTATGCGCCCATCGCCGAGCAGTCCGAGCAGGCTCGGCATTTGTTCGATGAACAACTCACACCGGTCTGTGCGCCGGCCTTGCTGGACAACTTGCACACGCCAGCGGATCTGCAACACCAAGTGCTGCTGCACCCCACGCGGGATCAGCGGGATTGGGCATTGTGGTTAAAAGCGGCGGGTACGCGCCTGAGTAGTCTGAGCCAGGGGCATCATTTCGAAACGCTGGACCTGGCGATGACGGTGGCGGCACAAGGCTCGGGCGTGGCGATCGGTGATCGTGCGCTGATTGGCGAGGACCTGAAGGCGGGGCGCCTGGTGATGCCGTTTGAATTGCGGGTGCCGACGGGCATGGGCTACTTCCTGGTGTATCCGCCGCAGACAGTGCCTTCTGCCGGGTTGTTGGCCCTGATGGATTGGCTGACCAGCCAGGCACAAATGTAAGAGGGGCTTGCCCCCTCCCACATTTTTTACCGCGTGGTGTCAGTAGCCAACGGTGAAGCGCTTACGCGAGTGCTTGGGTGTTTCAACCTCGTCGATCATGGCGATGGCGTAGTCGGCAAAGCTGATCGAGCTGTTACCGTCACTGCTCACCAACAGGTCATCCTGGCCCAGGCGGAATTTGCCGGTGCGCTCGGTCCCGTCGAACAGCGCCGATGGCGAGAGGAACGCCCAATCCAATTCCGTTTCCTGGCGCAGCGTTTCCAGGAAATCAGCCCCGGCACTGGCTTCGGCCTTGTACTCCGCAGGGAAACCCGGGCTATCGATGACGCGACTGCCGTCCGGTAGCAGCAACGAACCTGCACCACCCACCACCAGCAGGCGTTTGACCCCGGCCTTTTTCACCGGGCCGATCACGGCGCTGGCGGGCAAGGTGGCAAAGTGCGCGGCGCTGATCACCACATCGCTACCGCTGATAGCGTGTTGCAGGGCATCGGCGTCCAGGGCATCCACCTGCTTGACCGTGACGCCTGGGCGTACGCCCAGCTTGTCGGTGTTGCGAGCGATGGCGGTAACGGTATGCCCGCGGCGCAGGGCTTCTTCCAGCAGTTGGCTACCGGCACGGCCGGTGGCACCAATGATTGCGATTTTGCTCATGACGTTCTCCATCAGGGTTAGGGTTTAAAGCCGATCACCACTTCATTTCGCCCTTGGCGACTTTGGCGCTCAATTCCAGCGAGCTTTCGTCGGCGAGGGTGGGGTAACGCTGTTTCATGGCCGCAATCAGGGCGGCGGAATCCTTGGCCTTGGCGGTTTCGATGTCGAAGGCCTGGATGTAGTCGGCGGTGAATTTCACCGAGGCCAGCGATGGGGTGCCCAGGTAGTGGCCAGGGATCACTGTTTTTGGCTTCAAGCCTTCAATACGCTCAAGGGTGCTCAACCAGTCTTTATGGGATTGCGCGCCCTGAGTGTCAGCCATCCACAGGTGAATGTTTTCGGCGACAACCACGCCACCGACCACAGCCTTGATCGACGGGATCCACACAAAGCTGCGATCCGGCTGCGGACCGTCCAGGCCGACCACTTCAAGCTGTTGCCCTTCAAGGGTCAGGCTGTGGCCTTGCAACACTTGCGGCACAATCGTTTTGGTCGGTTTGTCGGCGCCCATTTTCGGGCCCCAGAATGCCAGCTTGCCGGCGACGGTGGCGTTGATATGGTCGACCACCGGTTGTGGCGCCAGCACCTTGGCGTCGGGGAACGCGGCGGTCAGGGTGTCGAGGCCGAAGTAGTAGTCCGGGTCGCCATGGCTGATGTAGATGGTGGTCAGGTGCTTGCCGCTGGCGCGGATCTTCTGCACCAATTGCTCGGCCTGGCCTTTGCCGAATTGGGCGTCCACCAGGATCGCGTCTTTGGCACCGCTGACCAGCACCGAGCTGACGGGAAAGATCGCCGCTTCGCCTGGGTTGTACACG
This sequence comes from Pseudomonas sp. W2Jun17, assembly GCF_023127795.1. Classification (NCBI taxonomy): domain Bacteria; kingdom Pseudomonadati; phylum Pseudomonadota; class Gammaproteobacteria; order Pseudomonadales; family Pseudomonadaceae; genus Pseudomonas; species Pseudomonas sp. W2Jun17. The sequence continues at coordinate 167,613 of NZ_SPKO01000007.1, read as the reverse complement.
TCCAGTTTCAGCTCAGCGGCTGCGGCGTGGGCGGCGAACGCCAGGGCGGCAGTGGCCAGGGTCAAGCGTTTGAAGGTCGAGAACATCGGGCAGCTCCTGCCATTGGTAAGGGGTGGGTAGAGCTTAGTTGCATAAAACACCACAAAAAATGCGATGCTTGGACATAGTTTGTTTCTGAAATCGGGCAGATCATGGATCGTCTTCAAGCAATGCGCGTGTTTGTCACCGTGGTGGACCTGGGCAGCCAGTCTGCCGCCGCCGATCATCTGGACCTGTCGCGCCCGGTGGTCTCGCGTTACCTGGCTGAGCTGGAGGATTGGGTCGGCGCGCGCCTGCTGCACCGCACCACGCGCAAGCTCAGCCTCACTGCTGCCGGGAGCGAAACCCTGCCGCGCTGCCGGCAATTGCTGGAGCTGTGCGCTGATATGCAGGCCGCCGTCAGCGAGCCCGATGACGCGCCTCGGGGCTTGTTGCGCCTGAGCGTCAGTACCTCGTTCGGCCAGGCGCAGTTGGGCGCGGCCATTGCCGAGTACGTCAAGCGCTACCCGCTGGTGACGGTGGACTTGCAGATGCTCGACCGCACGGTGAACCTGGTGGACGAGCGCATCGACCTGGCGATCCGCACCAGCAATGACCTGGACCCGAACCTGATCGCCCGGCGCTTGACCGTGTGCCGCTCGGTGGTGTGTGCCACACCGGCCTATCTGCGTGAGCATCCGGCGCCGCAGAAAGTCGAAGACCTGGCCCGGCACAACTGCCTGACCCACTCCTATTTCGGCAAGAGCCTGTGGCATTTCGAAGAGCAGGGCGAACACGTGTCGGTGCCGGTGCACGGCAATATCACCGCCAACGAGGCCAGTACGTTATTGCGTATAACCCTGGCCGGGGCAGGGGTGGCGATGCTCCCCAGTTATCAGGCCGGTGCCCTGATCCGCAGTGGTGAACTGGTGCGCTTGCTGCCTGCAGCAGAGCCACGGCAGATGAACATCTATGCGGTGTACGCTTCGCGCAAGCACATGCCCTCGGCACTGCGCAGCCTGCTGGATTTTCTGGTGCTGCGGTTTCCCGAGGCGCCTGCGTGGGACGTCGGCCTCTGAGGCGATATAAACGCGCTGAATGGCAGCCAATCATGGCAACTTGCGCTGACTGACCTATGCTTTAAACAGCACCGTGTAGATCCGTTCAGAGGTCTGTGCCATGAGTATCAAAACCAGAAAATACCTGACGATTTTCACCCTCTGCGCATTGGCGACTGCGTTGTACGGGACAGCCGCCTATCGCGTTGAGCAAACGCGCATGCAACCGGCGGCGTTCGCCATCAGTTGCCATCAGGACCAATGCGTGCCGCGCACCGGCAGCTTCAGCGCGCTCAGGTAGGCTGCTCGGCCTTCAATTGCTCGCGAAACGCCTTGGGTGAAAACCCGACCCTGCGGCGAAACAGTCGCGAGAAGTTGGTCGGGTCGGAAAAGCCCAGCACCTCGGACATCTCATTGATGGTCATGCTGGTGTAGGTCAACAAGCGCTTGGCTTCCAGCAATTGGCGGTCATGCATGATCTGCAACGCCGGTTGCCCGCCCAATTCCCGACAAGTCCCGTTCAAGTGTGAGACCGAGATGCCCAGCTTGTGGGCCAAATCTTCAATCTTTGGGTGCTCACGGTAATGCTGTTCGACCAGTTGGGTGAAACGCCGAAAATACTCACGGCCACGTGGGGCGCGTGGATGACGACGCTGGATCGCCTGGCGGCTGACCCACACCAGCAGCACGCTGACCAAGGCGTGCAACATCATGTCCCGTGCCGGTTGATCCTCGGCGTATTCGTCCTGCAAGCGCACGAACAGGTTGTTCAAGTAGTCGCTGTCCTTGCCCGCAGGATAACTGCCGAGGGTTTGCAGGCCATCGACGGTGTCGCCCAATTGCGCCTGCAAATGGCTGACCAGCGGCGCCGAAAGGGTCACCACATAACCCTGCACATCTTCGGAAAAACGAAAGCCATGTACGCACAGTGGCGGTAGCACTTGCAGGCTCGCTTCATTGAGGGTGGTGCGCTGGCCTTCGATTTCCAGTTGTGCCTGGCCTTTGTGCACATACAGCAGTTGGCACAGATCCGCGTGCCGGTGGGGCTGGATTTCCCACTGGTATTCCCGACTGCGCCGGGAAATGGTTTCGCAGTGCAACAAATCGGGCGTCGGCCACTGCTGGCTTTCCCCGTAAAGCTTGAAGACCGGAATCGCGGTTTTGGTCATGGTTTCAATCCGATACTCAGGATAATGGTTCGGTAATCGCCCCGATTGGCGAAAAGCGCAGGCTTTGACGCAGTTTTCAACTTCTTATGCGGTTCGCTCAAGTGAAAAATGTCAGCCACAATTCCACTGACAACTCTTTCACTCGATACGTTCGGGTAAAGCGTGAAGGCCATAAAAATAATGAAAACCCTGAAAACCCAAGTCGCCATTATTGGCGCCGGTCCGTCTGGATTGCTGCTCGGCCAGCTGCTGCACAACGCTGGTATTCAAACCCTTGTTCTAGAGCGCCAGAGCTCCGATTACGTGCAGGGGCGCATCCGTGCCGGAGTGTTGGAGCAGGGCATGGTTGACCTGTTGCGCGAAGCCGGGGTGAGCCAACGCATGGATGTTGAAGGGTTGGTGCACACAGGTTTTGACATTGCCCTTAATGACCAACTTATCCCAATCGATCTCAAGGCATTGACCGGTGGCCAATCGGTGATGATCTACGGCCAGACCGAAGTCACCCGCGACCTGATGGCCGCCCGCGCAGCCGCCGGCGCTACCACGCTGTACGAGGCGTGCGACGTACAGCCCCATGATCTGAAAAGTGATCGACCCTGGCTGACGTTCAATCACCAAGGCCAAGCCTATCGCCTGGAGTGCGATTACATCGCCGGTTGCGATGGCTTCCATGGCGTCGCCCGCCAGTCGATTCCGGCGCAGGGGTTGAAGGTATTCGAGCGGGTCTATCCCTTCGGTTGGCTGGGGGTGCTCGCCGATACGCCGCCGGTACACGCCGAGCTGGTGTATGCCAAACACCCACGGGGTTTTGCCCTGTGCAGCATGCGCTCACCGACGCGCAGCCGTTATTACCTGCAAGTGCCGCAGGACGAGGCTGTGGAGGATTGGTCGGATGAGCGTTTCTGGGATGAACTGAAAACCCGCTTGCCCGGTTCATTGGCGCAGCAGTTGGTGACCGGCCCATCGATTGAAAAAAGTATCGCGCCGCTGCGCAGCTTCGTGGTGGAACCCATGCAGTACGGGCGCCTGTTCCTGCTTGGCGATGCCGCGCATATTGTCCCGCCCACCGGCGCCAAGGGGTTGAACCTGGCGGCCAGTGACGTGAGCACGTTGTTCCGGATCTTGCTCAAGGTGTACCGCGAAGGGCGCCTGGACTTGCTGCAAAAGTACTCGGCTATCTGCCTGCGCCGGGTATGGAAAGCCGAGCGGTTTTCCTGGTGGATGACCTCGATGCTGCATGAGTTTCCCCAGGCGGACGCCTTCAGCCAGCGCATTGCCGAGAGTGAGCTGGACTATTTCATCCACTCGGATGCCGGGCGCAAAACCATTGCAGAAAATTACGTCGGGCTTGCTTACGAGCCTATCGAATAGCCTGCTATCGTATTGAGCATTCCCGCGGGCGATCTTGTCCTGCGGGCCTTGTTCGAAGGTTCTGCCGTGACTCACCTCAATCAGCCCGCCCCAACCGTTCCCGCCGTGCGCAGTATTCTTGCTGCGCTGATGATGGCGATCTTCCTCGGCGCCCTGGACCAGACCATTGTGGCGGTGTCCATGCCGGCCATTTCCGCGCAGTTTCATGACGTCAACCTGCTGGCCTGGGTGATTTCCGGCTATATGGTGGCGATGACCGTGGCGGTGCCGATCTACGGCAAGCTTGGCGATCTGTATGGGCGTCGGCCCATGATGCTGATCGGCATGGGCGTGTTCACCCTGGCGTCGCTGTTTTGTGGCATGGCGCAAAGCATGGAGCAATTGGTGCTGGCGCGGATTCTCCAGGGCATCGGTGCCGGCGGGATGATTTCAGTGAGCCAGGCAATCATTGGCGACATTATTCCTCCCCGCGAACGGGGACGTTATCAGGGGTATTTCAGCAGCATGTACGCGGTGGCCAGCGTGGCGGGGCCGGTGCTGGGCGGCTATATGACCGAGTACCTGTCGTGGCGCTGGGTGTTTTTGATCAACCTGCCGCTGGGTGCCGGCGCCTGGTACGTGGCCCATCGCACTCTGGTGGGGCTGCCGGTGCCGCAGCGCAAGCCGATCATCGATTACCTCGGCACGGTGCTGATGATCGTCGGCCTCACCGCCTTGTTGCTGGGTATCACCGAAATCGGCCAGGGCCATTCGTGGCGTGACGATCAAGTGCTGGGGTCGCTGGCCTGCGCACTGTTGGCGTTGAGCGTGTTTGTGTGGCACGAACGCCGCGCGCGCGAACCGCTGCTGCCCATGCACTTGTTTGCCAACCGCAGTGCGGTGTTGTGTTGGTGCACGATTTTTGTCACCAGCTTCCAGGCGATTTCCCTGACCGTGCTGATGCCCCTGCGTTACCAGACCGTGACCGGCGCCGGTGCTGACAGTGCGGCCCTGCACTTGCTGCCCTTGGCGATGGGCTTGCCGATGGGCGCGTATTTTGCCGGGCGCATGACGTCGGTGACTGGCCGCTATAAACCGATGATCCTCAGTGGCGCAGTGTTGAGCCCGCTGGCGATTCTCGGCATGGCCTACAGCGCGCCCCAGGCGGTGGTGCTCACCAGCGTATTCATGCTGTTGTGCGGCATTGCCGCCGGTATGCAGTTCCCGACCTCGTTGGTGGGTACGCAGAACTCGGTAGAGCAACGGGATATCGGTGTGGCCACCAGCACCACCAACCTGTTCCGCTCCCTGGGCGGGGCAGTGGGGGTGGCTTGCATGTCGGCGTTGCTGCTGGCGCTGTTGCACGACTCCAGTTTCGCCCATTTGACGAGCGCCGCACTGGTGGCCGAAGGCAGTTCTGGCAACGTGCTGCTTGACGGCCTCAACGCCGCACCCGGCCCGGCGCAGGATGCGTTACGCGGGGAGTTGGCGGTGACGTTCCGGCATTTGCTGATGGTGAGTGCGGCAGTGTCGTTGCTGGGGTTGGCGGCTGCGATCGTGATGCCGAACCGGGTGCTGCGTGGTCGGGAAGACAAAGCCCGCTAGGTCCAATTGAATGTAGGAAACCAAATGTGGGAGGGGCGGCGCGACGATTCGACTTGCTCCCACAGTTTGATTGCATTTCAAGTCAGGTCAGGGGCTGTAATATCCCACCGCAACCATGAAATGCCCGCTTTTGCGCACATAAGCGTGCTTGTTCTCGACCTTACCCGTCACCGGGTTTTTCCAGCGGTATTTGTATTCGCCCTGGTCCTGCTCGGCCATCATCTTGAGGATCGGCACACCCACCGGTTTGCCATCCGGGTCCTTGATCTTGGCAAAGTCGGTGTTGATCAGGCGCAGGTTGGTGCCGTGGGCGACGTAGCGTCGCGTGTTCAGGTCTACCACGAACACGTACAGATCATCTTGCAAGAAGCCGCCCTGCAAGGAGTTGATCGCCTTGAGCGTGCCGGTTTCATCCTTGACCAGCGCTTCCACCGCCTTGTTGCGCAGCGCCCGTGCCTGTTCTGGCGTGGCGCGCGGCAAGTAATAACCGACCGCCAGGATGCGTTCGCCCACCCGCTGATAAAACACATGCTTATGTTCGACCTTGCCGTCGTTCCAGTTCTGCCAGCGATAGTCAGCCTGCTGGATACCCTGGCTTTCCGGCACGCTCAAGGCTTGTTTGAACGAGGCTTGCAGGTCGGGCCCGAGTACCTCGGACACGTCGCGACCGATCAGTGCGGAGGAGGGCCCGCCACTGGCCAACAGTACGCCTTGGGTATTGACCACAAACACATAACGGTCCTGGTCGATGAATTCGCCCTGACGGCTGAAGGCGGCGAACGCCTTGTCACCTTGCTTGTGGTAGTACGCCAAGGCCTTTTCCAGCAGGGCCTTGGCGGCTTGGGCATCCGCTTCCTGTGCCGTGGCGGCATGCACCTGGCTGCAACACAACAGCAGCAGCCAGGTGAATCGGAGCAGTCTCTTCATTTACCGTCCCTCGTTCTTGTTGGTGTGCCAAGAGCGTAGACGGTTGGCGGCAAATCAGAAGGGTTTAGTGGGCAGGTATTTGCCGTCCAGGGTGATGACCGCACGGGAGCCGCCGTCCGGGTCTTCGACTTTCTTGATGTCCAGCTTGAAGTTGATGGCGCTGATGATGCCGTCGCCGAATTGCTCATGCACCAGGGCCTTCAAGGTAGAGCCGTAGACCTGCAGCATTTCGTAGAAACGGTACATGGTTGGATCGGTCGGCACACCGCTGGGGAAACTGCCGCGCAGTGGGACGCTTTGCAGCAGGCGGCTGGCGTCCTGGTCGAGGCCGAGTTTGTCGCACACGATGTCGGCCGCCTCCTTGGGCAGTGGGTGCTGGCCGAGCAGGGCGGCGGTGACGAACGCCAGGCTCAGGCCGGTGCCATCGGTGAGGTCCTGCCATGACAGATTCTTGCGTGCCTTGAGGTCGATAACGGTATCGGCCAGGGCCAGGCGTGGGGTTTGGGCGAATTGGGATTGCAACATGGTGATGTCCTCTTGGGTGGTTAAGGTTCAGGCAGCGTGGGCGCGGGTGGTTGGATGGTCGAGCAAAGAGACGAAGCGTCCGGTGCGACCGTCCAGCGCGTCGATGCCACCGGTTTCGATGTCATACACCCAGCCATGCAGGTTCATCCGGCCTTGTTCCAGGGCCAGCGCAACGCTGGGGTGAGTCTTGAGATTAGCCAGTTGGGCGACCACGTTTTCGCGCACCAATGAATCCAGGCGCGCAGCGTCCGAGACATGCGTACGGGATGCATTGATCACCTTGGCTGACTCGGCATGACGCAACCAGTTGGCCACGGCCGGCAGATGGTCCAGGCACTTGCAGGTGGAAATGGCAGTCATGGCGCCGCAGTCCGAATGCCCGCAAATCACAATGTCGCTGACCCCGAGTATCGCCACCGCATATTCAACCGTGGCCGACACACCACCCGGCTCGGGGCCGTAGGACGGCACGATATTGCCGGCATTGCGGATCACGAACAGATCGCCGGGTTCCTGCTGGGTCAGAAGCTCCGGTACGACACGGCTGTCGGAGCAGGACACGAACAAGGTGCCGGGGTTCTGTGTGGTCGCCAGGTGCTTGAACAAGTCGCTGCGTTGGGAAAAGGCTTCACGTTGGAATTTGCGGAAGCCATCGATGAGATGCTGCATGGTGGTTCTCCTTGCGTCGCTGATGGGGCAAGGATGGAAGTTTTCGGCTATAGCGTCCAAGACCGGTTTATGATGCTGTCCATAAGTCATGCCTATAGCTGGAGCGCTGTCGATGCTGCTGCGTCATATCCGTTACTTGCTCGCCGTTGCCGAGCATCGCAACTTCACTCGCGCCGCCGAAGCGCTGCATGTATCGCAGCCGACCCTCTCACAACAGATCAAACAGCTGGAAGAAAGCCTCGGCGCGCCGCTGCTCGACCGCTCCGGGCGCAGTATCAGCCTGACCGATGCGGGGCAAGCCTATGTGCGCTTTGCGCGGCTGGCCTTGCAGGACCTGCAGGCCGGCAGCCGCGCCATACACGATGTGCAAGACCTCAGCCGCGGGCATTTGCGACTGGCCATGACGCCGACCTTCACCGCCTACCTGATCGGCCCGTTGCTGGCGCGATTCAATACGCTGTACCCGGGCATCACCCTCAGCGTCGAGGAGTTGACCCAGGACCGTATCGAAGCTGCACTGGGCGAAGACCTGCTGGATATCGGTATCGGATTTACCGGCGAACATGGGCCGGACATTGAGTGCGAGGGGCTGTTTGTCGAACAACTGAGCGTAGTGGTCAGTGCCAGCCATCCCCAATTGAGCCGACTCGTTTGGCTTGAACAACCCCTGGTGCTGCTGAACACGAGCTTCGCTACCCGCCGCCATATCGATGACTACTGCCGCGGGCAAGGTGTGAAACCATTTATCGCCATGGAAGCCAACTCCATCAGCGCAATCATCGAAATCGTCCGCAACACGTCACTGGCAACCGTCCTGCCCCAAGCACTGGCCGAGGCGCAGACGGGGCTGCACGCCGTGACCATCGACCCACCGCTGCCGCAGCGTACTGCCGCACTATTGAGCCGCAAGGGCGCCTACCGCAGCGCCGCCTGCAGGGCGTTCGTCGAGCTGATGTGGGAGGGGGCTTGCTCCCGATAGCGGAGTGTCAGTTAACAATTTTTTTTGGCTGATCCACCTATATCGGGAGCAAGCCCCCTCCCACATTTGGATCTCGGTGTGCCAGACAGGCCGTCATGGCAGCAAATTCAAGGCGCAGCCAACCACTGGCTGACAATCCCCGCATACCCCCCGGTCGCCACGCTCAAGTGCAACCACTGATCCACATAACTCTTCCAGGCCACATCATCGCGAGGTAGCAGGAAGGCTTTTTCACTGTACTGCATCGGCCGCTCAGGATTGACCGCACACAACCCCGGCTTGAGCTTCTGCTGATACCGCGCCTCGCTGGCATCGGTAATCATCACATCGGCCTTGCCCGCCAGCAGCTCATCAAAAATCGTCACATTGTCATGCAGGCGAATCTGCGTCTGGCCCAGGTGGGCACGGGCAAACACTTCATTGGTGCCACCTGCCGGCTCGATCACCCGCACCTGTGGCTGGTTGATCTGCTCAACCGTTTGGTAGCGCTGCACATCGGCGCAGCGCACCAGTGGGATCTTGCCGTCAACCCCCAGCGATTGGCTGAAGAACGCCTTTTTCTGCCGCTCCAACGACACCGAAATCCCACCCACGGCGATGTCGCACCGTTGGGCGAGGAAGTCCGGCATCAGGGTTTTCCACGTGGTGGGCACCCACTTGATCGTGGTGTTGAGGCTCTTGGCCAGGGACTCGGCCATGGCAATGTCGATACCTTCATAATGGCCATCGGCGCGCAATGAGGTGTAGGGCTTATAGTCGCCCGTTGTGCAAACGGTCAGGGTGCCGCGCTGGATCACCTCGTCAAGACGTGACGGGACAGTGTCGGCCTGGGCGATGTTTACCAGGCTTGCCAGCACACAGAGGGCCAGAGGAGCTTTCATGGGGGCGAGTCCTTGGGGCACGGTCGGGGCGCCCATTATTTCCAGCGCCGGGCAGGGTGGCAAGGCGTGGGGAATGTTTAGCCAAACTGTACCCAAACTCCATCAAGCCTGAATTTAACCGCCTATCCAGGCGTGTGACGCTCGGGGTTCTCTATTTCTGTGATCCGCGCATGGACGGTTGCCCCGACACTCACGCCGCGACACTGCCTTCTGCACTTGCGTTCTGGGCCTTGTTCCATTGTCGACACGCGCGCCCGCCAGACACCTCTTTTCTACGTTGATCCACCCCCACGGATGACGTGCACCTGTGCCCATCTGCATCTGCCCGACCCAAACGTATGAGAATTGCCATGAGTGTCTTTGCCCACCTGCACGAAGCCCGAACCTTCCTTGAGCAGAACCCCGACATTGAGATGTTCGAGCTGTTTATCCTCGACAACAACGGCGTACCCCGCGGCAAGCTGCTGCACCGCGACGAACTGCTGGCGGTGTACGAAACCGGTCGGCCACTGCCCAGCACCATTCTCGGCCTGACCATCAATGGCGATGACGTAGAAAACTCAGGGCTGGTGTGGGAAGTCGGCGATATCGACTGCCGCGCCTACCCGATCAGTGGCAGTTTGCAGCGTATGCCCTGGCGTTTGATCCCCACCGCGGCGGTGCAAGTCAGCATGCACCCCACACAAGGCTTGCCCGCTACCGTGGCCGACCCTCGGCATTTGCTCGCCAAGGTCATCGATGCACTCAAAGCCGATGGCTATTACCCAGTGATGGCGGCAGAGCTGGAGTTCTACCTGCTCGACCAGAAGCCCGACGGCAACGGTCGTCCGCAACCGGCGCGGGATATGGACGGCAATCGCCCGCGTTCGACCCAGGTCTACGGCCTGCGCGAACTGGAGCAGATCGAGCCGTTTCTCGCCGACCTTTATAGCGCCTGCAAGCTGCAAGGTATCCCGGCGCGAACGGCCATCTCCGAGTACGCCCCGGGCCAGGTGGAAATTACCCTTGAACATCGCACTGATGCTTTACAGGCGATGGACGAAGCGGTGCGCTACAAACGCCTGGTCAAGGGCGTGGCCCACAAGCACGGGATGGCCGCATGTTTTATGGCCAAGCCGTTCGACGACCTGGCCGGCACCGGTATGCATATGCACGTCAGCCTGGCCGATGCCCAGGGCAATAACCTGTTCGCCAGCGAGGCGGCTGATGGCACGCCACTGCTGCGCCAGGCGGTGGGCGGGATGCTGAGTACGTTGCTCGATTCGCTGCTGATGTTCTGCCCCAACGCCAACTCCTATCGGCGTTTCCAAACCAACAGCTATGCACCGCTGGCTGCCACCTGGGGCGTGGACAACCGCACCGTCAGCCTGCGCGTGCCCGGTGGCCCGGCCAGTTCCCGGCATATCGAGCACCGCATCTGCGGCGCCGATGCCAACCCTTATCTGGCGGCCGCCGCGATCCTGGCCGGCATCCATCGCGGCATTCGCGAGCAACGCGACCCTGGCGCCCCGGTGGAAGGAAACGGTTATGCCCAGGCCAAGGAGCTGTTGCCCACTGACTGGCTGACCACCCTGCGTGCGCTTGAGGCTTCACGATGGGCAAAGGATGCGTTTGGCAGTGAATTCCTTGGTGTTTACCTGGCAGTCAAACGTGCCGAATATCGCCAGTTCATGGGCGAGGTCGGCGAGCAGGATTGGCGTTGGTACCTGCATCAGGCGTGACGGAGTTTACGGTGGCGGCTTTCGACCTTTTTTTCACGTTGCAGTGGTTAAGCTGGGAATCAAGGTCGTTCACTACCGTTTTACCCACATGAGCCCGTGATGTCGCCACAACCTCCATCCCCCATCGAGACTGAATTCACCGAGCGCTGTGACCGTGAGCATGCCAGGGTGTGCGGTGATCCGCGTCCGCCAAGGCTGTTGCAGCGCTTGGCCGCGTGGCGGGATGCGCGGCTGGTACGCCATGCGCTGAAGGTCGCGGGTGAGCCAGGGCTTATCCTTGACCTGGCCTGTGGTTCGGGGCGCTTCTGGCCGGTGCTGGCCGAGCACGTCAACCGGGTGATCCTCGCCTCTGACAACTCCCAGGCCATGCTCGACCACGCGCGCACCCATCACCCGGGCACGTTGCTAAAACGTGTCAAAACCTTCCAGGGCTCGGCGTTTTCGATTGGCCTTTCGGCGAACGCGGTGGACTGTATTTTCTGCCTGGAGTTGTTTCGCCATGTGCCCAGCAGCGATGTGCGATTAATGTTGTTGCGCGAGTTTCACCGCGTCAGCCGCGACACGGTGATTGTTTCCGTAAGCGCGGGTACACCGGTAGAGGATGAGTTTCGTCAGGCGGGCTTCAAGGTTCTGAATTACCAGGAGTTCCTGCCGGGCTCCAAACTGTGGTGTGTGTACGTCCTGCGTAAGAGAGGATAACTCCCATATGTCGGACTATTCTTCATCTCCTGTCGGAGTTTTCATGATGGTGTGTGCACTACGGATGCTCGCAAGCCCCTTTCGCGATATATACTGCGCGCCATTCTTCAAGGGAGAGCCGTGTGGCCATCGATATTCACTGGATCTGCGACAACGATAGCCTCGGCCAGCATTGCGCCCAATGGCAGCAGTTGCCATTCGTCGCCCTCGACACCGAATTCATGCGGGTCGACACCTTTTACCCTATTGCCGGGCTGATCCAGATCGGTGATGGCGTACGCGCTTACCTGATCGACCCCCTGACCATCGACAACTGGCAACCCTTGGCCGCTTTGCTGGAGAACCCGGCGGTGATCAAGGTGGTGCACGCCTGCAGCGAAGACCTGGAAGTGCTGTTGCGCCTGACCGGCAGCCTGCCGGCACCGTTGTTCGACACCCAGTTGGCCGCGGCTTACCTCAACCTCGGCTTTTCCATGGGCTATTCGCGCCTGGTGCAAGCCGTGCTGGATATCGAGCTGCCCAAGGGCGAAACCCGTTCGGACTGGCTGCAGCGGCCATTGTCCGAGACGCAGGTCAGCTACGCCGCTGAAGACGCGGTGCACCTGGCCGAGGTCTATATTCGCCTGCGCCCGCAGCTATCGGATGACAAGTACGCCTGGGTCCTGGAAGACGGTGCCGAACTGGTGGCCAACCTGCGCCGCGAAATCGACCCTTTCGAGGTGTACCGCGATGCCAAGCTGGCGTGGAAACTGTCCCGTGCCCAACTTGCCGTGCTGCGTGAATTGTGCGCCTGGCGCGAACAGCAGGCCCGCGCCCGGGACCTGCCGCGCAACCGCATCATCCGCGAGCATTCGCTCTGGCCGTTGGCCAAATCCCAGCCGGATAACCTGGCCGCGCTGGGCAAGATCGAAGACATGCACCCGCGTACCGTGCGTCAGGACGGCCAGTTCCTGCTGGACCTGATCAAACGTGCCGGTAGCGTGCCGATGGACCAATGGCCTCCCGCCGTGGCCGAACCGTTGCCGGTGGACGCCGCCGCGCTGATCAAGCAACTGCGCGCCCTGGGCCAGACGTTCGCCGAGCGCCTGGAGATGGCGCCGGAACTGATGCTGCGCAAGAAAACCCTCGAAGCCCTGGTCAAAAGTGGCTACCCCGATGGGCCTTACCAATTGCCAGACTCGCTGCGTGGCTGGCGCCGCGAGTTGATGGGCCAGGCGCTGCTCGACAGCCTGGCCAATGCCGGAGAACAGCCTTGAAACGTATTTGTTCCATCTACCGCAGCAAGAAAAAAGACGGCATGTACCTCTACGTGCTCAAAAGCGATGCCCTCGAGCGCGTGCCCGAGCCGTTGATGGAGGCCTTCGGCAAGGCGCATCACGCGTTTGACATGGTGCTGACGCCGGAGCGCAAGCTGTCGCGCGAAGACATCACCGTGGTGCTGGAAAACCTCGACAAACAGGGCTACCACCTGCAAATGCCGCCGGCCGAAGACGAGTACATCGAGCACTTGCCCGAAGAGTTGCTGCGCCGCAACGACCCGATGTGATCGATCAGTGCCCGTGTCAGGGCACAGGCTTTAAATGGAATCGTATTAGACGACGGTGGCCGTAAGGATGCGGGCGGCCGTCTGCATTGTTTTTGAAAGGTTTGAACCATGCGTGTTCTGATTGCTGAACAGGATCACCCGCTCTACGCCCAACTGCTCAAGGAGGCCGCCCCGGACCTTGACGTGCTGACCAGCGGTGACTCGGCCGAACTCTCGCGCCTGGCCGCCGATTGCCCGGTGTGGCTGGGCCAGCCCGATCTGCTGGCGACGCTGCTGCGCCAGGGCCATCAACCGCAGTGGTTGCAATCGACCTGGGCCGGTATCACGCCGCTGCTGGCCGATGGCTTGCCCCGCGACTATCGCCTCACCCGTGCAGTCGGCATCTTTGGCCAGGTCATGGCCGAGTTTGTCCTCACCTATATGCTGGGCCATGAGCGCGAAGTGCTGGCGCGCCTGGTCAGCCAGGTCGAGCGCAAGTGGGACAACCGCATGGGGCAGAGCCTGGCGGGGCGCAAGGCGCTGATTGTCGGCACGGGTGATATTGGCAAAAGCGTGGCTGATTTCCTGGTGCCCTTTGGCGTCAAGCTGTACGGCATCGCCAGTACGGCGCGGGAACAGGCACCCTTTATTGAAGTGGCCGGGCTCGATCAGTTGGGCCGCTTGGTGGGCGAGGTCGATTACGTGATCAACCTGCTGCCCAATACCCCGGACACCCATGACGTGTACAACGCGGCGTTGTTCAAGCAATTCAAGTCGACGGCGCTGTTTATCAACGTCGGGCGCGGCGTGGCGGTGGTGGATGCCGACCTGGTCGAGGCCCTGAAAGAAGGGCATCTGGCCGGCGCGGTGATCGACGTGTGCCGTCAGGAGCCGTTGCCGCAACGCCACCCGTTCTGGACCGCGTGGGGTTTGCTGTTGACTGGGCACAGCTCGGCACCGACCTCGCCGTCGATGATGGTGGCGTTGTTTGTGCAAAACGTGCGCGCCTACCAGGCCAAGCAAGCGCTGCGCGGCGAAGTGGACTTCGACCGGGGCTACTGATCCTTGGCCATGCATCAATCTAAAATGTGAGAGGGGGCTTGCTCCCTCCCACATTGGAGTTGCACTAGGCTTACAGGCTGAAGTCGCCCTCGGACACCAGTTCAGTCAACGGCTTGCGCGGGCTCGGCGCTTCACGGCCTTGCAGGTATTGCGGCAGGTTCGACTTGTCACCCAGCTTACCCACCGCTACGGCCGCGTGCAGCGCATAGCCTTGTGGAATCTTCAGCTCTTTGCGGGTCAGCTCCTGATCGAAACCGGCCATGCCGTGGGTGTGCCAGCCGCTGAGGCTGGCTTGCAGCGCCAGGTGGCCCCAGGCCGAGCCGGTGTCGAAGGTGTGCCACAGCGCCGGGGTTTCTTCTGTAGCGCCGGGGGCGATGAAGTCGGTTTTCGACGCGATGATGACCAGGGCCGACGCATGCTGCGCCCAATTGCGGTTGAACTCATTCAGCAGGCCCAGGAAACGCTCCCAGTCCGGCGTGTCCCGGCGGGCGTAGAGAAACCGCCACGGCTGCGAGTTGTACGCCGAGGGTGCCCAGCGTGCGGCTTCGAAGAAACTCAGCAACGTCTCTTGCGGGATGCTTTCGCCAGTAAAGGCGCGGGGCGACCAGCGTTCGGTGAATTGGGTATGGATCGGGTAATCGGCAACGCGTGGGTTATCGCTCATGGACAGATCCTGATGAAAAAAGCCGGGGTTCAAAACTACTGCGCCAACCCAGGCCTGACAAGTCTTGCAACACCGTCAGTCGTAAGCGCTTGGCCGTAACGGGCTTGGGCACTAGACTGGCGGCCTTTTCACCTTCTGATACTGATGTAGAGCCATGGCCGCCAAAGTCGAACCTTTCTGGATACGCAAAACCCTTGAGCACCTCGACCAGGAGGAGTGGGAGTCGTTGTGCGACGGCTGCGGCCTGTGCTGTCTGCAAAAGCTTGAGGATGAAGACGACAACAGCGTCTATTACACGCGTATCGCCTGCAAACTGCTCGACCTGAAAACCTGCCAGTGCACCGATTACCCCAATCGCCGCGCTTCGGTGCCGGACTGTATCCAGCTCACGCCCGGCCAGGCCGACCAGTTCAAATGGCTGCCGCCAACCTGCGGCTATCGTCTGGTCAGCGAGCGCAAGGATTTGCCGCTCTGGCACCACCTGGTCTGCGGCGATCGCGACGCCGTGCACCATGAACGCATTTCCCAGTCCGGGCGCATGCTCAGCGAAGGCAGCGTGCCAGAGGACGACTGGGAGGATTACCTGATCTTCCGTGCAGGTTGAACAAAGGAGTGTGTATGAAGGTGGCAGCCAAGTTGGCAGCGGCCCTGGTATTGCTGGCCCTGAGCGGGCCGGGCTGGTGCGCTAAGAAGGTTGACCTGGATTATCACGTCAAGCTGCTGCCCCAGAGCGAGCAGGCCGAGGTGCGCGTCAGCCTGTCCCAAGGCTCGGCGGTGCGCAGCCTGGACTTTGACCTGGGCCGCAGTGGTGATTACAGCGACTTCAAGGCCGACGGCCAATGGCAAGTCACGGGCAGCCGTGGTGTGTGGCAGCCCAGCGCCGACAAGGCCAGCCTGACCTACCGCGTGCGTCTGACCCACGCGCGCAAGCCGGGCACCTTTGACACACGGGCCACGCCCAATTGGGCATTATTGCGCGGTGAAGACCTGGTGCCGGCTGCGCGCCTGGACCAGCAAGATGGCATTGAATTGGTCTCGCGCCTGATGTTCGAACTGCCCGCGGGCTGGAAGAGCGTCGAAACTGCCTGGCCGCGCATTGGCAAAAACAAATTCCGCATCGACAACGTGTCCCGCCTGTTCGATCGCCCCACCGGCTGGATGCTCGCCGGTAACCTCGGCAGCCGTCGCCTGCGCCTGGGTGAAACCGAGGTCACCGTGGCCTCGCCAAAGGGGCAGGGCATGCGCCGCATGGACGTGCTGACGCTGCTGACGTTCATCTGGCCGCAGGTGGACGCTGCGTTCCCACGCCATCCCGCCAAATTGTTGATCGTCGGCGCGAGTGACCCGATGCGCCGCGGAGCCTGGGCGTCGCACGATTCGATCTACCTTAACAGCCGTACGCCACTGGTCAGCGAAAATGGCGGCAGCCCGTTGCTGCGCGAGGTGGTGCAGGCCATCGGGCGCTTCAACGACCACGACAGCAGTGACTGGATCAGCGAGGGCCTGGGGGAGTATTACGCGATTGAACTGGTGCGACGTGCGGGGGGCCTCACCGATGAGCGTTATGCGGCGATCCAGGCGCGCCTGGCCAAAGAAAGCAAGGCGGTCACCACGCTGAGAGGCGAGCAAATCGGCAGCGCTGGTGTAGCGCGGGCAGTACTGGTGTTGCAGGACCTGGACCGCGAGATCCGCGTGAAAACCCACAACAAGCGCTCCCTGGATGATCTGGCGCAGGCGGTGATGCGGGTGAACAGCATCAACACCAAAGAGTTCGTTCAGTTGGCTGAAAGCGTAATCGGCGAATCGTCGGTGGTACTGGATAGCAAGCTGCTGCGCTGATCCCAAGCCCTGTGCAATTCAAAATGTGGGAGGGGGCAAGCCCCCTCCCACATTTTGAATCTCCAGCATGTCCAAGACTTAGGTCAGGCTTTGGGTTTTACAGCCTTCTCAGCCGCCACTTCCGCCTTGGTCTTCAAATTCTTCAATTCTTCCCCGGCCCGCTCGATCTTCGTGCGCACGCTGTTCATTTCCTGGCGACCCTGCTCCAGCTTGTCTTTGAGCGAACTGTGCCCGGTAAAGCCACGGGCCAGTGCCACGCCGCCAATCGCCACCTGGATCAGCCCGAAAATCCCGCCGCGGCGCAGGCCTTTGCCGACCATCATCACGCCGCCCGCCACTGAGCCGATGCGCTCCCAGCCATGCACGTTCTGGGTAGGCTGAGGCTTCAACGGTGCGGCTTCGATGATAGGTTGCAAAATTTTGCTGTCGCTCATGATCTGTCTCCAACAAGGGCTAGTGTTACTAGCTGACTGCGCGCAGGTGCCGGATGTTCCCGCAGAATCAGTACTTGGGGCCCGAACGGGTATTGTTGCCCTTGGCCAGGCGGTCGTAGAGCACCACATTGACGGTGGCCGCCAGGTTCATGCAGCCCGTGGTGGGGATGTACACCACATCTTCGCACCAGTCGCGGATCTCCTTGTCCAGGGAGCCGTCCTCGGGGCCGAAGATATACAGCGCGCGGTCGGGGTGGGTGTATTCAGGCAGCGGGCGGGCACCTTCCACCAGTTCCACGGCAACCGGGATGCAGCCCAGGGGCAGGATCTTCTTCAGGTCGTCGATGCCGATCAGCGGAATGTCGTGGTGGACCTTCTTGGTGTCGGTGATGAAGTCCCGGGCTCGCTCGTAGCGCACGCCGGTGTAGAACACCGAGGCCACGCCGTAGCAACCGGCGGCACGCATCACCGAGCCGACGTTTTCGGGGGATTTTGGGTTATACAGACCGATGCAGCTGTAGCGTTTATTGCCCACGGGGAAGGGTGCCTTGGAGAAAAACGGCGATTATACGGCCTGGGGGTATGCAGTGCTTGGGCGATCGTCATCGCGGGCAAGCCCGGCTCCCACAGGGGAATGCATTCCAAATGTGGGAGCTGGCTTGCCTGCGATGAGGCCAGTACAGACAAGGACGATCTTCAGTCGTCTTTCTTCATCAACCCCGCCAGCGCCGCAAACGGATTGTGCGTCGCCTTGGCAATGCTCGGGCTGCTGGTGGAGCCTTCGCCGAAATACTGCTGGTCGGTGTAGCGCGAGTGTTCGTTGTCGTGGCAGTACAGGCACAGCAATTCCCAGTTGGAGCCGTCCTGGGGATTGTCATCATGATTATGGTTGCGGTGGTGTACGGTCAGTTCACTCAAACGCTTGCCGGCGAATTCACGGGCGCAGCGACCGCACACGTGGGGGTACATCTTCAAGGCTTTGTCGCGGTAGCCCATTTCGCGGTCGCGCTGGGCGTCGGCGAGGATGCGGTCCAGCTTGGCGGTGTGGGAGGGCGGGTTGGTCGAGCTCATCATGGCTCCTGGCTATTTGGTGGGTCACGGATAAGGTTGATTCTAGCCGCTTACGCTGAAAATCACCCCTAGGGATTGCTTCACTGACTGATAAGGATTTGAAATTTATGCGTCTGTATTCATGGACTATCGGGCTTGTGCTCTGTGTGGTTACCGCTCAGGCCCAGGCGTTCTCTACGCCGCAGCCCGGGCAGGTGATCGAGGTGGCCCTGGAGCAATTGCACCCCACCCAGGCCGTGGTGGGTTTCGACCAGATCTACTACAGCCTCGGGCTGTTCGCCGACAAGCCGGCCAAGGCTTTCGATGAATACTGCGAAACCAACGGCCAGGGCGAGGCTGACCAGGTGCCGAAAAACGCCGAGCTGCTAAGGTCCGACAGCTTTACCTGCAAGCACCCGGTCGGCACCTACCCGCAGGATATGAAAACCGTGGTGGTGGGCCCCGGCGGCCAGCTTTACCTGACCGATGGTCATCACAGTTTCACTACCTTGTGGGAAACACCCGGCGCTGGCCCGCGCTTGAAAATGTGGGTCAAGGTCACCGACGACTTCAGTTCCAGCCCCAACCTCGCCACGTTCTGGCAGCGGATGGAAGCGGCCCGCAAGGTCTGGCTCAAGGACAACCGGGGCCAGGCGTTACCAGCGGAGCAACTGCCGGCGCACCTGGGCTTCAAGAACCTGCAGGACGACACGTTCCGCAGCCTGGTGTATTTCACCCGCAAGGCCGCGTACGGCAAGCCAAACGAGGGTGCGATTGCGCCGGAATTTCTCGAGTTCTACTGGGGCAACTGGCTGCGCACGCAGATTGATCTGGGCCAGTACAACCTGAACAAGAAGGGCGGCTACAAGGGTGCCATCGAGGCTGTCGCCAAGCGCATGGTCAGCCTGGCGCCGGGGGCAATGGTCGGCGACAGCGGTTTCACTGCCGGGCAGTTGGGTGGTATGACCCAGCTGGATCAAAAGGAGTTGGAAAAGACCTTCGACAAGAAAGTGCCGTACGTGATCGATTACCGCAAATCCAGAGACTGAAGCAGTACCAAATGTGGGAGGGGGCTTGCTCCCGATAGCAGTGTGTCTGTTAAGGATAGGCAAGCTGACACACCACTATCGGGAGCAAGCCCCCTCCCACATTTGACCGATGGTGATTCAGCCCTTGAGCTTTTCTGCAATCCAGATGGTATGCCGCGTGCCTTTATTGCCATGGGCGAACACCTGAACCTCTTCAGCCTTGAAGCCGGCCTTGCGCAGTTTGTCGCTGAACAGCTTATCGGCACTGGCCGACCACACGGCGAGCACGCCCTTGGGCCGCAGGGCTTTGGCGCAGGCGGCCAGGCCACCGGCGGAATACAGCCAGCTGTTGGCCTTTTGCGTAAGCCCCTCGGGACCGTTGTCGACGTCAAGCATGATCGCGTCGAAGCCCTGGGGCTCGGCTTGTAGCACCTTGGCCACATCTTCCAGACGAATCACCGTGCGCGGGTCCTGCAAGGGGCACCCGGATTTTTCTCCCAGTGGCCCACGGTTCCATTCCACGACGCCCGGCACCAGTTCGGCCACCACCACTTCGGCAGTCTTGCCCAAATGCTTGAGTGCTGCGGCCAAGGTAAAGCCCATGCCCAAGCCGCCGATCAGCACGCGTGAGTTCGGGCGACCGGCGACCTTGCGGCAGGGAATCTCCGCCAGGGCGTCTTCGGAACCGTGCATGCGCGTGTTCATCAACTGGCCGCCGTCACCGCCCTGGATCTTGATGACGAAGTCCTCGCCGTACTCGAACAGGCACAAGGCGCCGCCGTTGTCGGGGATCGGAGTAGTGTCCAGCAGAACGAAACGTTTCATGGAAATCTCATTGGGAAGGGCATTCTTGCGCAGTTGGGAGTAGCCTTAAGGCATTCCGGTCAGGCCATGGAGCCATCGATGAAGTGCAGCATTCTAACGGTCATTGTATTGAGCGCGCTCATATCCGCTGCAGCGCAGGCTCAGGAGTTGCAAACCGTACCGGTCGCGCCCGCACCAACCCCAGGCGCGCCGGGTACGCCGACCCCGACGTTGTACCCTCAAGTCAGCCCGCCCGCCACGCCCAAGACGAACGGTACGCCACCGTTGGTGCCCATCGTGTTGCCCACGCCGCCCAAGGACCAGACTGTCCCCGGCTTGCAGCAGAACGACAGCAAGCCGAAGACGCCCGGCGGTTAAAACAGTCAAGGCGGTCCCGCGTTCAGACAGGACCGCTCCATCAAGTGCTTAGATCAGCCCGAGCGCCTTGAACACAAACGCATATTCGAGCGCTACGTCACGCAATCCCTGGTAGCGCCCGCTCATGCCGCCATGGCCGGCGCCCAGCTCGGTCTTGAGCAGCAACAGGTTGTCTGAAGTGGCGGTATCGCGCAGCTTGGCCACCCACTTGGCGGCCTCCCAATACTGCACGCGGCTGTCGTTGTAGCCGGCAATCACCAGCATGGCCGGGTACGCCTGGGCGCTGACGTTTTCGTATGGCGCGTAAGCCTTGATGCGCGCATACACTTCGGGTTCCTCGGGGTTGCCCCATTCGTCGTACTCGGTGATGGTCAGCGGTAGCTCCGGATCGAGCATGGTGTTGAGCACATCGACAAACGGCACTTCGGCAATCGCCGCCTGGAACAGTTCCGGGCGCTGGTTGAGCACCGCGCCAATCAACAGGCCGCCGGCACTGCCGCCACTGATCGCCAGTTGCCTGGAAGTGGTCAGCCCCTCGGTGATCAGGTGTTCGGCGCAGGCGATAAAATCGCTGAAGGTATTCTGTTTGTGTTCCTGCTTGCCGTTGCGGTACCAGGCTTCACCCAGCTCACCGCCGCCGCGCACATGGGCGATGGCAAACGCGACCCCTCGGTCCAGCAAGCTCAGGCGTGCGTGGGAGAACCATGGGTCCAGGCTTGAGCCGTAGGCACCGTAGCCGTACAGATACAGCGGGGTGGGTTTACCCAGTTGATCACGCTTGACCACCAGGCTGATGGGCACTTGGGTGCCGTCGGCAGAGGTGGCCCACAGGCGCTGGCTGACGTAGTCGTCGGCGTTGAATGTGCCGAGTACCGGGGTTTCCTTGAGCACCACCTGCGCGCCGCTTGCCAGCTCTAGCTGACGCACCTGGGCGGGACGGTTCAGGGCCTCATAGCGTAGGCGGATGTTGTCGCTTGGAAATTCCAGGCTGTTTTGTACGTAGAGGCTGTAGGCGGCGTCGGGTAATTCCACGCGATAAGCCGGTACACCCTCGGGGTGCACCTCGATGACCGGCAGGCCGCCGATGCGCAGGCTCAATGTCATGGCGCTGGCGTTCAGGCTCACGCCGTCGAGCATGACTTCGTCGCTGTGAGGGATCAGGTTCTGCCAGTCGGCCTCGGTAGGCGGCGTGCCGGTATCGGCGGCGAGGTAGAGCGCGTAGTTGATGCCGTCGCGGTTGCTGCGAATAAACCAGGTCCACTCGCCGTTAAGCTTGCCGTGGTCGACATCGTATTCGTGGTCCTCGACGCGCGGCGCCAGGCAGGTGAAGGCCAGGTGCGGCTGATCGGCATCCAGTGCCCAGATCTCACTGGTGGTCTTGCTGCCCAGAGCCAGCAGCAGTTGGCGCTCGGAGCTGGAACGGTAGCAGTGCAAGAAGAAACGGCCATCGGGCTCGTGGAACACTTCCTGCGCCGCCGTACCGTCCAGACGGTAGCGATACAGCTTGTGCGGGCGATGGGTGTCGTCGAGTTCGCCGAAGAACAGCGTCAAGCTGTCATTGGCCCAGGTCATGCTGCCGTCGCAGTTGTCGAACGCCAGTTCGCTGACCTTGTCGGTGGCCAATTCCTTCACGTACAGGGTGTAGATCTCTTCACCGCTGGTGTCGAGGCTGTAGGCCAGGCGCTGGTGGTCGGGGCTGATGCTGAACGCGCCGAGGGAGAAAAAGCCGCCATTGGCCAAGACGTTCGGGTCCAGCAGCAGTTCTTCGCTGCTCTCGTCCACCTGGTTGCTGTCATCGGCCGGGCGGCGGCAGCGATAGTGGCGTGCGTATTCGTCACCGGCGGTGGTGCGGGTGTAGTACAGGTACGGGCCCCAGGGGGAGGGCAGGGACAGATCGGTTTCGAGGATGCGGCCCTTGATCTCTTCGAACAGCGTTTCGCGCAAAGCCTGCTGGTCGGCGAGTTGGGCTTCCTGCCAGGCGTTTTCCGCCTTGAGGTAATCGAGCACTTCAGGGGTGTCGCGCTCCTGCAGCCAGGCGTAGGGGTCTGCGCCTGGGGCCTTGCGGGCAATCGGAGCGGTGGAAATAGGCATGGATAATTCCCTATCTGGCGGACGGTGGCCGGCATTGCAGCCGCGACACGCAAAAGCCGTTATCATAGCCGCCTCTTTGCCAGCCTTGCCATGGACACCATGACCGAGAACGACTATCTGACCGCTTGGGGCCTCTACGCCTTCGCCGCTTTGGGCTGCCTGTTAGTGTGGTGGCGCATGACCCGCTGGGTCTGGCGCTGGCTGCGCGAGCCGCTGCAATTGCTGATGGCGGTGCTGTTACTGAGCCCGACCATCGTCGACCCGGTCAAGACCCAGTTTGCGCCGGCCGTGGCCATTACTGCCCTGGACCTGGTGCTCAAGGTCGGCAACAACGCCTGGCGGGCGATCTCCGATCTGTTCATGTACACGATGATCGTGTTTGCCCTGTACATCGTGTTTGTGCTGATCCGCTGGCCCATCGAACGCGCCGCCAGCGCTCGCCGTGAGCGCAAGGCTGCTGCAGATGCCGCCTTGGCCGCCGAGCCGGAAGACGACGAACCGTTCCGTCGCCCGGCGCCTGCTGGTGGTATGCGGGTCGAGCCGCGCCTTTAAACGTAGACTGCCCCTGCAGCGAGAGCCCTGGCATGTGTGAATTATTGGGCATGAGTGCCAACGTCCCCACCGATATCGTGTTCAGCTTTACCGGGCTGATGCAGCGCGGTGGGCGTACCGGCCCGCACCGCGACGGTTGGGGCATCGCCTTCTATGAAGGCCGTGGCCTGCGCCTGTTCCAGGACCCGGCCGCGAGCAGTGAGTCTGAAGTGGCGCTGTTGGTGCAGCGCTATCCGATCAAGAGCGAAGTGGTGATCGGCCATATCCGCCAGGCCAATGTGGGCAAGGTCAGCCTGGCCAATACCCATCCGTTCGTGCGTGAGCTGTGGGGCCGCAACTGGTGTTTTGCCCATAACGGCCAGTTGGCCGACTTCCACCCGCGCGCCACGTTTTACCGCCCGGTCGGCGATACCGACAGCGAAGCGGCCTTCTGTGACCTGCTCAACCGCGTGCGCGAAGCCTTCCCTGAGCCTGTGGGCATCGAGCAAGTGCTGCCGGACCTGATCGCCGCCTGCGCCGAATACCGCAGCAAGGGCGTGTTCAACTGCTTGCTCAGCGACGGCGACTGGCTGTTTTGCTACTGCTCGACCAAACTGGCGCAGATTACCCGGCGCGCGCCGTTTGGCCCCGCACGCTTGAAAGATGTCGACGTGATCGTCGATTTTCAGGCCGAAACGACGCCCAATGACGTGGTAACCGTCATCGCCACCGAGCCTTTGACCGACAACGAAAACTGGACCCGCTATGAACCGGGCCAATGGAGCCTGTGGCGACGCGGTGAATGCGTCAGCCAGGGCGTTACCGAATAAGGAATCGACCATGTTGCTCAGCTATCTGCGGTTGGTGCTGTTTGCCATTGGCTTGTTGGTCGGCGTGCAAGTGCCGGGGTTTATCAACGATTACGCCAAGCGCGTCGAAGCCCACCTGATCGAGGCGCAGACTGGCTTGCGCGGCTTTGAGTCGACCGCGCAGCAGTTCTTCAACGGGGACATGCAAGCGCTGGTGGCGCATTACCGCGCCAGCGATGACCCGGTTTTCCAGAGCGACGCCAGCAGCCTGGGCGCGATGCTTGATCGCCAGCTTGAGTTGGACAAGCAATTCCAGGCCATGCAAGGCCCGTGGTACATCCGCGCCCTGCAAGTGGCCGTAGCCGCCGACCCGGATATCCGCCTGGAAACCTGGAATGGCTACAGCTACCAGATTCTGCTGACGCCCGAAGCCATGGGCTGGGGCTTGGGCGGGGCGATGCTGTTGTCGTTCGGCATCGAGTGCCTGTATCGCCTGATCGACTGGGTAGTGCTGGGTGGCCGGCGCTTGCGCCAGAGCCGGCCGATCGAAGAGCGGGACTTGAAGGGCCTATAAGTCAGGGCCGACTCGGTCCAATGTGGGAGCTGGCTTGCCTGCGATAGCGGTGGTCCAGTCACAGATGTGCACGATGGCCCACCGCTATCGCAGGCAAGCCAGCTCCCACAGTTTTAATCGGGTTTATGCAGTTGCATGCGTTCTGCACCGACTTCCTCGGCATACCTTGCCACCACCTTCTGGCACAACCCCACAATCTCCTCCACCAACTCCACCCCCACACGCCATGACACCACCACCTGCAAGTTCGGCAGGCGCTGTGCCATCGGCAGCATCACTAATTCCCCCCGCGCCAGCTCTTCACTGACCAGCACCGGCGGCAGGGCACCGATGCCGAAGCCGTCACGCAATAATCGCGTAATCGCCGACACCGAGTTCACACAGTTCATTCTGGGCGCGGCCACGCCGTTGGCCTGCATCAGACTCAGCACGTCCTGATGCGGGTGGGAGTTTTTCGAGTAGGTGATGATGCGCTCCTGAGCCAGTTCGGCGAGGGAGGCGTAGTCACGGTTGTAAATCGAGTGGCTGGCGACGATCCAGGCCATGGGATGGCTGGCCAGTTCCAGGCTGCGCACGGTTTCCAGGCGCAGCAGGTCAGTTTGCAGGATCAGGTCGAGAAAACCTTTTTGCAACTGATCGCTGAGGTTCAGCGCGGTATCGGCGACCAGCTCGATTTCCACCAGCGGGAACAGCTTCATCAGTTCTGCCACCAGCGGGCTGAGCCAGGTGTGGATCACCGTGTCCATCGCGCCGATCCGAATGCGTCCGACCTTGCTGCTGGTGGTCTCCAGGGACTGTTTCAAACCCTGCATGGTCACCATCATTTGCTCGGCATAATCGAGCACCTTCAAGCCTTCCGGGGTCAGGCTCACGCCCCGGGAGTCACGCAGGAACAGCTTCACCCCCAGCTCGCTTTCGAGCACGGCGATGCGGCTGGAAATAGAGGCCTGGGTGGTGAACAGCTTCTCGGCAGTCAGGCGAAAGCTCTTGAGCTTGGCCACCCAGACGAAGGTTTCGAGGAACTTCAAATTCATGGGATCAACTTTTTCTTATGCATGGATCGGTTTTTATTAGTTGGACGTCGCACCGGGCAAGCGCCAAAAATCGAGCCGTTCCACGATAAGCGTCGTTGGGGTGCCAGGACAAGTTGCGAGTTCTGTGTAATAAATCCCACACTACAAAAAAACAAAACCTACAGGAGCGACCACCGTGAGCCGCCTGCTACTGAACTGCGACATTGGCGAAAGCTTTGGCAACTGGACCATGGGTCTGGACGCCGAAGTCATGCCGTTCATTGATTGCGCCAACGTGGCCTGCGGTTTCCATGCTGGCGACCCGAGCATCATGCGCAAGACCGTCAGCCTGGCGTTCAAGCATGGCGTGCAAGTGGGCGCTCACCCGGCCTATCAAGACCTGCAAGGCTTTGGCCGACGGTCAATGAACTACACGCCGCAGGAAATCCAGGATCTGTTGCATTACCAGATCGGTGCGCTGGACGGCATCTGCCGGGTTCAGGGCGGACGCGTCAGCTACGTGAAACCCCACGGTGCGATGTACAACGACATGATGGCCAACCCCGCGCAGTTGCGTGCGGTGATCCAGGCCGTGGCCGCCTACGGCGACCTGCCGCTGATGCTGCTGGCTACCCGTGACAACAGCGCCGCCCAAGCTGTGGGTGACGAATACGGTGTGACCCTGTGGTTCGAAGCCTTTGCCGATCGCGCCTACGACAGCAAGGGCCATCTGGTTTCCCGCCAGTTGCCCGGCGCGGTGCACCACGACAGCGACACTATCGTGCAGCAGGCCCTGACCATTTCCCGTGGCGCGGCATTGGTCGCCAGCGACGGCAGCCCGTTGGCCTTGCAGGCCGATACCTTGTGCGTGCATGGCGACAACGCCAGCTCGGTGGCCGCGGTGCAGCGTATCCGCCAAGCGTTGCATACAGCATGAAGCCACGCATTGAAGTGGTGGCCATCGACTGCCTGATGGTGCGTCTGTTTGAGGTGATTGCCGAGGCCAACATGCCGTGGATGCTCGCTGCCACGCAGCGTTTGCGCGCAGAGTTCGGCACGGCGCTGGTGGATCTGGTGCCGTCCTACACCACCTTGATGGTGCATTACGACCTCAGGGAGCTGACCCCGACACAGGCTCGGGAGCTGATCGACCTTGCGCTCACGGACCTGCAACCCCAGGCCCAGGGTAGCGGCCAGTGCCACGTGCTGCCGGTGTGGTACGACCTGAGCGTCGGCCCGGAGTTGACCCTGTTGTCCCAGCGCAGCGGGCTGACGGTAGAGGACGTGATCCGCCGCCACAGCGCCCATGAATACCAGGTGTTCGCCCTTGGTTTCGCGCCGGGTTTTGCCTTTATGGGCCTGGTGGATGAAAGCCTCGCCACACCGCGCCTCAACACGCCGCGCAAACGCGTGGCCGCTGGCAGCGTCGGCATCGCCGAACGGCAAACTGCTGCGTACCCGGTGGTGTCCCCGGGCGGCTGGAACCTGATCGGCCGCACCCCGGCCAAACTCTTCGACCGTGAGCGCGACGGCTACAGCCTGATGCAGCCCGGCGACACGGTGCGCTTCGCCCCGGTCAGCCACACCGAATTCGTCAGCCTGGGTGGCGATGACACGCCGTTGGAGGCGCAGGCATGAGCCGCTTGATGATCGAGGCCAGCACGCCGCTGTGCCTGTTGCAGGACGCCGGGCGTTTTGGCGTGCGCCACCTGGGTGTAACCCAGGGCGGCGCACTGGACTGGGTGTCGATGTCCTGGGCTAACTGGCTCTTGGGCAATGCCCTGGATGCGCCGGTGGTGGAGATCACCCTGGGTGGTTTCACCGTGCAGGCCGAGGATTATTGCCTGCTGGCACTGGCCGGTGCAGACCTGGGCGCCTATATCGATGAGCGCGCCATTAGCCCCGGTCGCAGTTTTATCCTGCAAAAGGGCCAGCGACTGCGCTTTACCCAGCCGTTCAATGGGGCACGCGCTTATCTGGCGACGCCCGGTGGG
Source organism: Pseudomonas sp. W2Jun17 (assembly GCF_023127795.1). Lineage (NCBI taxonomy): Bacteria > Pseudomonadati > Pseudomonadota > Gammaproteobacteria > Pseudomonadales > Pseudomonadaceae > Pseudomonas > Pseudomonas sp. W2Jun17. The sequence continues at coordinate 140,213 of NZ_SPKO01000007.1, read as the reverse complement.
TTCGATGCCCCGGCTGTACTTGGCAGTTGTGCCACGGTCGTGCGCGAAGCGTTGGGCGGGGTGGACGGTTTCGGCAAGGCATTGGCTGAAGGCGGGCGGTTGGCTTATTCCGGTACGGGCGGTGCAATGAAGGTGCTGGCCAAGCCGGAGTTGCAATCGGGTGCCTCACTGGACGTGATTATCGGCGCGCAGATCGGCCAGTTCAGCGGGCAGAGTTTATTCGACGCCTTCAACACCGAATGGGCGCTGGACAGCCGCGCCGACCGCATGGGTATGCGCTTGCTCGGCACGCCGTTGCAGTACCAGGGGCCGTCGTTGATTTCCGAAGGGATTCCGTTGGGCGCGATCCAGGTGCCCCCGGATGGGCAGCCGATTGTGTTGCTCAATGACCGGCAGACGATCGGCGGTTATCCGCGGTTGGGCGCGTTGACGCCTCTATCCTTGGCGCGGCTGGCGCAGTGTTTGCCGGGGGAGAAGGTGCGGTTGGCACCGGTGGTGCAGGAGGCGGCGCATCGGCAGCACACCAAGTTTTTGCAGCGGTTTGCCGATCGCTAAAAGCATCGCAGGCAAGCCAGCTCCCACAGAGGAATGCATTCCAACCTTGAAATGCAGTCAACATGTGGGAGCTGGCTTGCCTGCGATGAGGCCGGTCAAAACACCGCCTATTTCGAGAGAAAACGCATACCTTCTTCCAACCCGCGCAACGTCAGCGGGTACATCTGGTCCTCCACCAGCTCCCGCACAATCCCCGTCGAGGCCGTATAGCCCCAGGTATCTTTCGGGTAGGGGTTAATCCATATCAGCTTCTTGTACTTGGCCATGAAGCGCTGCATCCACACATACCCCGGCTCCTCGTTCCAGTGCTCGACGCTGCCGCCGGCCTGGGTGATTTCATAGGGCGCCATGGCCGCATCGCCGATGAAGATCACTTTGTAGTCGGCGCCGTACTTGTGCAGCAGGTCCTGGGTGGACGTGCGCTCCGAAGTGCGACGCTGGTTGTTCTTCCACACTGACTCGTAAACAAAGTTATGGAAGTAGAAGTACTCCAGGTGCTTGAACTCGGTCTTGCACGCCGAGAACAGCTCTTCGCAGATTTTCACGTGGGCATCCATCGAACCACCAATGTCGAACAGCAACAACAGCTTGATGGTGTTGCGCCGCTCGGGGCGCATCTGGATATTCAGCAGCCCGGCATCGCGTGCGGTGTGGTCGATGGTGCCGTCGATATCCAGCTCTTCGGCCGCACCCTGACGTGCAAACTTGCGCAGGCGGCGCAGGGCGATCTTGATGTTGCGCGTGCCCAGTTCCACCTGATCGTCGAGGTTTTTGTACTCGCGCTGATCCCAGACTTTCACCGCCTTGCCCTGGCGCTTGCCGGCGTCACCGACACGAATGCCTTCGGGGTTGTAGCCACCGGAACCGAACGGGCTGGTGCCGCCGGTGCCGATCCATTTGTTGCCGCCGGCATGGCGTTCTTTCTGTTCTTCCAGGCGCTTCTTGAATTCCTCGATCAGCTTGTCGAGGCCGCCGAGGGACTGGATCTGCGCGCGTTCTTCTTCGCTCAGGGAACGTTCGAATTCCTTGCGCAGCCACTCTTCGGGGATCAGCGCCTGCAAATGGTCATCGAGTTTTTCCAGGCCATTGAAATAGGCACCGAAGGCACGGTCGAACTTGTCGAAATGCCGCTCGTCCTTGACCAGTATCGCTCGGGCCAAGTAGTAGAACTCGTCCATGTCAGCGAAGGTCACGCGCTGTTTCAGCGCGTTGATCAGGTCCAGCAGCTCGCGCACCGACACCGGCACCTTGGCTGCACGCATTTCATTGAACAGATTGAGCAACATTATCGATTACCGCGACGGCTCATGAAGGCCAGACGTTCCAGCAGTTGTACGTCTTGCTCGTTCTTGACCAGGGCGCCGGCCAGCGGCGGGATGGCTTTGGTAGGATCGCGTTCGCGCAGCACCGCTTCGCCGATATTGTCGGCCATCAGCAGCTTGAGCCAGTCCACCAGTTCGGAGGTGGACGGTTTTTTCTTCAGGCCCGGCACCTTGCGTACATCGAAGAACACATCGAGCGCTTCGCTGACCAGGTCCTTCTTGATGTCCGGGTAGTGCACATCCACGATCTTCTGCAGGGTAGGGCGGTCAGGGAAGGCGATATAGTGGAAGAAGCAGCGGCGCAGGAATGCATCCGGCAGCTCTTTTTCGTTGTTGGAGGTAATGATGATGATCGGGCGCTTCTTGGCCTTGATGGTCTCGTCGATTTCGTAGACGTAGAACTCCATTTTGTCGAGTTCCTGCAACAGGTCGTTGGGGAACTCGATGTCGGCCTTGTCGATTTCGTCGATCAGCAGGATCACCCGCTCCTCGGACTCGAAGGCTTCCCAGAGCTTGCCCTTTTTCAGGTAATTGCGCACGTCGTGAACCTTGTCCACGCCCAGTTGCGAATCGCGCAGGCGGCTCACTGCGTCGTACTCGTAGAGGCCCTGATGCGCCTTGGTGGTGGACTTGATGTGCCAGGTGATCAACTTGGCGCCGAAGGACTCGGCCAGTTGCTCGGCAAGCATGGTCTTGCCAGTGCCAGGTTCGCCCTTGACCAGCAACGGCCGCTCCAGGGTGATGGCGGCGTTGACGGCCAGTTTCAGGTCATCGGTAGCCACATAGGCCTGGGTGCCTTCGAACTTCATCGGTCATTCCTCGGATTCATCAATGCCCCGACTATACCCCGCAGCCCCGGCGACTGTGAACGCAGACGGGGCATTCAGTCTCTGAATGGCGGGTCAGGCTCAATCCGCCGATGGCTTGGGTTGTTCATACCGGGCATTGAACGCCTGGATAAACCCATTGCGCAGAATTGCGATCACCGCAGAAAACGCACTGACATTCTGCTGGTGCACGCTACCGCTGAGCTCCACACGGGTGGCGAACTGGTTTTTGCGCTGGTTTTTCAGCACCGTCTCGCTGGCTCCGACCACGGCCTCCCAGATTGAGCGGAAGATATTCTTGTCCTTGTTTTCAACATCTTGTTGCCAGTCAAACACCTCTACGTCACGCAGCAGCGGCTTGATGTAGCCGGTGAGTCGGCCATTTTCAGCCTGGGCTTCGATCACCACGTCGCCCGTGCCGGCCTTGAAGTCGAACTTGCCATAGGCCGATGCAAAGTCGTTCATGCGCTTGAGTTGCAGGTCGCGGGCGCGGAAGCGGAACTCGAATTCTTCGAAATCGCTCAGCGGATCAAAGGTGGCATTGGCCTCCAGCGGCGCCTGGCCTTGCAGCAGTGCCTTGCCTTCGAAGCGGGCGTCGCGCTTGCCTTTGACATCCACCACATTGGTCAGGTTGTAGAAGCTGGCGTTGACCCCAGTGGCGTTGATATTGACCCGGGGCTTGGAGCTGAAGTTATGGAAGGCAATCTCGCCGTCTTCGATGCGCACTTCATTGAGGGTGATCGGCAGCAACTTGCGCAGTTGTTCCTGCCAGTCGGTGCCTTTACCCGTCTGGGACGCCTGCTTGTTGGCGCCGCCATCGACGAAGTTGATCTGCGGACGCACAAAATGCCCCTCGGCCACGACGGCGTGGTCGTACCAGAGTGAATGCCAACTCACGGCGAACTCGATCAGCGGCGCCTTCACGAACGGCACCGGGACCTTGCCGTCCACCTTGACGATTTGCAAGCCGTTGATCCGGTAGGCGCCGCGCCACAGGGCCAGGTCCACATCGGCGATTTCGCCGCGGTAATCGCCCATGTTGGCGAGTTTCTCGTTCAGGTAATTGCGCACCAGGTAGGGCAGCGCGATATTCAAGGCAATCAGGACCAGCACCAGAGCGGCGATTGTCCCTAACGGCCAACTGTAACGACGTTTCATGGGGCAGTTCTCCTTGCTTGTAGGAGATTGACTGTTCTGATGAACGCAACGTTCCCCCGTCTGGACGCCCTGGAGAACGAGGCATACCCTTGGGGCCTTCTTCAAAGTCGCCAACAGGATCCCTCATGAGCCGTATCTTTGCAGACAACGCGCATTCCATCGGTAACACGCCCCTGGTTCAGATCAACCGCATCGCACCGCGTGGCGTGACGATTCTGGCCAAGATCGAAGGGCGTAACCTGAGTTATTCAGTGAAGTGCCGCATTGGCGCAAGCATGATCTGGGATGCCGAAAGCAGCGGCAAGCTCAAGCCAGGCATGACCATTGTCGAGCCGACTTCCGGCAATACCGGTATCGGCCTGGCGTTTGTCGCGGCGGCCCGTGGCTATAAATTGCTGCTGACCATGCCGGCGTCCATGAGCCTTGAGCGCCGCAAAGTGCTCAAGGCCCTGGGCGCCGAGCTGGTGCTGACCGAGCCGGCCAAGGGCATGAAGGGCGCCATCGAAAAGGCCGGTGAAATCCTCGCCGGCGACCCGAGCACCTACTTTATGCCGGCCCAGTTCGAAAACCCGGCCAACCCTGCGATCCATGAGAAAACCACCGGCCCGGAAATCTGGAACGACACCGACGGCGCCGTGGATGTGCTGGTGGCGGGCGTGGGGACCGGCGGCACCATCACCGGGGTGTCACGCTATATCAAGAACACTGCGGGCAAGCCGATCCTGTCGGTGGCCGTGGAACCCATGGTTTCCCCGGTGATCACCCAGGCCTTGGCGGGGGAAGAAATCAAGCCCAGCCCCCACAAGATCCAGGGTATCGGCGCCGGGTTTGTGCCAAAAAACCTTGATCTGTCGATGGTCGACCGCGTGGAGTTGGCGACCGACGAAGAGTCCAAGGCCATGGCCCTGCGCCTGATGCAGGAAGAGGGTATCTTGTGCGGTATCTCCTGCGGTGCCGCCATGGCTGTGGCAGTACGCCTGGCCGAGAAGCCGGAAATGCAAGGCAAGACCATCGTGGTGATTTTGCCGGACTCCGGCGAGCGCTACCTGTCGAGCATGTTGTTCAGCGATGTGTTTACCGACCAGGAAAACCAGGCCTGATCTTCAAAGCGGTCCCACAAGGTTGATGTAAGTCATCCGGTCGGCGTGGGCCTTCTGCATAATGGCTCAAGTGTTTATCATGGCCGGCTGTTACGTCTGGTTTCCCGTTGACGCAAGTTTGCCGGCCAGGCGCTTATTTCCAGGAGTTGCTGCATGACCTTTTCTTTGGCCGCCAAACTGTCGGTGTTGCTGCTGTTTATCGGCAGCACGCTGTATGTGCACCTGCGTGGCAAGGCCCGTTTGCCGATGCTGCGCCAGTTCGTCAACCATTCGGCGCTGTTCGCCCCGTATAACGCCTTGATGTACCTGTTTTCCGCGGTGCCGTCCAAGCCGTACCTGGACCGCAGCAAGTTCCCGGAACTGGACGTGCTCAAGGACAACTGGGAAGTGATCCGCGAAGAGGCCATGCACCTGTTCGACGAGGGCTACATCCGCGCCGCCGAAAAGAACAACGACGCCGGTTTCGGTTCGTTCTTCAAGAAAGGCTGGAAGCGCTTCTACCTCAAGTGGTACGACAAACCCCTGCCATCGGCCGAGGCCCTGTGCCCCAAAACCGTGGCCCTGGTCAGCAGCATCCCCAACGTCAAGGGCGCCATGTTCGCGCTGTTGCCAGGCGGCAGCCACCTCAACCCGCACCGTGACCCCTTCGCCGGTTCGTTGCGTTATCACCTGGGGCTGTCCACGCCGAACTCTGACGACTGCCGCATCTTCGTCGACGGCCAGGTCTACGCCTGGCGCGACGGTGAAGACGTGATGTTCGACGAAACCTACGTGCACTGGGTGAAGAACGAAACCGAGCAGACCCGCGTGATCCTGTTCTGCGACATCGAACGGCCGTTGAGCAACCGTGTGATGACCCGCGTCAACCGCTGGGTCAGCAAGCAGCTGGGCCGTGCTACTGCGCCGCAGAACCTCGACGACGAACGCGTGGGCGGCATCAACCAGGCCTATGCCTGGAGCAAGACCTTCAGCGACAAGTTCAGTGGCCAGGTCAAGCAGTGGAAGCGCAAGCATCCCAAGGCGTACCGCATTGCGCGGCCGGTGCTGGCGGTGGTGGTGTTGGTGCTGTTGTGGAAGTGGTTGTTCGGCTGATTGTGATTTCTTGACTTGAAATGCAGCCAAATGTGGGAGGGGGCTTGCTCCCGATAGCAGTGGATCAGTCAGCAAATGCCTAGCTGATACACCGCCATCGGGAGCAAGCCCCCTCCCACATTGGTTTGCAGTGTTGCTTATGACGCGATCAACTGGCGCAGCACGTAGTGCAAGATCCCACCCGCTTTGAAGTACTCCACTTCATTCAAGGTATCAATCCGGCACAGCACCTCAACCTTCTCGCTGCTGCCATCTTCCCGAGTGATCACCAACGTCAGGTTCATGCGCGGTTCGACCTCGGCATCGGTCAGCCCGAGGATGTCGATCTTCTCCTTGCCGGTGAGCTTGAGCGTCTTGCGGTTCTGGTCCAGCTTGAACTGTAACGGCAATACGCCCATGCCCACCAGGTTGGAGCGGTGGATACGCTCGAAACTCTCGGCGATCACCGCCTTGACCCCCAGCAGGTTGGTACCCTTGGCCGCCCAGTCGCGGCTGGAACCGGTGCCGTATTCCTGGCCTGCGATCACCACCAGCGGCGTGCCGGAAGCCTGGTACTTCATGGATGCATCGTAGATCGCCATTTTTTCCCCGGTGGGGATATACAACGTGTTGCCGCCTTCCTCGCCGCCCAGCATTTCATTGCGGATACGGATGTTGGCAAAGGTGCCGCGCATCATCACTTCATGGTTGCCCCGGCGCGAGCCGTAGGAGTTGAAGTCACGCGGTTCCACCCCTTGCTCGCGCAGGTAGCGTCCGGCCGGGCTGTCGGTCTTGATATTGCCGGCAGGGGAGATGTGGTCGGTGGTCACCGAATCACCGAGCAGGGCCAGGATGTTGGCGCCCTTGACGTCCTTGATCACCGGCAGCGGGCCGGCAATGTCATCGAAGAACGGTGGGTGCTGGATGTAGGTGGAGTCCTTTTGCCACACGTAGGTCGCTGCCTGCGGCACTTCAATCGCCTGCCATTGCTCGTCACCGGCGAACACCTCGGCGTATTCCTTGTGGAACATGCTGGTGCTGACCTGGGCCACCGCCTCGGCGATTTCCTGGCTGCTGGGCCATATGTCCTTCAGGTACACCGGGTTTCCGCTCTGATCGTTACCCAGCGGTTCGCTGCTGATGTCGATGCGCACGGTGCCGGCCAACGCATAGGCGACTACCAGGGGCGGCGAAGCCAGCCAGTTGGTTTTCACCAGCGGGTGCACGCGGCCTTCGAAGTTGCGGTTACCGGACAGCACCGAGGCCACGGCGAGGTCGGCCTTCTGGATGGCTTTTTCGATAGGCTCGGGCAACGGCCCGGAGTTACCGATACAGGTGGTGCAGCCGTAGCCCACCAGGTCAAAACCGAGCTTGTCGAGGTACTGGGTGAGGCCCGCGGCCTTGTAATAGTCGGTGACCACCTTGGAGCCTGGGGCCAGTGAGGTCTTGACCCAAGGTTTGCGGGTCAGGCCCTTTTCCACGGCCTTTTTCGCCACCCACCCGGCCGCCATCATTACGCTGGGGTTGGAGGTGTTGGTGCAGGAGGTGATGGCGGCGATCACCACCGCGCCGTTTTTCAGGCGATAGGTGTTGCCTTCGTATTCATAATCAGCCTCGCCGACCAGATCGGCGTTGCCCACGGCCACGCCGCCACCGCCTTCACTTTCCAGGCGGCCTTCTTCCTTGCTGGTGGGTTTGAATTGCAGGTCGAGGAAGTCGCTGAACGCTTGGCCGACATTCGGCAGGGATACCCGGTCTTGGGGGCGCTTGGGCCCGGCGAGGCTGGCTTCGACGCTGCCCATGTCCAGGGCCAGGGTATCGGTGAACACCGGTTCCTGGCCGGCGTTGCGCCACAGGCCCTGGGCCTTGGTGTAGGCCTCCACCAGTTTGACCGTCTCAGCCGGGCGGCCGGACAGGCGCAGGTAGTCCAGCGTCACCTCATCCACTGGGAAAAAGCCACAGGTAGCGCCGTACTCCGGCGCCATGTTGGCGATGGTGGCGCGGTCGGCCAGGGGCAGGTCGGCCAGGCCGTCGCCGTAGAACTCAACGAACTTGCCCACTACGCCTTTCTTGCGCAGCATTTGTGTAACGGTGAGCACCAGGTCGGTGGCGGTGATGCCTTCCTTGAGCTTGCCGGTGAGCTTGAAGCCGATGACCTCCGGAATCAGCATCGACACCGGCTGGCCGAGCATGGCCGCTTCGGCTTCGATCCCACCCACGCCCCAGCCGAGTACGCCGAGGCCGTTGATCATGGTGGTATGGGAGTCGGTGCCGACCAGGGTGTCGGGGAAGGCGTACGTGCGGCCGTCTTCGTCCTTGGTCCACACGGTGCGGCCCAGGTATTCCAGGTTCACCTGGTGACAGATGCCGGTGCCAGGTGGCACGACGCTGAAGTTGTCAAAGGCGCTCTGGCCCCAGCGCAGGAAGGCGTAGCGTTCGCCGTTGCGCTGCATTTCGATGTCAACGTTCTGCTCAAAGGCGCTGGTGGTACCGAACTTGTCGACCATCACCGAGTGGTCGATCACCAGGTCCACCGGCGACAGCGGGTTGATGCGCTGCG
>NZ_SPKO01000007.1:375-131584 GCF_023127795.1 Pseudomonas sp. W2Jun17 | reverse complement strand
CGCCGGCCTTGGCCACGGCGGCGCGCATGGCGGCCAGGTCGACCACCGCGGGCACCCCGGTAAAGTCCTGCATCAGCACGCGGGCGGGGCGATACTGGATCTCGCGGTCCGACTGGCGCTCTTTGAGCCAGGCGGCGATGGCTTTGAGGTCGGTGCCGGTAACGGTCTTGGCATCTTCCCAGCGCAGCAGGTTTTCCAGCAGTACCTTGAGCGACATCGGCAGCTTGTCCAGATCACCCAGGCTCTTGGCGGCTTCGGGCAGGCTGAAGTAGTGGTAGGTCTTGCTGTCTATTTGCAGTGTCTTAAGGGTTCTCAGGCTATCAAGGGATGACATTACATGACTCCTTATGGTCCGCACGGCCACGGACCTGGCGGGACGAACAGAGCTAACACGTTAGCGCTGTTTTCATTAGCAGGCTAATAACTGGACTCTATCGCCGAGCCCAAGGTTCCGAACTCGGCTATCATGCGCGCGTTTTCATGACAGGCATTGCGATAGCGCAAGGTCAGTCGATTCACCAGGAGAGTAGATGAACACCCTTTTTATGCACTGCCGCCCGGGTTTTGAAGGCGAAGTCTGTTCCGAGATCGCGGAACACGCCGCGCGCCTGAACGTGTCCGGCTACGCCAAGGCCAAGACCGGCAGCGCCTGCGCCGAATTTGTCTGCACGGAAGAAGACGGCGCCCAGCGCTTGATGCACGGCCAGCGCTTCGCCGAGCTGATCTTCCCAAGGCAGTGGGCACGCGGGGTGTTTATCGACCTGCCGGAAACCGACCGCATCAGCGTGATCCTTACCCACCTGCGCGACTTTCCGGTGTGCGGCAGCCTGTGGTTGGAAATGGTCGACACCAATGACGGCAAGGAACTCTCCAACTTTTGCAAAAAATTCGAAGTGCACCTGCGCAAAGCCCTGCTGGGCGCCGGCAAGCTGGTGGACGACCCGAGCAAGCCGCGCCTGTTGCTGACCTTCAAGAGCGGCCGCGAAGTGTTCATGGGGCTGGCCGAGTCGAACAACTCGGCAATGTGGCCGATGGGCATCCCGCGCCTCAAGTTCCCGCGTGACGCGCCCAGCCGCTCGACCTTGAAGCTGGAAGAGGCCTGGCATCACTTTATCCCCCGTGACCAATGGGACGAGCGCCTGCACGGTGATATGACCGGCGTCGACCTCGGCGCAGCGCCGGGCGGTTGGACCTGGCAACTGGTCAACCGTGGCATGCTGGTCACCGCCATCGACAACGGCCCCATGGCCGAAAGCCTGATGGACACCGGCCTGGTGCAGCACTTGATGGCTGATGGCTTCACCTTCGTGCCCAAGCAGCCGGTGGACTGGATGGTCTGCGATATCGTCGAGAAGCCTGCGCGCAACGCGGCGCTGCTGGAAACCTGGATCGGCGAGGGGCATTGCCGTGAGGCAGTGGTCAACCTGAAGTTGCCGATGAAGCAGCGTTACGCCGAAGTGAAGCGCCTGCTCGAACGCATCGAAGAGGGCTTCAAGGCGCGTGGCATACGGGTGGAAATCGGTTGCAAGCAGCTGTACCACGACCGCGAAGAAGTGACATGTCACCTGCGCCGTCTGGTGGACGTAAAGAAATCCAAAAGCCGCTGATATTAATTGTGGGAGCTGGCTTGCCTGCGAAAGCGGTATAACAGTCAAAATCTATGTTGAATGTGCCCCCGTCATCGCGGGCAAGCCCGCTCCCACATAAGAGCGGGCCTGTTTCAGGAGTGAAGTATGAGTGTTGATTTACCCGTAGACGGCACCCTCGACGCCACCGGCCTCAACTGCCCGGAGCCGGTGATGATGCTGCACCAGCACATCCGTGACCTGCCGGCGGGCGGCTTGCTCAAGGTGATCGCCACCGACCCGTCGACCCGTCGTGATATTCCCAAATTCTGCGTGTTTCTTGACCACGAACTGGTGGATCAACAGGAAGATGCTGGCACCTACCTGTACTGGATCCGCAAGAAAGCCGATTAAGCCAGCGCCTTTTCGGCACGAATGCGCCGGCGTGCGCTGCGCGCCAGGCGCACCAGCAACATCCCCGCCGCACAGCTCAAACCCACGATCAGCCCTTGCCATAAACCGCTTGGGCCGCTGGGTTCGCCGAGCCAGTCGGTCAGCCCTAGGGCATAACCCACCGGCAGCCCCACGCCCCAATAGGCGAACAAGGTCAGCACCATGGTCACCCGGGTGTCCTGGTAGCCGCGCAAAGCACCGGCGGCAGTGACCTGAATCGAGTCGGAGAACTGGAACAGCGCCGAGAACACAATCAGCATCGACGCCAGGTGGATGACCACCGGGTCGGGCGTGTAGATCGCCGCGATCTGCTCACGAAACACCAGCATCAGGCTGCACGACAGGCACGCATAGGCCAGTGCAGTGCCCATGCCGACCCCGGCGGCGAAGCGCGCTTCACGCGGTTCGCCACGCCCCAGGGCCTGGCCGACGCGCACGGTCACGGCCATGCTCAGGGAGTAGGGGATCATGAATACCAAAGAACTGACATTCAACGCGATCTGATGGCCGGAAACCACGGTGGCGCCCAGGCTGCCAAGCAACAGGGCAATCACCGCGAATATGCTCGACTCGGCGAAGATCGCTACGCCAATCGGCAGGCCGATGCCCAGGATGTGTTTGATCACCGCCCATTTCGGCCAGTCAAAGCGCTTGAACAGTTCGCTGCTCTGGTACACCGGGCCCCAGCGCGTCCAGCCAGCCAGGCCGAGCATCATCACCCACATCGCAATGGCCGTGGCCCAGCCGCAACCCACGCCGCCCATGGCCGGTACGCCGAAGTGGCCGTAGATGAAGATGTAGTTCAGCGGAATATTCAGCGCCAGACCGCACAGGCCCATGACCATGCTCGGCCGCGTACGGCCCAGGCCATCACTGAAGCAGCGCAGCACGTAATACAGCGCAATTGCCGGCATCCCCGCGGCGATGCCATGCAGGTAACCCATGGACGGCTCGATCAGGTCTGGCTCGACCTTCATCGCATGCAGGATCGGCTCGGCACACAGCAACAGCACCGCACCGCAGAGGCCGACCACCACGGCCAACCACAACGATTGGCGCACCAACGGCCCGATCTCGGTGAGTTTGCCCGCGCCATAGCGCTCGGCCACTTTCGGCGTGGTGGCCAGCAAGGTGCCGGTCATCAGCAGGTACACCGGGATCCAGATCGAGTTACCCAGGCCGACCGCCGCAAGGTCCTGGGGGCTGACACGCCCGGCCATCACCGCATCGACAAAACTCATCGCAGTAGTTGCCAATTGGCCGATCATGATCGGCAAGGCCAGCGTCAGCAGGCCGCGCACTTCCCGGCTGATGCGGGCTGGGCGGGAAAGGGTAGCGGTGGCAGTGTTCACGTACAGGTGTCCAATAAAAAAGCAGTCGCAAGGACGGCGGATTCTACGCTTTGACGCAGTGGTCAGGAAAAAACCTGTGTTGCTGATTTGTAATGCAGCCCCACAGGGATCTGTTGTGTTAGTTGAATCCCATGCCTGTACACTGCTGATCCGCCAAAGGAGCCTGCCATGCTGATTGTTGCCGACGAAAATATTCCGCTGCTTGATGACTTTTTCCAGGGGTTTGGCGAGATTCGCCGCGTGCCTGGGCGGTCCATCGACCGCGCTACCGTCGAGCAGGCCGACGTGCTGCTGGTGCGCTCGGTGACCAACGTCAACCGTGCCCTGCTCGAAGGCAGCAACGTACGCTTTGTCGGCACCTGCACCATCGGCACCGACCATCTGGACCTGGACTTTTTCAAGCGGGCAGGCATCCAGTGGGCCAGCGCGCCTGGCTGCAATGCGCGGGGGGTTGTGGATTACGTACTCGGCAGCTTGCACACCCTGGCCGAAATCGAAGGCGTCGAGTTGGGCTCGCGCACCTACGGTGTCGTCGGTGCCGGTGAGGTGGGCGGGCGGCTGGTCAAGGTCCTCAAGGGCCTGGGTTGGAACGTGCTGGTGTGCGACCCGCCGCGCCAGATCGCCGAGGACAGCGACTACGTCAGCCTGCAACAGATCATCGAGCAGTGCGATGTGATCAGCTTGCACACGCCGCTGATCAAGTCCGGCAATGGCGCCACCTGGCATTTATTCGACCGCCAGCGCCTGGAGCAACTCAAGCCCGGCACCTGGCTGATCAACGCCAGCCGTGGCGCGGTGGTGGACAACGCCGCGCTGCGCGAGGTGCTGCTGGCCCGTGAAGACCTGCAAGCGGTGCTGGATGTGTGGGAAGGCGAGCCGCAAGTGGACGTCGACCTGGCTGACCTGTGCGTGCTGGCCACGCCGCATATCGCCGGCTACAGCCTCGATGGCAAGCAGCGCGGCACCGCGCAGATCTACCAGGCATTTTGCGCGCACCTGGGCCACGAACCGAGCGTTCAGCTCAGTGATTTATTGCCGGCACCGTGGCTGGACGAAGTCCACCTTAACGCTTCAACCGATCCGGCCTGGGCACTGGCGGCCCTGTGCCGCAGCGTGTACGACCCGCGCCGTGATGATGCAGATTTTCGTCGCAGCCTGGTGGGGACCGTGCAGGAGCAGCGCCAGTCCTTCGATTTGCTGCGCAAGCACTACCCGCAGCGCCGTGAGATAGATGGCCTGAAAGTGCGCATCAAGGGCGAGTCGACGGCGCTGTCGGCTATCGTTTCGGCTCTGGGCGCTGAAACGCTGTAAACACCCATAAAAAACCCGGCCACCTGGGCCGGGTTTGAAAGAGCGTGGGCACTTCAGCCTTGCTGGGCAGGTTTGACCAGTCGCTGTTCCAGCTCGCTGCAGGCTTGCTGGATCATCTCTTCGGTAATCTGCACCTCGCGGCCCTTGGCATCGATATACGAGCAAGGCAACACCTGCTGCTGGCGGATCACTTCAATCTTGGCGTTGCTGCTATCTTGCAAGGTCATGGCCTGTCTCCTCATCAGGTTGTGTACCTATCTTAAATCCCCCGCATGAACGCGCTGTTACAACTCCTTGCACGCTCATCGGTTCGAACACCCAGTCCACCAGAAACCGGTACATATTTCCAGATGAGTCTTAGACCGATAGCCTCTAGCGGCCTGTATCGGCGGGCATAATTAACCTGACTCATTGTTATTTGCGCAAGTTCCCCCAATGTTGAAGTACAGATTCCTCATTGGTGGTGCCTTCCATGCTCTCAACCCGTCAACGCCGTGCGATCCGCCTGGCCAGCCGCTTTATTGCGCCCTACCGCTGGCAGGCCCTGGGCGCCTTGCTGGCGCTGATCGTCACCGCCGGCATCACCTTGTCCATGGGGCAGGGCATTCGCCTTCTGGTCGACCAGGGTTTCATGACCCAGTCACCGCACTTGCTCAACCAGTCCATCGGCTTGTTCATGGTGCTGGTACTGGGCCTGGCTGTGGGTACGTTCACGCGGTTTTACCTGGTGTCGTGGATTGGCGAGCGCGTGGTGGCCGATATTCGCCGGCAAGTGTTCAATCACTTGATCTACCTGCACCCAGGCTTCTATGAGAACAACCGCAGCTCGGAGATCCAGTCGCGGCTGACCACCGATACCACGTTGCTGCAATCGGTGATCGGCTCATCGCTGTCGCTGTTCCTGCGCAACGCCCTGATGGTCATCGGCGGCATCGTGTTGCTGTTCATCACCAACCCCAAGCTCACCAGCATCGTGGTGGTGGCGCTGCCGCTGGTACTGGCGCCGATCCTGATCTTCGGGCGCCGGGTGCGCAGCCTGTCGCGTCTGAGCCAGGATCGTATTGCCGACGTCGGCAGCTATGTCGCCGAGACCTTGGGCCAGATCAAAACGGTGCAGGCCTACAACCACCAGGTGCAGGACGAACAGCGTTTCGCTGTTACCGTGGAGGACGCGTTCACCACCGCACGTAAACGCATCCTGCAACGCTCCTGGCTGATAACCCTGGTGATCATGCTGGTGCTCGGCGCCGTGGGCGTGATGCTATGGGTAGGCGGCATGGACGTGATCAGCGGGCGCATTTCCGGCGGTGAGCTGGCGGCGTTTGTGTTCTATAGCCTGATAGTCGGCAGTGCGGTTGGCACTCTGAGCGAAGTGCTCGGCGAGTTGCAGCGCGCTGCCGGTGCGGCCGAGCGTATCGGTGAGCTGTTGCAGTCGAGCAACGACATCCAGGCGCCGGCCGATGGCAGCGAACGCTTGCCGCAGCGGGTCAGTGGCCGCATGGAGCTGCAAGATCTGCGCTTTTGCTACCCCTCACGGCCGGACAGTTACGCCATTGATGGCTTGAACCTGACCATCAATCCCGGCGAAACCCTGGCGCTGGTAGGCCCATCAGGCGCGGGTAAATCGACAATCTTCGACCTGCTGCTGCGCTTCTACGATCCCCAGCAAGGGCGCATCCTGCTCGAAGGCCGCCCGCTGACCGAGCTGGACCCCCTGGACCTGCGTCGCCACTTTGCACTGGTGTCCCAGAGCCCGGCGCTGTTTTTCGGCAGCGTCGAGGACAACATTCGCTACGGCAACCCGTCCGCCACCATGTCCCAGGTCGAAGCCGCTGCGCGCATCGCCCACGCCCACGATTTCATCCTGCAGATGCCCGACGGCTACCAGACCCACCTCGGCGACGGTGGCATGGGCCTCTCTGGCGGCCAGCGCCAACGCCTGGCCATCGCCCGCGCCTTGTTGGTCGACGCGCCGATCCTGCTGCTGGACGAAGCCACCAGCGCCCTCGACGCGCAGAGTGAGCACCTGATCCAGCAAGCACTGCCGCAATTGATGCAAGGAAGAACCACACTGGTGATCGCTCACCGTCTGGCGACCGTCAAGAATGCCGATCGAATAGCGGTGATGGATCAGGGCAAACTGGTGGCGGTGGGCACGCACCAGGAGTTGATTGCGAGCAATCCACTGTATGCGCGGTTGGCGGCGCTGCAGTTCAGCGCAGATCACTAGCGCCACAAGCATTGCAGAAATACCAATGTGAGAGGGGGCTTGCTCCCGATAGCAGAGTGTCAATCAGCAGTTTTGTTGCTGACCCACCGCTATCGGGAGCAAGCCCCCTCCCACATTGGAAGCAGGTTCAGTGCCTTACTGGTCGTCGAAGTACCGCTCATGCCAATCCACCAGCGGCTGCGGTGAATTGAGCTTCTGCCCGTAGATCACCGAATAAGACAGCACGTTCTGCACATACTGGCGGGTTTCGTCGAACGGGATGCTTTCAACCCACACATCGAAGCTCAGGTGGTCTGCACCGCGCAGCCATTGGCGCACGCGGCCGGGGCCGGCGTTGTAGGCGGCGGAAGCGAGCACACGGTTGCCGTTGAACTGGCTGTGCACCTGGCTCAGGTAGGCGGCGCCGAGCTGGATATTTTTATCCGGGTCCAGCACCTGGGCCGGGGAGGCCAGGGGGATGCTGAATTTGCGTGCAGTTTCCTTGGCGGTGCCGGGCATCAGTTGCATCAGGCCGCTGGCGCCAACGCCGGAGCGGGCATCGTCCATAAACGCGCTTTCCTGACGGGTAATGGCAAATATCCAGCTTGAATGCAGGCCGCGCACTTTGGCTTCGCGCACCAATGTGTCGCGGTGCGCCATCGGGAAACGGATGTCCAGGTCGTCCCAGTACTGCGCCTGGCTGATGGTACGGATCGCCGGGAAGTACCACTTCATGTCGTAGGCCAGCTTGGCCTGGGCGACCATCTCGTCACGGTTGAAGTGCCGGCTGACGTGGTACCACTCGCGACGACCGTCCACGATCTGGCCACGGGCGTAGAACTCCAGGGCGCGGCGCACCCCGGGGGTATTGCGGACCTTGTTGACCAATGCCTGGCTCATCACCAGCGGCTTGTTGTTCAGTTGGTAAGGGGATTTGGAACGGTCAGCAGCAAGGAAACCGTAGAAGTCCCGTTCCTTAGCCACGTTTTTGTACAGCACCAGGGCCTGCGGGTTTTTCGGCTCGGCCAGTTCCAGGCTGCGGGCCTGCCAGTAGCGCCAGCGGTTGGTGGTGGCCAGGTCTTGAGGGAGTTTGCGGGTCAACTGGTAGGCATCTTCCCAGCGTGCCAGGCGCAACAGCAGGCGCAGGCGCCATTCGGACACGGTGTTGTCGCGCAGTTCCGGGTCGTACTTGGTCATCACGTCCAGCGCACGTGGGTCGAAGCGCTTGGCCAGGGTCAGGCCAATCTCGCGGGCAATCGACACCTTTTCGTCACGGGAGAAGTGCATGCTGCTGGCGTAGCCGTCGAGCAGGGCCATGGCCTTGTCCGGATCCTGGCGGGCCAGGCGGCGCAGGCCCAGGCCGACGGCGTCAGACATCGCCTCGGTGGCCGGCAGGAAGCGTGACGGATCGCTGAGCATGTCAGGCTTTTGCGCCACATCCACCATCAGGCGGCCTTGGACGCCGAGGGTTGGCAGGGTCTTCACCAGGCTGTTGGCCAGCGCGTAATTGCGGGCTTCGGCGGCGAGCTTGGTGCGGTCCCAAATCTTCTGTTCGGTCAGTTGGCCGGCAGCGGCCCATTGGCCGAAGGTGGCGTCACAGGCGGCGGGCTGGGATTTGCCGGTCATCCACAACTTTTCGGCGGTCTTGTAGCCTTCAGCCTTCAGATTGTGGCTGAGCTGGTACTGGCCATGCAGGCAGTCCAGCTCGACGAAATTGAGCTTGGTGTCGTAGTACTTTTCAAAGGTCTGCCAATCGCCACGCTCGGCCAGCCAGCGCAGCCAACGCAGTTTCATCCAGTTGGCCTGGGGCAGGTCGCCGTGTTTGGCGAGGAACTGTTCGATTTCCTCGTTGCTCGCGGTTTTCAGGCGTGCAGTCAGCTCGTCATACGCCAGGTACGGCGTGAGCGGGTAGTCGGCCAGGGCCTGGCTGTATTGCATGTACGGGCCGCTGTCGCCCTTGGCCAGGGCGCGTTTGGCTTGATCGTAATACTGACGTTGGGTGGTGAGGTCCACCGCCTGGGCGGTTTGAACGGCAGTGGCGGAAAGAAGCAGACAAGATAAAAAGTTGAAAAGGCGACTGCGCATGAGACGTCCGTGCAGAGAAATCACGACTAGCACCGGCACTGCCGACACTGATTGCCCCTAGCTTAGCCTTTTGCCAGCGGCCCGCGAAAGCTTTGCCGTCTGGTTCGTTCAAGTTCGCCGGAAATGTCCTACAGAACGTGTCAATAGAGAAAATGCCGACCGCATCCCACCCTCAAGTCAGGTAGAATGCGCGCCCAGTTTTTGGAGAAGCGTATGACCCTGCTCAAATTCAGCGATGTGTCCCTTGCTTTCGGCGCCATGCCGTTGTTGGACAAGGTGTCCTGGCAGATCGCCCGTGGTGAGCGGGTGTGCATCATCGGCCGCAACGGCACCGGCAAGTCCAGCATGATGAAGCTGGTAAAAGGCGACCAGAAGCCTGATGACGGCTCTGTCTGGCGTGCCCCGGGCCTCAAGATCGGCGAATTGCCGCAAGAATTGCCGGTGGCCGACGGACGGACAGTGTTCGACGTGGTTGCCGAAGGCCTGGACGGCGTCGGCGAGTTGCTCGCGCAATACCATCACCTGGCGCAGAACTGCGTCACCGAGGAAGACCTGGACAAGCTGATGCACGTCCAGCAAGACCTCGAAGCCCGTGACGGCTGGCGCTTGCAGCAACTGGTGGACAGCACCCTGAGCCGCCTGCAACTGCCGGCCGACAAGACCCTCGCCGAATTGTCCGGGGGCTGGCGTCGCCGTGTGCTGCTGGCCCAGGCCCTGGTGTCCGAGCCGGACCTGCTGCTGCTCGACGAACCGACCAACCACCTGGACATCGGCGCCATCGCCTGGCTTGAAGAAGCCATCAAGGACTTCCAGGGCGCCGTGCTGTTTATCACGCACGACCGTGCTTTCCTGCAGAGCCTGGCCACGCGCATCCTCGAGCTGGACCGTGGCGGCCTGATCGACTGGAACGGCGACTACGCCAGCTTCCTGGTGCACAAGGAAGCCGCCTTGGCTGCCGAAGAAACCGCCAACGCGCTGTTTGACAAAAAGCTGGCCCAGGAAGAAGTCTGGATCCGCCAGGGCATCAAGGCCCGTCGCACCCGTAACGAAGGCCGCGTGCGTGCCTTGAAAGCCTTGCGCGTGGAGCGCAGTGAGCGCCGCGAGCGTACCGGCAAGGCCAATATCCAGCTGGACACCGCCGACAAGTCGGGCAAGCAGGTAATGGTGCTGGAGAATGTCAGCTTCCATCACCCGGACGGCCCGTTCCTGATCAAGGACTTCTCCATGGTCCTGCAACGCGGCGACCGTATCGGCCTGCTGGGCGCCAACGGCACCGGCAAGACCACCTTGCTCAAGCTGATGCTCAGCGGTCTGCAGCCGACCAGCGGCAAGGTGGAAGAGGGCACGCGCATCGATGTGGCCTACTTTGACCAGTTGCGCCACCAGTTGGACCTGGAAAAGACCGTGATCGACAACGTCGCCGAAGGTCGCGACTTTATCGACATCGACGGCCAGAGCCGCCACGTACTCAGCTACCTGGGCGACTTCCTGTTCAGCCCGCAACGTGCGCGTACGCCGGTCAAGGCCCTGTCTGGTGGTGAGCGCGCGCGTTTGCTGCTGGCCAAGCTGTTCAGCAAACCGGCCAACCTGCTGGTGCTCGACGAACCGACCAACGACCTCGATGTGGAAACCCTCGAGTTGCTCGAAGAAGTGCTGCTGACGTTCAACGGCACTGTGCTGATGGTCAGCCACGACCGGGAATTCCTCGACAACGTGGTCACCAGCACCCTGGTCTTTGAAGGTGAAGGCAAGGTGCGCGAATACGTCGGTGGTTACCAGGACTGGTTGCGTCAGGGTGGTTCGCCACGTCTGCTGGGCGTGACCGAGAGCAAGTCCGGCAAGGCCGACCTGACCTCGGCGGTGGTGACTCCTGTGCAAGAGGCTGCACCGGCCCAGGAAGCTGCACCCGCGGCCAAGAAGAAGCTCAGCTACAAGCTGCAGCGTGAGCTGGAAGCCTTGCCGGGTGAGATCGACGCCAAGGAACAGCAGATTGCTGCGGTCGAAGCTGAAATGGCTGACGCCGGTTTCTATCTGCGACCCGCGGCTGAAACCGCCAAGGTCATCGCTTCCCTGGAGACGTTGAACCAGGAGCTGGAAGCGTTGGTTGAGCGTTGGGCCGAGCTGGATGCCTGAGTAATCGCACCGCAATAAAAAAGCCCGGCACTCTTCTATGAGCGCCGGGCTTTTTAATATGAAATGCGATTCAACTGTGGGAGCTGGCTTGCCTGCGATAGCGGTGTAACAGCCACCTGATGCATCAACTGACAGGCTGCTATCGCAGGCAAGCCAGCTCCCACATTAGACCTTCATCGGTCTTACGAACTCTTTGCCAGTTTGACGGCCAGTACATCGCAAGGCGCGCCGTGCAATACATCATTGGCGGTGGAGCCCAGCAACAGTGCCAGGCCATGACGGCCGTGGCTGCCGACCACGATCAGGTCACAGGCCTTTTCCTTGGCCAAGTGGTGGATTTCCTGACGCGGTTGGCCGTATGTCAGGTGGCAGTCTTCCTTTTTCAGGTGCGGGTATTTGAGAATCAAACGGTCCAGGCGCTCCTTGGCCTGGTCGAATTGTTGTTGCTGCAACTGGGAAAGGTCCATCGGTACGTCACCGCCAAAGGCCATGGCCATGGGCTCGACGATATGCACCAGCGACAGTATGGCGCCATTGGCCAATGCGGATTCCTGCGCGCGCTTGATCACCGGATCGCACTCTTCGGTCAGATCGACAGCGACCAGAATATGTTTGTAGGGCATGAGGCGTTCCTCCAAGGGACTGCAATAAGTTCAGTATGGCTGCTTTCAAGCGGATGGGGTTGCGTCAGGTCAAATCCGCTCATCTAGAAATTCGGGAGTACACATATGACGGTGTGGATAGTGGTGTCAATCCTTGCGGTGGTTTTAAGCCCCCTGGCCTGGCTGCGCCCGTCGCGTGGGCAGAGCGGGCGCATGGCCCTGCGCATGGAGGCACGCCGCATCGGCCTGGCCATGCAGTTGGCGCCCCAGGAATGGCCGCACTGGCTCAAGCAAGAGCCGCCGAGCCCTTGTGCGCAGTACTGTCGACCGCGGCGTGGGAGCACGCCGGCCATCTGGAGTTACTGGCAGTTGGAGCCGGGTGTGTGGGTCAATCAATGGCGCGAAGAGTGTGTGGATGAAAAGTTGTTGCCGTATTTTGCGACGCTGCCGGCGAACGTCTACAAGGTCGAGGCCGACAAGCAGATGATCGCCTTGTACTGGGGCGAGAAGGGCGACATGAGTGTGTTGAAGGATATTGATGCGTTGCTCAGGGCCTTGGCCTGACACTCCTACAGAGGCCGGGCAATAAAAAGCCCGACTTCATCATCGGGCTGGAGGTGGCCAGGCAGGCCGGTAAATCTGCAAGTTCCCGCTAGCCTAGCCGTATGTCCCTTTCTGTACAGCCGCTTCCCACATCTTTTCTATTATTGATCTTGTGAATATTTGAATATTGACGGGTTGCCTGCCTGTGGTCCGGGTTCTGAAATGACTGGAAAGTCGCGTTTTTCCTAGCCTTTGGAGCGATTGACAATTGCTCGGAATTGGATGAAGGTGGCGTACCCAAATCAAACGGGCGTATGAATTGAGCGTTTGCCTGTCAGACGACTCGTACAGAATCCCGACTATCGCACTGGCGGGTGTGCCTGGCTGATTGGCGTGAGCATTGATGCAACTGTCAATGTCAAACCAGCGACCAGCGTCCGGTGTGTACTGTTCAGCTTCCATATCGTGGAGATCAGTTGATGATTTACGAAGGTAAAGCCATCACGGTTAAGGCTCTTGAAAGTGGCATCGTCGAATTGAAATTCGACCTCAAGGGTGAGTCCGTCAACAAGTTCAACCGTCTAACCCTGAACGAACTGCGTCAGGCCGTAGACACCATCAAAGCAGATGCTTCGGTCAAGGGCGTGATCGTCTCCAGCGGCAAGGACGTGTTTATCGTCGGCGCTGACATCACCGAATTCGTCGACAACTTCAAGCTGCCCGATGCCGAGCTGGTGGCTGGCAACCTCGAAGCCAACAAGATCTTCAGCGATTTCGAAGACCTCAACGTGCCGACCGTTGCCGCGATCAATGGCATTGCGTTGGGTGGCGGCCTGGAAATGTGCCTGGCAGCGGATTTCCGTGTCATGTCCGCGACCGCCAAGATCGGCCTGCCGGAAGTCAAACTGGGCATCTACCCGGGCTTCGGCGGTACCGTGCGCCTGCCGCGCCTGATCGGTGCCGACAATGCGATCGAATGGATCGCCGCCGGTAAGGAAAACAAGGCCGAGGACGCACTGAAGGTCGGTGCCGTCGACGCAGTGGTGGCTCCGGACAAACTGGCCGAAGCCGCGCTGAACCTGATCAAGGGCGCCATCAGCGGCGAATTTGACTACAAGGCCAAGCGTCAGCCGAAGCTGGAAAAACTCAAGCTCAACGCTATCGAACAGATGATGTCGTTCGAAACCGCCAAAGGTTTCGTGGCAGGCCAGGCCGGTCCGAACTACCCGGCCCCGGTTGAAGCGATCAAGACCATCCAGAAGGCCGCGAACTTCGGTCGTGACAAAGCCCTGGAAGTGGAAGCGGCAGGCTTCGTCAAACTGGCGAAAACCTCGGCGGCCCAGAGCCTGATCGGCCTGTTCCTGAACGATCAGGAACTGAAGAAAAAGGCCAAGGCCTACGACGAAATTGCCAAGGACGTGAAACAGGCTGCCGTACTCGGCGCCGGTATCATGGGCGGCGGTATCGCCTATCAGTCGGCGTCCAAAGGCACGCCGATCCTGATGAAAGACATCAACGAGCACGGTATCGAGCAGGGCCTGGCCGAAGCCGCCAAGCTGCTGGTGGGCCGCGTTGATAAAGGTCGTATGACCGCTGCAAAAATGGCCGAAGTGCTCAATGGCATTCGTCCTACGCTGTCCTACGGCGATTTCGGCCACGTCGACCTGGTGGTCGAAGCGGTTGTCGAGAACCCGAAGGTCAAGCAGGCGGTATTGGCTGAAGTGGAAGCTCAGGTCAAAGATGACACCATCCTGGCCTCCAACACCTCGACAATTTCCATTTCGCTGCTGGCCAAGGCCCTCAAGCGTCCGGAAAACTTCGTCGGCATGCACTTCTTCAACCCGGTGCACATGATGCCGCTGGTGGAAGTGATCCGTGGCGAGAAGTCCAGCGAGCTGGCCGTTGCCACCACCGTTGCCTACGCCAAGAAAATGGGCAAGAACCCGATCGTGGTCAACGACTGCCCGGGCTTTTTGGTCAACCGCGTGCTGTTCCCCTACTTCGGCGGTTTCGCCAAGTTGGTCAGTGCCGGTGTGGACTTCGTGCGCATCGACAAGGTCATGGAGAAATTCGGCTGGCCCATGGGCCCGGCGTACCTGATGGACGTGGTCGGCATCGACACCGGCCACCACGGCCGCGACGTGATGGCTGAGGGCTTCCCGGACCGCATGAAAGACGACCGCCGCTCGGCGATCGACGCGCTGTACGAGGCCAAGCGCCTGGGCCAGAAGAACGGCAAGGGCTTCTACGCCTACGAGGCCGACAAGAAGGGCAAGCAGAAGAAAGTCGCCGATCCGTCGGTGCACGAAGTGCTCGCTCCGGTCATCTACGAACAGCGTGAGGTGTCGGACGAGGACATCATCAACTGGATGATGATCGCCCTGTGCCTGGAAACCGTGCGTTGCCTGGAAGACGGCATCGTCGAAACCGCCGCCGAAGCCGATATGGGCCTGGTGTACGGTATTGGTTTCCCTCCATTCCGTGGTGGTGCACTGCGCTACATCGATTCGATCGGTGTGGCCGAGTTCGTTGCCCTGGCTGACAAATACGCTGATTTGGGCCCGCTGTACCACCCGACCGCGAAGCTGCGTGAAATGGCCAAGAATGGCCAGAGCTTCTTCGGTTAAGCGCCCAATCGACTAGAGCGAGAATATTTATGAGCTTGAATCCAAGAGACGTCGTGATTGTCGACTTCGGTCGTACTCCGATGGGCCGCTCCAAGGGCGGCATGCACCGCAACACCCGCGCTGAAGACATGTCGGCGCACCTGATCAGCAAGCTGCTGGAACGTAACGTCAAGGTTGACCCGAACGAAGTCGAAGACGTGATCTGGGGCTGCGTTAACCAGACCCTGGAGCAGGGCTGGAACATCGCGCGCATGGCGTCGTTGATGACTCAGATCCCGCACACCGCAGCCGGCCAGACCGTCAGCCGCCTGTGCGGCTCGTCGATGAGCGCGCTGCACACCGCTGCACAAGCGATCATGACCGGCAACGGTGATGTATTCGTGGTCGGCGGCGTGGAGCACATGGGCCACGTCAGCATGATGCACGGCGTCGATCCCAACCCGCACATGTCGCTGTACGCTGCAAAAGCCTCGGGCATGATGGGTCTGACCGCAGAAATGCTCGGCAAGATGCACGGCATCACTCGCGAAGCCCAGGACGCGTTCGGCCTGCGTTCCCACCAGCTCGCCCACAAGGCGACCGTGGAAGGCAAGTTCAAGGATGAGATCATCCCGATGAACGGCTACGACGAGAACGGTTTCCTGAAACTGTTCGACTACGACGAAACCATTCGTCCGGACACCACCCTGGAAAGCCTCGCGGCGTTGAAGCCTGCGTTCAATCCAAAGGGCGGCACCGTGACAGCCGGTACGTCGTCGCAGATCACCGACGGTGCTTCGTGCATGATCGTGATGTCGGCGCAGCGTGCCCAGGACCTGGGTATCCAGCCGCTGGCCGTGATCCGTTCGATGGCGGTAGCAGGTGTGGACCCGGCGATCATGGGCTATGGTCCAGTGCCGGCCACACAAAAAGCCTTGAAGCGCGCGGGCCTTTCCATCTCCGATATCGACTTCTTCGAGCTCAACGAAGCTTTCGCCGCACAGGCCCTGCCAGTGCTGAAAGATTTGAAAGTACTCGACAAGATGAACGAGAAGGTTAACCTGCACGGCGGTGCGATTGCCCTGGGCCACCCATTCGGTTGCTCCGGTGCACGTATCTCCGGCACTTTGCTTAACGTGATGAAGCAAAATGGCGGCAACCTCGGGGTTGCTACCATGTGCATTGGTCTCGGCCAAGGCATCTCCACCGTCTTCGAACGCGTCTAAACGTTCGGTTGACGGAAGCCGGGGCCAAGTGCCCCGGTTTTTGTTTTTTGGAACTTTTTAATATTTTTTTTCAACAAATTTTGTACGAGGGGCAGAGCATGAAAGTTGAACCAGGGCTCTACCAACATTATAAGGGGCCGCAGTACCGCGTTTTCAGCGTGGCACGGCACTCCGAAACCGAAGAAGAAGTGGTGTTTTACCAAGCACTGTATGGCGAATACGGCTTTTGGGTGCGTCCCTTGAGCATGTTCCTGGAGACCGTTGAAGTTGACGGCGAGCAGGTCCCGCGCTTTGCTTTGGTCCAGGCCGAACCCAGTCTTTTTAAAGGGCAATAACGGCAGGTCGCGCAGAATGCTGCGCTTGACCTCACCTTGTTGCCACTATATATAGCGTTGCCGCGACAGGCGCCAACTGCCTTTCACTTCTCGAATTCAGGAATTTTCCGATCCATGGGCAAATCGCTGGTCATTGTGGAATCCCCGGCTAAGGCCAAGACCATCAACAAGTACTTGGGCAACGAGTACGTGGTGAAGTCGAGTATCGGCCATATCCGAGACCTGCCCACCAGCGGTTCGGCTAGCGCCAGCAAGGAGCCTGCCGCCAAGCGCGGCAAGGCGGCTGCGGGCGAAGGTCCGGTGCTCAGCCCTAAAGAGAAAGCGCGCAAGCAGCTGGTCTCGCGCATGGGTGTGGACCCGGACCATGGCTGGAAGGCCAAGTACGAAATCCTTCCGGGCAAGGAAAAGGTCATCGAAGAGCTGCGCCGGCTCGCCAAGGATGCTGACACCATCTATCTCGCGACGGACTTGGACCGCGAAGGGGAAGCCATTGCCTGGCACCTGCGCGAAGCCATCGGCGGTGATGACAGCCGCTACAAGCGTGTGGTGTTCAACGAAATCACCAAGAAAGCCATCCAGGAAGCCTTCTCCAAGCCGGGCGAGCTGGATATTGACCGCGTCAACGCCCAGCAGGCCCGTCGCTTTCTCGACCGCGTCGTGGGCTACATGGTCTCGCCACTGCTGTGGGCGAAAATTGCCCGTGGTTTGTCCGCCGGCCGTGTGCAATCGGTTGCGGTGAAGCTGGTGGTGGAGCGTGAGCGTGAGATTCGTGCGTTCAACCCCGAAGAATATTGGGAAGTGCACGCCGATCTCGGCACCGCCAAGGGCGCCAACGTGCGCTTTGAAGTGGCCCGCGAGAAAGGCGAGGCCTTCAAGCCGCTGAACGAAGCCCAGGCCATGGCCGCGCTGGAGAAGCTCAAGGCCTCCAGCTACAGCATCGTCAAGCGCGAAGACAAACCGACCAGCAGCAAGCCGTCGGCGCCGTTTATCACTTCTACCCTGCAACAGGCCGCGAGCAACCGCTTGGGCTTCGGGGTGAAGAAGACCATGATGATGGCCCAGCGTCTGTATGAAGCCGGTTACATCACCTACATGCGTACCGACTCCACCAACCTGTCGCAAGACGCGGTGGCGATGGCGCGCACGTATATTGAAAGCGAGTTCGGCAAGACCTATCTGCCGGAGAAGCCGAACGTCTACAGCAGCAAGGAAGGCGCACAAGAGGCTCACGAAGCGATTCGTCCTTCCGACGCCAACACCACGCCCGCCAAGCTGAGCGGCATGGAGCGTGACGCTGAGCGCCTCTACGAGCTGATCTGGCGCCAGTTCCTGGCCTGCCAGATGCTGCCGGCGCAATACCTGTCTACCACTGTCAGTGTGGGCGCTGGCGACTTCGAGCTGCGCGCCAAGGGCCGTATCCTCAAGTTCGACGGCTACACCCGTGTCATGCCGCAAATCGCCAAGCCTGGCGATGACGACGTGCTGCCGGACATGGCCCAGGGCGATACGTTGAAGCTGATCAAGCTCGACCCATCCCAGCACTTCACCAAGCCACCGGCGCGTTATTCCGAAGCCAGCCTGGTGAAAGAGATGGAAAAGCGCGGTATCGGTCGCCCGTCGACCTATGCAGCGATCATTTCTACCATCCAGGACCGTGGCTACGTCGCGCTGCACAACCGTCGTTTCTATTCGGAAAAGATGGGCGATATCGTTACCGAGCGCCTGTCCGAGAGCTTCTCCAACCTGATGGACTACGGCTTCACCGCCGGCATGGAAGAGAATCTCGATGACGTGGCCCAGGGCGAACGCGACTGGAAAAACGTGCTGGATGAGTTCTACGGCGACTTCAAGAAAAAACTCGAAGTAGCCGAGAACCCTGAGAGCGGTATGCGCGCCAACCAGCCGGTGATGACGGATATTCCGTGCACCACCTGCGGTCGACCAATGCAGATTCGTACCGCCTCCACGGGCGTGTTCCTCGGTTGCTCAGGCTACAGCCTGCCGCCCAAAGAGCGCTGCAAGGCGACCGTCAACCTGGTGCCGGGCGATGAAATCGCGGCTGATGACGAGGGTGAATCCGAGTCGCTGGTGCTGCGTGGCAAGCACCGCTGCCCGATCTGCAGCACGGCGATGGACGCCTACCTGCTGGACGAGAAGCACAAGTTGCACATCTGCGGTAACAACCCCGATTGCAATGGCTACGAGATCGAAGAGGGCACCTACCGCATCAAAGGCTATGAAGGTCCGAGCCTGGAATGCGATAAGTGCGGCAGCGAGATGCAGCTCAAGACCGGCCGTTTCGGCAAGTTCTTCGGCTGCACCAATCCTACCTGCAAGAACACGCGCAAACTGCTCAAAAGCGGTGATGCGGCGCCGCCGAAGATGGATCCGGTGAAGATGCCGGAGCTCAAGTGCGAAAAGGTCAACGACACCTACATCCTGCGTGACGGTGCTTCGGGGCTGTTCCTGGCTGCCAGCCAGTTCCCGAAAAACCGCGAGACCCGTGCGCCGCTGGTGATGGAGATCGTGCCGCACAAGGACGAGATCGATCCGAAGTACCACTTCCTGTGTGAAGCGCCGAAGAAGGACCCGGATGGTCGCCCAGCCGTAATCCGCTACAGCCGCAAGACCAAGGAGCAGTACGTGCAGACCGAAGTGGACGGCAAGCCTACTGGCTGGAAAGCGTTCTACGACGGCGGCAAGTGGAAGGTCGAGGACAAGCGCCAGGGCGCTTGATCCGTCGGATGCGCTGAAGATCCAAATGTGGGAGGGGGCTTGCCCCCGATGAGGGAGTGTCAGTTGATACATCTGTAACTGACCCACCGCCATCGGGAGCAAGCCCCCTCCCACATTTGCACTTGCAGTACGTTCGGCTGATCCGTGACACTGTTCAGCCAGCATCACGCCTATTCGTTGTGGAGATTGCCGTCATGGCCAACGAACTCTATACCCGTACCAATCAGAAAATTTACTTCGCGGGTTTATCCCTGGACGCCCTTGGCCGTGCAGAGGAAGGGAAGGAGATGAATGCCATCGCGCTGGTGCAGGCGGGACGCGAAGCGGCCTTGTTCCATCTCTATGGCGCGTTGCTGGGGCTGTGTCATGAAATTGCAGGGTTCTACCGCTTGCCCCAGGCGGGTGCCCCCCGTGCAGAAATGATCATGAATCGTGAAGTGCTCGATTCGATGGCGATCCCTGAGTTGGCCGAGCTGGTGGAAATGGCCCAGAGCCCTGACAGTTGGGTGGCACGGCTGCTCAAGGCCCATGCCGATATGTTCCATCCACCACGTATTCCCCATGTGCCCAAGGGCGATGTCACCCAGCCGCTGATCGTTGCCGTGGCGTTGGAACAGGATGAGCCCAAGCCCTTGGGGCGCGAAGAGTTGGAAGGCTGGCGCCAGGAGCTGAAAAAGATGGCGCTGCGTTTTCGTGAGGGGTTGAACGAGTGCTGAAGGTCGGCGCTCGCCGGGCACCATTCATCAAGCCGTAAAGAAACCTGCCCGGTTCCTCTGCGAGGCTGGGTGGATGACTGATATAATCTCGGCCTTTCGTGGAGAACAGACTTTTATGCCAACGTCCTTTCTGGAAATTGTTGAACTGCCTGATGGCCGAATCGAACTGCGCCGGGCTGAGGACGAAGGTTCTCTGGTTATTCTGGATTTTTCCGAAGATGCCAAAGTGTTCCTGCAGGGGCAGCACGTGGAAGTGGCTAAAGCCATGTTGAGCGTGGGCGTGCAGATGGCAGGTCGCCTGGCTGAAGGCGAACCGGAGAAGGACGACGGCCCGCGCGTACTTCACTGAGTCTTGTGGTGAGGGGGCTTCCAAGCCCGATCACTGCAAGCCAAGCTGTAGTTTTATCCCAAACGAATATTCAAACTCTGAGCGTCGCCCGTACGTGCGGCACTGATGAGTTGCTGCTTGGCGCTCGCATTCAACGGATTCAACCAGCTCACCACCGTATGACTGCGGCCTAGACGCAAGGCCTCACAGGTCAACTGCTGGGCGCTCTGCGCTCCCCGTGGCTGCAACAGCAGGATGCGCTCGCGGTTGAGGCCGGCGTCCCGCAGCCAGGCCTGGGTCAGGCTGGCGGGCGGGGCGATCAGCGTCAGCCAGCGTGCGTCCTGGTCTTCGCTCAATTCGCGCAGAATTGGCGCCAGCAGGTTCAGGCAGCTTTCGGCTGCACCGCGCAACGACAATTCACTGAACGCCTCAGGTTCACCGCCCCAGGGGGCTTCGACCGTTTCCTTGAGGATGGGCGCAAGGGGTTGGGCCATAAAGGCCTCGAACAGCGACAGTTGTGTGTGTTGTGGGGTGTGCACGAGCTGCATGATGCCTCCTTTAGCGACGAATGACGCCGACACTCAAGCCTTCGATCACCAGGTCCTGATCTTTCAGATTGACTTCAATCGGGGCGAACTCAGGGTTCTCGGCCAGTAGCCAGACCTTGCTGCCTTCACGCTTGAAGCGTTTGACCGTGACCTCATCGCCGATACGGGCGACGACGATCTGGCCATTGCGGGCTTCACGGGTGGTATGCACTGCGAGCAGGTCGCCATCGAAGATGCCTACGTCCTTCATGCTCATGCCGTGCACACGCAACAGATAGTCGGCGCGAGGATGGAAGAAGGTCGGGTTGATGTTGCAGGATTCCTCGACGTGCTGCTGCGCCAGGATCGGCGCACCGGCAGCGACGCGGCCGATGATCGGTAGTGTCGATTCGTCGGCCTTGGCTTCAAAGCCAGGGATGCGGATACCGCGTGAAGCCCCTGGAGTCATCTCGATCGCGCCTTTGCGAGCGAGCGCCTTGAGGTGTTCTTCCGCGGCATTCGGGGACTTGAACCCCAGTTCCAGGGCAATCTCCGCACGGGTAGGCGGGTAACCGTTGTCATCGAGGCAGCGCTTGATGAAGGCCAGAATCTCGGCTTGGCGTGGCGTCAGTTTTAGCATGTTGATCGCTCTGTCTTTTTATACAGTGACTGGGATTATATACAGTGAACTGCGCTTGGCAATCATCCTTTTGCGCGACTCCGCTGGACGGTCATGCGTCACCCTTCCTACAACGTAGATAGGGTGTTGCCTACACGGCGAAAGGGATGTGATTAAATAGCGATGAAAGGGGTGACTGCCCGGCCGGAAAGCGAACCCGCAGGCTTGACAAGACACACTCTGAAACGTATGTTTCAAACAAGTGTTTGTCAGGCGGAGTAGCCATGGCCCAGTCGGAAACCGTTGAACGCATTCTCGATGCTGCCGAGCAATTGTTCGCGGAAAAAGGATTTGCTGAAACCTCATTGCGGCTGATCACCAGCAAGGCTGGGGTCAACCTCGCTGCCGTGAACTATCATTTCGGCTCGAAAAAAGCCCTGATCCAAGCGGTGTTTTCCCGCTTCCTGGGGCCATTCTGTGCCAGCCTCGACCGTGAGTTGGAGCGCCGCCAGGCCAAGGCTGATCACAAGCCAAGCCTGGAAGATCTGCTGGAAATTCTTGTAGAGCAGGCGTTGGTCGTGCAACCTCGCAGTGGTAATGACCTGTCGATCTTCATGCGCCTGCTGGGCCTGGCGTTCAGCCAGAGCCAAGGCCACCTGCGTCGTTACCTGGAAGACATGTACGGCAAAGTATTCCGCCGCTATATGTTGCTGGTCAACGAGGCGGCCCCACGTATTCCGCCTATCGAACTGTTCTGGCGCGTGCATTTCATGCTCGGCGCTGCGGCGTTCAGCATGTCCGGGATCAAGGCGTTGCGAGCGATAGCCGAGACCGATTTCGGCGTGAACACCTCGATCGAACAGGTGATGCGCCTGATGGTGCCGTTCCTCGCTGCGGGTATGCGCGCCGAGACCGGCGTCACCGACTCGACCATGGCCGCCGCCCAATTGCGCCCACGCAGCAAAACTGCACCGGTCGCTGCCAAGGTTTGATCGCCCCTGGGTGTGCGTGGCCGCTAGCATCCGCTAAGCTAGCCGCCATGCCGATTTCAGCTATTTATCCGCAACCCGTCGTGCTGACCGTGCCTGGTCAGCCCGACGGGTTGTGTGCGTTATTTAAGGAAGGTTTATGACTGCTGCCCTGCAAGGTTCTTTGATGGTCGACGTTGCCGGTACCTGGCTGACGGCCGAGGATCGTCACCTGTTGCGCCAACCGGAAGTGGGCGGTCTGATTATTTTTGCGCGCAATATCGAGCATCCACGCCAGGTTCGCGAGCTGAGTGCGGCGATCCGTGCGGTGCGCCCGGACCTGCTGCTGGCGGTCGACCAGGAAGGCGGGCGCGTACAGCGCCTGCGCCAGGGCTTTGTGCGCCTGCCAGCCATGCGCGCGCTGGCCGATAACCCCAACGCTGAATACCTGGCAGAACAGTGCGGCTGGATCATGGCCACCGAAGTACTGGCCGTGGGTCTCGACCTGAGTTTCGCCCCAGTGCTGGACCTGGATTACCAACGCAGCGCCGTGGTCGGCACTCGCTCCTTCGAAGGCGACCCCGAGCGCGCCGCCGTACTGGCCGGTGCCTTTATTCGCGGCATGAACAGCGCCGGTATGGCCGCCACCGGCAAGCACTTCCCCGGGCACGGTTGGGCCGAGGCCGATTCCCACGTCGCGATTCCCAATGACGAACGCAGCCTGGAACAGATTCGTGCCAATGACCTGGTGCCTTTCGCACGCTTGAGTAAGCAATTGGCCGCCGTGATGCCGGCGCACGTCATTTACCCGCAGGTTGATGCCCAGCCTGCTGGTTTTTCGCGTCGCTGGTTGCAGGACATCCTGCGCGGTGAGTTGCAGTTCGACGGGGTGATCTTCAGTGATGACCTGTCCATGGCGGGCGCCCATGTGGTCGGCGATGCGGCCAGCCGTATCGAAGCGGCGTTGACCGCTGGTTGTGACATGGGCTTGGTGTGCAATGACCGTGCGGCGGCCGAGTTGGCGCTGAGTGCAGCACAGCGGATGAAGGTCACGCCATCGGCGCGGATAGCGCGTATGCGTGGGCAGGCGGTTGCCTCAACGGACTATAAGCAGGACCCGCGTTGGCTGACAGCGCTTACTGCGTTGCGCGATGCGCAGTTGATCGGCTGAAAACCGAAGCGCGGCCATCGCAGGCAAGCCAGCTCCCACATTTTGATGTGTGAATACATTCAAGTGTGGGAGCTGGCTTGCCTGCGATAGCGATCTAACAGTCAGCGCTTCTCTTGCTTATTAGGCAGTGGTGCGAAGAGCGCCTCGATATCCTCATTACCCAACTGCCAATCGCCAGTGGTCCGGCCATCCAGAACCCCCGCCGCAAGGTCGGACTTCTCCTTCTGCAAGTGCTGAATTTTCTCCTCCACCGTGCCCCGCGCAATCATCTTGTACACAAACACTGGCTTTTCCTGCCCGATGCGATACGCACGGTCGGTGGCCTGGTTTTCCGTGGCCGGGTTCCACCACGGGTCGTAGTGAATCACCGTGTCGGCTTCGGTCAGGTTCAAACCCACGCCACCGGCCTTCAAGCTGATCAAAAAGATCTGCAACTTGCCGCTCTGGAAATCCTTCACCGGTGTACGTCGGTCACGGGTCTGGCCGGTCAGCAATGCGTAGGCAATCCCGCGTTTTTTCAGTTCGATTTCGATCAGGCTCAGCATCGAAGTGAACTGCGAGAACAGCAGAATCCTGCGGCCTTCGGCAAACAGCTCGTCAAGCATGTCCATCAGGCTGTCGAGCTTGCCCGAGCTGCTGCCACGCGCCGGCAGAGTGGCGTCGTTGACCAGGCGCAGGTCGCAGCACACTTGTCGCAGTTTGAGCAGCGCTTCAAGGATGATGATCTGGCTGCGGGCCACGCCCTTGCGGGTGATTTCGTCGCGGACTTTTTTATCCATGGCCAGACGCATGGTTTCGTACACGTCGCGCTGGGCCTCGTTGAGGTCGACCCAGTGGATGATCTCAGTCTTGGGTGGCAGTTCGGTCGCCACCTGTTCCTTGGTGCGGCGCAGCAGGAACGGTTTGATTCGACCGTTGAGGTGCTGCAAGCGCACGTCACTGGCGCGTTTTTCAATCGGCACGCGGTAATCACGGTTGAAGCTCTTCACGTCGCCCAGCCAACCCGGCAACAGGAAGTGGAACAGCGACCACAGTTCACCCAAGTGGTTTTCCAATGGCGTGCCGCTCAGGCACAGGCGCTGGCGGGCATTCAGCTCGCGTGCGGCCTGGGCGGCCTTGCTGGACGGGTTCTTGATGTACTGCGCTTCATCCAGGATCAATACATGCAAGGGCAGGGCGGCGAGCGTGTCGATGTCCTTGGGCAGCAGGGCATAGGTGGTCAGCAGCAGGTCGTAGTCGTGCAGGTTGGCGAAGTGTTTCTTGCGCCCTGCGCCGTACAGCGCCTGCACCCGCAGTTGCGGGGTGAAGTGCGCTGCTTCGTCGAGCCAGTTCGGAATCAGGCTGGTGGGCATCACGACCATGCAGGGCCGATCAAGGCGCCCGGCGATTTTCTCGGTGAGAATATGCGCCAGGGTTTGCAGGGTTTTGCCCAGGCCCATGTCGTCCGCGAGAATCCCGCCCACTTCCAACTGGCGCAGTGACTGCATCCAGCTCAAGCCTTCCAGTTGATAGGGGCGCAAGGTTGCGTTCAGGCCCTCGGGCGCCACGCAGGTGAAGTCCTTGATGTCCCGCAGGCGTTGGGCGAAGTTGCGGATCTTCTCGCCACCCTCCCATTGCAACGGCAGGTCTTCCAGCGGGTTGAGCCTGATCGCGTCGGCCTTGGCCAGGCGCAACGTCGTGGTGCCGGTTTCTTGCAGGTAGAACTCGCCGAGAGTCGCCAGCACCGGCTTCAAGCGCCCGTAGGGCAGCGCCACTTGCAGCGGGCCGTGGCCGTTGGGCAGCCCGGGGATATTCACCAGGATCAGTTCATCATCGCGGCGCCTTGCGAGTTTTTCCGGGTTGAGGATCTCGGTGTGGGAGCGCATCAGGTTCAACAGGATCGGCAGCAGGCTCAACCGCTCGCCATTGACGATGATGCCCAACTCCAGGTCGAACCAGTCACGCTCCGGCGCTTCATCGACGCTGGCGTACCAGTCGTCCACCGGGCTCAGGTCGAAACCGAAGTCTTCATCGATTTGCAGCTCCCAGCCCTCGGCCCGCAGCGTGGGCGATGAGTTGAGCGTGAAGTTCAGCCAGGCGCTGTCATTGACCATCTCGAACAGCTCGCCGGCGCTTTCAGGCAAGGCCTTGCTTTGGCGCGTAGCGATCTTGAAACCCAGCAGACGCAGCTGTTCGCGACAGGCTTGTTCCAGCTCGGGGTGGCGCTTGATTCGCAGGCTCTGGGTGTCCTGGCGCACGATGATATCGGCGTTCTTTTGCCCACTGACGTAATTGCCCAGGTAGTTGAACGACAGTGCCGCACGGTGCTGGATATAGCGCTGCATCTTGCCGTTGCGCGGTTCGAACGCGCTGAACTCGATGCTCGCCAGCCACAGGCGTGGCACGGGCCGCACATCCTCCATGACCACCTGCGGCAGGACCACGCGGTTATCCAGCACGGCCTGGAGTTTTTCCAGCAGTTGCGCATCCTGGGTCGCCGCCGGGTAGGCCAGGGTTTCCTGGACCTTGAGCAGCACCGCCGCGATGTGTTTGCAGTTGGTGTGCACCGGGCAGGTACAGCGGCTATCCACCAGGATCAGCAGGCCCTTGGCCGACTCACGCAACGAGATGGTTTGCCGATAGACGTTACCGCCGGAGCCTTCGCAACTGGCGGTAATGGTGCTGTCACCGCACTCGACGATACGCACGCGATTTTCCAGTGCGTAACGCCGCCCGCGCTCCAGGCTCTGCTCTTTGAAGCGATTGGCCCACGAAGGGGCCAGGGGTTTGGTCAGAGGCGAAGTGAGGGGCATGGCGCTGGATCAGTCCTGCATGTCGGGCGGCGTTGCGCTGGGCGGCTTGGCGGTCAGCGAGGTGATCTTGATCAGCAACGCCAGGTGGCCGCCGTCCAGGTAATTAAGCTGGTTGTTCTTGGTGCGTACGTCTTTCTGCGCCAGGTGTTCACTGGCGATCACGCTGCCGTTGCCGTCGAACTGGTTGATCCAGAAGTCGGCATCGATGTCGGTGAAACGACCCAGTTGCAGGCTCAGCACGCCTTCGATAGGGAACTGGCCGAATTGCTCCTGGCCGTCGGTGATCGCGATCTTCACCGGCTGCTCGCCCAGGTTCTGTTCCCAGGCCTTGTGCGCGAGCACGGTGTAGTTGGAATCGGCGCGCAATTTTTCGACGATGTTGCCCAGGCGCGGCGGGCTCAGCCGCTCGCCCAGGCGCTGGGCGCCGCCGTCCCAGTTCTCCGGGGCGGCGCGGCTGTTGATCACCGGCTCGGCATTCTGGCGCACCAGGATCATTTCCACCTGGTACGGGCTGTCGGCAAATGCCGAAGGCGCGAGTACCACCAACAACAGGCTCAGAATGCGGAACAAGCGCATGGCGGCGTCCTTCAAGCGGATTTCGGGATGAGGCGCTCAAACAGCGCCTCCAGGGTATTGAAGCGTTCTTCGGCACGTTCCATCGGCACCATGAACTTGAACAGCGTAGCCCCTTCGAACTTGTAGCGGTTGGGCTGGCCCTGGATCAGCTTGATCAGCACCAACGGGTCGACCGGCGTCTGCGCTTCGAATTCGATACGCCCACCTTGCGGCCCGGCGTCGACCTTCTTGATCCCCAACTGCTCGGCCTGCAACTTGAGCAGGGTCAGGCGCACCAGGTTCTTGGTCGGTTCGGGCAGCAGGCCGAAGCGGTCGATCATCTCTACTTGCAGGTCCTTGAGGCCCTCTTCGTCGGTGGCCGAGGCGATGCGCTTGTAGAGGATCAGCCGCGCATGCACATCCGGCAGGTAGTCTTCGGGAATCAATGCCGGCAAGCGCAGGTTGATCTCCGGGCCGCCGCCCAGGGGTTGATCGAGATTCGGTTGCTCGCCCTTGCGGATGGCTTTCACTGCGCGTTCGAGCATCTCCATATACAGGGTGAAGCCGACCGCCTGGATCTGCCCGCTCTGGCCATCGCCCAGCAGTTCGCCGGCGCCACGGATTTCCAGGTCGTTGGTGGCCAGCACAAAGCCGGCGCCGAGGTCCTGGGTGTTGGCGATCGCTTCCAGGCGTTTTTCCGCATCGGAAGTGATCTGTTGGCGTGGCGGCGTGAGCAGATAGGCGTAGGCCTGGTGGTGACTGCGCCCGACGCGGCCGCGCAGTTGGTGCAGCTGCGCCAGGCCGAACTTGTCGGCGCGCTCGATGATGATGGTGTTGGCGCTGGGCACGTCGATGCCGGTCTCGATGATGGTCGAGGCGATCAGCACGTTGAAGCGCTTGTGGTAGAAGTCGCTCATTACCTGTTCGAGTTCGCGCTCGCGCATCTGCCCGTGGCCAATGGCGATACGGGCTTCCGGCACCAGTTCGGCGAGGTCGGCGGCGCATTTCTCGATGGTCTTCACATCGTTATGCAGGTAATACACCTGGCCGCCGCGCAGCAGTTCACGCAGCAGGGCTTCCTTGACCGTGCTCTTGTTCTGCTCCATCACGAAAGTGCGCACCGACAGGCGGCGCGCCGGTGGCGTAGCGATGATCGACAGGTCGCGCATACCTGAAACGGCCATGTTCAGCGTGCGCGGAATCGGCGTGGCGGTCAGGGTAAGGATGTCGACTTCGCTGCGCAGGGCCTTGAGCTGTTCTTTCTGGCGCACACCAAAGCGGTGCTCTTCGTCGATGATCACCAGGCCCAGGTTCTTGATCTTCACATCGTCCGACAGCAGTTTGTGGGTGCCTATGACGATATCGATCTTGCCCTCGGCCAGGTCGGCAACGGCGGCATTCACTTCCTTGGCGGACTTGAAGCGGCTCATCACCTCCACGGTCACTGGCCAGTCGGCAAAGCGGTCGCGGAAGCTGTTGTAGTGCTGCTGGGCGAGCAGGGTAGTCGGCACCAGGATCGCCACCTGGCGACCGCCGTGCACTGCAATAAAGGCAGCGCGCATGGCCACTTCGGTTTTGCCGAAGCCCACGTCGCCACACACCAGGCGGTCCATCGGCTTGGGCGCGAGCATGTCGGCGCGCACCGCCTCGATGGTGGTTTGCTGGTCCGGAGTTTCTTCGAAGGCGAAGCCGGCACTGAAGGTGGCGTAGTCGGCTTTCGGGTCAGCGAACGCGTAACCTTCGCGGGCGGCACGGCGGGCATAGATGTCGAGCAATTCTGCGGCCACGTCGCGAACCTGTTCGGCGGCCTTGCGCTTGGCTTTCTGCCAGGTCTCGGAGCCCAGGCGATGCAACGGTGCCAAAGCGTCGTCGCTACCGGTGTAGCGGGCGATCAGGTGCAGGCTGGCCACCGGCACGTAGAGCTTGGCGCCCTCGGCGTATTCCATGGTGAGGAATTCGGCGGCCTGGTTGTCGATCTCCAGTGTCTGCAAGCCCAGGTAGCGGCCTACACCATGGTCGATGTGCACCACCGGGGCGCCTTCGCGCAGCTCGGTGAGGTTCTTGATCACTGCGTCATTGTTGGCGTCTGCGCGTTTTTCCCGGCGACGGCGTTGCATCACGCGCTGGCCGAAAAGCGGGCTCTCGGCGATCAGTGCGAGGGCCGGGTCGTCCAGCAACAAGCCTTCGTCCAAGGGGGCGATGGTGATCGCCAGGCGCTCTTTGCTATTTACAAAATCCGGCCAGCTGTCGACGGTCTTGGGCCGCAGTTTCAAGCGTTCCAACAGCTCCAGCAGCACTTCGCGGCGCCCGGCGGACTCGGCGGTAAACAGCACGCGGCCAGGGAAGTCACCGAGGAAGTTGGACAGCGCTTCCAACGGTTGCGCGGCTTTGGCCTGGATCGCCAGGTCGGGCAGGGGCCCCGCGGGGAAGCGTTCCCGACCACTGCCGGCGTCTACATCTTGTTGGCTGGCGACCACGCGCGGCCAGTTTTTCAAGCGGGCGAAGCAGTCTTCTACCGGCAGGAACAGTTCGGCGGGCGGCAATAAAGGCCGGGACGGATCGACGCGGCGCTCTTCATAGCGGTTGCGCACGTCGTTCCAGAAGTTTTCCGCCGCCTGCTCGATGCCTGGCAGCGAGAACACCTGGGTGTCCTGGGGCAGGTAGTCGAAGAGGGTGGAGGTTTCGTCGAAGAACAATGGCAGGTAGTACTCGATACCCGCTGGGGTAATCCCGCTGCTTAAGTCCTGGAAGATTGGGCAGCGACGGAAATCCACGTCAAAGCGCTCACGAAAGCGCGCCTTGAAGCGGGTGACCGCGTCTTTTTGCAGCGGGAACTCCCGCGCCGGCAGCAGCTTGATCGAGTCGACCTTGTCGATGGAGCGCTGGTTTTCCGGATCGAAGGTGCGCAAGGTCTCGATTTCGTCATCGAACAGGTCGATGCGATACGGCAACTTGCTGCCCATCGGGAACAGGTCGATCAGGGCGCCGCGCACTGCGAACTCACCGTGCTCGTACACCGTGTCGACGCAGCGGTAGCCGCTGGCTTCCAGGCGCGTGCGCATCTGTTCTACGTCGAGCTTCTGGCCGATATCCAGCACCAGGCTGCTGCCGAGCAGGAACTTGGTCGGCGCCAGGCGGTGCAGCGCCGTGGTGATCGGCACCACCAGCACGCCGTGGGCCAGTTCCGGCAAGCGGTACAGGCTGGCGATGCGCTGGGAGATGATGTCCTGGTGCGGCGAGAACAGGTCGTAAGGCAGGGTTTCCCAGTCGGGAAAATGCAGCACCGGCAAATCCGGGGCGAAGAAGCTCAGCTCCTGCTCCAGCCGTTCGGCACTTTGGCTGTCGGCGGTAAGCAGCAGGGTAAAGCGCTTGGCTGCGCTGGCAGCCTCGGCAATGGCCAGGCTCAGGGCGGCACCGGGCAGGTTGCCCCAGTGCTGTTTACCTGCCGCGGCAGGGAGAAGCGGTAGACGCAGAACGGGCACGGAAGGTTGAGCTCCAAGCGTTGCGACAAAGTCGGTAATTGTAACGGCCCCAGGTGCCGCCTGTCAGTTGCTGACTGTGCCTATTACGGTTTGTAGGAAATGTAGTGGCTAAGACAAACAATGACCGGTTTTGACTCAATATGTAGTGCCAAAATGCGTGAATGTTTAGGAGGGTTACGGACAAGTCGGCGATGGCGCTGGACTAGTGGCCTTCTGGAACCCGCGTATTTACTGGGCTGTAGCGCGGAGGTATTTTTTTGCAAGGGCTTTTTGTTGCCCCTCGCGCATTGCTCAACGGCCAGTCGGGCGACATAATGTAGCCCCTTTTTTCTGCCCCTACATGTGGAAGGTTCCCGTGACTCAGAAGCCCGACCAGTGTCTTGGTGAATGGATCGACCGTGAAGCACTCGCAGAAGCGATGATTCCGCTTATCGGCCAGCTGTACCGCAATAACAATGTGGTGAGCTCGATCTATGGCCGCAGCCTGATCAACCAGTCTGTCATCGCGATTCTCAAAGCTCACCGCTTTGCGCGCCATCGCTCCGCCGACGACAGCGAACTCTCCGTCCACGAAACATTCCCACTGCTTAAAGCCATGAGCGAGCTCAAGCTCGGCGCGGCCTCGGTAGACCTGGGCAAGTTGGCCTACAAATTCCGCAAGGAAGGCGCCGGCCGCAGTGCCGAGCAGTTCGTGCGTGAAGAAATGGCCGATGTGGTTGGCCAGCAAAACGCCGCGGCCCGCAAGGGCACCGACGTGGTGCTGTACGGCTTCGGTCGTATCGGCCGCCTGCTGGCGCGCATCCTGATCGAGAAAACCGGTGGCGGCGACGGCCTTCGCCTGCGTGCCATCGTGGTGCGCAAAGGCGCCGAGAACGACCTGACCAAGCGCGCCAGCCTGCTGCGTCGCGATTCGGTACACGGCTCGTTCAACGGCACCATCACCATTGACGAAGAAAACAACACCATTACCGCCAACGGTAACCTGATCCAGGTGATCTACGCGAAGAACCCGACCGAGGTGGATTACACCCAGTACGGCATCCAGGACGCCCTGCTGGTGGACAACACCGGCGTATGGCGTGATGCCGAGGGCCTGGGCCAGCACCTGGCTTGCCCGGGTATCGACCGTGTCGTGTTGACCGCGCCTGGCAAAGGCAAGCTCAAGAACATCGTGCACGGCATCAACCACGCTGAAATCACCGCTGACGACAAGATCGTGTCCGCCGCTTCCTGCACCACCAACGCCATCGTGCCGGTGCTCAAAGCTGTGAATGACAAGTTCGGTATCGTCAACGGCCACGTTGAAACCGTTCACTCGTACACCAACGACCAGAACCTGATCGACAACTTCCACAAGGGCGATCGCCGTGGTCGTAGCGCCGCGTTGAACATGGTGATCACCGAGACCGGTGCTGCCACCGCTGCTGCCAAGGCCCTGCCTGAGCTGGCCGGCAAGCTGACCGGTAACGCGATCCGTGTACCGACGCCGAACGTGTCGATGGCCATTCTCAACCTCAACCTTGAGAAAGCCGCCACCCGCGAAGAGATGAACGAGTACCTGCGCTACATGGCGCTGCACTCCGACCTGCACAAGCAGATCGACTTCGTCAACTCGCAGGAAGTGGTCTCCACCGACTTCGTTGGCTCGCGCCACGCCGGTGTGGTGGACGCTGAAGCGACCATCACCCAGGACAACCGTGTTGTGCTGTACGTGTGGTACGACAACGAGTTTGGCTACAGCTGCCAAGTGGTTCGCGTGATGGAAGACATGGCTGGGGTCAACCCGCCTGCGTTCCCGCGCTAAGCCTTTGGGCTGAATGAGAAAGCCCCGACTGGTTCGGGGCTTTTTTATGGCTGTGGGTTTTGCGTTGCCTGGAGGGCCTAATCGGGGGGCAAGCCCCCTCCCACATTGGGTCGTATTCCTTCAGGGTGGCCTCGGTCAACTGTGGGAGGGGGCTTGCCCCCGATGGCGGTGCTACAGCCGACACATCAATTCAGCAACTTGTCGCGCAACTCATCAGACAGCCCTTTGGGCGCCAGCCAGATGCCCAGGTAGGCCCGCGCCAGTTCCTCATCACGACTGCTGAACACCACCTGCTCATTGATCTCCAGCTTCAACCCACGGCCCGGACGAAAATCCAGGGCATAACGATCACCGCTGCGGACGTTGCGAAAGCTGGCGTGCAACTGATCCAACTGCGGCTTTAATCGAGCATTGGCTTGCTGGCGTTCCAGGGTTACCGTGGCCGCCTTGATTACATCATCGCGGTCAATGTCGCGAAAGTAATACAACGCCAGGCGCACAGCCTTCTGTTGCTCCCAGGCTTGCTTTGCAGCGAGGTCAGCCGGTGCATACAGCGCCGCCGCATACACATCCGCCCAAAGATAGTTGAACACCGCCTGGTTTTTCAGGGCCA
The DNA here is from genome assembly GCF_023127795.1 of Pseudomonas sp. W2Jun17. Classification (NCBI taxonomy): domain Bacteria; kingdom Pseudomonadati; phylum Pseudomonadota; class Gammaproteobacteria; order Pseudomonadales; family Pseudomonadaceae; genus Pseudomonas; species Pseudomonas sp. W2Jun17. The sequence continues at coordinate 98,853 of NZ_SPKO01000007.1, read as the reverse complement.
GCCCCTCGACCTGTGCGGGGAAGCTTGCCTGCTTGAGCCGCTTCGCATCGTTCGCGTGCGTCGTGAGCGACACTATCAGCATTAAACAAAAAAATAGTTGTCGCATAAGGCTCACCCTCAATTCGGCGCTGATTTGCGTCCTGTAGTATGGCAACACTGGCCTACGACGCGACCAAGGGTTAATGTTCGCGGCGCTCGGCCTTCTATAGACTGTGCCCCGGTTCACACACTTGAGCCAAATTGTCCTTCATGACCGCTGGCCGCGGCATGATTTAGCCCGGCGTCCAACCGTACGCCTGGCCTGTTCTGAGGAGTACGCATGGCTGTCTACAACTACGACGTGGTGGTACTGGGTTCCGGCCCGGCTGGAGAAGGTGCGGCGATGAACGCTGCCAAAGCAGGGCGCAAGGTGGCGATGGTCGATAGCCGTCGCCAGGTCGGCGGCAACTGCACCCACCTGGGTACCATCCCGTCCAAGGCGTTGCGTCACTCCGTGCGCCAGATCATGCAGTTCAACACCAACCCGATGTTCCGGGCTATTGGCGAACCGCGCTGGTTCTCGTTCCCGGACGTGTTGAAAAGCGCCGAAAAAGTCATCTCCAAGCAAGTCGCTTCGCGTACCGGCTACTACGCCCGTAACCGCGTCGACCTGTTCTTCGGCACCGGCAGCTTCGCCGACGAGCAAACCGTCGAAGTGGTCTGCGCCAATGGCGTGGTCGAGAAGCTGGTGGCCAAGCACATCATCATCGCCACCGGTTCGCGCCCGTATCGCCCGGCGGACATCGATTTCCACCACCCGCGTATCTACGATAGCGACACCATCCTCAGCCTGGGCCACACCCCGCGCAAACTGATCATCTATGGCGCCGGCGTGATCGGCTGCGAATACGCCTCGATCTTCAGCGGCCTGGGTGTACTGGTGGAGCTGGTGGACAACCGTGACCAGTTACTGAGCTTCCTCGACTCGGAAATTTCCCAGGCGTTGAGCTACCACTTCAGCAACAACAACATCACCGTGCGCCACAACGAAGAGTACGAGCGGGTCGAAGGCCTGGACAACGGTGTGATCCTGCACCTCAAGTCCGGCAAGAAGATCAAGGCCGACGCCTTGCTGTGGTGCAATGGCCGTACCGGCAACACCGACAAGCTGGGTATGGAAAATATTGGGGTCAAGGTCAACAGCCGTGGCCAGATCGAGGTGGACGAGAACTACCGCACCTGCGTAACCAATATCTACGGTGCCGGTGACGTGATCGGCTGGCCAAGCCTGGCCAGTGCCGCCCATGACCAGGGCCGTTCGGCCGCCGGCAGCATCGTCGACAATGGCAGCTGGCGCTACGTGAATGATGTGCCGACCGGGATCTACACGATTCCCGAGATCAGCTCCATCGGCAAGAACGAGCACGAACTGACCAAGGCCAAGGTGCCTTACGAAGTGGGCAAGGCGTTCTTCAAGAGCATGGCGCGTGCGCAGATTGCCGGTGAGCCGCAAGGCATGCTGAAGATTCTGTTCCACCGTGAAACCCTGGAGGTCCTCGGCGTGCATTGCTTCGGCTACCAGGCGTCGGAGATCGTGCACATCGGCCAGGCGATCATGAGCCAGCCGGGTGATCTCAACACCCTCAAGTATTTCGTCAACACCACCTTCAACTACCCGACCATGGCCGAAGCCTATCGGGTAGCCGCCTACGACGGCCTCAACCGGCTTTTTTGAGCGGCTCCGGCCGGTGGCCTGAGCCGGCCGGGGAGACCGATTTCAGTAATTCCCGAGAGTGGCAGTGGCCAAACCGGGAAAGTCTGTAATCAGGCTATCTACGCCGAAGTCGGCGAGCCTGCGCATCAGCGCAGGTTCGTTGACCGTCCACACGGATACATGCAAACCCTGGCGCTGGGCTTTCTCCAGCCGCTCAGGGGTGCATAACGTCCAGTTCAATGCCAGGTACTCACAGCCGTAGTTCTGCGCGACCTTCAACGGGTCGAGCCAGGCGTACTCGGCCACCAGCCCGCGTGACAGGTCCGGGGTGAGTTCTACTGCGGCTTTCAACACCTCCCGTGAGCTTGACGTCACGGTGACCTTGTCCATCAGGCCAAAGCGTACGGCCATCTCACGGATCGCCAGCACGGTGGTCGCAGCGCGAGTGCGTGAAGCGCTTTTGACTTCCAGTTGCCAGTGATCGAAGTCGCACTTTTCGAACAGCTCCTCCAGGCGTGGGATCGGGCACGGGCTGACCCAACCCGGGCCGCCTTTGCGCGCGTCCATCTTCACCAGATCAGCCGCCGAGTACTCGACGACCTTGCCGCGCCGGTCGGCGGTGCGCTTGAGGGTCGGGTCATGGATGACCATCAGCTCGCCGTCCATGGACAGGTGCAGGTCCAGTTCGCAACGACGTACGCCGTGCTTGAGGCATTCCTGAAAACTGGTCAGGGTATTTTCCGGTGCTTCGCCTTTGGCACCGCGATGGCCGTAGATCAGGGTCACAGTTGCTCCTTTGCGCCAGGATCGCTGGCGGAATGAATAGGTATTCAGAGGTCGTCGCTTTGCTCTCGCGCCAGACGGCGTTCCTGCGCCTGCTTTTGCAGGATGTAGCGCGCCAGCAGTTGGCGTTGGGCATCGGTCATGGATTCGAATTCCGTGCCCACATCAAAGCCCTCGCCCTGGGGATCGCAATGGGTTACCCGTGCGCGCAGTAACAGGCCGAGCGCTTGGGGCATCAGCACCAGCTTGACTGCCAGATGGGTATCGGGGGCCAGCGGGGTAGGGTGCCGGAAGTCGATGCCGCCTTCGGAAAGAATCACCGGTTGCGGCGCGCCCACTTCAGCCAGCAGGCCGCGGGCCATGACTTGGCTGAGCAGATCCAAGCGCTTGTTTTGTACCTTGAGGAAGGCCGCCAGGCTGCGATCTTTCTCGCTGATCTGACGCAGCAGGTGCTGGGCTTCGAATTCGCTCAGGTGCAGTTCGCTGAGCAGATTGAACAGCGGCGAATCATCCAGCAACACTTCCTTGCTCTCCGCGTCGGGGCCAGACAATGTGCTGATTTGAAGTGCGATCATGTCGTCGATACGGTAGTATTCGCGGCGCTCTTCTTCATCTAATGTCGACATGGCGAACCCCAGGTAACGGTAATGGTCTGAGTGTAAAGCTGCTTACCAGACCCCGCCACCGGGACGTCTTCTTTTCCTCCGAACAAGCCCCGACATGTTCAGACCTCTCTTCGTATTTATCGGCACGCGTTATACCCGTGCAAAGCGTCGCAATCATTTTGTGTCGTTCATTTCCTTGACCTCGATGATCGGTCTCGCCCTGGGCGTGGTTGTGATGATCGTGGTGCTGTCGGTGATGAACGGCTTCGATCATGAGATGCGTACCCGTGTGCTGGGCATGGTGCCCCACGCGACCATCGAGGGCGATGCGCCCATCAACGACTGGCAAAGCCTGGCCGCCAAGGTCAAGCAGAACCCCAAGGTGGTGGCGGTCGCGCCGTTTACCCAGATGCAGGGGTTGCTGACCAACGACGGCAAGGTGCAGAAGATCCTGCTCAATGCCATCGACCCGGCCCAGGAACGCAACGTCTCGATCATCGACAAGTTCATGCAGCAAGGTAAGCTCGACGACCTGGCCCCTGGCAGTTTCGGCATCGTTATCGGTGACAAGGCCGCGGCCAAGCTCGGTGTGGGCGTTGGCGACAAGCTGACCTTCGTCGCTCCGGAAGTCACCGTGACCCCGGCGGGCATGTTCCCGCGCATGAAGCGCTTTACCGTGGTGGGTACCTTCCACGTCGGCGCCGGCGAGATCGACGGTTACATCGGCCTGACCAACCTTACCGACCTGGCCCGCCTGCATCGCTGGCAGCCGGACCAGGTGCAGGGCCTGCGGCTGAAGTTCAACGACCTGTTCGACGCCCCGCGCGGCGCCTGGGAAATTGCCCAGCACTTGGGTGAATCCGAGTATTACGCCCGCGACTGGACCCGTACCCACGGCAACCTCTACCAGGCCATCCGCATGGAGAAAGCCATGATCGGCCTGCTGTTGCTGCTGATCGTCGCCGTGGCTGCGTTCAACATCATTTCCACGCTGGTGATGGTAGTGAACGACAAGAAGGGCGATATCGCCATCCTGCGTACCCTGGGCGCCACGCCGGGGCAGATCATGGCGATCTTCATGGTGCAGGGCACCGTGATTGGCGTGGTCGGCACCCTGATCGGTACCGCGGTGGGCATTCTGGCCGCGCTGAACGTCAGCGCCGCCATCGCCTTGCTTGAAAAAGTGATCGGCCACAAGTTTCTCAACGCTGACGTCTACTTCATCGACTACTTGCCGTCCCAGGTGCAAACCCAGGACGTGCTGATGGTGGGCGGCGCCGCGTTGGTCCTGAGCTTCCTTGCCACCCTGTATCCAGCCTGGCGCGCGGCACGTACCCAGCCAGCACAGGCATTACGTTATGAGTGAATCGGGCATGAGTGAAAAAGCAATCCTGAGCTGCCGCAACCTGGGCAAATCCTACGAGGAAGGCCCGGAATCGGTGGTCGTGCTGTCGAACCTGCAACTGGAGCTGCATCCGGGCGAACGCGTGGCGATCGTCGGCAGTTCCGGCTCCGGCAAAAGCACCTTGCTGAACCTGTTGGGCGGCCTCGATACGCCGTCCCAGGGCAGCGTATGGCTGGCCGGCGAAGAACTGTCGGCGTTGAATGAAAAGGCTCGAGGCCAACTGCGTAACCGCTCGCTGGGCTTTGTGTACCAGTTCCACCACCTGCTGCCGGAATTCACCGCCCTGGAAAACGTGTGCATGCCGCTGTTGATCGGCAAGACCGCGATCCCGGAGGCGCGCCAACGTGCCACCGCCTTGCTGGAACGCGTCGGCCTCGGCCATCGCCTGGAGCACAAGCCGGCCGAACTGTCCGGCGGTGAGCGCCAGCGTGTGGCGATTGCCCGCGCCCTGGTGAACAACCCTGGCCTGGTGATGCTCGACGAGCCGACCGGCAACCTCGACTCCCACACCGCCCAGGGCATCAAGGACTTGATGCTGGAACTGAGCACCCAGATGCGCACCGCGTTCCTGGTGGTGACCCATGACATGAGCATGGCCCGGCAGATGGACCGCGTGTTGCACCTGCAGGAAGGTCACCTGGTCGCCATCTGACCTGTTTCAAGCCTGGCGCCTGGCGTCGGGCTTTTTCATTTTTTCAGGCGGTGTACGCGAATGTTCAGACCGTTATCCATTTTCATCGGCACGCGCTATACCCGCGCCAAGCGCCGTAACCGTTTTGTCTCGTTTATCTCGATGACCTCGATGATCGGCCTCGCCCTGGGCGTATTGGCCATGATCGTGGTGCTGTCTGTGATGAACGGCTTCCAGCGCGAAATGAGCTCGCGCATCCTCGGCATGGTGCCCCACGCCACCATCGTCGGCGTAAAGCCGATTGATGACTGGCAACCGGTGGCGGCTGCCGCGATGAAGAATCCGCAAGTTACAGCTGCGGTACCGTTCACACAGATGGACGGCATGTTCTCCTACAAGGGCGCCATGCAGCCGATCGAGATCAGCGGCGTCGACCCGGCCCAGGAAGGCAAGGTGTCGATCGTGACCCAGCACATCGTGCGCGGCAAACTGGACGACCTCAAACCCGGTGAGTTCGGCGTGGTGGTCGGTGATATCACCGCGCGGCGCTTTCGCCTGAACGTGGGCGACAAGCTGACCCTGATCGTCCCGGAACTCAGCAGCGCCCCGGGTGGAATCACCCCGCGTATGCAGCGGTTGAACGTGGTGGGCATCTTCAAGGTCGGCGCCGAGCTGGATGGCTCCATGGCCCTGATCCACATGGCCGACGCGGCAGAAATCCAGCATTGGCAGCCCAACCAGGTGCAAAGCGTGCGCCTAGCGGTGAAGGACCTGTACGCAGCGCCCAAAGTCTCGGCGGATATCGCTGCCAGCCTCGGCGCGGCTTACAAGCCGGATGACTGGACCCACACCCAGGGCAGCCTGTTCAGCGCGATGAAGATGGAAAAGACCATGATCGGTCTGTTGTTGCTGATGATCGTCGCAGTCGCTGCGTTCAACATCATCGCCACGTTGATCATGGTGGTGAACGACAAGGGCGCGGACATCGCGATCCTGCGCACCATCGGCGCCACGCCTCGGCAGATCATGGCTATCTTCATGGTGCAGGGCACGGTGATCGGCGTGGTCGGCACCTTGATCGGCGGCGTGCTGGGGGTAATTGCAGCGCTGAACGTGAGCGAACTGGTAGGTTGGCTGGAGCGGGTGAGCGGGCAGCATATCTTTAGTTCGGATGTGTATTTTGTCAGCAACCTGCCTTCGGAGCTGCAAGGTGGGGATGTGTTGCTGATTTGCTCGGCGGGGTTTGTGTTGAGCTTTTTGGCGACGATTTACCCGGCGTATCGGGCGGCGAAGATTGAGCCGGCCCATGCCTTGAGATATTCGTAAGGTCTTAGACCGCTATCGGGGGCTTGCCCCCGATAGGGCCGGCCCAGCTTGCATCAATCTCCCTTGGGCAACTCAATCACAAACCTTGTCCAGCCCGCCTGCGACTCACAATAAATCCTCCCCCCATGCGCCCGCACAATCGACTGGGTAATCGCCAACCCCAGCCCCGCATGTTCACTGCTGCCTGGCCGCCTTGACGGGTCGGCTCGGTAGAACCGGTCAAACAGCCGCGGCAACAGCTGCGCAGGAATACCTTCCCCGGTGTTCTCAACTGTCAGTGTCACGCCACTCTCTATCCGCACCCGCACTTCACCGCCTGGTGGAGTAAACCGCAGCGCGTTATCCAGCAAGTTCGACAGGGCCCGGCGCAACATGCCGCGATCGCCCAGCGTATGGGCGCTGCCTTCGCGTACCAGCGTGACCTGCGCATCCTCTGCCAGCAGGGTAAAAAACTCCAACAGTGCGTCGACCTCATCGCCCAGATTCAGGGCTTCACGGTTGGGCATCAGCAAGCCGTGGTCGGCCTTGGCCAGGTACAGCATGTCGTTGACCAGTTGCGCCATCCATTGCAACTCTTCGAGGTTGCTGTGCAGTGCCTCGCGGTAGTCCTCCAGCGGGCGCGGTTGAGTGAGGATGACCTGGGTCTGGGTCAGCAGGTTGGAGAGCGGCGTGCGCAGCTCGTGGGCGATATCGGCGGAGAACGCCGACAGGCGCTGGAACGCGTCGTCCAGGCGCCCCAGCATGGCATTGAAGGCCTGAGCCAGTTCCGCCAGCTCCACCGGCATTTGCGCCTGGGGCAGGCGTTGGGTCAGGGAGTGGGCGGATACGCTGGCGGCCACCTCGCCCATGCGCCGCAACGGTCGCAACCCACTGCGTGCGGCCCATGCGCCGAGCAGGGCGGTAGCCAGCGCGGAGAGGCCGACGGTCAGCCAGATCAAGCGTTGCATATGCTCCAGGAAGTGCTGGTGGTGGGTGATGTCGAGTATCAGGCTCAGCTGTGGCGAACCGGGTTGGCCGGGCGTCAACGGCGCGTTGTACACACGGTAGTCGGTGCCTGCGTTTTGCAGGCTGTGCAGGCCCGGGGCGGCGGGCACATTGAGGTTCGGCGCACCGTCCACCCAGCGCTGGCCGGCCGCCGTGATGCGCACGGTGAAGTCGGGCTGGTGATCCAGCTCGGCGCGCAATTGCGGGCCGCGCAGGGCGAAGGCTTCACGTGAGTCGACACCCTGCAAGGCACTGCGCAGGGCCACCAGCTTGCTGTCGAGCAGTTGCTGGTCCAGCTCGACGAAGTGCGCTTCGCTGGCGCGATTGAACAGTACGCCGGCGATCAACGAGACCACCGCGGTGCAGGCGGCAAACAGCAGCGCCAGGCGGCTGGTCAGGGACAGGCGCTTGATCACGTGAAGCGCTCCTCCAGCACGTAACCCATGCCGCGCACGGTGTGGATCAGTTTGTTGGGGAAGTTATCGTCGACTTTCAGGCGCAGGCGGCGGATCGCCACTTCGATAATGTTGGTGTCGCTGTCGAAATTCATGTCCCACACCTGGGACGCGATCAGCGTCTTGGGCAGCACCTCGCCCTGGCGACGCAGCAGCATTTCCAGCAGGGCAAACTCCTTGGCGGTGAGGTCGATGCGCTGGCCGTCGCGCTCGACGCGGCGACGGATCAGGTCCAGGCGCAGGTCGGCCAGTTGCAGGGTGGTTTCCTGCGGTGTGCTGCTGCCACGGCGTAACAAAGTGCGCACCCGGGCCAGCAGTTCGGAAAAGGCGAAGGGCTTGACCAGGTAGTCGTCGGCGCCCAGTTCCAGGCCATGTACGCGGTCCTCCACCGCATCGCGAGCGGTGAGGAACAGCACCGGCATGTCCAGGCCGGCACTGCGCACCGCCTGCAGGATCTGCCAGCCGTCGCGGCCCGGAAGCATCACATCGAGGATCAACAAGTCATAATCCCCGCTCAGCGCCAGGTGCTGGCCGGTCGTGCCGTCGGCCACCAGTTCGGTGGTAAAGCCAGCCTCGGCCAAGCCTTGACGCAGATAGTGGCCGGTTTTGGGTTGGTCTTCGACGATCAGCAGTTTCATGTTGGGCTCTTGGCAAGGGGTAAGCGCGGGCCTTTATACCGTGGGCGCAAGGGTATGGGCGCAAGCTGACAAAGTTGTAATCTAGCAGTCAGCTGGCTGGCAGCGAGGCTATCTTAAAGTGCGGCCCAAGCTGGTCACCTATTTTTGGAGCGTGAGAAATGGCGTTGCGTACATCCCTGTTAATGGCGGGCTGCTTATTGGCGCTTAGCTTCAATGCGCTGGCGGATGCGGCTCATGGTTACGCGTTCGGCCAGCCGGCTCCGGCAGCCAAGGCCACGCGTACCGTGGAAGTCACCCTGCAGGACATTGCCTTCGAGCCCAAGAGCCTGGACGTAAAAGCCGGTGAAACCGTGCGGTTTGTACTGGTCAACAAAGGCCGGTTGCTCCACGAATTCAACCTGGGCGACGCGGCGATGCATGCCGCTCACCAGAAAGAGATGCTGCAGATGCAAGCCAGCGGCATGCTCACCGCCACCGGTATGGGCAAGATGGACCACAGCGCCATGGGCCACGGCGATATGGGCGGCATGAAGCATGACGATCCCAACAGTGTGTTGGTGGAGCCGGGCAAGACGGCCGAACTGACGTGGACCTTCACCAAGACCACTGGCCTGGAGTTCGCTTGCAACCTCCCCGGCCATTATCAGGCGGGCATGGTCGGCAAACTGACCGTTGAGTGAGGCGTTTGTTAAGGGCGGGGGCAAAGGCTGGTAGACTGGCGCGGTTTATTTAGCCAGGTTTCCGCCATGCATCCCGCAGCCGAACATTCGCCGCTGGGCAAGTCCAGTGAATACATCTCTACCTATACGCCTTCGTTGCTGTTCCCGATTCCGCGTGCCGCCAAATGGGCCGAACTGGGCCTGAGCGCCGACACCCTGCCGTACAAGGGCGTAGATTTCTGGAACTGCTTCGAACTGTCCTGGTTGCTGCCATCGGGCAAGCCGGTGGTGGCCATCGGTGAGTTCAGCATTCCGGCGGACTCGCCGAACATCATCGAGTCCAAGTCGTTCAAGCTGTACCTCAACTCGCTGAACCAGACTGCGTTTGCCGATACGCAAAGCCTTGAAGCCACCTTGCGCACCGACCTCAGCGCTGCTGCCGGCAAGCCGGTGACTGTGCGCATCCGCAGCCTGGCCGACATCGAGGCCGAAGGTGTGATGGCGTTGCCGGGTGCGTGCATTGACGGCCTGGATATCAATGTCAGCAGCTACGAGCACCCGCGCCCGGAGTTGCTGCGTTGCGATGACTCGCGTGTTGTTGAGGAGAGTGTGCACAGCCACCTGCTCAAATCCAACTGCCCGGTGACCAGCCAGCCCGATTGGGGCAGTGTGGTGGTGGAGTACCGTGGCGCGGCGCTGGATCACGCCAGCCTGCTGGAATATATCGTGAGTTTTCGCCAGCACTCGGACTTTCATGAGCAGTGCGTGGAACGCATCTTTCTCGACCTGCAGCGCTTGCTCAAGCCGGAGAAGTTGACGGTGTATGCGCGCTATGTGCGTCGAGGAGGGTTGGATATCAACCCGTACCGCAGCACTGAGAACACCCAATTCCTGAACGTGCGCCTGGCGCGCCAGTAAGCCTGCACACAAAACTAAATGTGGGAGGGGGCTTGCTCCCGATAGCGGCGTGTCAGTCACAGCATCTGTGTCTGAACTTCTGCTATCGGGAGCAAGCCCCCTCCCACATTTTGGTTTTTTGCTGGGCCTGTGTTCGGGTTAGATGCCGATATTGCCCAGGGTGATCATGATATTGCGCAATGTCCCGGAAATGACCGGGTGTTCAGCGTCGAACTCTATGGCCGCTTGATTCACATCGTCGGAAATACTGGGCGTCTGAGTCGCCGGTTCAAGTTCGAGTTGTAATTCAAACTTGGCAATCAGGGCTTCCAGCGCTTCACGTTTTTCTTCCGACAGCGGCGGGTCCTGTTCCAACTGCCCACGCAGAATCTCGACCTGTTCTTCCAGCTTTTTGCGATCAGGCATGACGTCTTTCCTTTTATCGATAGTCACTGGCATAGACCACGGCACGCCGTGAAAGGTCTACGGGCTGGCCTGTAGATTAATCCACTGCGGCCAACCGTGCATGATCTTGATCAGGGCTTCTCGCCTTTGAGCCGGCGTAGGCTGATGTCCGCCAGGCAACTGCCCAACTCGCCCAGGTGGTCGATCACCGAGTGCACGCCCAGACCATAGAGCGCTACCGTCGCCTTGCCGCGCTTGTATTCGCGTTGCTGCGCGGTCAGTGCCTGCCATTGCTCGGGTGACAGGCCGCAGAGCGAGCCACAGGACGCCAGGCCGATAGTCCACAACCCGGCATTCAAGCCCGATTGCAGCAGGCGCGGCTCGCCGCTGACCAGCACGCAGCCTTCCAGGCGCTCAATGTTCAACTCCATCAAGGCTTGCCAGCAGGCGTGGGGCGCGGGCCAGCGGATGGAGGAGGGCGAGGCGGCCTTGATCCAGCTCGGCAGGCTGGCGGAAAGGGGCGCGGTCACCGATGGGGGCAGTTCATCCAGCCAGGCGCAGGGCACGCCTTGTTCTTTCAGGCTACGCAGGCTTTTCAAGGCGCCGGGTGTAGCCACGCAGCCGGGGCAGGGCGAGTCGGTACGCGCCAGGGAACCGAAATCCACCAGGCAGCCACTCAGGCCAAATAGCACGGCGGTCAACGAGGAGGCTGTGGCGATGGCAATCTCGGCGTGTGGCATCTGAACGTCCCTGAAATAGCAGCAACACTATCGGGGTGGCATGACAAGGCCATGACACTGACAGTGTTTGTAGGAATTTTGTGCATTTTTCGTGAGACAGGACCCTGGTAGCTGCCTAAACACACACTTCCGTCATATACTGACGGCCTTATTCAGGGCATAGCGCCCATGACAGACCATTCAAGGAGCAAAAGCTATGCGCTGGAGCCACTACTTCGCTCAGCTATCGGTGTGTGCCACCATCCTGTTGGCACCGTTCGCCGCTCAAGCCGCGTCGGAAGATGATCCATGGGAAAGCGTCAACCGCCCGATCTTCACCTTCAACGACACCGTTGATACCTACGCCCTCAAGCCGATCGCCCAGGGCTATCAGTTCGTCACCCCGCAGTTTGTGCAGGACGGCGTTCACAACTTCTTCCGTAACATCGGCGATGTCGGCAACCTGGCCAACAACGTGCTGCAACTCAAGCCGCACAATGCAGGCGTCGACACCGCTCGCCTGTTGGTCAACACCACCTTTGGCGTGCTGGGCTTTATCGATGTCGGCACCAAAATGGGGCTGCAGCGCAGCGACGAAGACTTCGGCCAGACCCTCGGCTACTGGGGCGTCGGCAGCGGCCCCTACGTGATGATCCCATTGCTGGGCCCAAGCACCTTGCGTGATGCGCCGTCCAAGTACGTCGACAGCTACACCCAGCCGTACCGCTACATGAACGACATCGGCTGGCGTAACAGCACCTTCGGCCTCAACGTCGTTGACGTGCGCGCCAGCCTGCTCGACAGCGAGAAGCTGATCAGCGGCGACAAGTACACCTTTATCCGTAACGCCTACCTGCAGAACCGTGAGTTCAAGGTCAAGGATGGCAAGGTTGTCGACGACTTTTAAGCCGTGACATCTTGAAATGAAATAAGGCGACCTGTTTATGGTCGCCTTTTTTTATGCGTGCTCCAACCTTACTTTGTGTTGTGGTCCAAGCGGTTCTTATAACTCCCGGTGATTTGCAGGGTAAAGACGCCCGGCGACCATCGCCATGAGCTTGAAACCCCTCACGGATGGGAGTACCGTCTGCGCCTTAGAAGGGCACCTCTGCTTTACCGTTGTGCATGGGCGAAATCCCAATGCTTTGTAGGACAGAGAGGCTAGAAAGCGAATCCAGTACGTGAGCCCGGCCATTGCCGAGCCGCCTACGCCAACCTAATTCTGGCGCCGTTTGCCCACATGCAAAAAACCAGTGCCACGCTGCTGATAATCGATGACGACGAAGTAGTGCGCGCGAGCCTCGCGGCCTACTTGGAAGACAGTGGCTTCAGCGTCCTGCAGGCCAGTAATGGCCAACAGGGTCTCCAGGTATTCGAGCGCGACAAGCCCGACCTTGTGATCTGCGACCTGCGCATGCCCCAGATGGGCGGCCTGGAGCTGATTCGCCAGGTGACCGAGCTTGCCCCGCAAACGCCGGTGATTGTCGTGTCCGGTGCCGGTGTCATGAACGACGCTGTCGAAGCCCTGCGCCTGGGCGCTGCCGATTACCTGATCAAGCCCCTGGAAGACCTGGCCGTGCTGGAGCACTCGGTGCGCCGCGCCCTGGACCGTGCCCGCCTGCTCCTGGAAAACCAGCGCTACCGCGAAAAGCTCGAGACCGCCAACCGCGAGCTCGAAGCCAGCCTGAATCTGCTCCAGGAAGACCAGAACGCCGGTCGCCAGGTGCAGATGAACATGCTGCCGGTGAGCCCCTGGAGCATCGACGAGTTCAAGTTTGCCCACCAGATCATCCCGTCGTTGTACCTGTCGGGTGATTTTGTCGACTACTTCCGCGTCGATGAGCGACGCGTGGCGTTCTACCTGGCCGACGTTTCCGGCCATGGCGCCTCTTCTGCCTTTGTGACCGTGTTGTTGAAGTTCATGACCACACGGCTGTTGTTCGAGTCCAAGCGCAATGGCACCTTGCCGGAGTTCACCCCTTCCGAGGTGCTGGGCCACATCAACCGGGGCCTGATCAGCTGCAAGCTGGGCAAGCACGTGACGATGGTCGGCGGCGTGATCGACGAAGAAACCGGTCTTTTGACCTACAGCATTGGCGGTCACCTGCCGATGCCTGTTTTGTACACTCCTGACAGTGTGCGCTACCTGGAAGGGCGTGGCCTGCCGGTGGGCTTGTTCAACGAAGCCACCTACGAAGACCACATCCTGGAACTGCCGCCGACCTTCAGCCTGACGCTGATGTCCGATGGCATCCTGGACCTTCTTCCAGAGCCTACACTCAAAGAGAAAGAAGCCGCCTTGCCCCAAAAGGTCAAGTCGGCGGGCGGCAGCCTGGATGGTCTGCGGCAGGTTTTTGGATTGGCCACGCTAGGGGAGATGCCGGATGATATCGCCCTATTGGTGTTGAGCAGGAATCTTTGATGAGTACCGGAAGAATCCAATTCGCCGAGCAAGACGGGACCTTCGTCCTGAAGTTTGTCGGCGAAGTGCGCCTGACCTTGTGTTCGGCCCTGGATGCGACGATTGAGCGGATCTTCACAGCGCTGAACTTCTCGGCGATCGTGATCGACCTGACCGAAACCCGCAGCATCGACAGCACCACTCTGGGGCTGTTGGCCAAGCTGTCGATTCTGTCGCGGCAGAAGGTCGGCCTGTTGCCGACTGTGGTCACCACCCACGAAGACATCACCCGTCTATTGCAGTCGATGGGCTTTGACCAGGTGTTCAACATCGTTGACCGCCCAATTCCCTGCCCGGAATGCCTCACCGACCTGCCGTCGCAAGACCAGTCCGAAGAAATCGTGCGGGTCAAGGTGCTGGAAGCGCACAAGATCCTCATGGGCCTCAACGAGTCCAACCGCGAAGCCTTCCACGACCTGGTCAACGCCCTAGAGCGCCACTGACGGCTTCCCTGTCGAAACACATACCCATGTGGGAGGGGGCTTGCTCCCGATAGCGGTGTATCAGTCGGCACATATCCAACTGACAGTCCGCAATCGGGAGCAAGCCCCCTCCCACAGTTGATCTGCGACTGGCTTGAGGCTGGCGCACACAAAAAAGGGCGGCACCCTCACAGGTGCCGCCCTTTTTGCTGCTATCTGCCCTTACAGCTTGGCCGACAACAACGCCTCCAGCTTCTCCTGATCCCGAGCAAACTGGCGAATACCCTCTGCCAGCTTCTCAGTCGCCATCGCATCCTCGTTGGACTCCCAGCGGAACTGCGCTTCAGTCATATGCACCCGCGCCTCACCGGCATGGCCTGGCGCCAACTTGCGCTCCAGCTTGCCCTCATCCGCCGCCAGCTTCTCCAGCAGGTCCGGGCTGATGGTCAGGCGGTCACACCCGGCCAGCTCTTCAATCTGGCTCAGGTTACGGAAGCTCGCACCCATTACCACAGTCTTGTAGCCATTGGCCTTGTAGTAGTTGTAGATGCGCGTCACCGACTGCACGCCCGGGTCATCGGAACCGGTGTAGTCGTTGCCGTTGGCCTTCTTGTACCAGTCGTAGATACGGCCCACGAACGGCGAAATCAGGAACACACCGGCTTCAGCACAGGCAACGGCCTGGGCGAAGGAGAACAACAGCGTCAGGTTGGTCTGGATGCCTTCTTTTTCCAGCTTCTCCGCGGCGCGGATGCCTTCCCAGGTGGAGGCGATCTTGATCAGCACGCGATCGCGACTAACCCCGGCTTTGTCGTACAGGTCGATCAGACGGTGCGCACGCTTGAGAATGGCTGCCTCGTCGAACGACAGGCGCGCATCCACCTCAGTGGAAATACGGCCCGGCACTACTTTGAGAATTTCTTGACCCACCGCCACCGCAAAGCGGTCACTGGCCAGGCCCACATCGCCGTTGCAGTCCTGTACACACTCATCCAGCAGCTTGGCATAGCCTGGAATCGATGCAGCCTTGAGCAGCAGGGAAGGGTTGGTGGTAGCGTCTTGCGGCTTGAGCTTGGCGAGGGTGGAAAAATCGCCGGTATCGGCTACGACGGTGGTGAATTGCTTGAGTTGTTCCAGCTTGGAAGTCATGGGCGTGCTCTGTCCTGTGGGTCTGATGACATTACCCGAGCGCTGGCAGGCGCTCAAGGGCGCAAATGCGTTAGGTCGTTTGCGAGGGCAATAACCTGGAAACGGCCGTTTGAATTACCGGCAGTGGTGTTCAATAGGAGGGCAAAATCGCTGGCAGGTTCAACCCAACTGCCCGATGACCACCCCAATCAAACTGTGAGAGCCGGCTTGCGTGCATGACGCCAGCCCAGCCACTGATATTCACCTGACCCCCATCAGTCAAACTGTGGGAGCTGGCTTGCCTGCGATAACGCCAGTCCAGCCACTGACATTCACCTGACACACATCGCTCAAAACTGTGGGAGCGGGCTTGCTCGCGAAAGCGGTCTGTCAGCCCCAAATACCCCCACTGACACCCAACCCGTCACCGCCCCTCCAACAATTCCCCCGCCTGATCCAGCAACGCCAACGGATCCACCGCCTTATGAATATCCACCGACAACAATTGCCGAAACTTACGCGCCCCCGGGAAACCGGTTCCCAGCCCCAGAACGTGGCGCGTGATGTGATGCATCGAGCCACCTGTTGCCAAGTGCTCGGCTATATACGGGCGCAACTGTGCCAGCGCCTCGGCGCGGGTGATGACAGGCGCAGTGCTGCCAAACAGCTGTTGATCCACCTCGGCCAGCAAATACGGATTGTGATAAGCCTCCCGCCCCAACATCACCCCATCAAACGTCTGCAAATGCTCCTGGCACTGCTCCAACGTCTTGATGCCGCCATTGAGATTAATCTCCAACTCCGGAAAATCCCGCTTCAACTGCGCCGCCACGTCATAACGCAACGGCGGAATGTCCCGGTTCTCCTTGGGCGACAACCCCTCCAGAATCGCAATCCGCGCATGCACGGTAAAACTGGTGCAACCTGCATCCTTTACCGTCCCGACGAAATCACACAGCTCGGCATAACTGTCCCGGCCATTGATGCCGATACGGTGCTTCACCGTCACCGGGATCGATACCGCATCGCGCATCGCCTTCACACAATCCGCTACCAGGGCAGGGTGCGCCATGAGGATCGCGCCGATCATGTTGTTCTGCACGCGGTCGCTGGGGCAGCCGACGTTCAGGTTCACTTCGTCGTAACCGGCGGCTTCGGCCATACGGGCGCAGGCGGCCAGATCAGCCGGAACACTGCCGCCCAATTGCAGCGCCAGCGGGTGCTCGGCTTCGTTGTGGCGCAGGAAGCGCTCGTGATCGCCGTGGAGGATAGCGCCGGTGGTGACCATCTCGGTGTAGAGCAGGGCGTGTTTGGAGAGCAGGCGTAGGAAGAACCGGCAGTGGCGGTCGGTCCAGTCCATCATGGGGGCGACGGAGAAGCGGCGGGAGAGGGCTTTCGGTGGAGCTATGGCTGAAGGCATTGGAGTCTTGGATGGAGAATGCGAAGGGTGGGCAGTTTATCAGGAATGGGTCGGAGGGGGCTGGGTGTTGATTGGGTGGCGCGAGCCCCAAATATTAAATAAATCTGTCCCCGTTTCCCGGTCCCCTTTTCCCGAACGCACGGCCTCTTTTCGGTCCTGGGGGCCTGGTTTCACTACTTGTGAGTCGGCCTACACGAATGTGTAGGGCCGATTCTTTATCGTGCTCTTAGCGGGATAAGTTCATGTGTAGTAGCGGGAACGGCCTGCCTTCACCATCCAAAGGAGAGCGGCCTGTTTGAACGAACCCGTAATGGAGATAGAAGCCTACCGCCTGGGGGTTTTGCTCGTTTACGTCAACGCTCATCGTAGAGCGCGAACTGCGAACGTGATTTAGTAGTGCACGGCCCATACCTTGGCCGCGAAGATCAGGATCAATAAAGAGCATTTCTACGTGGCTTTGGTTGAGTCCAATAAAGCCAAGCGGGTTGTCTTTCACGTCTACCGCAACCCATACGTCAACAACGGGTAGATAGATGTCGCGGAGCTGCGGAAGCAGCGCATCTATGTCGGACTCTTGAAGAATGGTGAGTGGCGCGAACGGATCGCAGCCAAATGTCGAGCAGTTGCGGATAGTCGGCAGCACTTGCCTGACGAATAATCATGAAATCAACCTTATACACTTGATATCTAAATAGAGGCTCGCCGGTAAATAGCGGCCGTGTAAGTGTCGGCATCTGTATGACCGCTTCGCGAGTTAACGCCTGGGCGGTGCACGGCAGAGGTAGCCGAAAAGGAGGGGAGCTGAAAAATACTTTGTGTTTTTCGATGCGTCAAGAAAACGGGCACTTGATCGATATTCAAAATGTGCGCACTCAATGCCGGTACTCAGTAGGGGCTTCTACAGCATGAAAGGTGCAAAAAATGGTACGCAGAAATCTGGTCTGGAAGCCTTTAACAAATTAATGCCTTTAAAAATATTTTGTCCAAGCCCTCATCGGTGCAACGTATGAAGCGACAGAGTGATCTATGGGAATAGGTCAGGATTTCCAGGAAATATCCTACGCTTTTTCGGCTTGCCCCCTGGATCATCCATAGCTAATCTCGTCAAGCCGCTGAATACCCAGTGGCCGGAGGTGGAAGTCCGTATTGCTAAGGCGTTTTTAACTCCCGAATATTGGAGCTTCGCCCATGCACCACGACACTCGCAGTCCTTCACTTGATCAAAGTAAATCGTCCATCGAATGTCCAAGCAACAACCTATTCCTCGTAAACCCAACCCTCGACCCCGAAACCCTCCTGGCTAACGCCGCCGAAAACCTCGCAGCCGCCAACGAAATGGCCGCCACTTTGGCGTTCGACCTCGACGATTCCCAGCGCGCCATCGCCCTAGGCATTCAGCAGTTAATCGAGTTGAGCTCGCTGCTGGTTGACCGAGCCCAGGAGCAAGTTGCGCCTGTGACTGCCTCAGTCAAAGCCTGACAACCATCCCTGCCGCCTTACCCAAGGCGGCAACTTGAACTCATGCTGTCCCCCAGCAAAGTTTCATAATTCCCTGCGCCTTTGAGGCCTACGATTGCCTGCAAGAGAGGACCCCAGCGCCTCCAGCCCACAGGGAGTTGAAAAATCATGATCTCGAATCTCGTCAAAGTCGTGATGATCACCGGCACGTTGATGTTGAGTGCTTGTTCATCTTCACCAGCTGTGAATAGTGACCCGTGCTTTTCTGGTGGATGCCAGGCGTTTGGGGACCACAGCCCCGGCAAAGCCGCCAAGATGAATTTTGGCGGCAGTGGGCTGGGGAGTAGTTATGGGGAGTATGGTTCGGGGTTGTTGCATGATGATTGAAGGAGGGGGGCAGTCAGTGGTGTGTTGACTGGCCCATTGCTATCGGGGGCAAGCCCCCTCCCACATTGGATCTATGATCGGCGCAAAACTTGTGGCGTTAGTGGCCGCCTTTCATACGCCGAGCGATCAGGTAGAGGCCCAGGCCGACCAGGGCTGTTGCGGCGCCGATGTAGCCGGTGCTGGTCCAGCCTAGACCGGCAGTAATGGCCATGCCGCCAAACCACGGGCCGAGCGCATTAGCCAGGTTGAACGCGGCATGGTTGGACGCTGCCGCCAGGCTTGGCGCTTCGTGGGCAATGTCCATCAGGCGAATTTGCAACGGCGCCGCCAATGCGACCATGGTGCCAACCAATCCCATGCTCAGCAGCACACCCCACAGCGACGAGGCGGCGAAGGGGAAGAACAGCAGCACGGCCATCGACCACACCAATATCAAGCCTACGGCTCGAAACTGCATGCGATCAAACAGCTTGCCGCCGGCAATGTTGCCGATGATACCGCCGACGCCGAACGCGGCGAGGCCGAAGGGGATCCATTGCGGCGAGACCTTGGTCACTTCGAGCATGGTTGGCGCCAGGTAGCTGAATACGCAGAACATCCCGGCAAAGCCAATTGCACCGATGGACAGGGCCATCCAGACCTGGGGTTTGGTGAAGGCGCGCAGTTCCTTGCGCGGGTCGCTGCGTTGTTCGTCGTGGCGGTGGGGCACGAATTGCCAGACCAGGGCGATGGTGAGCAGGGCGATCACGCTGACCAGGGCGAACGCCGAGCGCCAGCCCAGGTGTTGGCCGAGGAAGGTGGCGATGGGGTTGCCGAGCAGCATGGCCAGGGTCAGGCCCATCATCACGCGGGCTACGGCGCCGGCGCGTTTGTCGGTGGGCACCATGCTGGAGGCGACCACGGCGGCGATGCCGAAGTAGGCGCCGTGGGGCAGGCCGCTGATAAAGCGAAAGGCCACCAGCGAGCCGAAGGTGGGGGTGAAGGCGGTGGCGAAGTTGCCCAGGGCGTACAGGCCCATCAGCAACAGCAGCATGTGTTTGCGCAGCAGCTTGGCGCCGAGGATGGCCAGCAGTGGGGCGCCGACCATCACGCCCAGGGCGTAGGCGCTGATGGCGTGGCCGACTTGCGGTTCGCTCAGGCCCAGGTTCTGGGCGATGTCGGGCATCAGGCCCATGATGGCGAATTCGCCGGTGCCGATCGCGAAGGCGCCTACGGCCATGGCCGCTTCCATTTTCGCGGCGCTGCGCGCGGGCAGTACGTGCCCGGGTGTTTGCTGGGTAGTCATGGGTAACTCTGTGTGGAAGGTGTGCACGAAGGACAGCTGCCGATGCTACGCAGGCAACGGCGAAGGTGTCTAGAACCGCCATTTGCGTGAGAGTTCCAGGCCTGTGACCGCAGGTCGCGGCTGTCAGGCTTGACACCGGCGCATTAAAACCCGCGATTTAGGCCTGTCAATTGGCCAAACGGCGCATAAACGCTGTTTAGCGTGATATTCTGCGCGCCGTCTTGGTCTAGTCTTTCCCTGGTGCGTACACCCGTATACGTCCCAGCGGTTGGCTGTCGCCCAGGTAGCTGAAGCCAATAACGATAAGAAGTCAGCGCAGAAGGGACATAACAGTGAGGTCGATCCATCGGCCTTGTGTGCCCACCCTGCAGCCTTCATGTGAATGTGCAGACCCCGCGGTACGTTGCCTGACGTAGCGTGAACGAGGGTTACTCATGATCGGGGGCGGTAGGGCGGATGGCGTTTTATCATAGGTGCTACTGATGTTTAAAAAAGTAAACACTGCCCTGCTGGGGCTGGCTTTGTCGATGGGGATCACGTCCGTTCACGCGGAAGAGGCAAAGAAAGTCGATGTGCTGCTGATCGGCGGCGGCATCATGAGTGCGACCCTGGGTGTCTGGCTCAATGAGCTGGAACCAGACTGGTCGATGGAGATGGTCGAGCGCCTCGATGGCGTAGCCGAAGAAAGCTCCAACGGCTGGAACAACGCCGGTACCGGTCACTCGGCCCTGGCTGAGCTGAACTACACCCCGGAAGACAAGAACGGCAACGTTGAGATCCCGAAAGCGGTCGAGATCAACGAAGCGTTCCAGATTTCCCGTCAGTTCTGGTCCTGGCAGGTTCAGCAGGGCGTGTTGAAGAACCCGCGTTCGTTCATCAACTCCACACCGCACATGAGCTTTGTGTGGGGCGATGACAACATCAAGTTCCTGAAAAAGCGCTACGAAGCCCTGAAGGCCAGCCCGCTGTTCGCCGGCATGCAGTACTCCGAAGACCCGGCGCAGATCGCCAAGTGGGTTCCGCTGATGATGGAAGGGCGTGACCCGAGCCAGAAAATCGCGGCCACCTGGAGCCCGATCGGTACCGACGTGAACTTCGGCGAGATCACCCGCCAGTTCGTCGCTCACCTGCAAACCACGCCGAAGTTTGACTTGAAGCTGTCGAGCGAAGTGCAGGACATCACTCGCAACGACGACGGTTCGTGGCGTGTGAGCTACAAAAACCTCAAAGACGGCACCAAAACTGAAACCGACGCCAAGTTCGTGTTCATCGGCGCCGGCGGCGGTGCCTTGCACCTGCTGCAGAAGTCGGGCATTCCGGAAGCCAAGGAATACGCTGGCTTCCCGGTCGGTGGTTCGTTCCTGGTGACCGAGAACCCGACAATCGCCGAGCAGCACCTGGCCAAGGCCTACGGTAAAGCCTCGGTCGGTTCGCCACCGATGTCGGTTCCGCACCTGGATACCCGCGTGCTGGATGGCAAGCGCGTGATCCTGTTTGGCCCATTCGCAACCTTCTCGACCAAGTTCCTGAAAGAAGGCTCGTACCTGGACCTGCTGACCAGCACCACCACCCACAACATCTGGCCCATGACCAAAGTCGGTATTCGTGAATACCCACTGGTCGAGTATCTCGCCGGCCAACTGATGCTGTCGGACGACGACCGCTTCAAGGCGCTGCAAGAGTACTTCCCGAACGCCAAGCAGTCCGACTGGCGCCTGTGGCAAGCCGGCCAGCGCGTGCAGATCATCAAGCGTGACGAAGAGCAGGGCGGCGTGCTGAAACTCGGTACCGAAGTGGTCAGCTCTGCTGACAACTCCATTGCCGGCCTGTTGGGTGCATCGCCAGGCGCGTCCACCGCGGCTCCGATCATGCTGACCGTGCTGCAAAAAGTCTTCAAGGACAAGGTAGCAAGCCCGGCCTGGCAGGAAAAACTGCACCAGATCGTGCCAAGCTACGGCACCAAGCTGAACGACAGCCCTGAAGCTGTTGCCAAGGAATGGGCCTACACGGCCGGTGTGCTGCAACTGACACCACCGCCAGCGATCCCGCAACTGGCTGCTCCACAGGCTACCGAGGCTGCCAAGCCTGCGGCTGAGCCGAGCAAGCCGGCGTCTGACCTGGCGCTGTAAGCAACACCTACGAAAAAGCCCGCTGAACCGGTGACGGTCAGCGGGCTTTTTTGTGCGTGAACGATCAGGCGCGCGGCGGGTGTCGCTCCACCGGGGGCAGCTCAACCGTACGCTCGGCCGCTGCCAGCGCAGCCTTCAAGCCCGCTTGGTTCAGGGGTACGCAATACGCCGGTTTAGCCCGCTCGAATCGCCAGCTTTCATCCAGCCCTCCGGCATCCACGGCATCGAAGCCCAGTTCGTCGAGTAACCTAATCACTTGCGCCTTTGCCGCAGCGTCATCTGCTGCCACTGGCAATGCGCGGCGGTCAGGAGCGCCGCGCGGGCGGGCATCCTGCGTCAGGTCTGGGGCGAAGATCGCATTAAATACTTTCACCACGTGTGATTGCGGCAAATGGTCGGCCAGCAATCGGCTGGTGGTGGTTTCAAACCGGTCCAGTTGCGGGATATGCCCATCGCGATCGGGGTAGTAATTGTTGGCGTCCATCACCGTCTTGCCCTCCAGCCATTGGGCAGGGACGCTGCGGTAGTGCTCCAGCGGAATCGCCACGAGTACCACATCGCCAAACCTGGCGGCATCATCCGCGCTGCCCACTTGCACGCCGAGTATGCCGCTCACCACGCTGCTCATGGTGTGTGGGCCGCGGGAGTTGCTCAACATCACCTTATTTCCGGCGGCAAGCGCCAGTTGCGCCACGGCACGCCCGATAAAACCTGCTCCAATCACGCCAATCTTCATGTGCTTGCTCCAGTGGAAGTAGGAAGTGGCTATGATGATTGGCAACCATAACGTGATAAATCCGCATTTCGGTGTGGGTGTTGTTACTGGGAGTTTGGAATGATGGACCGCCTATCAAGCATGAACGCCTTCGTGATAGCCGCTGAATTGGGCTCCTATGCGAGGGCCGCCGAACGCTTGGGCATGTCGCCGCAGATGGTGGCCAAGCATGTCACCGCGTTGGAACAACGTTTGGGTGCGCGATTGCTCAACCGCACTACGCGTCGACAAAGCCTGACTGAACTGGGAGGGGAGTATTACGAACGCTGCAAGCATATCCTGACGGAGGCCGAGGCCGCCGACTCCCTGGCACAGATCATGAACGACACGCCGCGCGGCAGGCTGAAGGTCACCGCCCCGGTGACCTTTGGCTCCTACAGCTTGATGCCGTTGATCACCGGGTTTTTACGTGACAACCCACAGGTAGAAGTCGATTTGCACCTGACGGATCGTTTCGTCGACTTGGTGGAGGAGGGCTACGACGCCGCGTTTCGCATTGGTCCGCTGGGCACGAGCGGCCTGACGGCGAGGCCCCTCGCACCTTATCGGTTGGTGGCCTGCGCTGCACCGGCTTACCTGGTGGCGCGAGGCACACCTCAGAAGCCGGCAGATCTTGAGCGTCATGAGTGCCTGGGGTACGCCTTTTCATCGCGTCCGGCGGATCGAGAGTGGGTGTTCTTCCAGGGCACGGTTTCCTACAAGGTACGAGTGGCCAGTCGTTTGCTCATCAATGAAAGCCGGGCATTGATGTCGGCGGCATTGGATGGTTTTGGCATTGTGCTCGGCCCGCAAGACTTTCTGCGAACGGCGTTGGCGAGTGGCGAGTTGGTGCGGGTGCTACCGGAGTTTGAGGCTCCAAGCCGGTCGATGCATTTGGTCTACACCGCAAACCGCCAACGCACCGCCAAGTTGCGGCGCTTTGTCGATACCGTACTGGGACGTTTTGGTCCGGTATGAAGGTTCATCACCGTGGCGGTCGCCGGGAGGCACGTTAAAGGTCTACAGGTTCAGCAATCCGACAGACATCTCCTGTTAAAAATAACCCAGGCCCAAGCAGGGCCCGGCTGCAACAAAGGAAGGATTTCTTTCTGATGCAGGTGTTGGGCGTTTGTGCCCGAGGGTTTTGTATGTTGCTACGTTATGCAGCATTGGCCGCCATGGTGGTCGCCGCTTCCGGGTGTGTACAAGAGCGTGTGGTGCATGAGCGCAGGCCGGTACAACACGAGTACGTTGATGTGGTCGCGCCGCAACCGCCGCCGGTGCAGGTGATCGAAGTCGAGCCGGCGGTGCGCGAAGGTTATATCTGGTCACGCGGTTACTGGCGTTGGGAGGGCGGGCGTTATGTAGCAGTGCACGGCCATTGGGAACCGGTGCGTCAGGGTTATCGTTACGTACACCCGCACTGGGTGCAGCGCAATGATGGCTACCATTGGCAGATCGGTGGCTGGGTCCGCTGACCCAACGCCATCTCCCATTGGAGCGAGCTTGCTCGCGAAAAAACCACAGGCACCGCGTGCTCCCTGAGTGCTCGCGTAATCGTTGGCGTTTTTCGCGAGCACGCTCGCTCCTACAAAAAAGCCGGCCTAGCCGATCCGTTTCATCCCCGCTGCCTTGGCCGCGTTCAGATCAAAGGTGGCGGTGTACTCGCAACCGGCTGCGTGGCCACAGCGTTCGATCAGGCAGTCGGCAAAGTCCGCTTTGCTTGCGGTGAACTTGCGCAGGGCCTGCCAGATGATATCGGCGTGCTCGACGGTCAGTTCCCGTGTGTGCAGCAAGGTTTCCAGCACCGTCACCACGTCGCTTTTGGTCGACTGGTAGCAGGACTGCAACACCCACACCAGCTCCGTAAGCGTCACCAGGCTGACAAAACCGGGTGAGGCGGCAGTGAGCGATTCGATCAGTTGGGATGCTTTAGCTGATTGAACCGGGTCGTCCTGGGTCACATAACGCACCAGCACGTTGGTATCCAGGCCGATCATCCAGCGGTTGCTCCCTGGGCCGCGATGGCTCGGTTCATGTCTTCGATAGACACGGTGTGAGCGGGTTTGCGGATCAACCCCTTGAGGTCCTTGACGGTTTTGCTGGCGGCGATCATGGAAAACTTGCCGTCTTCCATCTCGACGAATTCCACCCGGTCGCCTGTTTCCAGGCCCAGGGCTGTCCTGACCTGGACAGGGATGGTGATTTGCCCTTTTGAAGTGAGTGTGGCGGTAGCCATAGTGAAGATCTCCATCGTGATATTCCTTACCTTAGGGTAAGGAATGACAGAGGACAATATCCGTTGGTCCATAGGTCGCTCGCAGGTGTGAGTCAGTCGGTAGTAAAACCCTAGTCCGAATGCTCGATCCTCACACCGTTGGCTACGCCCCAAACAGATACAAACTATGACCTACCGCCGCTACCTCACTGCACCACGCGATAGCACGGCACATACGCCGCGCCGCCCGGCAGTTTCATGCGGTGCTGGGCCACGAACGCCTTCAATAATTCATCCAGCGGTTTCATGATCGCCGGGTCGCCGTGGATCTCATACGGGCCGTTCTCTTCGATCAGGCGGATGCCCTTGTCCTTGACGTTACCCGCCACGATCCCCGAGAACGCCCGGCGCAGGTTGGCTGCCAGTTCATGGGGCGGCAGCGCGTGGCTCAGTTGCAGGCTGGCCATGTTTTCGTGGGTGGGGTCGAACGGGCGCTGGAAGCCTTCGTCGATCTTCAGCAGCCAGTTGAAGTGGAACGCGTCGTTACGCTCGCGGCGGAACTGCTTCACTGCCTTGAGGCCGGCCGTCATCTGGCGCGCCACTTCGGCGGGGTCGTCGATGATGATCTGGTAATGCTGCTGCGCCGCTTCGCCGAGGGTGGCGCCGACGAACGCGTGCAGCTGTTCCAGGTAAGGCGCGGCGTGTTTGGGCCCGGTCAACACCACCGGGAACGGCACGTCGCGGTTGTCGGGGTGCATCAGGATGCCCAGCAGGTACAAAAACTCTTCTGCCGTGCCGGCGCCGCCGGGGAAGATGATGATGCCGTGGCCGACGCGCACGAAGGCTTCCAGGCGTTTTTCGATGTCCGGCAAAATCACCAGCTCATTGACGATGGGGTTCGGTGCTTCGGCGGCGATGATTCCAGGCTCGGTCAGGCCCAGGTAACGCCCGCCGGTGATGCGTTGCTTGGCGTGGGAAATGGTCGCGCCCTTCATCGGGCCTTTCATTACGCCGGGGCCGCAGCCGGTGCACACATCGAGGCTGCGCAGGCCCAGTTCGTGCCCGACTTTCTTGGTGTATTTGTATTCTTCGGTGTTGATCGAGTGGCCGCCCCAACACACCACGATCTTGGGCTCCACACCCGGGCGCAGCGTGCGGGCGTTGCGCAGCAGATGGAACACGTAGTCGGTGATGCCTTGGGAGTTGCTCAGGTCGATGCGCTGGCTGTCCAGCTCGTTCTCGGTGTAGACGATGTCACGCAAGGCGCTGAACAGCATCTCGCGGGTGCTGGCGATCATCTCGCCATCGACAAAGGCATCGGCCGGGGCGTTGAGCAGTTCCAGGCGCACGCCGCGGTCCTGCTGGTGAATACGCACTTCAAAGTCTTTGTAGGCGTCGAGGATGGTCTTGGCGTTGTCGATATGCGCGCCGGTGTTGAGGATGGCCAAGGCGCATTGGCGGAACAGGGTGTAGATGCTGCCGGTGCCGGCTTCACTCAGTTGCTGCACTTCACGTTGGGACAGGGTTTCGAGGCTGCCCTTGGGGCTGACGGAGGCATTGATGACTTGACGTTGGGGCATTCTGATTCCTTGAAAGCACAGCCACCGCGCCCGTTTCAGGGCGATGGCTTGAGAATGGTGAGCGCCAATTAAGGTCGCACGAGACGGTTATTTACCTCAGGCGCGAGGCCCAGCGCAAATACCGTCCAGCACCATCATGCCGCAGAACTTACTGAATCAGCTTCCAGTTTTTGTAGAAAACCCGACGCAGGGTAAAGACCAGCCCGGCAAAGCCTGCGATCACGGCGTTGAGCACTGACGGCAGCAAGGTCGGGCGCACGATGTCGATGAACAGGCAGTAGCGCTTGGCGTCGTTTTTGTTGAAGGACGCATGCATCAGGGTGTCATCGAAGATGAACAGCGGGTCGTCGTGCCAGTAGTGCTTGTGCTTGCCTACCTGGATATACACGCCTTCGTGGTGGGGCGCCGGGGCCATGTTGTAGAGCACGCGGAACATCATGCGCAGGGGGCCGAAGTGAAAGGACGTGGAACGGTTCTCGTTGAATACCGAGACACCGATGGTCTTCACGAATGGCAATTTCTTGCGCAGTTGCGGGATATCCAGCGTGGTCTCGATGGGGCGGCCGTACCACTGGAAAAACAACATGCCGCGTTTCTTCTCGGCCATGCGTTCGTCCAGGTAACCGATGATTTCATCCTTGCGGGCCATGGCGTCGTCGATCACCTGTTGCAGGTCTTCGCGCCAGGCCGGTGGCAGGTCTTGCATCGTATAGACATGGCGGTTGCGGCTGCTCAGCAGATCGAGCAGGGTGTTGAACGGTGCCAGCACCCAGGTATTGCGACCGTTGCCGATGAAGTATTTCTTGATGGTGTCGCGGTCGTAGAGGCCGTTACGCAGGAAGTCATAAACGCCGCAGCACACCACCAACAGCAGAAACACCAGGCAACTGCGCGGGAAACAATAGATCAACAGCAGAACGCCGAGTGCCCACGCCAGGGACACCAGCTTTTTGCCGACAGCATTTTTGCTCATGAAACGAGGCTCCAAGGCCGAAACATATTGAAACAATGTCGTCATCATAGGGGTTTCTGGCGCCGGCAGGCGTTTTTAAATAGGGTGAAATTGTGAAGCCGCTGCACAATTTGTAACCGTTGCCGTGCAGGCTTCGACGTTTTGTGGATTGAATTTTGAGAACAGAAGATTTGCGACTATCGTGACGCTTCGGTTTTTTGGACGTCATAGACCGGTACGATTGAAGTTGAATGGCCACCATTGGCCTTCGGCACCTTGGAAGAGGCAGAAATTTTTATGATCATCAAACCGCGGGTTCGTGGCTTTATCTGTGTGACCGCCCACCCTGTTGGCTGTGAAGCGAACGTCAAAGAGCAGATCGACTACGTAACCAAGAATGGCGTCATCGAAGGCGGCCCCAAGAAGGTGCTGGTCCTCGGCGCCTCCACCGGTTACGGCCTGGCCGCGCGCATCAGTGCCGCGTTTGGCTGCGGCGCCGACACCCTGGGCGTGTTTTTTGAGAAAGAAGGCGAAGAAGGCAAGCTGAGCTCCGCCGGCTGGTACAACAGCGCGGCATTCGAGAAGTTTGCCGTGGAAAAAGGCCTGTACGCCAAGAGCATCAACGGCGACGCGTTTTCCGACGAGATCAAGCGCCTGACCATCGACACCATCAAGAAAGACCTGGGCAAGATCGACCTGGTGGTCTACAGCCTGGCCGCGCCACGCCGTACCGACCCGCAAGGCGTGGTGCACAACTCCACCCTCAAGCCAATCGGCAAGGCCGTGACCCTGCGCGGTATCAACACCGACAAGGGCGTAGTGGTAGACACCACTCTTGAGCCTGCAACCCAGGAAGAAATCGACGGCACCGTGAAGGTCATGGGCGGCGAAGACTGGCAGCTGTGGATCGATGCCCTGCGTGACGCCGATGTGTTGGCCGAAGGCGCCAAGACCACCGCCTTCACCTACCTCGGTGAGAAGCTGACCCAGGACATCTACTGGAACGGCTCCATCGGCGAAGCCAAGAAAGACCTGGATAAGAAAGTCCTGACCCTGCGCGAAAACCTGGCGGCGCTCAAGGGCGACGCCCGCGTGTCTGTGCTCAAGGCCGTGGTGACCCAGGCCAGCTCGGCGATCCCGATCATGCCGCTGTACCTGTCGTTGCTGTTCAAGGTGATGAAAGAGCAGGGCACCCACGAAGGCTGCATCGAGCAAGTCTACGGCCTGTTCAAGGACAGCCTGTACGGTAAAGAACCTAAGCTCGACGCCGATGGCCGCCTGCGCGCCGACCTGGCTGAGCTGGAACCGAAGGTCCAGGACGCCGTGGCTGCGTTGTGGAACCAGGTTACCGACGACAACGTCAATGAGATCAGCGACTTTGCCGGCTACAAGGCCGAGTTCCTGCGCTTGTTCGGCTTTGAAGTTGACGGCGTGGATTACGACGCGGATGTGAACCCGACCGTCAAAATCAACGGCCTGATCCAAGCTTAAGGTCTGATCCAGACCAAAATGTGGGAGGGGGCTTGATGGCGGTGTATCAGTCACTATCTTCAGTGGCTGACACCCTGCTATCGGGAGCAAGCCCCCTCCCACAGTTGATCCGAGTCTTTTCAGACACTTCTTACGCCCCGACGCGCGCCTCTCTCTTCCAGATCTGCCAGACTCCAGCTGCTATCAAGCCACGCCAACGGAGGATCTGATGACGATTCGTGCAGTAGTTTTTGATTTCGGCGGTGTCCTGTTCGACTGGAGCCCGCAGCACCTGTACCGCAAGCTGATCGCCGATGAGGCAGAGCGGCAGTGGTTCCTCGACAACATCTGCACCCAGGCCTGGAACACCGAGCAAGATGCCGGTCGTACCCTGGCCGAAGCCACCCGCACCCTGATTGACCTGCATCCCGATCACGAACCCTTGATCCAGGCTTACTACGAGCGCTGGCACGAGATGCTGCGCGGTGAGTTAGCCGACGGTGTGGCGATTCTCAAGGCGTTGCACAAAGTCGATATGCCATTGTTCGGGCTTACTAACTGGTCGGCGGAGACCTTCCCCTACGCTCGGGCCCACTATCCGTTCCTGCAACTCTTTCGAAACATCGTCGTGTCCGGCGAGTTGGAATTGATCAAGCCTGATCCGGCGATCTACCACGCCAGCCTTGATCAGATCCGCGCTGACCTGCCGGACATAAAACCGCGTGAAGTGGTGTTTATTGACGATGTCGCCGGCAACACCGAGGCCGCTATCGCCTTGGGTTGGCAGGGCATTCATCATGTATCTGCCGAGCGTACCGCTGCGCGTTTGCGGGCGTTGGGCGTGGCCTTTAATGTGCCCACTTTTCCATGACGAAATCGACGAATGCCCGCAGCTTGGGCAGGCGGTAACGGTCATGGCGATACAGCAGGTGCATCGGGCGGCTGGGCAATTTATACGTGGTTAACAGGGCCACCAGCTTGCCGCTCTCCAGGTCCGGTTGCACCAGGGCGTCGGCCAGCATCGTGATGCCCATGCCGTTGACGGCCGCCTGGCGCAAGCCTTGCGAGCTGTTGATGGTCAATGACCCCGCCACCGGAACCTCCACCTCGCTGCCATCCTCGCTCATGCGCCACAGTTTGTCGGTGTCACGCCAGTTGTCGTTCGCAGGGTAGGCGAATGCCAGGCAGTCATGTTGTTGCAGGTCCTGTGGGGTCTGCGGCGTGCCGCGTCGCGCCAGGTAGGCAGGCGATGCGCAGAGGGTGAGCGTATAGGGCTGCATAGGCCGGGCGATCAGGCTGGAGGTCCCCAGTTCACCGAGACGGATCGCTACGTCGAAGCCACTGTCGACCAGGTCCATGCGTTCATTGCCCAGCACCACGTACAGGTCGATAAGCGGGTAGCGCTGGGAAAACTCGCTCAAGGCCGGCACCAGGCGTTCGGTGCCGAACACGGGAGGCGCTGTGATGCGCAGGCTGCCCTTAGGAGCTTCGCTGTGGATTTGCTCGGCCAGCAGTTCGGAGTCCGCCACCAGCCCCAGCACTTCCAGGCAGCGCTGATAATATTGGCCGCCAAATTCGGTCAGGTTCTGCTTACGCGTGGTGCGTTTGAGCAAGCTCACGCCCAGCCGTTGCTCCAGCGCCCGCAGATGGTTGCCCACCATGGTGGTCGACATCCCGCATTCTTGCGCGGCGGCAGTCATGCTGCCGGTTTCGACCACTTTCACGTACACCGACATTGCCTGGAACAGATCCATTATCAAGCCCTGGTTTAAAGTCATTGCAGATATTCGCAGTTTATCCAGCGCAGGTGGTTAACGATACTTCCATCACCGCAACGATGCACTGGAGCCGCAACCATGACCGCCGCCTGCCTGATGAGCACCTACCAACCCTTGGCCCTGAGCTTCACCCGTGGCCTGGGCACGCGCCTCTGGGACCAGCAGGGCCGCGAATACCTGGACGCTGTCGCCGGCGTGGCGGTGACCAATGTTGGCCATTCCCACCCCAGGCTGGTGGCAGCTATCAGCGAACAAGCCGGTTTGCTGCTGCACACGTCCAACCTCTACAGCATCGACTGGCAACAACGGCTGGCCCAACGCCTGGCGCAGCTGTCCGGGCTCGATCGCGCGTTCTTCAACAACTCCGGCGCCGAGGCCAACGAGACAGCGCTGAAACTGGCGCGCTTGCATGGCTGGAAAAAAGGCATTGAACAACCGTTGGTGGTGGTGATGGAGAACGCCTTTCACGGCCGCACGCTGGGCACCATGGCCGCCAGCGACGGGCCGTCGGTGCGCCTGGGCTTTCAGCGCCTGCCGGGGGATTTCATCAAGGTAGGCTTTGGCGATATGCAGGCTTTGGAGGTGATCACTGCGCAGTTCGGCACGCGCATCGCAGCTGTGCTGCTTGAGCCGATCCAGGGTGAAAGTGGTGTGGTGGTGGCGCCAGTGGGTTATCTCAAAGCCTTGCGCGACCACTGCACGCGCCACGGCTGGCTGATGATGCTCGACGAAATCCAGACCGGCATCGGGCGCACCGGCACCTGGTTTGCCTTCCAGCACGAAGGCATCGTGCCAGACGTGATGACGCTGGCCAAAGGCCTGGGCAATGGCGTGCCCATCGGCGCCTGCCTGGCCCGCGCCGCCGTCGCCGAGCTGTTCACCCCAGGCAGTCATGGCAGCACCTTTGGTGGCAACCCGCTGGCGTGCCGTGTCGGTTGCACCGTGCTGGATATCATTCATGAGCAAGGCTTGTTGCAAAACGCCGCATACCAGGGCGAACACTTGCTGGCGCGCTTGCGCATGGAGCTGGATGGGCACCCGCACGTCCGGGCAATTCGTGGCAAAGGCTTGATGATCGGGATTGAGCTGGCCAGCCCTTATCGCGACCTGGCCCAACGTGCCGCCCAGGAGCACGGGCTGCTGATCAACGTCACACGGGGCAAGATCATTCGCCTGTTGCCGCCGCTGACGTTGGATGCCAAGGAAGCCGAGATGATCGTACGGACCATCACCCGATTGCTGGATTGAAAACGCAATCAAAGTGTGGGAGGGGGGCTTGCTCCCGATAGCAGTGTGTCAGCCACTGGAGATATTGACTGATACACCGCTATCGGGAGCAAGCCCCCTCCCACAGTGGTTCTGTGTGGGGTTCAGAGGGAGGGGCCATTCAGCCATTCCTGGTTCATGGTTTCGGTATCTCCCAGGTATTCCAGCAACCACGCCATGGCCGGCGAAAGCTTGCTTTGCGCCCACGCCACGCATGATGGGCTGGCTGGAAAGGGCCGGCTCAATTGCAGCGCCACCAACTCGCCGCGCTCGATCCATGGCAATACCTGATGGGCCGGCGCCATCCCTACACACAGCCCATCGCGTAGGCAATCCAGGGCCGAAGCCCAGTTGGGCACCACCAGGCGGCGCTGGTTATCCAGGGTCCAGGTGTCACGCTTGGGCAGATTGCGCGAGGTGTCAGTCATGCACAGTGAGGCGAAAGGGCGCAATTGGTCATCACTGAGCAAGCCTTCCACCGCCGCCAAGGGGTGCCGGGCACTGACCACACACAGCCAGTTCAACAGGCCCATGTCACGGAAGCTGAAGTGACTGGCCACCGGCACTGCGCTGGTGGCGCCGATCACGATGTCGGTGCGCTCATCGGCCAGCGCATCCCATACACCGTTGTACACCTCGTATTCGAGCAGCAGTTCCACCTCGGGAAACTGCCGATAGAAGTCCAGCACCAATTGGCGGCAGCGCTGGGGTTTGACGATGGAGTCCACCGCCACCTTCAACTGGCCGCTCCAGCCATTGGCCACCTGCTGGCACAAGCGTCGGGTGCCGAGCATTTTCTTCATCACGCTGCGGGCTTCGTCGATAAACAGGCGGCCTGCGGGGGTCAGTTCCACGTCGCGATGCCGGCGCACAAACAAGGGCACGGCCAGCCATTCTTCAAGTTGGCGTACGGTGTAACTGATGGCCGACGGTACGCGGTGCAGTTCCTGGGCGGCGGCGCTGAAGCTGCCGTGACGGGCGACGGCGTCGACCGCATCCAGAGAATATTCCGACCACATGTGGGCTGCCTTCAAAATTATTGATGAGAGTGTCCAATTATTATCGCTTCACACAGGTTTTGTCAGCTTCATAATGGGCGCCAGTCAGCAAATAGTTTGATGGCAGTTTTTACAAGGCTTCGATGAAAAATTCTTTTGGTTTTACCTGGTATCTGGCGGGGCTGAGTATGCTCGGCTATCTCGCCATGGACATGTACTTGCCGGCGTTTGGCGCCATGGGCGAGCAGTTGAATATTGGTGCTGGCGCGGTGGGTGCCAGCTTGAGCATTTTTCTCGCCGGCTTTGCGGTGGGGCAGTTGGTCTGGGGGCCGCTCTCGGACCGCCTGGGGCGCAAGCCCATCCTGCTCGCCGGCCTGAGCCTGTTTGTGCTCGGTTGCCTGGGCATGTTCTGGGTCGAGACCACCCCGCAACTGCTGGCGCTGCGCTTTATACAGGCGATTGGTGTGTGTGCCGCGGCCGTGAGCTGGCAGGCATTGGTGATTGATCGCTACCCGGCCGACAAGGCCCATCGCGTCTTCGCCAGCATTATGCCGTTGATGTCGCTGTCGCCGGCCCTTGCACCGTTGTTGGGTGCCATGGTGTTGAATCACTTTGGCTGGCAGGCGATCTTCGGCGTGTTGCTGGTGGTGTCGCTGTTGCTGCTGTTGCCGACCTTGTTCCTGCGTAGCCTGCCCAAGCGTGTGGAGCACAAGGACGGACCCACGCGTCTGGGGTATGGACAGTTGCTCACCTCGCGGGTGTTTACCGGCAACGTGATGATTTTCGCCGCCTGTTCGGCCAGCTTCTTCGCATGGCTCACGGCCTCGCCGTTCATCCTCGGCGGCATGGGTTACAGCCCGAATGACATCGGCCTGAGCTACGTACTGCCGACCCTGGCGTTTCTCGTTGGCGGCTACAGTTGCCGCAGCGCCTTGCAGCACCTGGCGGGCAAAACCCTGTTGCCGTGGTTGCTGGGCGCCTATTGCCTGAGTATGGTGGCGTTGTACCTGGTGGCCACCTTGAGCGTGCCGACCCTGACCACCTTGCTGATTCCGTTCTGCCTGATGGCGCTGTGCAACGGCGCCAGCTACCCGATCGTGGTGGCGAATGCGCTGATGCCATTTGCCGAAAACTCCGGCAAGGCCGCGGCCCTGCAAAACACCCTGCAACTGGGCCTGTGCTTCCTGGCCAGCTTGTTGGTGTCGTCGATGATCGAGCAACCGCTGATGATCACGGTGATTGTGATGTTGGCGACGGCGCCGTTGGCGGTGTTGGGGTATTGGCTGGCGCGGCCGAAGCGCAATACTTCCGAACTGGCCAGCGCCTGAGCTGACAATACGATCAAACTGTGGGAGCTGGCTTGCCTGCGATAGCGGTCTGTCAGTTAGCCCATCTGGCACTGATACACCGCTATCGCAGGCAAGCCAGCTCCCACATTTTTTTGCGTTTCTTCAGTTAGAACGTGACTTCCATGTTCAGCGTCGGCGTTGAGGTGCGGCTGCCACGGCCACCATCCACGCCGAACTTGTTATGCCAGTATTCATAGCCCACCCCCAGGTACAGGTTCGGCTTGACGCTTTTACCCGGCCGCAGCGCCACCATCAGCGCAGTACGCATCAGCCCTTCCGGCGCGGTATCGCGGCCATGATAGTCCTCGCCTTTCTCCCCGACGTAATTGATAAACCCCTGGAATTTCGCCGCGTGGTTGCCGACCTCGAACGGGCGCATCCACGTCAGGTTAAGCATGTAGGTGTCGTCGAAGGTGTGATTCGACTCTTGCGCGCCGGGAATGCCGGTGTGGTTCTTTTCCTTGTAGTACATCAGGCTCAGGTCCAGCACGCCGACGGTGTTGAACTTCAAGGTCGGGCCGATCACCAGCGCGCGCTTTTTGGCTGAGGCGAAGTTGTTGTTGCGGTTGGCGTCGAAACCCAGGGTCAGGGCGTAATCCTTGATCAACCCGGTGCCCGGCGGCAGATCGAACACGCGCGAGGCATACAGCTGGTGCCGGTACACGGCATACACCTCGCTGCCGCCATGGTCGGTACCCTTGCGTGGGTCACGGCTATCGGACAGAAACACATCGAGGTTGAGGAAGTTGCTGCCGTAGCGGTAGCCGCTGGCGTGGGTGAAGCTGTAGATGCGCTTGCTGAAATCGTCGGGGTTGTTCGGATTGGTGAAGTGCTGGCCGTAGCGAAATCCTACGCTGTTGTTCATCCATTCCACCGCGACAGCCTCACCACCGCCCAGAAGGGTCAATGCAACGGTTGCGCCCTGTAGTGCCTTTTTCATTATTTTTGTCCTTTGGCGTTCTGGCTCATGACGGCCGGATTATTTTTGTAACGCCGCGGGAGGGTATCTTGTTCGATTGATTGTATACAACTCTATGGACATACAGTCTGAATATTGCATACAGTGAGCGCACAACAAAAACAGAGAACCCCTCACCATGACTATCCCGAAGGCGTCACCGCAGCGGCCCGAAGATGAAAATCTGGGCGTTGCCGCCAACATGGCTTACGGCCTGCAGCATGTACTCACCATGTACGGCGGCATCGTCGCCGTGCCGTTGATCGTCGGCCAGGCCGCCGGGTTGTCGCCGGCGGATATTGGTCTGTTGATTGCCGCGTCGTTATTTGCCGGTGGCTTGGCCACGTTGCTGCAAACCCTTGGCCTGCCGTTCTTCGGCTGTCAGTTGCCACTGGTGCAGGGCGTGTCGTTCGCGGGTGTGGCGACCATGGTGGCGATTGTCGGCAGCGACGGTGCGGGAGGTATTCCGGCAATTCTCGGTGCGGTGATGGCCGCGTCGTTGATCGGCCTGTTGATCACCCCGGTGTTTTCACGCATTACCAAATTTTTTCCGCCACTGGTGACCGGCATCGTGATCACTACTATCGGTCTGACGCTGATGCCAGTGGCTGCGCGCTGGGCAATGGGCGGCAACAGCCGTGCGGCGGATTTCGGCAGCATGTCGAATGTCGGCCTCGCGGCCCTGACTCTGGTGCTGGTGCTGCTATTGAGCAAAATCGGTAGCGCCACGATCTCGCGTTTGTCGATCCTGCTGGCAATGGTGATCGGCACAGTAATCGCCGTACTGCTTGGCATGGCTGACTTCTCCAGCGTCACGCAAGGGCCGATGTTTGGCTTTCCTACACCTTTCCACTTTGGTATGCCGACCTTTCATGTGGCCGCGATCATTTCCATGTGCATCGTGG
Source organism: Pseudomonas sp. W2Jun17 (assembly GCF_023127795.1). Taxonomy (NCBI): domain Bacteria; kingdom Pseudomonadati; phylum Pseudomonadota; class Gammaproteobacteria; order Pseudomonadales; family Pseudomonadaceae; genus Pseudomonas; species Pseudomonas sp. W2Jun17. The sequence continues at coordinate 62,735 of NZ_SPKO01000007.1, read as the reverse complement.
TGATGGTGACGCTGGTGGAAACTTCGGCGGACATCCTCGCAGTGGGCGAGATCATCGACACCAAGGTTGACTCCAAGCGCCTGGGCAATGGCCTGCGCGCCGACATGCTGTCGAGTATGTTCGCGCCGATCTTTGGTTCGTTCACCCAAAGCGCGTTCGCCCAGAATGTCGGCCTGGTGGCGGTGACCGGTGTGAAGAGCCGCTTTGTGGTGGCCACCGGCGGGGTGTTCCTGGTGGTGCTGGGCCTGTTGCCCTTTATGGGGCGGGTGATCGCGGCGGTGCCCACCTCGGTGCTGGGTGGCGCGGGGATCGTGTTGTTCGGCACGGTCGCGGCCAGTGGCATTCGTACGCTGTCCAAGGTGGATTACCGCAACAACATGAACCTGATCATCGTTGCCACGTCCATCGGCTTTGGCATGATCCCCATCGCCGCGCCGAGCTTTTACGATCAGTTCCCGAGCTGGTTCGCGACCATCTTCCACTCGGGCATCAGTTCGTCGGCAATCATGGCGATCTTGCTGAACCTGGCGTTCAACCACTTCACCGCGGGTAACTCGGACCAGCAGTCAGTGTTTGTGGCGGGGACTGAGCGCAGCCTGTGCTTTCGCGACGTGGCCGCGCTGCGTGATGGGGATTACTACCGGGGTGGGAAGTTGTTTGATGCAGAGGGTAAGGAGATTCCTCTGGTAGCGGATACCTCGAAGAAAGCCGCAAAACCCGAAACCACAGAGGTCTAAAAATGTGGGAGGGGGCTTGCTCCCGATAGCAGTGTGTCAGCCACTGAAGATATTGACTGATACACCGTCATCGGGAGCAAGCCCCCTCCCACATTGGAATCTAGCCAGCCTTGCGGGCTTTGTGCGGCATTGAACACACCTCATCCAAAAACTTCACCACGGTCCCCATGCACGCCTGGCGTTCTTCCACATGGGGCATGTGGCTGGAGTCTTCAAACAGTGCCCAGCGCACGTCTGCTATCTCATCCAGAAACGGCTTGACCACCAGCGGTGTGGCTTCGTCATGCCTACCGGAAATCACCAGGGTCGGCACCTTGATCGCGTCTAGGCGGCCAATCACGTTCCAGTCCTTCAAGCTGCCGATCACGTGGAATTCAGTCGGGCCGCTCATGGCGTGGTACACCGTCGGGTCTGCGTCGACCTGGGCGAAGGTGCGCGCCACTTCCTCGGGCCATGGGTTGACCCGGCACACGTGCTGGTCATAGAAAATCCGCGAGGCCGCCAGGTATTCCGGGTCTTGATAAGTGCCGGCCTGTTCATGTTTGAGCAGGGTTTCGTGCACGCCTTCGGGCAGCAGTTTACGCAGGCGATTGGCTTCGCTGACCCAGGTGCGCATACAGGTCGGTGAGTTGGCGGGGATAAACGCGCGCAGGCCCTTGGGCTGCAAGATCGCGTGTTCGCTGCCCAGCATACCGCCCCAGGATTGACCGAGGATCGCGTAGTTCTCGCTGATCTGCAGGTGGTCCAGCAGGTTGTTCAACTCGTCGAGGAACAGACCGATTGTCCAGAACGAAGGATCTTTGTGGGGCAGGTGCGTGGAGCGACCGTTGCCCAGTTGGTCATAGTGGATCACCGCGTGGCCGCTGGCAGCGACATCCTTGAAGGCATCGACGTAATCGTGGGTGCAGCCCGGGCCGCCATGGATGATCACCAGCGGCGTGCGGCCCGTGCCCAGGTCACCGGTGACGCGATACCAGGTCTGGTAGGCGCCAAAGGGTGCGAAGCCTTCGCGAACTTTTTCGATGAATTCCATTTCGTACCCTCTGAAAAAAATGATCAGGGTTACGATAATCTGAACAAAAAGTTTAGGTAACTAGCAAAACAGCTAGGTTTTTGCGAAAACTCAACCTTCCAGCAAGCGGTAATGGGTGGCCCGCACCACCGCTTGGACGCGGTTCTTAGCCCCCAGTTTGTGCATGGCCGAGGCCAGGTGCAGGGTGACGACTGCCAGGGAGCGGCTCAGTTTGGTGGCGATTTCGGCGGCGGTCAGCCCATCGGCGGCCCATTTCAGGCATTCGCGTTCGCGCTTGGTCAGGTGGATGTGCGGGTAGGCGCGCAGTTCCTTGCTGAACAACGGGTAAGCCGCTTCCTGCAGGGCATGGGTGATCAGGCTGAAGTCGGCCAATGTGTGCTGTGCGTCCTTCAATACCGTGCGCGCCTTGCCGGTGCGCAGGCCGGTCAGCGATGCGAAGCCACCACGGGGCAAGTGAATGGGCACGCTGACGCCGCAGGTCAGTTCACGTTCGTGCAGGTACGAGGAAACGGGGGCGTGGCACGGGTCGATGATTTTTTGCAGGGCGGTCTCGGTTTTCGCTTCATAGGACCAGACAAACGGCGATACCGTGCTCAACGCCAGGTGCTGCACCGGGTCGATCTGGTAAAACCCTTCGCTGCACCATAAGGCGTGCCAGTCGGGCGGTGTGTTGCGCAGTTGCAACACCGAGGGGGTAATCAGCGTGCCATTGAGGTCGATGGGCACCGGCGTGTAGTCGTACACCAGCGCATCGAAGCCCAGTTGTTGGGCGAGAATAAACGTATTGTCCATCTGTTCATCCAGGCTCCTGCCCGGCATGAGGCGATTATTGAAGGCGGTCAGCTTGGCCAGCATCCGTTCTGCTCCCGAATTCATTTGAATCTCGACTTGCTGCAAGTAGAATGCCACGCCCCGGCGAAGGACAGCCAGGCCAAACCTATAGGAAATACTAGGTTATGGACGCACGGTATCCTCGGTAGTGTTGACCTGATAAACGGCCGCTACCCGCCAGGCCGATACAACACAAGGAATGTATGCATGTGGCGTGAAATTGCCCCCGACCAGCAGTACAACGTACAAGTCGACGGCCATAACCTCGTGGTCTACAGCTTTGGCGAAGGCGATGAAGTGCTGCTGTGTCTCAACGGCGGCCCAGGCCTGCCGTGTGACTATCTGCGTGACGCTCATGGCTGGCTCAAAGCGCATAACCTGCGAGTGGTTGCATTCGACCAGCTTGGCACGGGCGCATCAGCCAGACCGACCGATGTTGCGCTGTGGGAAATCCGCCGTTATGTCGAAGAAGTCGAGACCGTGCGCCAAGCCCTGGGCCTGGGCCGCGTGCATTTGCTCGGGCATTCCTGGGGCGGTTGGCTCGGTATCGAATACGCCATCCATTATCCCGATGCGCTGAAAAGCCTGATCCTGGAAAATACCGTCGGCGACATTCCCCATCTGTCCCAGGAACTCGAACGCCTGCGAGGCGCCTTGGGCAGCGAAACCGTGGCCATGATGCAACGCCACGAAGCCATGGGCACCCTCGACCACCCGCAATACCAGGCCGCCATCACCTTGCTCAACTACCGCCATGTGTGCCGCCTCGACGAGTGGCCGGAGCCGCTCAAACGCTCCCTGGGCGACTGGAACATGGGGCCCTACGCAACCATGCAGGGCCCCAACGAGTTCCTTTATATCGGCAATCTCAAGGACTGGAACCGCCTCAAGGAGATGGCTGAATTCAGGATGCCGATCCTGATCACTACCGGCCAGCACGACGAACTGACCCCCGCCTGCGCCATGCGCATGAAGCTGGCCGCCACACACGCCGAACTGCACGTATTCCCCAATAGCAGCCATATGCCGTTTTATGAGGAACCTCAAGCGTACTTCCCGGTGCTGCTGGACTTTCTCGCTCGCAACCGAGGCTGACGGATGAACCTGGCGCGTTACCGTTTTGTCCTGTCCCGGCCGTTGCAACTGCTGCCGGTGCTGTTTGGCATCAGCCTGATCACTTTTGTGTTGGTGCGCTCGATCCCCGGCGACCCAGCGCGGGCTTTGCTTGGCTCGCGCAGTACGCCGGATGCGCTGCTGAAAATCCGTGCCCAGTTCGGCCTCGACCAGCCCTTGTGGCTGCAATATTTCTACTTCCTGAAAAACCTGCTCAAGGGCGACCTCGGCCAATCGCTGCTGTACAAGGTCGACGCGCTGAAACTGATCGTTACCCGCATCGAGCCGACGCTGGTGCTGGTGCTGGGCAGCGTGGCCCTGGCGTTGCTGATCGCGGTGCCGCTGGCGACAGTAGCGGCGCGCCACAAAGGCGGTTGGGCGGACAACCTGATCCGCGTTTTCACCACGGTCGGCCTGGGGATGCCGGCATTCTGGCTGGGCTTGATGCTGATCCTGCTGCTGAGCGTGCAATGGGGCCTGTTCCCGGTGTCTGGCTATGGGCGGACCTGGCTGGACAAGGCCCACCATATGGTGTTGCCGTGCCTGACCATCGCCCTGGCGCTGTCGGCGGTGCTGGTGCGCAACCTGCGGGCGAGTATGTTGATGGAGCTGCAGGCCGATCATGTCACCGCCGCCCGGGCCCGAGGCTTGTCCGAGGCTGCGGTGTTTCGTCGGCATGTACTGCCCAACTCGCTGGTGCCGGCCGTCAACCTGCTGGCGGTCAACATCGGCTGGCTGATCAGCGGTACGGTGGTCATCGAAAGCCTGTTTGCGATTCCGGGCATCGGCCAATTGCTGGTGCGCGGTATTTTCACCCGTGACTACATGGTGGTGCAGGGCGTGGCGATGGTGCTGGCCTGCGCCACGGTGGTGGTCAACTTCGTCGCCGACATAGTGACGGTAGCGCTCGACCCACGGGTGAAGATGCAATGAGCAGCCGCCCACTGATTGCACCCTGGCGCTTGCGCCTGCGCTTTGGCTTTCGCAATGGCCGCCTGACCGCCGCCTGGGGCCTGCTGATCCTGTTGACGTGGCTGGCCCTGGCGCTGTTTGCGCCGTGGATCGCACCGTTTGACCCCATCGCGCAAAACACCGACATGAGTTTGCTGGCGCCCAGCCTTGCCCATCCGCTGGGTACCGACAATTACGGCCGGGATGTGTTATCGCGGGTGATCTGGGGCGCGCGCATCGACCTGCAACTGGCGATTGTCGGGGTGATCTTCCCGTTCATCATCGGCACTTTCGTCGGCGCGGTGTCCGGTTATGTGGGTGGGCGTTTCGACAGTTTCTGTATGCGCGTGATCGATGTGGTGCTGGCGTTCCCGTTCCTGGTGCTGATGCTGGCGATCATGGCCATTCTGGGGCCTGGCTTGCAGAGCTTTTATATCGCCATGGCACTGGTGGGCTGGGTGTCGTATGCGCGGTTGATTCGCTCGCAGATCCTGGTGCTCAAGGAAAGCGAGTTTGCCCTGGCCGCCAAGAGCCTGGGGTTTGGCCATGGGCGCATTCTGTTCCTGCATTTGCTGCCCAATGCCCTGTTTGGCTCCATCGTGTTTTCCATGTCCGACGCGGTGCTGGTGCTGCTCAACGGCGCCGCCGTGAGTTACTTGGGCCTTGGCGTGCAACCGCCTACCGCGGAATGGGGGACGATGGTGGCCGAGGGGCAAGCCTTTATCACCACGGCCTGGTGGATCTGCACCTTCCCGGGGTTGGCCATTGTGACCCTGGCCATGGGCTTCAGCCTGTTGGCCGACGGTGTCGCGCAAGTGTTGGGGGACCGCTCGTGAGCCTGCTGCACGTGCGCGACCTCAGCGTGATCGCCAACAACAGCGGGCGTGATGTCACCTTGGTGGATCGCGTGTCCTTCGACCTGGCCGAAGGTGAGATTCTCGGCCTGGTGGGTGAGAGCGGGTCGGGCAAGACCATGGCCTGCCGCGGCTTGATGCGCCTGCTGCCATCGCCCAGCCTGCGTGTGCAAGGCGGCGCCGTACGCCTGGCCGGCCAGGACCTGCTGCAACTGGATGACGCCGGTATGCGCGCCGTGCGTGGCGGGCAACTGGGCATGATCTTCCAGAACCCCAGCAGCCACCTGGATCCGCTGATGCGCATCGGCGAGCAGATCGCCGAGGGCATCCGCCTGCATCAAGGTGCGTCGAAAAAGGACGCCCGCTTGCAGGCTATCGAGGTGCTGCGCCAGGTCGGGATTCCTGACCCGCAGGCGCGGGTCGACAACTATCCCCATGAGTTTTCCGGCGGTATGCGCCAGCGCGCGATGATCGCCGTGGCACTGGGCTGCAACCCGAAAGTGCTGATTGCCGACGAGCCTACCACGGCCCTGGATGTGACGGTGCAGGCGCAAATCCTGCGCCTGTTGCTCGACCTGCGCGACCAGCGTGGCCTGTCGATCATCATGATCACCCATGACCTGGGCGTGGTCGCGCAAACCTGCGATTCCATCGCGGTGATGTACGCAGGGCGCCTGTGCGAGCACGGCAGCAAATACGAACTGCTGGCGCGGCCGCAACATCCCTATACCGCTGGGCTGATCGACTGCCAGCCGGCCCACAGCAGCGGTCATGCCTTGTTGCGCACCATCCCTGGCCAGCCGCCGTTGCTCGATGCCTTGCCTGACGGTTGCCGCTTTAATCCGCGTTGCCCGCAGGCCGGGGCCTTATGCACCGAGCTGTTGCCCCAAGGCGCACGCGTGGCCTGTCACTATCCACTGGGAGGTCGCCCATGAGCCTGTTGCAGATCAAGGACCTGGAGGTGCGCTTTGCCGCGTCCGGCAGTGGCCTGCTCGGACTGAACAAGCAGTGGGTGAGGGCGGTGAACGGGGTGTCGCTGAACCTTGCCGCCGGTGAAACCCTCGGCTTGGTGGGCGAGTCCGGCAGCGGCAAGAGCACCCTGGGCCGGGCGATTTTGCACCTCAACCCGATCAGCGCCGGCCAGGTGCTGTTTGACGGTATCGATATGGCGCACGGCAGCGCCATCGACATTGCCCGCCTGCGCCATGAAACCGCGATGATTTTCCAGGACCCGTACGCCGCGCTGAACCCCCGGCACAGTATTGGCGAAACCCTCGCCGAGGTGTTGCGCGTGCAGCGCAAGGTGGCTGTGGAGCAGATCCCGGCACGCGTCAATGAGCTGCTGGAGTTGGTGGGCCTGCGCCCCGAGTTGGCCGGGCGCAAACCGGGCTCCCTCAGCGGCGGCCAATGCCAGCGCGTGGGTATCGCCCGGGCACTGGCGGTGGAGCCGCGCCTGATCATTGCCGATGAATGCGTGGCCGCGCTGGATGTGTCGATCCAGGGCCAGATCATCAACTTGCTGCTGGAACTGCAACAACGCATGAACCTGGCGATCCTGTTTATCGCCCATGACCTGGCCATCGTGCGGCGCCTGTGCGACCGCGTGGCGGTGATGTACCTGGGCAAGATCGTCGAAGAAGGGCCGGTGGAGGCGGTGTTCACCACGCCGCGTCATCCGTACACGGCGGCGTTGATCGAGGCGATTCCCGAGATTGACCCGCATCGGCCATTGCCCGCGCACCCCTTGCCGGGTGAGCCACCAAGCCCACTGAATCTGCCTACAGGCTGTGCGTTTCACCCGCGTTGCCGGTATGCGCGAGCCGTGTGTTCCGCGGTGTTGCCGCCGACCCATTTCCTGCACGAGCATCGGTACAGTTGCGTGCTTGAAGAACCTTTGCCTTGACCTCTGCCATTCATTAACAAGGAGTTGTGATATGCAATCGCGCCACTTGAAGTTGCTCGCCGCCGCTACGCTGACCGCCTGGTCGCTGACCGCAGGACTGGCCCAGGCCGCTGGTGTCCTCACCATCGGCTGCCGTGAAGACAGCACCACCTTTGACCCGATCAAAAGCGCGCAAAACCGCGACACCTGGGTATTCGCCAACGTCTACGACACCCTGGTGCGCGTGGATAACCTGGGCACCAAGATGGAACCGGGCCTGGCCGAGAGCTGGGAGATATCCAAGGATGGCTTGACCTACACCTTCAAACTGCGTGAAGCGAAGTTCTCCGACGGATCAAAGATCACCGCGGCCGACGCGGCGTTCAGCCTGTTGCGCATCCGCGACAACAAGGCGTCGTTGTGGAGCGATCCGTTCAGCCTGATCAACACCGCCAAGGCCAGCGATGCGAAGACCCTGGTGGTCACTCTGAAAACCCCGGCGGTGGCCTTCCTCTCGCAATTGGCGTCGCCGACGGTGTCGATCCTGTCGGAAAAAGCCATGACCACGATGGGCGAAGACGCCTACTCGGAAAACCCGGTGACGTCCGGTGCGTTTACCGTGGAAGAGTGGCGCAAGGGCGACCGGGTCATCCTGAAGAAGAACCCGAATTTCTGGCAGGCCAATAACGTCAGCCTCGACGGCGTGGAGTGGGTGTCGGTGACCGACGACAACACCCGTATGCGCATGGTGCAGAACAACGAACTCGACACGGCGATCTTCGTACCGTTCTCGCGGGTCGAAGAGCTGAAGAAAGACAAGAACGTGGTGATCCACGCCGACCCGTCCACCCGTGAAGATCACTTGTTGATCAACCACGAGCACGGCTTGCTCGCCAAGCCGCAGGTGCGCCAGGCATTGGACATGGCCATCGACAAACAATCGCTGGTGAAAACCGCCACTTACGGTCAAGGCACCGTGGCGTATTCCTACATTCCCAAAGGCTCGCTGTACCACTACGCCAACAACCTGCAACGTCCTTATGACCCGACTGAGGCCAGGAAACTGCTGGAAGAGGCCGGTGCCAAGGACTTGAAGCTCAACTACGTGGTCAACGCCGGCAACGAGGCCGACGAGCAGATTGCGGTGATCATCAAGGACCAGTTGGCCAAGGTCGGCGTGACCGCCAACCTGCAAAAGGTCGACCCGACCCAAAGCTGGCAGATGCTGGTGGACGGTGAGTACGATATTTCGGTGATGTACTGGACCAACGACATCCTCGACCCGGACCAGAAGACCACCTTCGTGCTGGGCCACGACACCAACCAGAACTACATGACCCGCTACAAGAACGACAAGGTCAAGGCGCTGGTAGCTGCGGCGCGAGTCGAGGCAGACCCGGCCAAGCGTGAGCAGATGTATGTCGAGTTGCAGAAACTGGCGAAACAGGATGTGAACTGGATTGACCTGTACTACAGCCCGTACATCAATATTTCACGCAAGAATGTGAGCAACTTCCTGCAGAACCCGCTGGGCCGTTTCACCCTTGAAGAAGTAGTCAAAAACTGAGTTTTTGACTACACCACAAAGCAGTGTGGGAGCTGGCTTGCCTGCGATGCAGACACCTTGGTGCTTCAGTTACACCGCAGTGATGCTATCGCAGGCAAGCCAGCTCCCACATTTTTTTGCGGGGTGTCAGGGCTTACTGCGCATCAAACGCCTGCCCATTGATGCCAGCACTGTCCGGCCCCATCAGGTACAGGTACACCGGCATGATGTCTTCCGGCGCCGGCCTTTCCATCGGATTCTCACCGGGATACGCCTGGGCCCGCATACTCGTGCGTGTACCGCCCGGGTTGATGCTGTTGGCGCGCACTGCCGCTACATCTTCCAGCTCATCGGCCAGGGTTTGCATCAAGCCTTCGGTAGCAAACTTCGATACACCATAAGCCCCCCAGTACGCCCGCCCCTTGCGCCCGACGCTGCTGGAGGTGAACACCACCGATGCATCCTGGGACAGCTTGAGCAGCGGCAGCAAGGTGCTGGTCAGCATGAACATCGCGTTGACGTTTACATGCATCACGCGCATGAAATTCTCGCCGGACAACTGCTCGATGGGCGTGCGTGGGCCGATGATCGAGGCGTTGTGCAACAGGCCGTCGAGGCGGCCGAATTCTTTTTCGATCATCGCTGCCAGCTCATCGTATTGATGGGGCAGGGCGGTCTCCAGGTTGAACGGGATCACCACCGGTTGCGGCTGGCCGGCGGCTTCGATCTGGTCATACACCTGGGCCAGGTTGGCTTCGGTCTTGCCCAGCAACAGCACGGTGGCGCCATGGGCGGCATAGGTCTTTGCTGCTGCTGCGCCAATCCCGCGGCCGGCGCCGGTGACCAGGATGACCCGGCCTTTGAGCAGTTCTGGAGGGGCAGAATAATCAAACATAAATAGCCTCGACAAAATTCAGTAGGTAATACCAATTTTGAGTGCATTGAAAATCCAATGTGGGAGGGGGCTTGCTCCCGATAGCAGTGTGTCAGTCACTGCATTTACTGACTGACCCACAGCTATCGGGAGCAAGCCCCCTCCCACATTTTTTAATCTTCATGGGTCATTAGAGTGTGGGAGCCATCAGCAACTGCACAGCGCGTTATCCAGCACCTTGCGCAATTCCAGCGGGTGATCCACCACCACATCCGCGCCCCAGTGACGTGGGTTGTCATCCGGGTGGATATAGCCATAGGTGACCGCCGCCGTGCGCGTACCGGCATCGCGGCCGGATTCGATATCACGTAGGTCATCGCCCACGAACAATACGCTCGCCGGGTCGAGGTCGAGCAGCTTACACGCCAGAATCATCGGCTCCGGGTCCGGCTTGCTGTTCTTCACGTGGTCCGGGCAGATCAGCACGGCCGAGCGCTCGGCCAGGCCCAGTTGCTGCATGATCGGTTCGGCAAAGCGCACGGGCTTGTTGGTGACCACACCCCAGATCAACTTGGCCTTCTCGATGTCTTCCAGCAACTCGGCCATGCCGTCGAACAGTTTGCTGTGCACCGCGCAGCCCTTGAGGTAGCGATCGAGGAATTCCTGGCGCAGCTCTTCAAAGCCTGGCGATTCAGGATCCATCGAAAAGGTCACGGCAACCATCGCCCGCGCACCGCCGGAGATTTCATCGCGGATGTGCTGCGGGTTGATCGGTTCCAGGCCGCGGTCGGCGCGCATGGCCTGGCAGATGGCGATAAAGTCCGGCGCGGTATCCAGCAGGGTACCGTCCATGTCGAAGAGAACCGCTCGCAACTTCACAGGCTTACTCCTCGCGCAGGGTCTGGATCATGTAGTTGACGTCAACATCGCTGGCCAGCTTGTAGTGCTTGGTCAGCGGGTTGTAGGTCAGGCCGATGATGTCCTTGACGGTCAGCCCGGCCTGACGGCTCCACGCACCCAGCTCGGAGGGGCGGATGAATTTCTTGAAGTCATGGGTGCCACGCGGCAGCAGCTTCATGATGTATTCGGCGCCAATGATCGCGAACAGGTAAGCCTTGGGGTTGCGGTTGATGGTGGAGAAGAACACCTGGCCGCCCGGCTTGACCATACGGAAGCACGCACGGATGACCGAGGATGGGTCCGGCACGTGTTCCAGCATCTCAAGGCAGGTCACCACGTCGAACTGCTCGGGCATTTCCTCGGCCAGGGCTTCGGCGGTGATCTGGCGGTATTCCACGCTCACGCCGGATTCGAGCTGGTGCAACTGCGCCACGGCCAATGGCGCTTCGCCCATGTCGATACCCATCACGGTCGCGCCGCGTTGAGCCATGGCTTCGCTGAGGATGCCGCCGCCGCAACCCACGTCCAGCACCTTCTTGCCGGCCAGGTTGACGCGCTCGTCAATCCAGTTGACCCGCAGCGGGTTGATGTCGTGCAGGGGTTTGAACTCGCTCTCGCGGTCCCACCAGCGGTGGGCGAGGGCTTCGAATTTGGCGATTTCTGCGTGGTCGACGTTGCTCATGATGAATCCTCTAAATCTGAAAAATCGGTGAGTGGGTGCCGAGCGCATGGGCTCAGCGCCTTCGTTATTCGCTGTGCCCGCTGATGCGTTGGCCCCAGGCAATGGCCGTGGCGGTCAACTGTTGTTCATCCATGCGGGTCAATTGCCGGTCGTCGAGCAATAGCTTGCCGGCGACCCAAAGGTGTTTCACGCAATCGCGTCCGGTGGCATATATAAGCTGTGAGACCGGATCGTAGATCGGTTGTTGCGCCAGCCCCGACAGATCGAAGGCGACTATATCTGCGGCCTTGCCGACTTCCAGCGAGCCAATCTGGCTTTCCAGGCCCATGGCCCGTGCACCGTTGAGCGTTGCCATGCGCAGGGCACGGTGGGCGTCCAGGGCGGTGGCCGAGCCGGCGACGGCCTTGGCCAGCATCGCGGCGGTACGGGTTTCGCCCAGCAGGTCCAGGTCATTGTTGCTGGCGGCGCCGTCGGTGCCGATGGCCACATTGACCCCAGCCTGCCACAAGCGCTCAACCGGGCAAAAGCCGCTGGCCAGTTTCAGGTTCGATTCCGGGCAATGGATGACGCTGGTGTTGCTTTCTACCAGCAAAGCCAAGTCTTCTTCGCTGATTTGGGTCATGTGAACGGCCTGGAAGCGCGGCCCGAGCAAGCCGAGGCGACCCAGGCGCGCCAATGGCCGCTCGCCGGTCTGCTCCACGGCTTGTTGTACTTCAAAGGCGGTTTCATGCACATGCATATGGATCGCGGCGTCCAGCTCTTCGGCGATCACCCGGATCTTTTCCAGGTTGGCGTCGCACACGGTGTAGGGCGCGTGAGGGCCGAAGGTGATCTTGATGCGCGGGTGGTGCTTGAGGTCGCCGAACAGCTCGATGCCCTGGCGAAGCGCCTCGTCGGCAGTGCTGGCGCCGGGAATCGGGAAGTCGAGGATCGGCATGGCGATCTGCGCGCGCATACCGCTATTGTGCACGCAATCGCTGGCGACCTTGGGGAAGAAGTACATGTCGGAGAAGCAGGTGATGCCGCCCTTGATCTGTTCGGCGATGGCCAGGTTGGTGCCGTCGCGCACAAAGGCTTCATCGACCCATTTGGCTTCGGCCGGCCAGATGTGTTTTTCCAGCCAGGTCATCAACGGCAGGTCATCGGCCAAGCCACGGAACAGGCTCATTGCCGCATGGCCGTGGGCGTTGATCAAGCCGGGGCTGAGCAACATGCCGGGCAGTTCGCGCACCTCATTGGCCGCCAGCTTCAATGCGGCGGCCCGTGGGCCGATAAAGGCAATGCGCCCATCGCGGATGCCCAGACCATGCTCTTTGAGCACCACGCCGGCAGGTTCGACCGGTACCAGCCAGGTCGGCAAGAGCAACACGTCGAGCGGGGCGGCAGTGGAGGTCATCGCAGGCTTCTTCCCAGGCAGCTATAAAAGAAGGGCGAAGTATACCCGAGCGTCCTGGCTGGCGGATCGCTATAATCCGCGGCTTTTGTTCATGAGTGCGGGGTAAGGGATGCGCGACCGACTGTTGGCTGCAGAGAAAGTGAAGGCCATCGATTGGCGTGACGGCGCGCTGTACCTGCTCGATCAGCGCGTGTTGCCGTCCCGGGAGAGCTGGGTGGCCTGCCATACCGTCGCGGCGGTGGCCGAGGCCATTCGTTCGATGGTGGTGCGGGGCTCAGCAGCCATCGGCATCAGTGCCGCCTATGGCCTGGTGCTGGCTGCCCGTGAGCGCATTGCCGAGGGTGGCGACTGGCAGGCAGCGTGGGAAGAAGACTACGCGCTGCTGGCCGATAGCCGCCCGACCGGGTCGAATCTGTTCTGGGCACTCAAGAATATGCGCGACTGCCTGGACCGCGTCAAGCAGCACGCCGACCCGGTTACCGTGCTGGAAGCCCAGGCCATTGTGATCCATGAAAGCGACCGGGAGGCCAATGTGGTCATGGCCCAGTTGGGTATGGAGCGGATTCGCAAGCACCAGGGCAACGCCCAGGCGATCCTCACCCATGGCAACGCCGGTGCATTGGCCACGGGCGGTGTCGGCACGGCCCACGGCGTGATTCGCGCGGCGTTCCTGGAGGGGCTGGTCGAGCAGGTCTATGTCAACGAAACCCGTCCATGGCTGCAAGGCTCGCGCCTGACGGCGTGGGAGTTGGCGGGCGAGGGCATCCCGGTGACGGTGAATGCCGACTCCGCCGGGGCGCATATCCTCAAGACCAAAGGCGTGACCTGGGTGGTGGTCGGTGCTGACTGTATTGCCGCCAATGGCGACGTGATCAGCAAGATCGGCACTTATCAGCTGGCCGTCTGTGCCATGCATCATGGCGTGCGCTTTATGGTGGTGGCGTCGAGTTCGACGCTCGATTTGATGATGGCTACTGGCGATGATGTTGCACTGGAGGCGCGCGATCCCGCTGAGCTGCTGGACGTCATGGGGCAGCGCCTGGAGGTGGATGCCTTTAATCCGGTATTTGATGTGACCCCGGCCGACCTGATTGATGTGATCGTGACTGAGAAAGGCGTGGTCGAGCGGCCGGATACTGCCAAATTGGCCAGGTTGATGTGCCGTAAGCGGCTGCATTGAGGACAGTGGTGTCTGTGAAATAGCAATCGGGGGCAAGCCCCCTCCCACATTTTGACTGTGTTCACAATTCAAGTGTGGGAGGGGGCTTGCCCCCGATTGGGCCCGAAAGTCAATAAAACCCTCGGATCCATCCTCAAAAAACAGCATCACCCCACCTCTGAGCCCCTCTCGTCCCCTTCAAGCCTGTCATCCGTCAAATTACTAGCCTCCATGCGCATCAGGGGGATAGGTGCGTGGCGGCGATTGTGATAACATCCGGCGGTTTCCAGGGCTGCCCCGAGGGGTTGCTCATAACGCGCAGATCCGTGTCATAACTCGTTGATTTGTCGTAAGTCGTTGTCAGGCACCGTGCCGGCAGCGGCGAGCTTCGTTCGTCCCGAATGGATGTGACGAGGTTTCACCCGAAAAAGGAATCAGGCTTCTCATGGGCGAACTGGCCAAAGAAATCCTCCCGGTCAATATCGAAGACGAGCTGAAACAGTCCTACCTCGACTACGCGATGAGCGTAATTGTCGGTCGGGCACTGCCTGATGCGCGCGATGGCTTGAAGCCCGTGCACCGGCGTGTGCTGTTCGCGATGAGCGAGCTGGGTAACGACTGGAACAAGCCGTACAAGAAATCTGCCCGTGTTGTCGGTGACGTGATCGGTAAGTATCACCCTCACGGCGACACTGCGGTGTACGACACCATCGTTCGGATGGCCCAGCCGTTTTCCCTGCGCTACCTGCTGGTAGACGGCCAGGGCAACTTCGGTTCGGTCGACGGCGACAACGCCGCGGCCATGCGATACACCGAAGTGCGCATGACCAAGCTGGCGCACGAGCTGCTGGCCGACCTGCATAAAGAAACCGTGGACTGGGTGCCGAACTACGACGGCACCGAAATGATCCCGGCCGTCATGCCCACCAAGATCCCCAACCTGCTGGTCAACGGCTCCAGCGGTATCGCCGTGGGCATGGCCACCAACATCCCGCCGCACAACCTCGGTGAAGTCATCGATGGTTGCCTGGCCCTCATCGACAACCCCGAGCTGACTGTCGATGAGCTGATGCAGTACATCCCCGGCCCGGACTTCCCGACCGCCGCGATCATCAACGGTCGCGCCGGCATCATCGAAGCCTACCGCACCGGTCGCGGGCGCATTTACATGCGTGCCCGTTCGATGATCGAAGACATCGACAAGGTCGGTGGCCGCCAGCAGATCGTCATCACCGAACTCCCGTACCAGTTGAACAAGGCGCGTCTGATCGAGAAGATCGCCGAGCTGGTTAAAGAGAAGAAGCTCGAAGGCATTACCGAACTGCGCGACGAGTCCGACAAAGACGGTATGCGCGTGGTGATCGAACTGCGTCGTGGCGAAGTGCCTGAGGTGATCCTCAACAACCTCTACGCCCAGACCCAGCTGCAAAGCGTGTTTGGTATCAACGTGGTTGCACTGATCGACGGCCGCCCACGCATCCTGAACCTCAAGGACCTGCTGGAAGCCTTCGTACGTCACCGTCGCGAAGTGGTCACCCGCCGTACCGTGTTCGAACTGCGCAAGGCTCGCGAGCGCGGCCACATCCTGGAAGGCCAGGCCGTTGCGTTGTCGAACATCGACCCGGTGATCGCCCTGATCAAGGCCTCGCCAACCCCGTCGGAAGCCAAGGAAGCGTTGATCAGCACGCCTTGGGAATCCAGTGCCGTGGTGGCCATGGTTGAGCGCGCAGGCGCCGATTCTTGCCGTCCGGAAACCCTGGACCCGCAATACGGCCTACGCGAAGGCAAGTACTTCCTGTCGCCGGAGCAGGCCCAGGCCATCCTGGAACTGCGCCTGCACCGCCTGACCGGTCTTGAGCACGAGAAGCTGTTGGCCGAGTACCAGGAGATCCTCAACCAGATCGGCGAGTTGATCCGCATCCTCAGCAGCGCCGTGCGCCTGATGGAAGTGATCCGCGAAGAACTGGAAGTGATCCGCGCCGAGTACGGCGACGTGCGCCGCACCGAAATCCTCGATGCGCGCCTGGACCTGACCCTGGGTGACATGATCCCGGAAGAAGAGCGCGTCGTGACCATCTCCCACGGTGGCTATGCCAAGACCCAGCCGTTGGCTGCGTATCAGGCCCAGCGTCGTGGCGGTAAAGGTAAATCGGCTACCGGCGTCAAGGATGAGGACTACATCGCTCACCTGCTGGTCGCCAACAGCCACACCACGCTGCTGCTGTTCTCCAGCAAGGGCAAGGTGTACTGGCTCAAAACCTACGAAATCCCGGAAGCTTCCCGTGCTGCCCGTGGTCGCCCATTGGTCAACCTGCTGCCGCTGGACAGTGATGAATACATCACCACCATGCTGCCGGTCGAGGAATACACCGAAGGTCACTTCATCTTCATGGCTACCGCCAAGGGCACCGTGAAGAAGACCCCGCTGGAATCCTTCAGCCGTCAACGCAGCGTGGGCCTGATCGCCCTGGAGCTGGATGAAGGTGACGTACTGATTTCCGCCGCCATTACCGATGGTGAGCGCGAAGTCATGCTGTTCTCCGATGGCGGCAAGGTTACGCGCTTCAAGGAATCCGACGTGCGGGCGATGGGCCGTACCGCCCGCGGTGTACGTGGTATGCGCCTGCCGGAAGGGCAGAAGCTGATTTCGATGCTGATCCCGGAAGAAGGCAGCCAGATCCTCACCGCTTCCGAGCGTGGCTATGGCAAGCGCACTGCCATCAGCGAGTTCCCGGAGTACAAGCGTGGCGGCCAGGGCGTGATCGCCATGGTCAGCAACGACCGCAACGGCCGCCTGGTTGGCGCGGTACAGGTGCTTGATGGCGAGGAGATCATGCTGATTTCCGACCAGGGGACGCTGGTGCGTACCCGTGTGGCTGAAGTGTCGAGCCTGGGCCGTAATACCCAGGGCGTGACCCTGATCAAGCTGGCCAAGGATGAAAAACTGGTCGGCCTGGAGCGTGTGCAGGAGCCTTCGGAAGTTGAAGGTGAAGAGCTGGAAGGCGAGGAGTTCGACGGCGAGGTGATCGCAGCCGGCGATGACAACGTCGACGAGCCAACCCTCGATGCTGCCGCAGACGAAGAAGAACCGCAGGAATAAGCGGACACACAGGGGGCGGATGAAGATTCGCCCCCTTGTTGTTTGTCCCCTTTGAAAAATACACGTCCTTTGCCTGGACGCGGTCCATGTGGGAGCTGGCTTGCCTGCGATAGCATCACCGCGGTATCACTGGAACTACCGAGGTGCCTGTATCGCAGGCAAGCCAGCTCCCACACGGGTTGGCTTCAGACAAAGGGTGTTGCCGAACATGATTGCAGCCCCACCAGATCAGAGTGAGATTGGATGTGAGCAAGAGAGCCTATAACTTCTGTGCCGGTCCCGCGGCGCTTCCTGAAGCAGTCCTGCAGCGTGCGCAGGGTGAACTCCTCGACTGGCATGGAAAAGGCCTCTCCGTGATGGAAATGAGCCATCGCAGCGATGAGTTCGTGTCCATCGCCACCAAGGCCGAGCAGGACTTGCGCGACTTGCTGGACATCCCCTCCGACTACAAAGTGTTGTTCCTGCAAGGCGGCGCGAGCCAGCAGTTCGCTCAGATCCCACTGAACCTGTTGCCCGAAGAGGGCACTGCCGACTATATCGACACCGGTATCTGGGGTCAGAAAGCCATTGAAGAGGCCTCGCGCTACGGTCACGTCAATGTGGCCGGTACCGCCAAGCCCTACGACTACTTCGCCATTCCAGGTCAGAACGAGTGGAAGCTGACGAAGGACGCGGCCTACGTTCACTACGTCGCGAACGAAACCATCGGTGGCCTGGAATTTGATTGGGTGCCTGAAGTCGGTGACGTTCCGCTGGTGTGCGACATGTCCTCGGACATCCTCTCGCGCCCGATCGACGTGTCCCGTTATGGCATGATCTACGCCGGTGCGCAAAAGAACATCGGCCCGAGCGGCATCCTGGTCAATATCATCCGCGAAGACCTGCTCGGCCGCGCCCGTTCGCTGTGCCCGACCATGCTCAACTACAAGGTCGCGGCCGATAACGGCTCGATGTACAACACCCCGCCGGCGTTTGCCTGGTACCTGTCCGGCCTGGTCTTCGAATGGCTCAAGGAGCAGGGCGGTGTGGCTGCGATGGGCAAGCGCAACGAAGAGAAGAAGCGCACCCTGTACGACTTCATCGACGCCAGCGGCCTGTACAGCAACCCGATCAACCTTACCGACCGCTCGTGGATGAACGTGCCGTTCCGCCTGGCCGATGATCGTCTGGACAAGCCGTTCCTGGCCGGCGCCGACGAGCGTGGCTTGCTGAACCTCAAGGGCCACCGCTCGGTCGGTGGTATGCGCGCCTCCATTTATAACGCTGTCGACATCCACGCCATCAACGCGCTGGTTGCCTACATGGCAGAGTTCGAAAAGGAACACGGCTAATGTCTGAGCAAGAACTCAAAGCCCTGCGCGTACGCATTGACAGCCTGGACGAGAAAGTCCTGGAGCTGATCAGTGAGCGCGCGCGCTGCGCCCAGGAAGTGGCTCGGGTGAAAATGGCGTCCCTGGCGGAAGGCGAAGTGCCGGTGTTCTACCGGCCTGAGCGCGAAGCCCAGGTGCTAAAGCGCGTGATGGAGCGCAACAAGGGGCCGCTGGGCAATGAGGAGATGGCGCGGTTGTTCCGTGAAATCATGTCTTCGTGCCTTGCCCTTGAGCAGCCGCTGAAAGTGGCCTACCTGGGCCCCGAAGGCACTTTCACCCAGGCGGCGGCGATGAAGCACTTCGGCCACGCGGTGATAAGCAAGCCGATGGCGGCCATCGACGAAGTGTTCCGCGAAGTGGCGGCCGGCGCGGTGAATTTTGGCGTGGTGCCGGTGGAAAACTCCACTGAAGGCGCGGTCAACCACACGCTGGACAGCTTCCTCGAGCACGACATGGTGATCTGTGGGGAAGTCGAGTTGCGTATTCACCACCACCTGCTGGTGGGCGAGAACACCAAGACCGACAGCATCAGCCGTATCTACTCTCACGCTCAGTCCCTGGCCCAGTGCCGCAAGTGGCTGGACGCCCATTACCCGAATGTCGAGCGCGTGGCGGTGTCCAGCAACGCCGAAGCGGCCAAGCGGGTCAAGGGTGAGTGGAACTCGGCGGCGATTGCCGGCGATATGGCTGCGGGCCTCTACGGGCTGACACGCTTGGCCGAGAAAATCGAGGACCGCCCGGACAACTCCACGCGCTTCTTGATGATCGGCAGCCAGGAAGTGCCGCCAACCGGCGACGACAAGACTTCGATCATCGTTTCCATGAGCAACAAGCCCGGCGCGTTGCATGAGCTGCTGGTGCCATTCCACGACAACGGGATTGACCTGACGCGCATCGAGACTCGTCCTTCGCGTAGCGGTAAATGGACCTACGTGTTCTTTATCGACTTCATCGGCCACCACCGCGACCCGCTGGTCAAGGGTGTGCTGGAGAAGATCAGTCAGGAAGCCGTGGCACTCAAAGTGCTGGGCTCTTACCCGAAAGCGGTTTTGTGAGGCTTTGACATGAGTGGCAACTTCCTCGCCCTGGCACAGCCGGGCGTGCAACAACTCTCGCCTTACGTTCCAGGCAAGCCTGTGGACGAACTGGCCCGTGAGTTGAATCTGGACCCGTCCAGGATCGTCAAGCTGGCGAGTAACGAAAACCCGCTGGGTCCGAGCCCCAAAGTATTGGCGGCGATTCGGGAGGAGCTTGCCGAGCTGACCCGTTATCCCGACGGCAATGGCTTTGCCCTCAAGTCCCTGCTGGCAGAAAAATGCCGGGTCGAGCTCAATCAGGTGACCCTGGGCAATGGCTCCAACGACATTCTTGAACTGGTCGGGCGTGCCTACCTGGCGCCCGGTTTGAATGCGGTGTTCAGTGAGCATGCATTCGCGGTCTACCCGATCGTGACCCAGGCCGTAGGGGCTGATGCGCGCGTCATTCCTGCCAAGAACTGGGGCCACGACCTGCCGGCGATGCTGGCAGCGATCGATGCGCAAACCCGCGTGGTGTTTATCGCTAACCCGAACAACCCGACCGGCACCTGGTTCGATGCGCAGGCCCTGAACGAGTTCCTGCAGAACGTGCCGGAGCATGTGCTGGTTGTGCTGGACGAAGCCTACATCGAGTACGCCGAAGGCGGCGACCTGCCCGATGGCCTGGATTTCCTCGCGGCCTACCCGAACCTGCTGGTGTCGCGCACCTTCTCCAAGGCTTATGGCCTGGCGTCGTTGCGGGTTGGCTACGGCCTGTCCACAGCGGTAGTGGCCGATGTGCTGAACCGCGTACGCCAACCGTTCAACGTCAACAGCCTGGCCCTGGCGGCTGCGTGTGCGGCGGTGAAGGATGCCCAATACCTGGAAGAAGGGCGCCGCCTTAACGAAAGCGGCATGTTGCAGTTGCAGGACGGCTTTCGCGAGTTGGGCCTGGGCTGGATTCCGTCCAAGGGCAACTTCATCTGCGTCGACCTCGGCCAAGAGGCTGCACCGGTATTTCAGGGCTTGTTGCGCGAAGGCGTGATCGTGCGTCCGGTGGCCAACTACGGTATGCCGAACCACCTGCGTATCACCATTGGTTTGCCGGCCGAGAACAGCCGCTTCCTGGAGGCGTTGGCCAAGGTTCTGGCCCGTGGTTGATGTCACTGCATTGCAACCTGCTGTGCCTATGATCGGTCGCCTGGTGGTGGTCGGCCTGGGGTTGATCGGTGGTTCGTTCGCCAAGGGCCTGCGGGACAGCGGGCTGTGTGGCGAAGTAGTCGGCGTGGACCTTGACCCGCAATCGCGCAAGCTGGCGGTGGAGTTGGGTGTCGTGGATCGCTGTGAAGCGGACCTGGCAATCGCTTGCCAGGGCGCGGACGTGATCCAGCTTGCGGTGCCGATCCTGGCCATGGAGAAATTGCTCGCCGTATTGGCTGGCATGGACCTGGGGCAGGCGATCCTCACGGACGTCGGCAGCGCCAAAGGCAATGTGGTGCGCGCGGCACAATTGGCGTTTGGCGCTATGCCGCCGCGCTTTGTGCCGGGCCATCCGATTGCCGGTTCCGAGCAGAGCGGGGTGGAAGCGTCCAATGCGCAGTTGTTCCGTCGGCATAAGGTGATCCTGACGCCGCTGGCGCAGACTGATCCGGCGGCGTTGGCCGTGGTGGATCGGCTCTGGCGCGAGCTGGGCGCGGATGTGGAGCATATGCAGGTCGAGCGCCACGATGAAGTGTTGGCCGCGACCAGCCATCTTCCCCATCTGCTGGCATTCGGCTTGGTGGATTCGTTGGCCAAGCGCAACGAAAACCTCGAGATTTTCCGTTACGCCGCCGGTGGTTTTCGCGATTTCACGCGGATTGCCGGCAGTGACCCGGTGATGTGGCATGACATCTTTCTCGCCAATCGCGAAGCGGTGTTGCGCACCCTGGACACGTTCCGCAGTGACCTCGACGCCTTGCGCGATGCGGTGGATGCGGGTGATGGCCATCAGTTACTGGGTGTGTTCACCCGGGCGCGGATGGCGCGAGAGCATTTCAGCAAGATCCTGGCGCGCCGGGCCTATATGGAAACTGCAGTGAACGCCGATGAGCTGACTTTTATCGCCAATCCGGGTGGCCGCTTGAGCGGATGCATTCGGGTGCCAGGTGACAAGTCGATCTCCCATCGATCGATCATGCTGGGTTCATTGGCTGACGGCGTAACGGAGGTCGACGGTTTCCTTGAAGGCGAAGATGCCCTGGCGACCTTGCAGGCGTTTCGCGACATGGGCGTGGTGATCGAGGGCCCGCACCATGGGCGAGTGACTATTCATGGGGTTGGCCTGCACGGCTTGAAGGCAGCGCCAGGACCGATCTACCTCGGTAACTCCGGTACATCAATGCGCCTGTTGGCGGGTCTGCTTGCGGCGCAAAGCTTCGATAGCGTCCTGACCGGTGATGCATCGCTGTCCAGGCGCCCGATGAGTCGCGTGGCCAAGCCGCTGCGGGAAATGGGCGCGGTGATCGAGACCGGTCCTGAAGGGCGTCCGCCGCTGACCATTCGTGGTGGGCAGACGCTCAAGGGCCTGACTTACGCGTTGCCGATGGCCAGTGCGCAGGTTAAATCCTGCCTGTTGCTGGCTGGTCTGTATGCACAAGGTAAAACCGCAGTCACCGAGCCTGCGCCGACCCGCGATCATACCGAGCGCATGTTGCGTGGCTTTGGTTATCCGGTGGCGGTGGAGGGCGCGACGGCGTCGGTGGAGTCGGGTCATCGGTTGACGGCTGCCCACATTGAAGTGCCTGGGGATATTTCGTCTGCGGCGTTTTTTCTGGTGGCGGCCTCGATTGCCCAGGGTTCGGAGTTGCTGCTTGAGCATGTCGGCGTCAATCCTACCCGCACCGGCGTGATCGATATCCTGCGGCTGATGGGGGCTGATATCAGCCTTGAAAATCCGCGTGAGGTAGGTGGCGAGCCTGTTGCGGACTTGCGTGTCCGGGCAGCTGTCTTGAAGGGTATCGAGATTCCAGCGGCGTTGGTGCCGTTGGCGATCGATGAGTTTCCCGTATTGTTTGTCGCCGCTGCCTGCGCCGAGGGGCGTACCGTATTACGCGGTGCCGAGGAGCTGCGGCTCAAGGAATCGGACCGTATCCAGGTTATGGCCGACGGTCTGCTGGCCCTGGGTGTGAAGTGCCAACCCACGCCTGATGGGATTATCATTGACGGTGGCCCGATAGGCGGTGGCGAAGTGCATGCCCATGGCGATCACCGCATTGCCATGGCGTTCAGCGTGGCCTCCCTGCAGGCAGCGGCGCCGATTCGTATTCGTGACTGCGCCAATGTTGCTACGTCTTTTCCGAACTTTCTTACACTGTGTGCCCACGTCGGCATTCGTGTTGCCCAAGAGGCTCAATTGTGAATATCAAAGCACCGGTGATTACCATCGACGGGCCAAGCGGCTCGGGCAAAGGCACCATCGCCGGCATCCTGGCCAAGCGCCTGGGCTGGTGCCTGCTCGATTCCGGCGCGCTGTACCGCCTGTTGGCATTCGCGGCGCGCAACCATGGTGTCGATCTGACCAACGAAGAGTTGCTGACGAAAATTGCCGCCCATCTGGACGTGCAGTTCATCGCGGCGACCGACGGTCAACTGCAGCGCATCATTCTGGAAGGCGACGAAGTCAGTGATGTGATTCGTACCGAGAGCATCGGTGCCGGCGCCTCCCAAGTGGCTGCTTTGCCGGCGGTTCGTGAGGCTTTGCTGCAGCGCCAGCGTGCGTTCCAGGAGCCGCCGGGCCTGGTGGCCGACGGCCGTGACATGGGCACGGTGGTGTTTCCCGAGGCGCCGTTGAAGATATTCCTCACGGCCAGTGCCGAGGAACGAGCGCGCCGCCGCTACTTGCAGTTGAAGGGCAAAGTCGAAGGTGTTAGTCTGTCGAGTCTGCTAGATGAGATCCGTGCACGCGATGAGCGTGATACCCAGCGTGCGGTAGCCCCGCTCAAGCCGGCGGCTGACGCCATACAGCTGGATTCCACGGAGTTGTCCATCGAGCAGGTGCTGGAACGCATCATGAGTGAAATCGCCATTCGCGATATCGCCGGGTGATCAAGAAGGCCGCAGGGGACCAGTCATAGTCCTGCGGTGGCTTCTTTTAACTGAAACTGACCCACACCGTCTGGGGTGTGGAGATGGGCGTATTCTTCGCCCTTATCAACAGGAATTAAAATGAGCGAAAGCTTTGCGGAACTCTTTGAAGAAAGCCTAAAAACCCTGAACCTTCAGGCAGGCTCCATCATCACCGGTGTTATCGTTGATATCGATTACCAAGCTCGCTGGGTAACCGTTCACGCTGGTCTGAAGTCTGAAGCTCTGATCCCGCTGGAACAGTTCTACAACGATGCTGGTGACCTGACTATCAATGTCGGTGACGAAGTTCACGTTGCTCTGGACTCGGTTGAAGACGGTTTCGGTGAAACCAAGCTGTCCCGTGAAAAAGCCAAGCGCGCTGAATGCTGGATTGTTCTCGAAGCAGCCTTCGCAGCTGAAGAAGTGGTCAAGGGCGTTATCAACGGTAAGGTTAAAGGCGGCTTCACTGTCGACGTTAACGGCATCCGTGCGTTCCTGCCAGGTTCTTTGGTCGACGTTCGTCCTGTGCGCGACACCACGCACCTGGAAGGCAAAGAACTCGAATTCAAAGTCATCAAGCTCGACCAGAAGCGCAACAACGTTGTCGTTTCCCGTCGCAGCGTGCTGGAAGCAGAGAACTCCGCCGAGCGTGAAGCTCTGCTGGAATCCCTGCAGGAAGGCCAACAAGTCAAAGGTATCGTCAAGAACCTCACCGATTACGGCGCATTCGTCGATCTGGGTGGCGTCGATGGCCTGCTGCACATTACCGACATGGCTTGGAAGCGTATCAAGCATCCTTCCGAAATCGTCAACGTTGGCGACGAGATCGATGTCAAGGTTCTGAAATACGATCGTGAGCGTAACCGCGTTTCCCTGGGCTTGAAGCAGCTGGGCGAAGATCCATGGGTTGCTATCAAGGCTCGTTACCCAGAAAGCACTCGCGTAACCGCGCGTGTTACCAACCTGACCGACTACGGCTGCTTCGCAGAGCTGGAAGAAGGCGTGGAAGGCCTGGTACACGTTTCCGAGATGGACTGGACCAACAAGAACATCCACCCTTCGAAAGTCGTACAAGTCGGCGACGAAGTGGAAGTCATGGTTCTGGACATCGACGAAGAGCGTCGTCGTATCTCCCTGGGCATCAAGCAGTGCAAATCTAACCCATGGGAAGATTTCTCTGGCCAGTTCAACAAGGGCGATAAAATCTCCGGCACCATCAAGTCGATCACCGATTTCGGTATCTTCATTGGTCTGGACGGCGGCATCGACGGCCTGGTTCACCTGTCCGACATCTCCTGGAACGAAGTTGGCGAAGAAGCTGTTCGTCGTTTCAAGAAGGGCGACGAGCTGGACACCGTTATCCTGTCGGTTGACCCAGAGCGCGAGCGCATCTCCCTGGGTATCAAGCAACTGGAAAGCGATCCGTTCTCCGAGTACGTTCAAGAGAACGACAAAGGCGCCATCGTTAAAGGCACTGTGAAAGAAGTTGACGCTAAAGGCGCCATCATCACTCTGGCCGACGATATCGAAGCGACTCTGAAAGCCTCCGAAATCAGCCGTGACCGCGTTGAAGACGCGCGCAACGTTCTGAAAGAAGGCCAAGAAGTAGAAGCCAAGATCATCAGCGTTGATCGCAAGAGCCGCGTGATCCAACTCTCCATCAAGTCGAAAGACGAAGTGGAAGAGAAAGAAGCTATCCAGAGCTTGAAAGAAGCTGCTCCGGAAGCTGCTGCTGACACCACCATGGCGGCACTGCTGCGCCAGGCAATGGCCAAGCAGAACTAAGTTCTGTAAAGCTGTTGAAAAAGGGCGACTTCGGTCGCCCTTTTTTGCGCCTGAAATTTGATGAAGCAACTGCATCGAACGAAGGCGTTCAGCCCAATGTCAGAACTGACTATAGTCTTTGAAACGGCTATTTCGCGTTGCTGACTCAATAAGGGTTTGAATGAACAGGATTATCGTAATACTTGCATTGGCAGTGCTTGCCGGCTGCTCCTCCACCAGCGCCAAGACGCACGCCAAGCGAGGTGTCAGTGGCATCGAGATCGACTGTTCCGGCTTGGGTAATAAATGGGAGAAGTGCGAGAAGCGTGCTGCCCGTGAGTGCAAGATGCAGGGCTACAAAGTCATCACTCGCTCCAGTGATGCAGAGGATGAAGAGGGTGACTACCTGTTCGGCTGGAACCCGGCTGGCGCAGTTACGCGGACGATGTTGGTGATCTGTAAATGAGTAACGGTAGGGTGGCTGAAGGCGTTTATGCGGTCGGCAGATAAGTTTACACATGGGCTGTTCAAATTCATCAAGTCATGCTAAAACCTTCGAAGCGCTTTTCCTAGCTGCTTGAAAAAGAAGGGAAAAATATGACGAAGTCGGAGTTGATCGAACGAATTGTCACCCATCAAGGGCTGCTCTCATCCAAGGATGTGGAGCTGGCTATCAAGACCATGCTTGAGCAAATGTCCCAATGCCTCGCCACCGGAGACCGCATCGAAATCCGTGGCTTCGGCAGTTTCTCACTGCACTACCGCGCACCGCGCGTAGGCCGCAACCCAAAAACTGGCCAATCCGTCAGCCTCGATGGCAAATTCGTACCCCACTTCAAACCGGGCAAGGAATTGCGTGATCGGGTGAACGAAGAAGAGGAAGAAGGCGTCTGAGTGTTTTTGGGGAAGGAGAAGGGTATGCGTGGGGTTAAGCGCGTTGTTGCGGTATTGATTGCAGTGCTTGCGGCGTTGGTGGTCTTGGCATTTGTGCTGGAGAACCAGCAGGGTGTGGCGCTGTCGTTCCTGGGGTGGAGTACTGCGCAGATGCCGGTGGCGGTGTTTGTGGTGGTGGCTTTGATTGTTGGGATGTTGATTGGTCCAGTGTTGGGAGTGTTTCTGCGTAGGCGTCAGAATAAGTCGATTGCTTGATTGTCTTAGGCAGGGATTGGATAAGCGGTGATCGTGACCGCTTGTCAGAAATCTCATGCCCATCAAGGATTATGAATCGCTGCGGGTGCCTATTGGCGCAGCCCCGTAGATTGCGATAGTTCCTTGGAAAACTCAGAATCGCCCTACATACATGTCAAGACTTGTAAAATGTCTGAGAGATGGCAAAATGGAATCTGTTCTCGATAACAGGCATTTTGTGCGCTCGAAATTCGGCAGAGACGCAGGGTTTTGACGATAATCCAATTAAAATAAGAAAATACACAATCTGTTTTGCATAACGAGCCCGCAGTTTCTCTTTGAAGGCAGGTTTTTGTTGTGAGTAGTAGCTTACGCTCCGTTCTCATCCCCCAGCATAAAAAATTTGACTCGTTAGCGCTTGTAACAAGCCTCTGGCGTCAAAAAATCATTATTTTTTCAGTGGGCGCACTGATTTCTTCAGTTTTTGCGATTTATGCATTTTCGGTCACGCCAGAATACAAGGTGAGCAGTGTGCTTAGGCCTGCTGCGATTAATGAATTGGATGCGCTTAACCGCTCGGAAGTTTACGTTTTACCTCCTGGTGAAGCATTGGTAAGGGTAGGTATGGCCTTAGAGTCATA
Organism: Pseudomonas sp. W2Jun17; assembly: GCF_023127795.1. Lineage (NCBI taxonomy): Bacteria > Pseudomonadati > Pseudomonadota > Gammaproteobacteria > Pseudomonadales > Pseudomonadaceae > Pseudomonas > Pseudomonas sp. W2Jun17. The sequence goes on along the minus strand of NZ_SPKO01000007.1, from coordinate 35,651 downwards.
CGAGATTCGCATGGGTTTTTTTAGATCCAATCAAAAGCTCTTTGAGGGGTTTGTGCGCCCTGGACGTAATCTTCAGCAGACGTTCGAAGAGTTCAATAAAAAATCTATAAGTTTGATGTTGTCCGATAAAGATAAAGCTGATTCGCTTAGTTCTTATTTGAAACTTGAGTTGACCTACCCAAAGGGAATTGATGGTGTTTCAATACTCAATGGTTTTGTAGAGTATGCAATAGCGAATGAGCGTGATCATATATCGGCCGACTTGACGGTTATTATCAATAACCGTTTAAAGGAGATCGACGGCAGGTTGGCCGCAGCCCGCTCAAACTATGACACGTGGAAAGAAGCACGAATTGCATCCCTTTCCGAGTCAGATAGAATTCGCCGAGCTCAGCTACAAGACGAGCTTCAAGGGCTGCGGACGCAGCTTCATAGCTTAAATTCGAATCGAATTGCCGAGCTTAATGAGGCCATAACAATTGCCAAGAAACTGAATATTATGATGCCTGCTTCACCTACCTCCGTGGGTGATGATGCACATTCCGGTTCTGTCAGCATGAGAACGGAAATTAACAATCAGCAGATTCCATTGTATTTCATGGGTGTCAATGCGCTTGAAGCTGAGCGCGCAGTCTTGCTACAGCGAAAGTCTAATGACTTCACTGAGCGACGGATCTCTCAAATTGCCAAAGAATTAAAGTTGTTGGAGTCCAATAGAGAGATTGAGGTGTTGAAGAGTCGCGTGAAGGATGAATTGTTTCTGACAGATGTGCAGCCATTACGCGCAGAGAAAGCACGATTGCTGAGTGTGAATAAGGATATGAGTAATCTTAAGCTGGTGGCCATTGATAAAGAAGCACTAGAGCCAACTTCCCCGATAAGCCCGAATCGTCCCTTGCTGATAATCGGTGGATTACTGCTTGGTCTTGTTGTTGGGTTTGCAATCGCTTTCTTCCGGATAATAAAGCACGCATTGCGCGAGCCGGATCTTTAGCAAGTTCTTCAATTATACAATATAGGATGGGTTTCGATCGCGGGGGCAAGCGTAAAAATCGCGACCCTTTATCCTAGAGGCAAATTGCCATCTGTTGTAGTGTTGGTTTTCTTAGCCTTGACCCAGCAGAAGATCCTAGATAGAAGCCTCGATTGCAGTGTAAAATTGTTTTTACTCGCTGTCGGGCCTATGGCTTGCTCTAGTGGTCCCCTTCATCTAATCGGTACCTGAGAATGGCTCGATTGGCAACCGGCGCATGCTTCAACTGAGCGTATTCTGAGGTCGATATGAAAACTAATAAGCGTTACGCCTTCCTGGCCGTGCTGGCAGCCAGCGTACTCGTGACCTTGGGTGACACTAGGAATATTATTGGTTCGCTTAACTACTGGTTGCTGTGGGGTGGAGTACTAGTATTTGGGATTTATGGTAGCGGCGGCAGAGTGAAGTTGTCGCCAGAAGTAAGCTCTATTACCCTCGGTTTTACGTTGATGACACTAGCTTTTATGATCTCCGGAGTAATTAATTCGGATATCTATACCGCTTATCAAGGTGTCAAATTCATAGCTATTTATATATTGTTTCTCGTGATATATAGCTGTTCGGGTTTGCTGGAGTTGAACGACTTTTATAAGATTGCTTCGATTTCGATTGTGGTGAGTCTTGTTGTATTTATGCTGTCGAAATTCTTTTTTACCGACCTCTATATTCAATTGGGTGACGGTCGGCAAGGCAGTGAATTTGCCTACCCAGGGGTGATGTGGAAAGTGTGTGCTTTCTTTGCGCCCTACATTATTGCAATGTTACTCACGACGCGTATTAAAAATGCACTTTTTGCTGGCCTTATTTTAATGGCGTCGGTGTATATATTGTTGGCGGACTCCAGTCGCACCGGTTTTCTATGGTTTGCGATCGTTGTATGTTCCTTTTTTCTTTTGCGCTTTTTGATTTTCCCTATCAGGACGCTACTGGTCGCAATACTGTGCTTGATCGCAGGGGTTTGTGTGCTGCTCTCTTCAAATATTGACCTGACGAATCATGATTCATTGTTGGTCTTGAATCGTTTGTTTGAGGGCGATCCAGTCAGGTCGGCGATGATACAGGATGGAATATCAAACGTCCAAAAATGCTTTCCATTCGGGTGCGGATTCGGCAGTTCATTTAGCGTGGTGGATGGGGAAAATATTGTTATTCATAATGTGTATTTGGGCATGCTGGGTGATGTGGGCGTACTGGGTGAGTTGGCACTTTTATTTTTAATGCTAATGCCGTTTGTTTTTTTCTTGTTGTCGCTGGTGGACGGTTCTGATTTAAATAAGAATATATTCTTTAAATTTGCCGCAGTATTGGGCGTTCTTTGTTATATTTTTATTATGCTCTTTCACCCGCTGAGTACTGAGATGTCAGAGTGGGGTTATTGGATTCTGATGGTGTCCTGGTTGTCTCGTATTTACAAGTATGACAATGCCGGGGTGGTGAATATTATGTATGACAAGCAGATAGGGCGATAACGTGTTTACCGTATTTAAAAATATGAGCCTGCTTTTTGTTGTACAGCTCTTTGGTTATTTGGTGCCTATTCTGGAGATTCCGGTACTGGCGCGCTCATTGGGTGTACAGGAATACGGCAAGGTCGTACTGGTCCAATCAATTGCTTTACTGTCTTCACTCGTTGTTGAATACGGCTTTTCGTTGAGTGCTGCCAGACAAGTCTCTTTGGCGAAGACTGATGTGACGGTACTGTCTAGGGTCTTTGGTGAGGTGCTGTCCGCGAAGCTGATAATTTCATCGGTTATAAGCATCGCGGCACTGTGTTTTTATATGTTTATCAATTCACAGACCTTCGAGCTTGAAGTAATAGGCTTGGGTTTTCTGTACTTTATAGCTTTTGGGTTTAGCCCGTTTTGGTTTTTTCAAGGGCTTGAGAAAATTGCGCTTGTGGTCTTTTTAGAAGTAGGTCTGCGGGTCGCAAGCCTTATATGCTTATTTGTTTTTGTTCACGACCCAGGTGACGCATTGGTGGCGTTATCGATTTTAGCCACATTTGCATTGGCAAATACATTGCTAGGAAATTATTTGTGCTACCGAAATGGATGCCGCGTTCGGTTCAGCTTGTCAGGTGGATGGCTTCAGATTTGCAAAGGGTTTCACGTTTTCATCTATAAGAGCTCAAACAATATTCTGCTTAGCGCTGGGCCTGCTCTTGTAGGACTGCTCTGCGGAAAAATCGCCGTTTCAGGATATGTCCCAGCTGAAAAAATCATAAGAGGATTTGTGGGGTTTATAAATCCAGTCCTAATTGGGTTTTTTCCGTATTTGAATAGACAGTATCTTTCCTCTGCAAAATCAGCATCAAGGCTCTCCTGGATCATTGTCGGGTTGATGTTCTTGCTGGGGTGCGTAAGTGCATTTTCCATTTCCGTAGCTGGTGGGTTCCTGATAAACAAACTATTGGGGGCTGATTTCGAGCAGGCGACGACGACCTTGCAGATTTTTGTATGGATAATCCCCTTTAGAATGACTAATCAAGCATTGGGTTTGTGCATGCTTATACCTCGCGGTATGGACAAAGTTGCGAGCTCTGCAATGCTTTTGTTCTCGGTAGTGTCGATACTTCTGGCAAGTCTGTTGTCGATTAACTATTACGTCAATGGTATCGTGCTTGGGTTTATTTTGGCGGAAGTCATGTTGTGCGTGACGTTTCTTGTATTGTCTTACCGATATAAGCCGGTCACTTATCTTGAGGGGCGCACTGAGTGATAACAATTTTAACAGCGACATATAATCGTTACAGTACTCTCCCTAGGCTACTCAAGAGCTTGCTTGAACAAAGCTCAAAAGAGTTTGAGTGGGTGCTGATAGACGACGGCAGCTCAGATGAAACTCAGAATTTCATTGAAGAGTTAAAAAAGAAAGACCTAGGCTTCACGCTGACAGCGGTGCGACAAAGTAATGCTGGAAAGCACGCAGCTATCAATAGCGGGGTAGCAGCTGCGAAAACAAACTGGATCTTTATAGTCGACAGCGATGATGCACTGGTGCCTGACGCCGTTGAAACGATAACTACCTCAATCGCCACGGCGACTGATAAGACAGTGGGCTTGTGCTATCGAAAGGCGTATTTCAGCGGTGAGCTGCTTGGTAATGACTTAAGCACGGTCGAGCAGAGCTTTATCTCGACGCCGACGGAAGCAGGCAAGTTATTCAAGGGTGACTTGGCTTACATATTTAGAACTGACGTGATGTCAGCTTTTCCGTTTCCCATATTCAAGAACGAAAAATTTGTTCCGGAATTATATATCTGGAATAAATTGGGGGATGCGGGCGATATCATCTTTTTTACACGAAAAATAATTTACCTCTGCGATTACCTGGAAGATGGATACAGTCGTAACTTTTCACGCCATTTAAGAGCTAATCCCAAAGGGTTCTTTACTTATTACTGGTCGCAATTTTTGCGTGAAAAAACAGTATATTATAAGTTGAAGAATTTAATCAGGTCCGTGCAGTGCATTTTGTATATGCTTCTAGGGCGGCCTCGATGAATATATTATATTTTATCACTGGGTTGGGTATGGGTGGGGCCGAGAAGCAAGTCGTAAATCTGGCTGACCGGATGAGCGCACGAGGACATAACGTCGTGATTGCTTATTTGACGGGCGACGCGGATGTGCTTCCAGAGGAGCCCGATGTAACGGTGGTGGCTCTAAACGGCAATAAAACCATCTTCGCGATGGTGCGTGCAATTAGTAATCTGGTCAAATTAATCAAGCGATTTGAGCCGGATGTATTGCACAGCCACATGGTACATGCGAATTTAATAGCCAGAATGGTTCGTTCAGTTGTAAGAATTCCCAAGCTGATTTGTACGGCACATAGTTCAAATGAAGGAGGTAAGCTGAAAATGCTGGCTTACCGTCTGACTGATTTTTTGGCGGATCTCACAACGAATGTAAGTCAGGAAGCGGTTGATATACTTATTGCGAAAGGCGCTTCGCCTGTCGGGCGTATGGTATTTGTACCCAACGGTATAGATACGGAGCGTTTTGTATTTGATGAGTCGGTGCGAAATCAAGTTCGTGCCAGAGAGTCTGTAGATCCTTCTATTAAAGTTCTCTTGGCAGTCGGCCGTCTGGTTGAAGCCAAAAACTATCCCTGTCTATTAGATGCATTCACGCTGGTTTCACAAGACCACGACAATGTACGTCTGTGGATAGTAGGCGACGGCCCCTTGGCTGCTGATCTTGCGCTATATGCTAACAAAGCCAACCTGAGCGAAAAGATAAGTTTTTTCGGGCGGCGCGACGACGTTCCGTCATTCTACAGTGCTGCGGATATCTATATTTTGTCTTCTGCATGGGAAGGCTTTGGGCTAGTTGTCGCTGAAGCGATGTCGTGCGAAACGTTAGTGGTTGCCACAGACTGCGGAGGGGTGAAGGAGGTGCTGGGGGATAGCGGCTATCTTGTTGAACCATTCAATCCTGAGGCGCTACGTCAAGCTATCAACTCGGCACTTGATCTACTTCCAGAGCAAAAAAAGTCACTCGTCACTTCGGCAAGATCAAGAGTACTTGATAACTTTTCCATGGAGTCTGTGATTGGTAGGTGGGAGGAGTTATATGCCCAGCCCAAGGCCTGAGGATCTTGGTTGTCAGCAATCCTCGAGCGGTTTTTAGTGTGATCATCTCGATGAGAAATAGCCAATCTCTGGACCCGGTAAGTTGGGCTTGGGCAAGTTATTTGAAAAGGTGCGTAGTGTGAAAATTGTTTATGTCATAACTCGTTCGGATGTTATAGGTGGCGCCAGCGTGCATCTCCTTGATTTGGCTTTGGGCTCATCTAAAGCAGGTCATAGCGTTGATATCCTCGTGGGTGGCGAGGGCGTCTTTAACTCTCGAGCGCGGGATCTGGGGCTGTCGTGCTATTCATTGAAATATCTCGTTCGTGAAATCAGTCCTGGAAAGGATATTCGCGCCTTCTTTGAATTGAGAGCGATGCTTTCCAAGCTAAAACCCGATCTCGTCCACTTGCACTCCTCCAAGGCTGGCATCCTCGGCAGGCTGGCCGCTAAGAGTCTTGGTTTACCAGCGATCTTTACGGCACATGGTTGGGCTTTTACGGAGGGCGTGTCTGAGAAGCGTCGTTTCGTGTACCGTAATATTGAGAGGGTAATGGCTCGTTTCTCAGACCAGATCCTTACGGTTTCCGAGTTTGACAGGCAACTTGCCTTGAAGGCCAAAGTGGGCGATGAAGATACTGTTCTGACCATCCACAATGGTATGCCCGAGGTCTGTTCCAATCGCGTCGGCTTTACCGAGTCTGATCAAATACGCTTGATCATGGTTGCAAGGTTCGAAGTACCCAAAAACCAAAAATTCCTATTGGAAGCGCTTGCAAAAGTGGAAGCCAAAAACTGGGAGCTTGAATTGGTGGGCGACGGCCCTTCACTTGCGAACGCCCGGAAATTGGCAGCACAGCTGGGAATTGGCGAGAAGGTGGTGTTTTCCGGGGCTTGTGATGACGTTCCGATCAGGCTTTCACGATCTGACATTTTCGTCTTGATTTCTGACTGGGAAGGACTGCCGCTGACTATATTGGAAGCTATGCGCAGTGGGCTTGCAGTCATCGCCTCTAACGTCGGAGGGGTGTCCGAGCTGGTTGCGAATGGTGATAACGGTTTCGTGGTAGAGCGTGGGGATCAGCAAGGGCTGATCGACGCATTGACGCAATTGATTAAATCCGCTGAGCTTCGAAAAAAACAAGGCATTTCAGGTCAATACAGATATCGCACAAATTTTACTTTCGATATTATGTTGGATAAAATTCTGAAAATTTACCAGAAAGTGTTAGACAGGACTAAATGAAAATCCTTATTACTGGTGCGAATGGCTTTATTGGGCGGGCGTTATCCGGGCACCTCGTCAGTTTAGCCAAATACTCAGTTGTCGGCTCTTCCCGCAGGCCCTCTACTGATGTGCCATCTGATATCCAGATGTTTTCGACCGGTGAGGTAGACGGTAATACTGACTGGGATCGTGCCCTGCAAGGCGTTGATACCGTTATCCATCTGGCCGCGCGCGCGCATGTGTTGAATGCGGGGAGCGAAGATCCAGTTACGGAGTTTGAACGAATAAATGTCGAAGGTGCCGTTAATTTAGCAAAGCAATCGATAAAAGCAGGTGTCCGTCGGTTTATATTCATTAGCTCTATTGGCGTAAATGGTGCGGAGACGGATAAGTGTGGTTTTACTGAGAGCGATGAGCCCCGGCCGCATGCAGAATATGCCCGCTCGAAATTAAAAGCAGAGCAAAAGCTAGCAGAGTTACTTGCTGCAGAGGCGATGGAGTTGACAGTTATCCGGCCTCCTTTAGTGTATGCCGCTGAAGCGCCAGGTAATTTTAATCGTCTCCTGAAGCTGATAGCGTCTGGATTGCCGTTACCCTTCGCCGCCGTGAAAAACAAGCGCAGCATGATAGCGCTGGATAATCTGGTGGATTTCGTTGAGCTGTGTATTGAGCACCCTTTGGCTGCAAACGAACTATTTTTAATTTCTGACGGAGATGATTTTTCCATTGGCGAAATTATCAAACTTCTCGCCTCGGGCATGGAGCGAAAAGAAAAATTGTTCAGCCTTCCTGACACTGTAATACGTTCGGTCGCCAGCGCACTCGGGAAGCGATCGTTATATACGCAGTTGTGTAGGTCATTGGTTGTGGATGCTGCCAAAGCTCAAACATTATTGAATTGGGTTCCTGCGGAAGAAGCCAGTAATGCTTTGGTCGAAACAGGCCGAAAGTTCCGTTTATTAAAGTGATTCACTTCGAAATTATTGCAGGTAGGGATAGGCAGATGGCGTTCTGGATAGCGATTATTTCAATAGCGAGTTCCATTTTTTTCACAGGATTATTGCGTCGGTATGCGCTCCAGCGCAATGTATTGGATATTCCTAACAGCAGAAGTTCACACTCTGTACCGACCCCTCGTGGTGGTGGACTGGCAATTGTGCTGGGATTTCTGATATCCCTGGGGTTGATGCGTTCCTTTGATTTGATCGATAACGCCTTTTTCCTTGCATCGTTCCTGGCGGGTATAACGGTAGCCGCGTTAGGTTTCCTGGATGACCACGGGCATATTCCTGCACGCTGGCGCCTGTTAGGACATTTTCTCTCTGCGATATGGGCGGTGTATTGGATCGGCGGGCTACCGTCTGTCACGATTTTTGGATTACACGTCAACCTAGGCTGGATTGGCGGGGCGTTAGCCGTTTTGTATGCAGTGTGGATGTTGAATCTTTACAACTTCATGGATGGTATTGACGGCTTGGCAAGTGCTGAAGCCATCTGTGCGTGCTCTTCTGCCGCTCTCATCTATTGGATGTTGGGGTATGAGGAGTTGTTATGGCCGCCTATTTATTTAGCGTTGGCAACGGCAGGCTTTTTCTACTGGAATTTTCCAAAAGCACGAATTTTCATGGGCGACGCGGGCAGCGGCTTCCTGGGAATCACGCTGGCCATTATTTCTCTTAAAGCGGCTTCTTTTTCCTCTACGCTGCTATGGGTCTGGCTGATCTTATTAGGAGTATTTATCGTTGACGCGACATTTACCTTGATGCGCAGGCTACTACGCGGCGAAAAAGTGTATGAGGCACATCGCAGTCACGCTTATCAATACGCCTCACGGCGCTTTAATGCCCACGTCCCTGTCACACTGTGCGTAATCTTGATAAACCTGGTTTGGCTCGCACCGATTGCATGGCTTGTTGCATTTGACAGAATTGATGGTGCTGTCGGTATGTTGATCGCCTATGTTCCACTCGTTGTCCTGGCTCTGAAATTCAAGGCCGGGGTTAAAGAGTAATGTTGTTAGGGTTCGGAGTGGCGAGAGCGTAATCGTGATGTGCGTCTATTTAGATTTTAGATTGTTAGAACTGCGAGAGGTTTAGAAATATATGAACTCACTGAGATCGCGCTTATTAAGCCTCCCGCGCAGGTATAAACGTATTTTGCAGGTGATTACTGACGTCTTCTTAGTCTGGTTTGCGCTTTGGTTGGCTTTTGTCGTGCGGATAGGTCTCGATGAAATGATCAATCCGTTTATGCTGCACACTTGGCTTTTTTTGACCGCGCCGATCGTGACTATCCCGCTGTTTATACATTTTGGTATGTATCGGGCGGTTTTGCGCTATTTCGGAAATGATGCGTTAATTGCTATCGTCAAAGCCGTCAGCCTGTCTTCGCTAATTATTGGTGTGGTCGTTTATTGGTATAGTAATCACCAGAATGTAATTCCGCGTTCGATCATCTTCAACTATTGGTGGCTCAGCCTGATCATGATTGGGGGCTTGAGATTAGCGCTGCGCCAATTCTTCCTGGGAGATTGGTTTACCGCTGCTCAACATGTGCCTTTCACCAACCGTGACGATGGTTTGCCGCGTGTAGCTATCTACGGTGCCGGATCTGCTGGAAATCAGCTCGTCGCGGCATTACGCATGGGCCGCTTGATGAGACCCGTTGCGTTCATTGACGATGATTCCACTATTTCGGATCGGGTAATCTCGGGGCTGCAGGTTTATAAGCCCAAACATATCCAGCGTATGATCGATGCCACAGGGGCTCAAGAAATTTTATTGGCGATACCTTCATCGACGCGCGGGCGTCGTCGGGAAATCCTCGGATTTCTGGAAGGTTTTCCTTTACATGTGCGTAGTGTCCCGGGCTTCATGGACTTGGCCAGCGGTCGTGTCAAAGTTGATGATATTCAAGAAGTGGATATTGCCGACCTGTTGGGGCGCGATCCTGTACCCGCCCAAGAAGATCTGTTGGAGCATTGCATACAGGGCCATGTGGTGCTGGTTACCGGTGCTGGTGGGTCGATTGGATCTGAACTGTGTCGCCAGATCCTTGAACTGCAACCTACCACCCTGATTCTCTTTGAGCACAGTGAGTACAATTTATACAGCATTATGTCTGAACTGGAGGCACGCATACTCAGGGATTCATTGGCGGTAAAATTGCTGCCGATCCTGGGCTCAATACGTCACCAGGATAAATTGGTTGATGTGATGAAAACCTGGCATGTAAATACCGTCTATCATGCGGCCGCTTATAAGCATGTGCCGATGGTAGAGCATAATATTGCGGAAGGTTTTCTGAATAATGTTATTGGTACGTTAAATACCGCTCAAGCGGCCATTATTTCGAATGTTGCTAATTTCGTACTTATTTCGACTGATAAGGCGGTTCGCCCTACCAATGTAATGGGAAGCACCAAGCGGCTCGCTGAGATGACGTTGCAGGCGCTCAGCCGTGAGCTACAACCAGCTCTCTTCAACGGTGCTGCTACCCCTCAAAATCGTACACGCTTCACAATGGTTCGGTTTGGAAATGTTCTGGGTTCTTCTGGTTCCGTCATTCCTCTATTTCATAAGCAGATCAAATCAGGTGGGCCGATAACAGTGACCCACCCGAAAATCACTCGATATTTCATGACCATCCCTGAGGCGGCTCAACTTGTTATCCAGGCAGGCTCAATGGGCCAGGGAGGAGATGTTTTTGTATTGGATATGGGGGAGCCGGTTAAAATCACGGAATTGGCAGAGAAAATGATTCATCTGTCTGGCCTGAGTGTTCGTTCAGATAAAAAACCGCTGGGCGATATCGCCATCGAGTTTACAGGGCTTCGGCCCGGAGAAAAACTCTACGAGGAGTTACTCATCGGTGATAATGTCGATGCCACACAACATCCAATGATCATGAGTGCAAACGAAGATTATTTATCGTGGAGCGTATTGAAACCGAGGTTGTCCGAGTTGTTATGTGCTATTGAAAGCCATGATTACAGTAAAGTACGTCAATTGTTGCGCGAAACTGTTAGCGGCTATGCCCCCGATGGTGAAATTGTAGACTGGTCTTATCAACAAAGGCGGCTGGAACCATAATGTATGGTCTTGGAGGAAGATAACAGTACACCGGTGCTGTTATCTATGCTTTAAAAACATTCGGTCTGTTAAATAATTTAATTAATTACAGCGCACTCACGTCAATCAACATCTATTGATCAGAAGGCTTTTTTTGCCGACACGTTGAAATACTCAGCTATCAGCTTCATTGTCTGCCACGAGGTGCATTTAGAGCGTTTTTTGGCATAACCTCGCCCTTTTTACGGAGCGTTCGCGCTCTACATTTTCTTCCCCTGCACACCGCTTACGGAATACAATCCGCTTGGGGCGCTGCACGATGACATTTTCATTGAGCGCTGCCTCGTGATAAGCGGCCGGGCAGAGCCGGCGGCTTGATCATCCATGGAGCTTTTTCAACATAGCCCAAAGCAGGAAGGCATTGCATGAGTAATTTTTCTAAATGAAAACCGAATATTCACTTGAAGTAATTGCACTTACGCTATTGATAATATTGATGTTCATTACTTTTTCGTCGATATTCAGGTCGAAAATAGAAAGTGCAGAAGTTCAGCATGAATATAAATTCATCAATGGCCTGCGTGGTCTTGCGGCTATATTTGTTTTTATTAATCATGCGCCGTTTGTATTAATAAATTTGGGTGTGAAAAATACAGTTTTTTCTGCGTGGGGACAAATTTACCCGAACCTTGGATCTTTTGGTGTGCAGATTTTTTTCTGCATAACGGGTTTTCTTTTCTTTGACAAAGTCATGAAGAGCAAGCATATAGATTGGGGTGATTTTTTCGTAGCCAGAATCAGGAGAGTGGCTCCGCTTTACTATCTGGCGTCGTTCTTGGTATTTATTATTGCGATTTCTTTTGCAGGGTTTGATTTCCTGGATAAAGAGTCTATTACCACTATCGCTGGTCTGGTAACGTTTAATTTCATAGATAACCCAATGAAAATTGGCGGCGTATCGCTTGTGCCTCTGAGTTCCGTGACATGGACGTTGGTTCATGAATGGCGTTTTTATGCAGTGCTGCCAATGGTGGCAATTTTTTACAGGTCGCGCTATAGGTCCATTATCATGACGGTGGCGATACTGATTGCTGCCATTGACCTGGGCACCTCTGCCGTGGTGTGTTGGGCCTACTTTCTGTCAGGCATGGTGGCAGCGGTTGTTCATAAAAAAAATATCACGAATAAACCGGTTAAATTCTTTTCCATGTTAATTGCAGTGGGTATATTTGTTTGGGTGTGCGGGCTGGTTGATGTCCCCGGCTACGGAGCGTTGAGATTCGCTCTGGCAACAATATTCTTCATATGTATTACAATTTCAAATCCGTACTTCTTGCATTACCAGTTCCTGAACAGGCTCAGTGATATCAGCTACAGTGTTTACCTGCTCCACTTGCCGGTACTGTTTTTATCCTTCAAGCTCCTGTCTGTATTTTTTGATCTTGCTGCTCTTGATAAAGTAACTTTTTGGGTGGCAAATTTCGTGACCATTCCAATCATCGTCGCCTTGTCGACCATTACTTTTGTTCATGTAGAGAAAAGGTTTATGCGCAAGAAACGAGTGGAGCAGACCAACGCCCCCACGGTTGCCTACTCGGAAAAAACAAACGCTGTGATATGAAGTGTGCGGTGCTACTGCATCGGCCTCTTTGTTCCGCCTACTGTCCATCGGTAATGCCGGGGCCGCCGAGTTTGCTGCGGACCTTGATATTATCGATGGTCATTAGGAAAGTGGTTGGATATTCCAGGCACCGCTCGCGACTTCAATTTGCGATTCTGTGCGAAGATTTATCGGGCGATCGTCGGCATCCACCGTTGCTTGACGGCAAGCGTTTACTGGCCTGTACACAAAAAGCCGAACTCTTTCATACCTTGCAATACCCCCATTTTTGACACCCTCCATCTATCGCCTAATGTAGAAATGCAGCTTCGGAAAGCTGCTTTTCTCTTACCGTGTCATGGAGCGTCACCAATGCAAAATCTCTACATTTCATCCCTCATCTTCGCCTTCCTCACTAGCCTCTCCGTCGCCACTACTGCTGCGCCCTCCATCAAGCCGGAAGCTTCAAGCCCAATCTCCACCCAAATGACCAAGATCGAGCAATCCACCAAGGTCAACCTCAACGCCGCCGATGCCGAAACCCTGCGCCGCGACCTGTTCGGTATCGGCGCTTCCAAGGCGAAGGCAATCGTTGCGTATCGCGAAAGCAACGGTCCGTTCACGGCGGTGGATGAGTTACTGGAAGTAAAAGGCATCGGTAAAGCACTGCTGGAGAAGAATCGCGACAGATTGGTTATTAATTGAAGATGCGAAGATAGCCCCAGAAGGCCGGTCATTGACCGGCCTTTCCTTTATCAAAGCTGCGTCTATTTACTCTCAGGCCGCGTTGGCATGAAACGTGATTACATTCAACTCAATGATTGTTCAACAATCTTGAGGTGTACATGACGTCCAGCTTGTCTTTAGCCGACCAAATCGCCCTGGAATTACGCGCCGACATTATCGGCGGGCGGCTGCTGCCGGGTGTGTCGCTCGTCGAGGCCGACTTAGTCAAGGGCTACAACGCCTCGCGCAATACTATCCGTGAGGCGCTGCATCGCTTGGGCCAAGAAGGGCTTACCCGCTATGTCCGCAATAAGGGCGTAATGGTTCGGCGCCTGCAGCGGGCAGAAGTACGTGACCTCTTCGTAGTCCGCCGCACCCTGCAATTGCAGGCCATAGCCCAAAGCGGCCCGCTGACGGACACTCAATCAGGCCGCATGCAAAACGCTATCGACGCCACCACCCTGGCCCGGGAGCGCGAAGATTGGCGAGCGGTGGCTACCCACAGTCTTGTTTTCCACCAACAGATCGTCGCGTTGATGGACAGCCCACTGTTCGACGAGTTTTTTGCCCAGGTGATCGCCCAGCTGCGCCTAGTGTTTTGCGCCGCGCCGGATGAGCAGAGTTTCCAGTTACCCTGGCTGGAGCGCGACCATGAGATATACACGCTGTTAACCCGCAACCAAACCCAGGCCGCCAGCGAGGCGATGAGCCTGTACCTGGATGATTCGGAACATCTTTCCCTGGCCTTGTTTGATCACCCTTGATGGAGGATTGCCCCATGTACAAAGACTATCCGGCCGCGTACCAAGTCAGCAAAGGCTCAGCATTGCAGGTGGATACGGCGTTCTATGAGCGCATTCGTGATCAGAAAACCCAGCGCACGTTGATCGAACAGTTCGAGGTACCTATCCGTACGGGCAGGGCATGGAAAGTGCCGGCCGGGCATGTGTTCCGTGTGACCACGCCGGTGGGCCCGCAGGTGGGGGACTTCAACGTATGGAACGCCAATGACCCGCGCGAGCGTTTGTGGGCTGCGCGCACTCGGCAGCTTCAGGGTGCCCATGTCAGCACCCATGATCGCTTGTGGTCGAACCTGCCTTTTCTACGGCCACTGGTGACCATCACCGACGACAGCCTCGCCAGTTACGGCATCGATGAATACGGCGGACGCTTGCACGATTTGCTCGGTACGCGCTGCGATCCCTATGTGAACCGGATGCTGACTGGGGAGGACTTTCATCACCATTGCCACTCGAACCTGACCCGTGCGGTATTGCCCCATGGGCTGACGGAATTCGACGTGCATGACGTGTTGAATATTTTCCAGTGCACGGGCCTCAATCACGATGACATGTACTTTATGAAAGCCTGTCCGGCGCAGAAGGGTGATTACCTGGAGTTTTTTGCCGAGATTGATTTGCTGTGTGCGTTGTCGACGTGCCCTGGCGGGGATTTATCGCTACCGATGTGGGGGCCGGATGCGCAGGATCCGCTGACGGTGTGTCGTCCGTTGGGGGTGGAGATCTACCGGTTGGAGGATGAGTTGCTCAATGGCTGGAGCCAGCCGGAACGTGCTGCCTACAAGGGGCAGCACGGTTTGCATATCGCCAAGGCGGATTGGGAGTAACTCAATGTTCAGCGATCCTGCGCATCCTTGGCATCCGCCTGCGCATTGCGCTCGGCCACGCGTTTACGTTGTTCGTCGGTGAGTTCGACTTTGTTGGCGCTGTCGCGCAGCATCATCAGCCCTCCGACGATCGACCCGATTGCGACTACCATAATCAACCACGCATACCACGGCATAAGGCTCTCCTTGAGGCAGATGTCCGTGGGAAAGTTTCCCACGGTAATGACTGCTTTGAGTCACGGGCTTTCTGAGTAGTTCAGTGTAGGCCCGTTCTGCCTCGCGGGCGCTATAGTCCCGTCAACATCGCATCTGTCGGGGCGTCGGCGCGGTCTTGCGCGGTCAGTTGGAAATAGATGAAGCCTGCCAGCATAAAGCCCAGGAAGATCAGCCCGATCAGGGCGTTGAACCAGGCCATCGCCACCAGGCACACCACTGCCAGTACCAGTGCAATACCCGGCACGATGGGGTAGCCCGGTGCGCGAAAGGTGCGTTCCAGCAGGGGCTCGGTCTTACGCAGTTTGAACAGGCTGAGCATGCTCATGATGTACATGACGATGGCACCGAACACCGCCATGGTGATCATGGCGGCGGTCAGGGTCATGCCGCCCAGGTTGATCAGGCCGTCGCTGTAGATGGCCGCGATGCCGACCAGGCCGCCGGCAATAATTGCTCGATGGGGTGTCTGAAAACGCGACAGTTTGGCCAGGAAGGGCGGCAGGTAACCGGCGCGGGCCAGGGCGAAGAACTGGCGCGAGTAGCCGAGGATGATGCCGTGGAAGCTCGCCACCAACCCAAACAGGCCAATCCACACCAGCATGTGCAACCAGCCGGAGCTTTCGCCGACTACGGTTTTCATCGCCTGGGGCAGTGGGTCGTTGATGTTCGACAAGGTGCGCCAGTCGCCTACGCCACCGGCGAAGAACATTACGCCCATGGCCAGGAACACCAGGGTGAGGATGCCGCTGATGTAGGCTTTTGGAATCGTGCGTTTGGGGTCCTTGGCTTCTTCGGCGGCCATGGCGGCACCTTCGATGGCGAGGAAGAACCAGATGGCGAAGGGAATAGCGGCAAACATCCCGGCAATCGCCGGCGCGCCGAAGGTGTCGGAACCGGCCCAGCCGTTGAGGGCGAAGTTGCTGAAGCTGAACGCCGGGGCGACCACGCCCATGAACACCAGCAGTTCGGCGACGGCGAGTACGCACACCACCAGCTCAAAGGTCGCGGCAAGTTTGACCCCGAGGATGTTCAGGCCCATGAACACGATATAAGCGCCGACGGCGGCGTGCTTGGGATCAAGTGCCGGGAATTGCACGTTCAGGTAGGCGCCGATGGCCAGGGCAATTGCGGGCGGGGCGAAGACGAATTCGATCAAGGTAGCCAGCCCGGCAATCAAGCCGCCTTTTTCACCAAAGGCGCGACGGCTGTAGGCAAAGGGGCCTCCGGCATGGGGAATGGCGGTAGTCAGCTCGGTAAAACTGAAGATGAAGCAGGTGTACATCGCGGCGACCATCAACGAAGTGACCAGAAAGCCTAAGGTGCCGGCCACGCCCCAGCCGTAGCTCCAGCCAAAGTACTCGCCGGAAATCACCAGCCCCACGGCGATGCCCCAGAGATGCAGGGTGCCTAAGGTGGGTTTGAGTTGTGTGTTCATTGTGCTGCGCTCCCTGAACCGTTGGAAATGGTTCAGCGTGTTGCAGCAGGCGTGCCATGCCATGGGGATACGTCGTAAAGCGGCGCCAGTGTCGCTTGGAGGATGGTTTTGTGTTTGAAGTTTTCCGGTGCGCACCAGATATGTGCGCCAGCCCGGTCGGTTTATCCGCCATGACCTGACGGTGGTGCATGTCTTGGCCCATGACATGGTTGCAATCAACGGGCTGTTGGAGGCGGTCCATTTACGCTTACTTACTATTACTGATCGACCTTGTCGGAACTGTTCCCTGCTCAGTTTTCACTATGCGGTGCCCATTCAGGAAGAGTGTTACATGAATAATCGTCAGGGACGCATGGGTTAATACATCCGAGAAAGCCGAAATGACTTCAGCTGTGACTGGTCTTCATGCGCGCCGGGATCTGCCCCCCTCGCACAGCGTTCTATTGCCCGAGGCCAATGCCCTATCGCCGGCAAATGAGCCATCAACGATTCCTCATGTGAAGGGCATTGCCCCCATCAGCGTGACCCCGGCAGGCTTGAAAAACGGCCGGCAAATCAGCGAAAAACACCTTCAGTTGCTTCACCAATTTCGGGCGCTGAATCAGCAAATCCACGCACTGACGGGCCAGCAGCCAACCCTTTCGAGCGTCATCGAACAGCAACTCGCTGAGGCGCTCTACAAACAGACGCCGCTGGACGCCACTAAACTCTATTTTCATCGCTATCACACTGATGAGCAGGGGCAGCGCACATTGCTCTCTGTAGAGCCTGCCACTGCGGCACTCTTTAACGCGCTCAAGACCTCCAAGGGGCTCGGTGGCTCGGACCCCTCCACAAGCCCCGCCACCACAGACTGCGGTTTTTATCTGGGGGACGCGCCGGCCGAACGCGATAAACAACTGGACGCTGCCGGTAGCCTGTTGTCGATTGCCCAAACCATCGAAAAAGAGCTGCCCTCGAGCCTTGCCCGATTCTGGACGGAGCCACGCTCTGGCGAAGCGAACCCTGAGGCACGGCAAGGCGAGTTACTGCGTATTCAACGGCAGATGTTGTCTACCCTTGCAGCGCTTCAGGTAGAAGAAGGCACAATGCTCCCGGCCGCCAAGGTGCTGATCGACAAAGCGATTGAATACCCCACTCTGGAGGCGCGGGAAAGCGCCATGCAGGATGGAGAGCGGCCTGGGGTGTATCCGCTCAAGCTCGATACGCCAAAGCCCAACGGTACGTTGATGGCAGGCGCCTTCCTGATCACGAGTAGTGACGGTTCGTCGACACAGCGCCCGTTCAATAACTCGGACACCAACAGGGCACTATCGCCCAGCGAGCAACGCGGCCTCACGGTGCTTTATACCCCCCGCGATGGCTACGAGGTGTTCGACAGCCCGGCCAAAGCCCTGCAAGCCTGGCGCCAGCGCCTCAGCAACAACGCTTATGCCGCGCAACAGGCCAAGCAGCGTTTGCCGATTTCGGTCGAGCAAAGCCTCAAGCCTGGTTGGGAAAACGAGCTAAGCCAAACCCTTATTCCACTCACCACTGACGTCATTGCCGCAGGCGTACCGCAGCTGCTCGAACGCCAGCAGCAGCAGGTAAACACCGAGCTGCAAGCGCTATTCGACGACGATAGCGGTGTAGCGAGCACGGACCCTTGGCAACGATCGCAAACGCTCAGGGACTTGGATCAGGCGTCTGCTCTGGCGCCACATTTCAGCGCCGATAACGTTCTGCGGGCACGCAATGAGTGGCTGCTGGAGCGTTTGAGCGAGCAGGACAATCTCCAGGTGATGCAGCAACGGACAGCGAATCGCAGCAACTGGCAGTATTTGGCACAACAGCTTAACCAGGCCGGCCAGGCGCTACCGGAAAATGCCACGGCGCAGGACATATCGGCCCTCTTGAAAAGTACGCCGATGAGAATTGCCCCGGACTCTGCTCATTACCAGTCATCTGTCCGCGAACCCGGTAAGTCGATCAGTCTGGAGGCATTCATCAACGAAAATGACTTGCCCCTGCCCAAGACCCTGGACGAGCTGCTTTCCCTGGCACAAACGGCAATTGCAAGGGCCCAGCAGCACCCGTTAGGCAATTTCGGGGGCGGCCTGTCCTGGCCGATTCCTATGACTGCCCGCGAGCAGCAGACGGTGCGGGCCGTCGCCAGTGACTATAAGGTCAGCACGCAGATGGGGCTGCTGGACTACTTGAACACGCGTCAACCGCACTCTCAGGACGTATTGCAGGATCCAGTGACGATGCTGGAGGCCCTCGTGGGCTCCCCGCAAGGGCATGCGCTGGGACTAGAGATGCAAACCAATTTGGGTGGCGTCTCCACGGACATCAGCGTCAATGACTATACGCTGGCACTCATGAATCTGGCGCTGGACCCGGAGTCTCTCACCAGGGCGCATCGAAATTGGGTAGCCGGTTTCGACCTGACCGATAAAAAATATTGGGGCCAGCCCCTCTCAGCCATCATCGAAGGCCTGAGCCGGCACCTGATTGAAACCGGCCGTGCATCATCGGCGATGGCCAAGGCGGGGGCGTACCTGTTGCTGATGCGGGCAGCGCCGCAATTACTGGTCAAAGATGTCCCCGACAGTGTGGTCTACGGCAGTGTGGCGTGGGCGACTCTGTGCATTGCGGTCGCCGCCATCGAAGCCCAGTCACCCGGCAGCGTCGCCCATATGACCTACGCTGAAGTGATGATCGCCGCCGACGCCCGAGACGCGGCTCCCAAGCCTGCGCAAACGGCGATACTGCTCAATTGGGCTGTGGCCAATAACATTCTCAACGGAAAACAGGATGCGCTTTACACCCAGGACGACATCAACAAAGCGCAAGCGGCTTTCAACCATCAGCAAACAGAACTCGAAAAAGCTTCGGCTTTACTGGATACGCCCCTGCCAAGCCGTCGAGAGATCGCCCTGGCGTTACTCAAGAAGACGTTTGGGGAAAACGTAGCGTTCGAGGAGCCTAAATTCGCCAAAACTTCGCCCTACGCGTCCTACGCTCCTGGCATTTCTTATTCCATGCTGGATATCGTCATGGAAGGGAATGCAATGGATGAACGCTGGAAAATTATTAAAGAGGGCGATGGCATTGATCTTGCGAGGTTTACCGCTTTTACTAAGAGTCCGGAATTTAGTATTCAAAAAGATTTTGATGAGGCATTTTCAACGGTAACAGCCAACCATAAGGCAGTCAAAAAGCTGTCTATTATGAACGCCCTTACCAACT
Organism: Pseudomonas sp. W2Jun17; assembly: GCF_023127795.1. Lineage (NCBI taxonomy): Bacteria > Pseudomonadati > Pseudomonadota > Gammaproteobacteria > Pseudomonadales > Pseudomonadaceae > Pseudomonas > Pseudomonas sp. W2Jun17. Next base: position 15,909 of record NZ_SPKO01000007.1, on the reverse strand, counting down.
TGCCACCGGAAGATAAAAAAAATCTCAGCTTTGGCGAAATCCAATATTATCAAGAGAAAAGCTATAAAATCGGAACGTTGGGTAATACGTTGTTTCATACCAGTTCCAAGGTACTAGTAACCGCTAAACGCAACGGCACCACCAGTAACTATGAGTTCGATACGGAAAAAGGTCTGATCAAAAACCTTGGCAATATTGAGGTGCCGCGTGATCCTGAGTACATTCAGAACGAGGTTACTAAAACCGAGGAGTTTTTCCCCGATCAAGATTTAAGTAAATGGGTCGATGGCAGTAATACGCTAGCGGCTATATTACCGTTTGGCGTGAGACATGCTGATGATATCAAACGACACATTCTTGATCAGCCAAGAGCCTCCGCACCGTCTGCACCGTACCTGTTCACCGACGAACGAGCCAACCATATTGCTGACTCGATTGTTAAGGCACTGGACTTCGATAACCCTGCCATTCGGAAAGCCGCTATGGGGGCGACGCGGTCCGAACAGGGGGCGGAACAGGAGAAAGTGATAGGGAATTTTCTTCTCGACTTTATTCCCTTTCGATCGGCAATTGTCAACTTTATAGACGGTAACTACAGTGAAGGAATCACAGATGTTGCATTTGATATTTTTGGTTTTATCACCGCTGGTGTCGGTGCTGCTGCCAAAGCAGCGAAAGTGCTGGCTAAAGGGGGGAGCGCACTGAAAAAGGTGCTCAAGGTCACCAAAATAATGGGCACAAGCCTTCTATCCGAGCTCAATCCGCTAGCCGGTGTTGGTGACTTGATTGTGGGGGGGGCGAAAGTGGTCACCCAGGGCGCTGGCCACGTCATTAACAACTTCCGGTTCGTCAAGAGCACATTAGGCCGGCCGGAACTCATCAACCTCAGTAAGCGTTATGACGCGGTAGCCAACGGTACATTCAAGGTTGGCGAGCAGACCCTACATGGATCTGCGGTCTTCCAGAATGGTAAGTGGGGTCTCTATGACCCCATCAGCGGTCGCCCATATGGTACCGCGAAGGGTTTCAAGCCCGAACAAGGTGCAATCAAAGGGGAAATCAAAGGATTCTCTGATTACCTGTCGTGGGAAAGAATAACAAACACATTGGCACCTCCTGTGCCGCCCAACAAAAACTTTCGCACTGACTACAATAACGTTATAGCCGATGCAAAGAGTAAAGACCTCGCCACGTACTCAAAGGGGTGGAGAGAGTTAAACCCAGAAGCCGTCTATGGCTACTTTCCAGCGATGACCATCGATCAGTTAAAACGCCTTGCGGTAGCCCAGCGCCGTACGCCGGGCCAACTCGGTAGTCTGGCAAAACGAATTGCAGATCTCCAAGAACTGCCCGACAGGTTCAAGATGGCCCATCTTAAAGCGGCCCTCACTGACAAAGACGGCTATGCGAGAGGGTATCGCGCAGGGCAGCCGGCAGGGCTAGACAAGTTGACGGAAAAATTGACTCTCGATCAGGTGGCAGAGCTGGCTATCGCACCCGAACGCACACCTGAACAAATTGGTTACTTGGTCAGGCATATGGAAAAGATAAGAGAACAGGCGAGCAAGAGAAACTTCAAACGTTTCAGCGAAGACATTGGATTAACAGACGCCCGCCCGCCTATAGTGATCAAGGGTATTCCTCAAGGGTTGTACCTCAGTCGAGTTGACTTGTTGTCGGAGGGGGAGTGCGCGGCGCTGTCTACGCTGATGGCGGAAGCCCTCAAGCAGGGCAAACACGAAATTTTTCTTGAAAATCTAAGTCAGGCGATGCGCCCCGTGCCTCCGGGCGAGGACATTGCAGAGTTGCGAAAACTGGACCCGGCGAAAGCCGATGCCGAACAACTGCGCGCCACTCAAGTCGCTACCTTCCGTAGTAAGCTGAGCCGGCTTCAGGAAAAAATCGAAACTAAATACCTTCAACCCGGTGAACTTAAACAGGTTCCCTCCACCGGTATCATTTCCGATTTGGCCAGTAGCCGCGAAACGAAAACTTTGTTAATCAGCACCCCAGACCATGGCTTGATGGCCCGTGTTGTGGTTGATCTCAATGGGAACAAGACATGGTTCTATTTTGACCCTAACTATGGTCTTGCGATATTCACCGACGAGACGCAAATGAAAGCGGCCCTGGAAATGACCTTGAGAAAAGGCCAGAGCAAGGCAATGCTGTCGCACTTCGACGGTGAATCGGGCTTACCTGAGTATCAAGTGTCAGTGCTTAAAGAGTCGCAGGTAAATCCCAACGTGGCCGCGGTGCCAGGAGGAGTTTCCGACTTGTTCACGCCTCTGTAATCACTCAGTGGGTCAAAAGGTGGCAGTGCAAGGGTCGATTTGCTCGCGATCATTAACCTGGCACCTTTGGATGGTTACCCCATAAGGCCCCCTGTAAACCCCGGATAAACCCACTCTTTACGCCATCTTTACGCCTCACCCAACGCCTTGCTCTCGTTCCTTTACACCCCTCCTAGGGACAATGCCCCCACACGCGGCAATCGCCGCAAGACGGGGAAATTTCCATGAGCGTTCTGGACGGAGTGTCACTGCTATTGGCCGTGGCGCTGTTCATTTATCTGCTGGTTGCGCTGTTACGCGCGGATCGGAACTAGGAGCGGCTATGCACAGTTATGACTATTGGCTGATCATCGCCTTCTTTGCCGTGGTACTGGTGCCGGCGCCGTTTTTGGGGCGGTTCTACTACAAGGTGATGGAAGGCCAGCGCACGTGGTTGACGCCGGTGTTGGGGCCTGTCGAAAAGGTCTGTTATCGCCTTTCGGGCGTGGACGCGCAGCAGGAACAGAGCTGGCAGAAATACATGCTGGCCTTGCTCGCGTTCAACCTGGCGGGCTTCTTGTTGTTGTTCTCGATCCTGTTATTCCAGGGCTCCCTCCCACTGAACCCGCAGAAGTTGCCGGGCCAGGAATGGACCCTGGCGTTCAACACCGCCGTCAGTTTCATGACCAATACCAACTGGCAGAACTACAGCGGTGAGGCGTCCCTCAGCTACCTGAGCCAGATGGCCGGCCTCACGGTGCAGAACTTCGTCAGTCCGGCGACCGGTCTCGCCGTTCTGGTCGCCTTGTGCCGTGGGATCGGGCGCAAATCTGCCCAGACCTTGGGCAACTTCTGGGTCGACATGACTCGCGCCACCCTCTACGGCCTGCTGCCGTTGTGCCTGGTGCTCGCACTATTTCTGGTGTGGCAGGGCGTGCCGCAAACCTTCGCCCACTATGTTGACGCCGTCACGCTGCAGGGCGTGGACCAGGTGATTCCCTTGGGCCCGGCAGCCAGCCAGATTGCGATCAAGCAACTGGGCACCAATGGCGGCGGCTTCTTCGGGGTGAACTCGGCGCATCCGTTCGAAGACCCGACGGCCTGGGCCAACCTGTTTGAAGTGGCCTCGATCATCCTGATCCCGGTGGCGTTGGTATTTACCTTCGGCCACTACGTCAAGGACCTGCGTCAGAGCCGGGCGATCCTCGCGTGTATGCTGGCGCTGTTCCTGATCGGCGGCGCGACGTCGCTGTGGTCCGAATACCAGCCCAATCCGACCCTGAACAACCCGGCCGTGGAGCAAACTGCACCGTTGGAAGGCAAGGAAACACGCTTCGGTACCACCGGCACCGTGCTGTGGTCGGTGACCACTACCGCAGCATCCAACGGCTCGGTCAACGGTATGCAGGACAGCCTCAGCCCGCTGAGCGGGATGGTGGCATTGGTCAACATGATGGTCGGCGAAGTGATCTTCGGCGGTGTCGGTGCTGGCATGTACGGCATGTTGCTTAACGTACTGATCGCGGTGTTCCTCGCCGGCCTGATGATCGGCCGCACCCCGGAATACCTGGGCAAGAAACTCCAGGCCAAGGAAGTGCAATTGCTGGTGGTGACCCTGCTGGTGATGCCGGTTGGTGTGCTGGTGCTGAGTTCCATCGCTGCCAGCCTGCCGGGCCCGGCGGGCGCTATCAGTAACCCTGGCCCACACGGGTTCAGTCAGATGCTGTACGCCTACACCTCGGCCAGTGCCAACAACGGTTCGGCGTTTGCCGGCTTCGGCGGCAACACCGCGTTCCATAATTTGATGCTCGGCCTGGGCATGTTGATCGGCCGCTTTGGCTACATCCTCCCGGTGCTGGCTCTGGCCGGCAGCCTGGCGATGAAGAAGGCCGAACCGATTGGCCAGAACAGCTTCCCCACCCATGGCCCGCTGTTCGTGACCTTGTTGACCGTGACCATTTTGCTGGTGGGCGGCCTGACTTTCCTGCCGACGCTGGCGCTTGGGCCTATCGCTGAACATCTGAGCATGGGCTTCTAAAGGGACATGAAAATGAATATGCCTGCAAAAAACGCGGCCCCGGTCAAAACCCAGGAGCCTGCCAAAACCGCCATCTCGGCGCTCTGGCGCCCGGCGCTGGTCCAGGCTTTCGTCAAGCTCGACCCACGCCAACTGCAACGCTCGCCGGTGATGCTGGTGGTCGAACTGACCGCCATCCTCACCACCGTATTGTGCTTTGTGCCCGATACCACCGTGCCCACCTTTGTTGCGGTGCAAATCGCCGTGTGGCTGTGGTTCACCGTGCTGTTCGCCAACTTCGCCGAAGCCCTGGCCGAAGGCCGCGGCAAGGCCCGCGCCGACAGCCTCAAGGCCGGCAGCGAAGGTTTGAGCGCCCGGCGCCAGGAGGCCGATGGCAGCTTCAAGGTGGTGCCGGCCACCAGCCTGCGCAAGGGCGATGTGGTACGTGTTGCCGCGGGGGAAATGATCCCCGGTGACGGCGAGGTCGTCGAAGGTATTGCGGCGGTCAACGAAGCGGCGATCACTGGCGAATCCGCCCCGGTCATCCGCGAGTCCGGCGGTGACCGCTCGGCCGTTACCGGCAACACACGGCTGGTGTCGGACTGGCTGCTGATTCGCATCACCGCCAACCCGGGTGAGTCCACGCTGGATCGCATGATTGCGTTGGTGGAAGGCGCCAAACGCCAGAAAACCCCCAACGAAGTCGCGCTGGATATCCTGCTGATCGGCCTGACCCTGATCTTCCTGCTGGTAGTGGTGACCTTGCAGCCGTTCGCGCATTTTGCCAATGGCAGCCTGCCTCTGGTGTTCCTGGTCGCACTGCTGGTGACGCTGATTCCCACCACCATTGGCGGCTTGTTGTCCGCCATCGGGATTGCCGGCATGGATCGCCTGGTGCGTCTCAATGTGATCGCCAAGTCCGGTCGCGCCGTGGAAGCGGCGGGGGACGTGCATGTGTTGCTGCTGGACAAGACCGGCACCATTACTTTTGGTAACCGTCGTTGCTCGGCCGTGGTCGCGGCGCCTGGCGTCAGTGGTCGGGAATTGGCTGAAGGCGCGCTGCTGGCATCCCTGGCCGATGACACGGCGGAAGGCAAATCCATCGTTGAATACCTGCGTGCCTTGCACCCGCAGGCCGAGCCAAGCCTGGATGAATTGACCGCCGTACCCTTCAGCGCCGAGACCCGATTGTCGGGTGTCGACTATCAGGGCCGCGTGTTCCGCAAAGGCGCCGTGGATTCGCTGCTGGCGTTTATCGGCCAGCAACGCAGCGAGCTTTTACCTGCGCTGTCGCGGGAAATCGACAAGATCGCCCAAAGCGGCGGCACCCCATTGCTGGTCTGCGCCGATGGCAAATTGCTCGGTGCGATCCATCTCAAGGACGTGGTCAAGCCCGGCATCCGCGAGCGGTTTGCCGAGTTGCGCAAGTTGGGGATTCGCACCGTGATGGTCACTGGCGACAACCCCCTGACCGCCGCCGCGATTGCGGCTGAAGCGGGTGTGGACGATGTGCTGGCCGAGGCCACGCCTGAGAAAAAACTTGCGCGTATTCGCCATGAGCAGAACGACGGCCGCCTGGTTGCCATGTGCGGCGACGGCGCCAACGACGCCCCGGCGCTGGCCCAGGCTGACGTCGGCATGGCCATGAACGACGGCACCCAGGCCGCGCGCGAAGCGGCCAACATGGTCGACCTCGACAGCGACCCGACCAAGCTGCTGGACGTGGTGCAGATCGGCAAGGAATTGCTGGTAACCCGTGGCGCGTTGACGACCTTTTCCATCGCCAACGACGTGGCCAAGTACTTCGCAATCCTGCCGGCGCTGTTCGCCTCGATCTACCCGCAACTGGGCGTGCTCAACATCATGCACTTGCAGAGCCCGCAGAGCGCGATCCTCTCGGCCATTGTGTTTAACGCCTTGATTATCGTGGTGCTGATTCCCCTGGCGCTGCGCGGTGTACGGGTGCAAGCGGCGAGTGCGGCGGCCTTGCTGCGGCGCAACCTGCTGATTTACGGCCTGGGCGGGCTCTTGGTGCCGTTCGTGGGTATCAAAGCCATCGACATGCTGCTGACGGCGCTGCACCTGGTTTGACCTGTCTGATTTATTGAGGATTTGACTATGACAAACATCATCCGCCCCGCCCTGAGTCTGCTGGTACTCATGACCCTGATCACCGGCGTCGCCTACCCGCTGGTGGTCACGGGCGTGGCGCAAGTGGCCTTCCCCGATCAGGCCAATGGCAGCCTGGTGCACGACGCCAGCGGCAAGGTGCGCGGCTCCAGCCTGATCGCCCAGGACTTTACCGGCGACCGCTGGTTTCATCCACGCCCGTCAGCAGGAGCCTTTGCGACGGTGTCCAGCAGTGCCAGCAACCTGGGCCCCAGCAATCCGGCCTTGGCGACCCGCGTAGTCGAGGATGCCGGCAAACAATCAGTGCCTGGCCAGGGCCCGGTGCCACTGGCCTCGCTGACGACCTCCGGCAGCGGCCTTGATCCACACTTGCCACCGCAGGCGATTGCCTATCAACTGGCGCGAGTGGCGGCAGCGCGCAATGTGCCGGTGGCGACCTTGCAGCGGTTGATGGATGAGCACATCGAAAGCCCGTTGGTAGGGCCGCCGGTGGTAAACGTCCTGGCCCTCAACATGGCCCTGGAAAAACTCTGAACCCCTGTGGGAGGGGGCTTGCTCCCTCCCACAGTTGATCTTCATTGACCTGAAAATACCTGCCTGAAGGAACCCGTATGAGCGACTCCGGCCGCGCCGATGCCCTGTTAGCCGATCTGCCCCGGGCTGGCCGTGGCCGGCTCAAGGTCTTCCTCGGCGCCGCGCCCGGCGTGGGCAAGACCTACGCCATGCTCCAGGCGGCCCACACCCAGTTGCGCCAAGGCGTAAGCCTGATTGCCGGTGTGGTCGAAACCCACGGCCGCGCCGAGACCGAAGCCTTGCTCAGCGGCCTGCCGCAACAACCGCTGTTGCGCAGCGAATACCGCGGCGTGATGCTCGAAGAAATGGACCTCGACGGCCTGCTCGCCGCCAAGCCCAAGCTGGTGCTGGTAGACGAACTGGCCCACAGCAACGCCCCCGGCAGCCGTCATGAAAAGCGCTGGCAAGATATTCAGGAATTGCTCGCGGCCGGTATCAATGTGTTCACCACGGTCAACGTCCAGCACCTGGAAAGCCTCAATGATCAGGTGCGTGGCATCACCGGCGTGCAAGTGCGCGAAACCCTGCCGGACTGGGTGCTGCAAGAGGCCGACGAACTGTTGCTGATCGACCTGCCATCCCGCGAACTGCTCGAACGCCTGCGTGACGGCAAGGTGTATGTGCCCGAACAGGCGCGTGCGGCTATCGATGCGTTTTTCACCCAGACCAACCTCATGGCCCTGCGCGAACTGGCGATGCAAACCGCCGCCGCCCACGTCGACGATGATCTGGCCCAGGGCTATCGCCAACTCGGACAGGCCGCGCCGGCGGTACGTGGGCGTTTGCTGGTGGGCGTGGATGGCGATGCGCAAGCCGAACGCCTGGTGCGTCATGCCAGTCGCGTGGCCCAGCGTCGGCATTTGCCTTGGAGCCTGGTGCACGTCGACAACGGCCGAGCGCGGGATGAGCAATCGCGCCTGCGTCTGCAGAACGCCCAGCAACTGGCGGAGCGGTTGGGCGGCGAAGTGGTGTTACTGCGGGCCGGGGAGGTCGCCAAGACCCTGATCCAGCACGCCGCCGAACGCCGTGCCAGCTTGTTGCTGGTGGGGCAGTCGCGGATGCGCTGGCGCCGGCGCTTGTTCGGTGGTGGCTTGGCGGCGCGGCTGTTGCGCAATGCCCGTGGCCTGGAAATCAATGTCCTCGACAGCGATGACATACCGGCGCCGCCACGCTTGCCGGATGTGCGCGGGTTGGTGTGGTTCGATTACGCTTTGGCGGTGGTTGCCACGGTGGTTGCTGCGGCCGTGGCTTGGGCGGTGTCCAGTGTGTTGCCGCTGCCGAATATCTCGCTGGTGTTTCTCGCTGCCGTATTGCTGGTGGCGGTGCGCAGCAGCCTGGGGCCGTCGCTGGTGTGCGCGGCGCTGTCGTTCATGACCTACGATTTTCTGTTTATCCCGCCGAACTTTTCCTTCGCCATTCAGCGCGAAGAGGATGTGCTGACCCTGCTGTTCTTCCTGCTGATGGCAGCCCTGACCGGCAACCTCGCCGCGCGCCAGCGCCGCCAGCTGCAGGCGTTGCGCGATACCCAGGAAGAAACCAGCGAGCTGCTCGACCTGTCGCGCAAGCTCACGGCGGCCACCGATCGCCAAGCCGTGGTCAGTGCTGCCGCCCATCATCTGCAAGGCTGGCGCGACCTCGACTTGTGTCTGGTCAATCGCGATGGTCAGGGCGGCTGGACGGTCGAGACCGGTGGCCCGCTGACCCTCACCGAAGCCGAACGCGCTGCCGCCGATTGGGCCTGGCAGCATGATCAGCCTGCCGGTATGGGCACCGGCACCTTGCCGTTCGGACGTTGGTGGTGGTGGCCGTTGTCGGGTGAAGAGGGGCCGCTGGGCTTGCTCGGTGTCAGCGCCAAACCGGGCCTGGAGTTGAGCGGGCAACGCCGACGTTTGCTCACTGCCTTGAGCCAGCCACTGGCCCAGGCGCTGGCGCGGGCGCAGTTGGGGCAAGAGTTGGAGTCGGCGCGTCTGCACGGCGAAACCGAACAACTGCGCAGCGCCTTGCTGGCGTCGGTGTCCCACGATTTGCGCACGCCGTTGACCTCCATGCGCGGCAGTATCGATAGCCTGCTGGCCCTCGGCGAAGCCATTCCCATGGAGGATCGTCGCGAATTGCTTGAAGGCACCCGTGATGAGGCCGAGCGCCTGGACCGCTATATCCAGAACCTGCTGGACATGACGCGGCTGGGCCACGGCGCGCTGAAACTGGCGCGCGACTGGGTGTCGCCCGGTGATATCGTCGGCAGTGCCCTCGGGCGTTTGCGCGCGGTGCTGGCGCCATTGCAAGTGAGCACCGAGGTGCCGTCGGAACTGCCCTTGTTGTATGTGCATGCGGCGTTGATCGAACAGGCATTGGTCAATGTGCTGGAAAACGCCGCCCGGTTTTCGCCGCCCCAGGGTCGCTTGCAGTTGCGCGCTGGCGTGCAGGATGAGCAGTTGTTTTTTGCCGTGGCGGATGAAGGGCCGGGGATTCCCGAGGAGGAGCGTGCGAAGATTTTCGACATGTTCTATACCGCTGCCCGCGGTGATCGGGGCGGACAGGGCACTGGCCTCGGTTTGGCGATCTGCCAGGGCATGGTGGGTGCGCACGGCGGGCATATCAGCGTGGCCGATGGCATTGATGGGCGGGGTACCTGCATCACGTTGTTTCTGCCGCTACAATCTCAACCTGGCTTGGACACTGACCTTTGAATGGCTCCTGAATGGGGTGATTTTTTAACGGATTTTGATGAGACACCATGAGCCAGACCGCGACGATTCTCGTCATAGATGACGAACCGCAGATCCGCAAATTCCTGCGCATCAGCCTGGCCTCCCAGGGCTATAAGGTGATCGAGGCCGGCACCGGCAACGAAGGCCTGGCGCAAGCGGCCCTGAACAAACCGGACCTGCTGGTGCTCGACCTGGGGCTGCCCGACATGGACGGCCAGCAGGTGCTGCGCGAGTTTCGCGAGTGGTCGACGGTACCGGTGCTGGTGCTGTCGGTGCGGGCCAGTGAAGGCCAGAAAGTCGAGGCTCTTGACGGTGGCGCCAATGACTACGTGACCAAGCCCTTCGGCATCCAGGAGTTCCTCGCTCGGGTGCGTGCGTTGTTGCGTCAGGCACCGGCGGGAGAGGCCCAGGAAGCCGCCTTGAATTTCGGCCCGCTGACGGTGGACCTGGCTTATCGCCGCGTGCTGCTGGACGGTGCCGAAGTGGCGTTGACCCGCAAGGAGTATGCAGTGCTGGCGCAACTGGCCCGGCATCCGGGGCGGGTGATTACCCAGCAGCAATTGCTCAAGGACATCTGGGGCCCGACTCACACCGAAGACAGCCATTACCTGCGTATCGTGGTGGGGCACCTGCGCCAGAAACTCGCGGATGACCCGACGCAGCCACGGTTTATCGTGACCGAGGCAGGGGTGGGGTATCGGTTGCTGAATGCTTGAGTTTTTGTGGGAGGGAGCAAGCCCCCTCCCACATTTTGAGTGTATTCACAGATTAAAATGTGGGGCTTGCCCGCGATGAGGCCATCAGCAACACCCACGCGCTCAACTCTGCTCACTCTCATACCGATCCAACGTATCACTGGCGATCTCCCGCCCCAAGGCGATCAGCTCCGGCGCCTTGTAGAACTCGAAGAACCGGCACACTCGCTTCGGCACGTTGATCAGCACATCTGGCGGGTAGCCTGCGATCTTGTACTGCGCCAATGAGGTTTGCATCACCTCGAAACTCTGGTTGATCAGGTCCAGTAGCGACGCAGGCCCGACGTTATCGATGATGAACGAGCCGGTCGCCGACTTCGGTGCGCCGGCTTTTTCCGGCGCGGCAGCGGGTTGCTGGGATTCGGGTTCAGCCGACTCCAGCCACGGGTTGATCTCTGCTGCCTGGGCCTGCAAGGCTTCCTGTTCGAGCTTCATCAACTGCTCGGCCTGTTTGCGGCGAAATGGCAGGTGCGATCCGAGTGACTTGGCCAGGCTGTTGAAGCGGCTTTTGAACGCCGGCGGGCGCTGGATCACCGGCAACTGATAGTGCTTCTGGTTGGTGGCGTTGAGGTTGACCGCGATGATCAAGTCACAGTGGCTCGACACCACCGGCACAATGGGTAGCGGGTTGAGCAGCCCGCCGTCCACCAGCATCCGGTTGCCTTGCATCACCGGGGTGAACAGGCTTGGGATCGCCGCCGATGCGCGCATGGCCTGGTGCAGGCAGCCTTCCTGAAACCAGATTTCCTGTTGGTTGGTAAGGTCGGTGGCCACAGCGGTGTAGGGGATGCGCAGCTCTTCGATATTGATCTCGCCGACGATTTTGCGAATCTGCCCGAAAACTTTTTCGCCACGAATCGCACCTAGGCGAAAGCTCACATCTACCAGGCGCAATACGTCGAGGTAGTCCAGGCTTTCGATCCAGTTTCGATATTCGTCCAGCTTGCCTGCGGCATAGATGCCGCCGACCACCGCGCCCATCGAACAGCCGGCGATACAGGCGATGTCATAGCCGCGTCGTTCGATTTCTTCGATCACCCCGATATGGGCGTAGCCCCTGGCTCCCCCGGAGCCCAGCACTAAGGCAACACGTTTTTTCATGTCCCAGTCCTTCGCAAAACAGGTGCCCACAATGCACCCATCCGGGGGGCGGCTTCAATCTTCGGTTATTTTTAGAGGATAACCTTTGCGCTCGGGTATGCTCTGGCAATAGGTACGACCGATTTCAGGCTAGGGACAAGGCACTTTTCCCTGTGGGCAACGTCTACAGGCTACGAATGATTTTGCTTATTTTGAGGTGTCATCAATGAAAGCCTGGATGTGTGTGCCTGTGATCGTGCTGGCCTTGGCCGGCTGTGCCGGCAAGACGGCCTACCGCGACAGCTGCGGTTCCCAATTGGATGCCGCCTGGAAAGAACTCGATCTGGCCAAGGCTGAAGGTTTTGCTGGCACCGTGAGCTACTCCAAGGCTCTGTCGCTATTGACTGGCGCCAAGACCCAGCAGCAGTTTGAAGCGTTTGAAGGGTGCTCCAACAAAGCCCAGAAGGCGCGGTTCTATATTCGTGAGTCTCGCGCCGGGCGTTGACCTGTAGCGGCGAGTAGGATTATTCATTGGAAAGTGAGGGCAGGATGTCAGCGTTGGTCAATCAGTTAGTCGCCCAGGTCATAGGCCTGGAAGTAGGGTTACTGAGCTGCCAGGCTCGCCTCGCCGCCGTCACTGACGATGAAGCCCTGCATGATTTGCGCACCACCGTGCGGCGCTTGCGCAGCTTGTTGCGGCCTTTGCGCGGCCTGCCCGGTGTGGAACAGCTTGAATTGGCCGCCAGTACGGTTGGCCAATTGACGACGCCGCTGCGTGACCGCGAGGTCCTGGCGGCGTATCTGCATCAGCACGGTTATCACGAGGCGGCTGATCGGCGCCTGCGCCTGCAACCCGAGGCCTATCGCCATGTGGCGCAAAGCCCGGAACTGGCGCACCTGTTACTGATTCTGGATGCATTCCCACGCTTTATTCGCGCCTCCCAGCACCAGAAACTGCTCAAAGGCCTGCGCCCGCGCATCGAGAAACGCCTGGCCAAGCAATGGCAGAAACTCGATGAAGCCCTGAAGGATCCCGAGCATGATCGCCACCGCCTGCGGTTGCTGATCAAGCGCGTGCGTTACGCCGCCGAGGCTTACCCCGAACTGGACAAGCTATCCCCCAACGCCATGTCGCGATTGAAGAAAGCCCAAAGCGCCCTGGGCGACTGGCATGACTGCTGGCAGTGGCTGGCCCAGGCCGGGCAGCAGGCGGATCTGCAACCCTGCGTTGCCATCTGGCAGCGCACCATGCTCAAGGCTCAAGGGCAGGCTGACCGTGTGCTGGACAAACTCAGCGCCGATTGTTTTTAACGCGGTCCGGCTTTTGGCCGGAATGGGCGGTGTGCCGGTCCGTCTCGATGGTTAAGATTCCCCATCGATTTTCTTGATGTGAGGTCGCCATGCGCTTTAGTGATTTGCTCGACGCTGCCCGAAGCAACCCGTTGGACGTCACCATTCCTGCCGAATGGGCTCAGGCCGTGCCACCTTTGGCGGCCTGGTCGCCGCCCTGCAATATGAGGCCCTGCGCGCGCAGGTGCCGGCGGATCGCCCCTTGCGCTCCCTGGCCATCACCTTTGTCGGCCCGGTCGCGCCGGATGTGCCCGCCAGTTATCAAGTCGAAGTGTTGCGCGAAGGCAAGGCCGTCAGCCAGTTGCTCGGCCGCGTGTTGCAGAACGGCGAAGTGGCGACCCTGGTCCAGGCCAGTTTTGGCGCGTCTCGAGCATCGGAAATTGACGTGGCGAGCGAAGCTCCGCCGGTATTCAAACATTGGGATGAATGTCAGGAGTTGCCCTACATCAAGGGCGTCACCCCTGAATTCATGCGCCATCTGGCGATGCGCTGGAGTGTCGGCGGCCTGCCGTTCACCGGTAACAAATCCCGCGACATGGGCGGTTGGGTACGGTTGCGCGGGGATGTGAAAGAAGAGCCACTGACCGAGGCGCATATCCTCGCCCTGGTCGACGCCTGGCCGCCGGCCCTGCTGCCACACCTGAAAAAGCCTGCGCCAGGCAGCACCCTGACCTGGACCATCGAGTTCATCCAGCCGCTGCAAGACCTGACCACCCTCGATTGGTGCCAATACCACGTCAACATCGAACATGCCCGCGACGGCTACGGCCATGCGGCCGCTGCGCTGTGGAGCCCGACCGGCGAGTTGATCGCCCTCAGCCGCCAGACCGTGGTGGTGTTCGCCTAAGCCCCTTCAGTGGTGGTGACGTTGCCGCCAGGCACGCCACCAGCCACCGCTCAACACAAAGCGCGGGAAGGTCACGAACTGCTCGACAACAAGGCGTTGCACCGCATCTTTACGGTCGCTGAACGGCTCACTGGCCTGGGCTTCCAGGCTGTGGCCGTGACGCTGCAACGCCAGGCCCGCCACGATGCCGACCACACCGATAGTCAAGCTGGCCAGGCTCAGGCTGAACACCCCTGAAACGATCAGCAGGAAACCGACGATAAACAGCGGCACGGCAATCAGGTGCAACGCCAGGTTGGTCGGGTGCTGATGGTTTTGTGGATAATGACGCCATTGCCAGGCGGGGAGATTGGGGTGACGTTTGCCCATGATCGTGAGTCCTCTGTCCGTTGGAACAACTTGGATGGAGTTTAGATGTGGGCGGGCGGAGTAGCGAATCAAGGCTGGCTATGGGGGTCATAGTCTCGCTTTTGTAATGCTCGTTTAATAGCAGGCGGAGTCAGGATCTTTAATGTAAACAGAGGGTCCGCACAAGGATGGGTGTTTTGTTCTAAATTCGATCAACGAGTCTGCCGACTCAGCCCTAACGACAAAAAAATTTTCGTGCTTTTGTACAGTCATTTGCAATCTATTGAGAGTGGGAATATTTTTTATAACGACATCACTCAACCCGCCACAGCTAAGACCAATTCGGCACGTGTTGAAGCCTTCTAATGACCATTTTTCTGGTGGTTTGTCTGGAATCTCAGGTATATCAAATGCAAGGGTTATATGAGATCTGTTGTTGTCTATATCGATAGAAAACAACACTATCTCTCCAATCGGGACCTGTATGGAGAAAACTCTATTGAAAAAAACACTTCTATCGAATTCATTCCAGAATTTCATTTTTCACCTCGAAAAATTATAGTGGTCTTTTGCACCCTTCAGCTTCCCGTGACGGGTGTCTCCAATTGGACGCAAATTGAAATGAGCTCCTTGATCGCCGAGGCCTCCGGGCGCTCCAAATTTATGTCCTGCGCTGTGCTCTTGGATAACAATTTTCTGACTGTTTGCGCGTGTGAACTCATACTCTCTCGTAAGGATTGGCTTTCCATCATTATTTAGTATTTCTCTGCCCCTCATGTCTTTCATTCTGACATGCCTGAACTGCCCGTAGCCTCCCTTTTCCTGATCAAATACGGTGTCTGGATGCTGGCTCATAGGGATTTTTGCATCTAACTTAGCTTGCCTAAATGCGCCTGAACGGGAATAAGCAGGTTCTTCGGGTCCTGTTAGTTGATTGCAATTACGTTTTCGGTTTCCAGGACACTCCGTGTTTAGTCCTAGCGGATCCACCCACCCCGTAGGATTGGGCGCGTACTGATAGGAGTTGATCCCACCCGCCAACTTCACCGGATCCGGTGTCAGGTAACGACCAATATCCGGATTGTAGTAACGATGGCGGTTGTAGTGCAGCCCGCTTTCCTGGTCAAAATACTGCCCCTGGAAACGCAGCGGATTGTCGATTTTGCCTACGTCGAGCCGGGCGATCTGGCCGTAGGCGCGGTAGTGGGCGGACCAGACGATTTCGCCTTCGGTGTCGGTCAGTTCTTGCGGTGTGCCGAGGTGGTCGAGTTGGTAGTGGTAGGGCGTGGTGCCCTTTGGGCCATAGCCTTCCAGCAGTGCCAACGGGCAGAAGCTGTCCGGCTCGTAGATGTAGCTGCGATGACAGTTTGCATGGTGTTCGGCAATCAGCTTGTCGCCTTGCCAGAAAAACTCGGTGGTCTTGCCATCCACGGTTTTGCTGACACGTCGC
>NZ_SPKO01000007.1:0-365 GCF_023127795.1 Pseudomonas sp. W2Jun17 | reverse complement strand
CGCCGTTCGGTTTTGTGATGGTGATTAACCGATGTTGGCAGTCGTAGCGGTATTCCGTGACGAGTTGATGGCCCTTGCCGCGTCGTTCGCGGATGAGGTTGCCGAAGGCGTCGTAGTCGTAATGGCGGTCGCCCTGGATCATCAGGCGGTTGCCGGCAACGATGTCCGGGCCGGGACGGTCTTGCATCAGCAGGTTGCCCGCCGGGTCGTGGGCGAAGCGTTCCTGGACGTCTTGGGAATGATCGGCGCGGGTTAGCCGGTTAAGCGGGTCGTAGCGATAGTCGTGCTGGCCTTTGCGGGTATCGAGCAGGCAGGTGAGGGTGCCGCTTTTGTCGTAGTCGTATTGGCGTTGGTAGAGGTAGTTT
>NZ_SPKO01000006.1:0-70087 GCF_023127795.1 Pseudomonas sp. W2Jun17 | reverse complement strand
GACTCCTCCTGAATATAGGCCAGAAGGCGTAAACCTTATTCAGGACGGGACAAACCCTCATTAAAAATTTCTAAAAAGCCTTACTGACTTCTCGCGTCTCGCGCGTCTTGCTAGGTGAGAAGCATTCGCATAAACAAAAAACGCTTAGCGCAGGGATAACCACACATGTCAGCACTCACCAAGGGGCGTATCACCGGCAGCCGGTTGGCCCTGGCCATTCACTTGGGATTGTTTGCCGTCGCCGCGCCGGTGCATGCCGTGCAGCCTGCGGCTGGCGCAGCCCAATCTGCTGTGTTGAGGTTCGACATTCCTGCGCAATCCCTGGGCAGTGCAGTACTGGCGTTCGCCGATCAGGCGGGCCTGCAAGTGCTGTTCGACAGCCAGCGCCTGCAAGGGTTGAGCAGCTCCGCGCTCAAGGGCAGCTTCGACGTGCAGGAAGGTCTTGGCCGCCTGCTGGGTGCCGCACCGGTTGAATATCGTTTCACCGGCGAGCGCCAGGTCACCTTGACCCGCGTCGAGCAACAGGCCGGAGCGCTGGCCTTGGGCACCACCACCATCACCGGCCTGCACAAGCAGGACTGGGTGTATTCAACACCACGTTCGGTCAGCGTGGTCGATCGCGAGCAACTGGACCGCAACCCGCCACGCCATGCTGCCGAGATGCTCGAAGAGGCGCCTGGCGTCTATTCCGCCGTCAGCCAGCAAGACCCTGGCCTGTCCGTGAATATCCGCGGTATCCAGGACTATGGCCGGGTCAATATGTCGGTCGATGGCATGCGCCAGAATTACCAGCAGAGCGGCCACCAGCAACGCAATGGCACGTTGTATGTCGACCCAGAGTTGTTGTCCGAAGTGGTGATCGAAAAGGGCGCGACCTCAACCCAAGGCGGGGCGGGCGTGATTGGCGGGGTGGCCAATTTCCGTACCGTGGAGGCCGCCGACCTGCTCAAGGACGGCAAGCAAATCGGCGGGCGCATTCGCCTCACCACCGGGTTGGGCGGGCGCAGCAACGGCACGCACTTTATCGGCAGTTCGGCGTTTGCCGTGGGGACCGACGTGTGGGACATGCTGGTGGCCGCCAGTGAGCGTCACCTGGGCGATTACAACCCCGGCACCAAGGGCAGCATCGGCGAGCTGCGTACCGGTGCGGCGTACATGCCGGCCAGTGAAGCGCGCATCAAGCACAGCACGGTCGCCTATTCAGGCTCGGTGATGCGCTCGCGCCTGCTCAAGCTGGGGCTCAACCTGCCAGTTGATCAGCGTCTGCAACTGAGCTACCTGGTTACCGAGGTCGACTACGACGACGTCAACATGATGACCGCCGAAAAGTCCCAGTTGTGGGAAAAGCTCGGCAGCAGCAACGTCAAGGCGCAGAACTTCGCGCTGGATTACAGCTACGCACCGGACAACCCGCTGATCGACTTCAAGGCCAAGCTTTACCATGTGGATACGCGCAATGACCAATCCACGCTGGCCAGGGGGATCAGCAAGGGTTACGACGTTACCTATCAAACCAATACCTATGGCGTGCAGGCGCAGAACACCTCGACCTTTGCCCTGACCGAGCTGGCCGCACTCAAGGCCAACTACGGGCTGGAGTTTTTCTACGATAAGGTTCGGCCCGATTCCAACCAGGCCGTAGAAGCCGGCTCGGCGCTGACGGCGTCGGCGGCGGAAAGCATCACGCCCAAAGGCGACCGCGCGATGGGCAGCGTGTTCGGGCGCCTGGATCTGGACTACGACGGTTGGCTGAACCTCAACGCCGGCTTGCGTTATGACCGCTATCGGCTGCGCGGCGAAACCGGCTTGAACACCCGCACGTTCATCCTCGGCACCACCCGCCAGATTGGGGTGCCGGTCAATTACGACGTGGATCGCGAGGAGGGCCGCTTCTCCCCGACCTTCGGGCTGTCGATCAAGCCCGGCGTCGATTGGTTGCAGCTCTTCGCCACCTACGGCAAGGGCTGGCGTCCGCCGGCGGTGACCGAAGCCCTGGTCAGCGGTCGGCCCCATGGCGGTGGTTCGGAGTCGATTCTCCCCAACCCCTACCTCAAGCCGGAGCGATCCACTGCGTGGGAAGTCGGGTTCAATGTGCTCAAGCAAGACCTGCTGTTCGCCGATGATCGCGCGGGCATGAAAGTGTCGTACTTCAACACCCGGGTCGATGACTTTTCCTATATGGCCCTGGGCGTGCAGCCACCCGGTTATGGCAACGTCAATATCGGCAGTGCGGCCTACGTCAACAACCTGGAAACCACGCGTTTTCGTGGCCTTGAGTACCAGCTCGATTACGACGCCGGCTTTGCCTACGGCCAGTTCAACTACACGCGGATGCTCGGCAGCAACAAGTTTTGCAGCAAAACCGCCTGGCTCGGCGGCGTGACCAAAACCCAGAAGCGGCCCGGCAACCGGGCGCCGGTGGATGCGATGGTACCGGACGATGCGGCCAATGCCGGCGTGGGTTGCAGCGCGATCCTGGGCTCTTCCGAACACATGCCCATGGACCGTGGCACCGCCACCCTGGGCGCACGGTTCCTTGAGCGCAAGCTGGATGTGGGCGTGCGCGCTCGCTACAGCGCGGGCTACTACGTCAAAGGCGCCGCCGGGGTGACCACCGCGCAAACCGGCGTCTACCCCGCCGACTGGAAGCCCTACACCGTCTATGACCTTTACGGCAGTTACCGCGCCACCGATCAACTGACCCTGCGCCTGGCCATGGAAAACGTCACCGATCGCGCCTACCTGGTGCCGTTGGGCGATGTGCTGGCCTTCACCCTGGGCCGTGGGCGTACGTTGCAGGGCACCGTTGAATATCAGTTCTGACCGCTTTTGCCCAGTAACGGGCAAAACCACAGCAGGCAATTGCTTGCTGCGGAGTGACCACCCAATGACTTGGAGTTTTGCATGAGCATTTCTATTTCATACAGCACGACCTACGCCGCTAGCACCGTCGCCCAGTACCTGAGCGATTGGTCGGCCTACTTCGGTGATCTCAACCACCGTGAAGGTTCGGTCAAAGAGGGTGCGAACACCGGTGGTTTCAATCCTGGGCCGTTCGACGGCACCCAATATGGCGTTTCGAGCAGCGTCAGTGATGCGGCAGTGGTTGCCGAAGGCAGCCTGCATTACACCTTGTTCAATCCGCCGACCCACACCCTGTGGGGCTCGCTCGATGGCCTGACCCTGGGCGATACCCTCGCCGGTGGCGCAACCAGCGGTGGCTACAGCATCGCCAACCAGGAAGTCAGCTTCACCAACCTGGGCCTGTCGAGTCTGCAATCCGAAGGCCGTGACGGCCAGGTGCACAAAATCGTGTACGGCCTGATGAGCGGTGACAGTTCGGCGCTGGCCTCGGCAATCGACACCTTGCTCAAGGGCATCGACCCAAGCCTGTCGGTCAACTCCACCTTCGACCAACTGGCCGCCGCCGGTGTGGCGCATCAGGATTCGGCTGCGTTCGCCGCTGCCGATGTGGGCCTGGTCGGGATTCAGGATGCGCCGCAAGACTTCGCCCTGGCCGCCTGATGCAAAAAAGCCGATGAAAGCTCACGCCTTCACCGGCTTGGTTGAAACCCCGTCGCCGCCCGAGTTTTCGAAGGCCAGTGCGGCGGCGGGGGCAAATTCTGTGGGTGCGCCGCAGGTGCTGTCAACGCACCGGGCGAGCCCTTGCTTGACTCTTCAATGGGACAACCTCCATGACTCGGCCCGGTGCCAAGCGCGCGAATGAGATGCTGGCTGCACTCACGGCCTATAAAAGCGCCTTCTTCAACATCGGCCTGTTCTCGGCGGTGATCAACCTGCTGATGCTGGCCCCGGCGCTGTACATGCTGCAGGTGTACGACCGGGTATTGGCTTCCGGCAACCAGATGACCCTGCTGATGCTGACGCTGATGATCCTCGGCCTGTTCGCCTTGATGGGGGCGTTGGAGTGGGTGCGCAGCCAAGTGGTGATTCGCCTCGGCACGCAGATGGACATGCGTTTGAACCAGCGGGTGTTCGACGCCGCTTATGAAGCGCAACTCAAGGGCGGCACCCAGGCCGCGGGCCAGGCCCTGCACGACCTGACCACCTTGCGCCAGTTCGCCACCGGCCAGGCGCTGTTCGCCTTTTTCGATGCGCCGTGGTTTCCGGTGTACCTGCTGGTGATCTTCCTGTTCCACCCTTGGCTGGGCCTGCTGGCGCTGGGTGGTGCGCTGCTGCTGATCGCGCTGGCGTGGGCCAACCACCATGTCAGCCAGGCGCCGATGGCCCTGGCCAGCCAACTGTCGATCAGTGCCAGTCAGCAGGCCACGGCCAACCTGCGCAATGCCGACACCATCGAGGCCATGGGTATGCTCGCCACACTGCGCGGGCGCTGGTTCAGCCAGCACCAGGCGTTTCTGGTGCAGCAGAACCTGGCCAGTGAAAAGACTGCGGTGGTCACAGCCTGGTCCAAGGGCGTACGCCTGGCCCTGCAATCGCTGGTGCTGGGTTTGGGCGCCTGGTTGGCGGTCAACGGCGACATTACGCCGGGGATGATGATTGCCGGGTCGATCCTGATGGGGCGCGTGCTCAGCCCCATCGACCAGTTGATCGGCGTGTGGAGGCAGTGGGGTTCGGCGCGCCTGGCCTATGAGCGTTTGTCGTTGTTGCTGCAGGATAACCCGGCGCGACCGGCACGCATGAGCCTGCCAGTGCCCAAGGGCCAGGTAAGCCTGGAGCAGATCAGCGCCTGCGCCCCCGGCAGCCGCCGGCCCGCGCTGGCCAACCTGGGCTTCAGCCTGCCGGCGGGTGACGTGCTCGGTGTGATCGGCCCCTCGGGCTGCGGCAAGTCCACCCTGGCGCGGGTGCTGGTGGGGGCCTGGGCACCGCTGGCCGGCAAGGTGCGCCTGGATGGCGCCGACCTGGCCGTGTGGGACAAACAGCAACTGGGCCCGCATATCGGTTACTTGCCCCAGGACATCCAGCTGTTCGCGGGCAGCATTGCGCAAAACATCGCGCGTTTTGAAACGGTGGAGGCCGACAAAGTCCTCGCTGCGGCGCAAATGGCCGGCGTGCACGAGCTGATCCTGCAACTGCCGCAAGGCTACGACACGCAACTGGGCGAGGGCGGCGCAGGCTTGTCCGGCGGGCAAAAACAACGGGTGGCCCTGGCGCGTGCGCTGTACGGCCTGCCGGCGCTGATTGTGCTGGATGAGCCCAATGCCAACCTCGACGAAGTGGGCGAGCAGGCGCTGCTGCAAGCCATCGCCCAGCTCAAGCAACAGCGCCGCACCCTGATCCTGATCACCCACAAACCCAATGTGCTGAGCCTGACCGACCAGTTGCTGATCCTCAAGGACGGCCAGATGCAGGCGTTCGGCCCGACGGCGCGGGTGTTGGAGGCGCGGCAAAAACCTGTGGCCAGCAAGCCGGTGTCGAGCATGAGCATGAGCTACCGCTTCGGTGAAGGAAAACCCGCATGAACCAGAGCAAACCTGCGTTGATCAGCGACCAGCCACACAACGTGTTGGCGCTGGATGACAAAAAATATTCGCGCCTGGGGTGGTGGCTGGTGCTTGGAGGCTTTGCCGGCTTTCTTGGCTGGGCGGCGCTGGCACCGTTGGACAAGGGCGTGGCGGTGCCGGGCAAGGTCATGGTGTCGGGGCATCGCAAGACGGTGCAACACCCGGCGGGCGGGATCGTCGAGCGTATTGAAGTGCGTGACGGTGACCGGGTACGCGCAGGCCAGGTGTTGTTGCGCCTGAAAGAAACACCGTTACGCGGGCAGATGCAGTCACTGCGCAGCCAATACCTGGCGTCGCTGGCCAGCGAAGCGCGCTTGAGTGCCGAGAGCGAAGGCTTGCCGGCCATTGCATTTGGCCCCGAGTTGCTGGCCGATCCCGACGTCGCAAACACCCTGACCCTGCAACGCCAGTTATTCCAGAGCCGTGCCCAGGCCCTGGCCACCGAACAGGCGGGCCTGCGCGAAACCATCGCCGGCTTTGAGGCGCAGTTGCGCGGCACGCGGGCCTCCCAAGCGAGCAAAGTGCAACAGCGGGCGGCGTTGAGTGAACAGCTTCAGGGCCTGCGCGAACTGGCACGCGACGGCTACATCCCTCGCAATCGCCTGCTCGACAGCGAGCGGCTGTATGCGCAGATCGACGGCGCCATCGCCGAGGATTTCGGGCGTATCGGCCAGTTGCAGCGCCAGGTGTTGGAGTTGCGTTTGCGCATCCGCCAGTTGGGCGAAGACTTCCAGAAAGACCTGCGCACCCAGTTGGCCGAGACTCGCACCCGCAGCGAGGACTTGCGCAATCGCCTGGCCTCCGCCGAGTTCGAACTGGCCAACAGCCTGGTGCGTGCACCGGCATCCGGCGTGGTGGTGGGGTTGCAGGTGTACACCGAGGGCGGCGTGATCAAGCCCGGTGAGGCCCTGATGGACATCGTGCCCCAGGGCGAGCCGTTGTGGGTGGAGGCGCGGGTGCCGGTACAGATGATCGACAAGGTGCACCCGGGCTTGCCGGTTGAGTTGATGTTTTCGGCATTCAACCAATCCACCACGCCACGGGTGGCGGGCGAGGTCACGTTGGTCTCGGCCGACCGCCAGGTCGATGAGCGCACCGATGAGCCGTATTACACGCTACGGGCCCAGGTCAGCGCAGCGGGTATGCAGCAACTGGACGGCGTGCAGATCCGTCCGGGGATGCCGGTGGAGACCTTCGTCAAGACCGGCGAGCGCTCGATGCTCAACTACCTGTTCAAACCCTTGCTGGACCGTACCCATATGGCCCTGGTGGAAGAATGAAGGCGTTGTTGTTCACCCTCTGTTTAAGTTGCACGCCAGCGGCAAACGCCCTGGGTCTGTTGGATGTGTATGAGTTGGCGCTACGCAACGACCCGACCTTTCAGGCGGCGATCCAGGAGCGTGAGGCCGGTGAAGAAAACCGCGTGATTGGTCGAGCCGCGTTGCTGCCGAACCTTTCATGGAGCTACAACAACTCGCGCAATGAGTCCGAAGTCACCCAGAGTACGGCGGTGGGTAATGCCACCAGCGACCGCAATTACCGCAGCTACGCCTCGGCCCTGACCTTGCAGCAACCGCTGCTCGATTACGAAGCCTATGCGCGTTTTCGCCAAGGTACTGCCCAGGCGTTGATGGCCGACGAGCGCTTTCGCGGCAAGAGCCAGGAGCTGGCCGTGCGGGTACTAAGCGCCTACAGCCAGGCATTGCTGGCACAAGAGCGCATCGAGTTGAGCCGTGCCCAGAAGCGTACGTTTGCCGAGCGCCTGCAACTCAATGACCGCCTGCTCAAAGGCGGTGAGGGCACGCGTACCGATGTGCTTGAAACCCAGGCGCGCCTGAGCCTGGCCCAGGCCGAAGAGATCGAAGCCGTGGATGCCCAGGACGGCGCTTTACGTGAGTTGGAAGCCATTGTCGGCCAGCCGCTGCACATCGAAGAGCTGGCGCCCCTGGCCAGCTCATTCGAGATCGCGCCGCTTGAGCCCAACCGTTTCGAAACCTGGCGTGAACTGGCCATGGCCAACAACCCCGAACTCAAGTCCCAGCACCACGCGCTCGACGTGGCCTCTTATGAAGTGGAGCGCAAGCGCGCCGGGCATTTGCCCAAGGTCAGCCTGTACGCGACCAGTCGCAAGACCAGTTCCGACTCAGAAAGCAGTTACAACCAGAAGTACGACACCAACAGCGTCGGCATTCAGATCAGCCTGCCGCTGTTTGCCGGTGGCTCGGTCTCAGCCTCTACCCGTCAGGCGGCCAACCAATTGTCCCAGGCTCAATACGAGCTGGACGCGCAAACCGCCGCAACCTTGGTGGAGTTGCGCAAGCAATTCAACCTCAACACCAGCGGCGCGGCCAAGGTGCGGGCCTATGAAATGGCAGTGAGTTCCGCCACGGCGCTGGTGAGCGCCACGAAGAAAAGCGTCAGTGGCGGCGAGCGGGTCAACCTTGATGTACTCGACGCCGAACAACAACTGTTCACCGCCCGCCGTGACCTGGCCAATGCACGCCACGCGTACCTGCTGGCGCGCATTCAGTTGAAGTATTACGCGGGGTTGCTGAGCGAGCAGGACTTGCGGGCGTTGGCCGGGTATTTCCGGCCCTCGGCATGAGTGGTTACAACCCGGCATTCGCCGGGTTTTTTGTGGTTACTAGTCTGTGAAACAGCTTCGGGAATCAGGAGCCGGTTGTCGGGTGGCAGAGGGAAATTGTTACCTGGCGGAAAATAACCTAACGGATGGGTTACGATGAGAGTAGGTGCTTACAAAGGCTACGTGATTTCAGTGTTTATCAGGGATGAGCATTGCCCGCCCCATGTGCATGTCAGGGGCAAGGGATGGGATACACGCTTTCGCTTCAGTTTTTTGGGTGGGGATGTTGAGTTGTGGGACGTAGAGCCTGAACGGAGGCGGCCACCCATGTCGGTACTGAAGGAAATACGCGAGGCGATCATGCAGCGGCACTACTTGGCGCGGGCACGCAGGATTTGGTGGGAAAAACTGCAGACGGTTTGTCTGGAGAATCATTCCTGGGATGGGGACGCTGGTGAGTTGGTTCCAGGGTTGGTCATTCGACCGGGCGTCTACGTCATCGCAAGCGCCCGGCACGACGTTGTCGAGCAACGGACTATTTTGAATCTGGTAAGAGCGCCAGATTGCGTGGGGATTAATTTATGAAGATCGTAAAAGCTAAGGTCAAACCTTATGTACCTCTCACTGAGGCCGACGTTGACAAGGCAATCGCCCGAGGGCGCAGGTTGAAGCGCCTGTACGCCAACGCCAGCAATGTGCGTTATGAAAACGACTGCCTCTCCATCGGCTTCAGCGATGGCAGCCGCGTGGTGTTGCCGGTGGCTGGCCTGCCGGAGTTCGAGGGGTTTTCAGAGAAAGACTTTCAGCAACTGGAAGTGACGTTCGGTGGCAAAGCGATAAGCTGTGAAGCTCAGGACCTGGACGTTTCGATTACCGGCCTGATCGCTACAAGCCAGCCGCTGATGGACCTGGCAACCAGCCTGGTGGCATCGCGCAATGGTCGCAAAAGCAGCGCGGCCAAATCCGCCGCCGCCCGCGCCAATGGCAAGAAGGGCGGGCGGCCACGCAAGGACGTACCAGAAACACCAGACACATGAGTAACCCCTGTGGGAGGGGGCTCGCCACAGCAAGCCCTCTCCCACATTATTGGGTCGATGCCCCGCGGTTTTATCGGCGGGTCAGCAACACACCCGATTCCATATGGTGCGTCCACGGGAACTGGTCGAACATCGCACATTGGGTAATCCGGTGCGTGTCATGCAGTTGCGCGATGTTGGCGGCCAACGTCTCCGGGTTGCAGGAGATGTACAGGATATTGTCGAAACGCCGGGTCAGTTCGCAGGTGTCCGGGTCCATGCCGGCGCGGGGCGGGTCGACGAATACGCTGCCAAACTCATAGCTTTTCAGGTCGATGCCGTGCAAGCGGCGGAATGGGCGCACTTCATTGAGCGCCTCGGTGAGTTCCTCGGCGGAGAGGCGCACCAACTTGACGTTACCGATCGCGTTTTCATCGAGGTTGCTCAAGGCCGCGTTCACCGAGGTCTTGCTGATCTCGGTGGCCAGCACGTTACGCACGCGGGTGGCCAGCGGCAGGGTGAAGTTGCCGTTGCCGCAGTAGAGTTCGAGCAAATCGTCCGGGCGGTCGCCCAAGGCTTCAAATGCCCAGTTGAGCATCTTCTGGTTCACCGTACCGTTGGGCTGGGTGAAGGCGCCTTCGGGCTGGCGGTAGCTGAAGGTGCGGCCACCGACCTCGAGTTTCTCCACTACGTAGTCCTGGCCGATCACATCGCGCTTGCCCTTGGAGCGGCCGATGATGCTCACATTCAGCTCAGCCGCCAGCTTGTTCGCGGCGGTGTGCCAATGCTCGTCCAGCGGGCGGTGATAGCACAGGGTGATCATCGCGTCGCCTGCCAGGGTGGTGAGGAACTCCACCTGAAACAGCTTGTGGCTCAGGGCGGCGCTGGCTTGCCAGGCGGCCTTGAGTTGCGGCATCAACTGGTTGATGCGCTGGCTGGCAATCGGAAATGCTTCGATCAGGATCGGCGTGCGCTTGTCGTCCTGGGAAAACATTGCGTAATGGCGATCACCGCCTTCGCGCCACAGGCGGAACTCCGCGCGCAGGCGGAAGTTTTGCAAGGGCGAATCGAAGACCTGCGGTTCGGGCGCGTCGAAGGGTGCCAGCAGGTCACGCAAACGCGTGACCTTGTCTTGCAGTTGAGCGGTGTAGCTTGCGGCGTCAAAAGTCATGCGTTGAACCAGCCCAGCTTGATCACAAACAGAATCGACAGGATTACCAGTGCCGGGTTCAGCTCACGGTAGCGGCCCGAAAGCAGCTTGATGGCGGTCCAGGCGATGAAACCGAAGGCGATGCCATTGGCGATGGAGTAAGTGAAGGGCATCGCCAGGGCAGTGATCACCACCGGCGCTGCAACCGTAATGTCATCCCAGTCGATTTCGGCCAGGCCCTGGCTCATCAGCACCGCTACAAACAGCAGGGCTGGCGCGGTGGCATACGCGGGCACGCTGGCGGCCAGCGGCGAGAAGAACAGCGCCAGCAGGAACAGGATCGCGACCACGATGGCGGTCAAGCCGGTGCGGCCACCGGCGCTCACGCCTGCGGCCGATTCGATGTAGCTGGTGGTGGTGGAAGTACCCAGCAGCGAGCCAGCCATGGCGGCGGTGCTGTCAGCGATCAGCGCACGGCCCATTTTCGGCATATGGCCGTCCTTGCCCATCAGGCCGGCGCGCTTGGCGACGCCGATCAGGGTGCCGGAGTTATCGAACAGGTCGACGAACAGGAAGGCGAAGATCACGCTGACCAGGCCGATATCCAGCGCGCCCTTGATATCCAGCTGCAGGAACGTCGGAGCCAGCGAGGGTGGCACCGAGGTCACACCGATGAAGGGTGTGAAGCCCAATACGATGGAGGCGATGGTCACCGCCAGGATACCGATCAGCACCGCACCGCGTACGGCCAGGGCTTCGAGCGCGACGATCAGGACGAAACCCAGCGTCGCAAGGATTGGGGCCGGTTGTTTCAAGTCGCCCAGGCCCACCAGGGTGGCCGGGTTGGCGACCACGATCCCGGCGTTATGCAGGGCAATCAGCGCCAGGAACAGGCCGATACCGGCAGCAATTGCCGAGCGCAGAGGCAGTGGGATGGCGTTGATGATCCACTCGCGGATGCGGAAGATCGACAGCAGGAAGAACAGCACCGCCGAAATGAACACCGCGCCCAGTGCCACCTGCCAAGTGTGGCCCATGTGCAGGACCACGGTGTAGGTGAAGAACGCGTTGAGGCCCATGCCCGGCGCCAGCGCAATCGGGTAGTTGGCGATCAGGCCCATCACGGTGGAACCGATGGCCGCCGCCAGGCAGGTCGCGACAAATACCGCACCTTTGTCCATGCCGGTCTCGCCGAGGATGCTCGGGTTCACGAACAGGATGTAGGCCATGGCCAGGAAGGTGGTGATCCCCGCAAGAATCTCGGTGCGCACATTGGTGTTGTGGGCTTTGAGTTGAAACAGCTTTTCCAGCATGCCGGCTCCCTGTGACGCTATTGTGCGTCGTTATTTGTTGACCTCTAAGTCAAAGCACAAACTGCGCCAAGCGCCTGTGGTTTCAGAGAGGATCGGAAAAAGCGGCGCATCATACCAGCAGCCGAGGCTGTGTGGCGCATGGCCTTGAGGCATACTGCGCCGACGTTCAATACCGGGTCATTGCCAGCATGAAAAAAGCCAACGCGTGGAGTCTAGCTCTGATCGCCAGTATCAGCCTGTGGCTGGGCGCAGCACCGGCGTGGGGCGCGGCTGCACCGGCGTTGAGCGAGGTGCGGGTGTTCAAGGTGGAATCGGCAAAATGCAGCGAAACCATCCCCGAACGGGTGAACACCACCCAGATGTGCGAACACCGTGGGCCCACCCAGGTGTCGGTCATGGAAGTCGGCCTGGGCAACAGCCCGATGGGCCGCTTCAATGGCGCAGAGTTGAACGGGCAACGCACGGCGGTGTGCCAGGTGGGCAACATCAGTGAGGCGTGCAACGGCGTGGGCACCTTGATGGGCTACATCTATGTGTTCGACCTGAATGTCCAGGCCCAGGGCTGGTTCGAATTCACCAATACCTCGATCAACCCCCCGCAAAACACCTTGAAAGCCCAGCTCAATATCCGCTGATCAATCATCTTGAACGCTCAAAATCCCGGGAAGTCGTACCCCTAAGACGGCGATTTTCCTGAACGCCGCGGATGTACTTCAACCCGTGAGGTGTTTATGAGCGCAAACCCCAATGGCGCGGCGGCCCAGCCGTTTGCCCGCCACCCGATACGCATGACACTCAACGGCCAGCCGCGCCAACTGGATGTGCTGCCCTGGACCACCTTGCTCGACCTGCTGCGCGAACAGCTGGACCTGGTCGGCAGCAAAAAGGGCTGCGACCACGGTCAGTGCGGTGCCTGCACCGTATTGCGTGACGGCAAGCGCGTAAATGCCTGCCTGACCCTGGCCGTGATGTGCGACGGCGCCGAGTTGACCACCATCGAAGGGCTGGCCGAAGGCGACCAGTTGCACCCCATGCAGCAAGCCTTCATCAAGCATGACGCCTTCCAGTGCGGTTATTGCACCCCCGGCCAGATCTGTTCCGCCGTGGGCCTGGCCAATGAAGGCCGCGCCCACGACCGTGCGCAGATCCAGGAACTGATGAGCGGCAACCTGTGCCGCTGCGGTGCCTACAGCAATATCCGCGACGCCATCGAAGAGGCGCTGCCGGCGTGCCACCGCTCGGGAGGTGAACAATGAACCCCTTCCACTACAGCAAGCCTGCCGATGTTCAAGAGGCGGTGCACCTGAGCAACGCGGCCTCGCGCTTTATTGCCGGGGGCACCAACCTGCTGGAC
The DNA here is from genome assembly GCF_023127795.1 of Pseudomonas sp. W2Jun17. Taxonomy (NCBI): domain Bacteria; kingdom Pseudomonadati; phylum Pseudomonadota; class Gammaproteobacteria; order Pseudomonadales; family Pseudomonadaceae; genus Pseudomonas; species Pseudomonas sp. W2Jun17. The sequence continues at coordinate 57,184 of NZ_SPKO01000006.1, read as the reverse complement.
TTGATGAAAGAAAACATCAGCCGCCCGGAACACTTGATCGATATCACCGGCTTGCCCTTGCACGAGGTTGAAGAAACCGCCGACGGCGGCGTGCGGATCGGCGCGCTGGTGAGCAATGCCGATCTGGCCTGGCACCCGCTGATCGAACAGCGTTACCCATTGTTGTCCCAAGCGATCCTGGCGGGAGCCTCGCCGCAATTGCGCAACATGGCCAGTACCGGTGGCAACCTGTTGCAGCGTACCCGCTGCTACTACTTCTATGACGCTACGGTGCCGTGCAACAAGCGCGAGCCCGGTAGCGGCTGCCCGGCGCGTACGGGGTTGAATCGCATCCATGCGATCCTTGGCGCCAGTGAGCAGTGCGTGGCCACGCATCCCTCGGACATGTGCGTGGCCCTGGCGGCGCTCCAGGCACGGGTGCATGTAGAAGGGCGTGGGGGGGCACGTGTCATCGAGTTCGCCGATTTCCACCGTCTGCCCGGCGATGCGCCACAGCGCGACAACCAATTGGCCGATGACGAACTGATCACCGCGATCGAACTGCCTGCCGACCATCTGGCCCGGCACAGCCACTACCTGAAAATCCGCGACCGGGCCTCGTATGCCTTTGCTTTGGTGTCGGTGGCTGCGGCGCTGGAACTGGACGGCGACACCATCATCGATGCGCGCCTGGCCCTTGGCGGCGTGGCGCACAAACCCTGGCGCGACCGCGCAGTGGAAGCGGCATTGATCGGTCAGACCGTCAGCCGCGAAACCTTCAGCAACGCTGCCGATGCCCTATTGCAAGACGCCGAGCCGCTGGAGCACAACGGCTTCAAGATCAAACTGGCACGACGCGCAATCATCCGTGCCTTGAGCGACGCCGCTGTCGCAGGAGAACAGCCATGAGTGCCATCGGCAAACCCCTGGACCGTGTCGACGGTCTGCTCAAGGTCACAGGCCAGGCGCGCTATGCCGGTGAGTTCCCTGAGGATGGCCTGCTGCATGGCAGTGTCGTCTCCAGCACCATCGCCAAAGGCCGCGTTATCAAGATCGATGCCTCCAGGGCCCTGGCCTTGCCCGGCGTGGTCGAGGTCATTGATCACCTCAATCGCCCCAGAATCGCCAGCTATGACGACGCCTTCCAGGATGATGATGCCGCCGACGGCTCACCCTTTCGCCCGCTGTACAACGACCGCGTGCTTTACAGCGGCCAGCCCCTGGCCTTGGTGATTGCCGATAACCTGGAACTGGCCCGGCACGCCGGTTCACTGGTGCACATCGAATACGCGCCTGAAGATTTCGAAACGGACCTGCTCACCCAGCAGGAAGGGGCCTACCCTTCACCGCAGACACCGCCCAAACCACGCGGTAACTTTCAGGCCGAGTGGGCCGGTGCGGCGATCAGCCTCGATCTGCATTACAGCACCCCCATCGAACACCACAACCCCATGGAGCCCCATGCCAGCACCGTGCTGTATCAGCCGGACGGCACGTTGCATATCCACGACAAAACCCAGGGCCCGCAGAACTGCCAAGCGTACGTGCAAAAAGTGTTCGGCCTGGATAAAAGCCAGGTGCGCATTTTTGCTGCCTTTGTCGGTGGCGCCTTCGGTTCGGGCCTGCGCCCGCAGTACCAACTACCACTGGCAGTGATGGCGTCCCTGGCGCTCAAGCGGTCGGTGCGCGTGACCCTGACTCGCCAGCAGATGTTCACCTTCGGCTATCGCCCACGCACTTTGCAGCGTTTGCAGATGGGGGCCGCCGCCAATGGGCGCTTGCTGGCCCTGGGGCATACCGCGATTGGCCAGACCTCGCGCTTCGAGGATTTCAGCGAGCACGTGGTGGAGTGGAGCGGCATGCTCTATCACTGCGACAACGTGCAACTGACCTACAAGCTGGTGCCGCTGGATGTCTTTACCCCGCTGGACATGCGCGCCCCCGGTGCTGCGCTGGGCGTGATCGGCCTGGAATGTGCCATGGATGAACTGGCCTGTGCCTTGGCCATCGACCCGGTGCAACTGCGGCTGATCAACTACGCCGAGCGTAACCAGAACGAAGACAAACCCTGGTCGAGCAAAGCCCTGCGCGAATGCTACAGCGAAGGTGCCGAACGTTTCGGCTGGAGCCAGCGCAACCCGGAACCGCGCAGTATGCGCGACGGTCGCCAGTTGATCGGCTGGGGAATGGCCGGTGGGGTGTGGGAAGCCATGCAGATGAAGGCCAGCGCCAAGGCACGCATCGATAGCCGCGGCAAACTCACCGTCAGCAGTGCCACCACCGACATTGGCACGGGCACCTACACGGTGATGACCCAGATTGCCTCTCAGGCCAGTGGCGTGGCGATGGCCGATATCAGCTTTCTGCTGGGTGATTCGTCATTGCCCACGGCGCCGTTGCAGGGCGGTTCGTTTACCGTGTCTTCCGTCGGCACCGCCGTACAGCAAGCGTGCGAAGCGCTGAATGCCAAATTGCTGGAGATCGCCCGGCAGACTTACCCGGTATTCAAGGATGCCGATTCGGTTCGGTTTGAAGACGGCCAGCTACACAGCGGTGACGTGAGCGTGTCGTTGGCGCAACTGGTCAAGGACAGCGGTGAAGACGCCTTGCAGGTACAGGTCGACAGCGAGCCCGACAAGAAGCGCGAGGGCTATGCCAGCGCTACGCACTCGGCGGTGTTCGTCGAAGTGCGGGTGGATGAAGACTTGGGCACCATCAAGGTCAGCCGTGTGGTCAGCGCGATTGCTGCGGGGCGCGTGGTCAACCCGAAGATGGCCCGCAGCCAGATCCTTGGCGGCGTGGTGTGGGGCATTGGCATGGCGCTGCATGAAGAGACCCAGGTCGACCATCAATTGGGACGCTACATGAACCACAGCCTGGCCGAGTACCACATCCCGGTGAACGCCGATATCGGCGAGATTGACGTGCTGTTTGTCGAAGAACACGACGATGTGGTCAACGCACTCGGGTCCAAGGGCGTGGGGGAGATCGGCATTGTCGGCGTGGCGGCGGCGGTGGCGAATGCGATTTACCATGCCACCGGCAAGCGGGTGCGGGAGTTTCCGATCACCTTGGATAAAGTGCTCTAGCACCGGTGTTCCAAACACCGAAGCTCCAACTGTGGGAGCTGGCTTGCCTGCGATAGCGGTGCCTCAGCCACCAGAGAGTTGCCTGATACACCGTTATCGCGGGCAAGCCCGGCTCCCACAGGGTACAACGCTTAAGCTTATGGCTTGGTTTCTTCCACCGGCACATGCATACGATCGCGATTGGCCAGGGTCGGGAACAACTTGATCCATACCCCGGTCACCACCAGGGTGCCGATCCCGCCCATCACCACCGCCGGCACGGTGCCGAACCAATGGGCGGTTATCCCGGATTCGAACTCGCCCAGTTGATTGGATGCACCGATAAACAGGCCATTGACCGCACTGACTCGCCCACGCATCTCATCCGGTGTTTCCAGTTGCACGAACGACGCACGGATCACCATGCTGATCATGTCCGCCGCGCCGAGCACTACCAGCACCGCCAGGGAGAACCAGAACGAGGTCGAGAGGCCGAAGGCAATGGTCGCCACGCCGAATACGCCGACGGCGGTGAACATCACGCGTCCTACCTTGCGGTCTACCGAGAACCGCGCCAGCCACAGCGACATCAGCAAGGCGCCCACCGCCGGTGCCGAACGCAGCAGGCCCAGGCCCCAGGCGCCGGTCAGCAGGATGTCCTTGGCGAACACCGGCAGCAACGCGGTGGCGCCGCCCAGCAGTACGGCAAACAGGTCCAGGGAGATGGCGCCGAGGATGTCCGGGCGGCTGCGGATAAAGCGGATGCCGGCCAGCAGCGAGTCCATCGTGGCCTTGGCTTTGTTGAGCGGCGTCTGGCGGGCGGGCAGGTTCAAGGTCAGGACGCAGGCAATCAGGTACAGCGCCACGGTCGGCCCGTACACCCACACGCTACCAAACGCGTAGAGCAAACCGCCAACGGCGGGTGCGACGATGGTCGCCAGTTGCTGGGCCGATTGCGATGCCGCCACGGCCCGTGGGAACAACGCGCTGGGCACGATGCTCGGCAGCAGCGCCTGGGTGGTGGGCATTTCAAATGAGCGCGCAGCGCCCAGCAGGAAGGCGAGGATAAAGATCATCTCGCGGGTCACGTTGCCGGTCAGGCCGCCGATGGCCAGGGACAAGGCAATCAGCGCCTGTAACGTCTGGCAAATGGCGGCGACCCTGCGTCGCTCATAGCGATCGGCTACATGCCCGGTGTGCAGCATGAACAGCACGCGCGGTACGAATTCCACCAGGCCAACCAGCCCCAGGTCCAGCACGTTGCCGGTCAGTTGGTAGAGGTTCCAGCCGATCGCCACGGTGAGCATCTGGAAACCGCTGGCGGTAAAGATCCGCGCCAGCCAGAACGCGATGAAAGGGCGGTGGTGACGTAACAGCAACGCGGGTTCACTGGGCATCGGCAATCAGGTCGGCAGCGGGGGAATGGCGAGATTAGCATCAAGCTGTAACAAATAGTTGCAAGAACAGGGCTGAGGCAAGCTGTCACGCGGCAAAAGACCACACAGTCCTACAGCAAAAATGGGACTACTCTTTCAACGATGCTTGATCCAGATCAAAACCTGCCCCGGAATTGCTCTGGCGGCCGCAAGGCCAGAATCCCCACGAGATGGGTAAAAAAAGAAACGAATTGAAATTCGCCACACTCCATATCCGTGGGGGCAGTGGGTGCAGGCTCCCAGCCAGCAGCCGGTATTACCTGACAGAGGAAGACTTATGTTCGGTTTGGAGGCGCTAGATCTCGCCCGAATTCAATTCGCGTTCACCATCTCGTTTCACATCCTGTTCCCGGCGATCACCATCGGCCTGGCCAGTTACCTTGCGGTGCTGGAGGGCTTGTGGCTCAAGACTCATAACGATACCTACCGTGACCTCTACCATTTCTGGTCGAAGATCTTTGCCGTCAACTTCGGCATGGGTGTGGTCTCCGGCTTGGTCATGGCCTATCAGTTCGGCACCAACTGGAGCCGTTTCTCGGACTTCGCCGGTGCTGTCACCGGGCCATTGCTGACGTACGAAGTGCTCACGGCCTTCTTCCTTGAGGCCGGTTTCCTCGGTGTGATGCTGTTCGGCTGGAACAAGGTGGGGCGCAAGCTGCACTTTTTCTCCACGGTGATGGTGGCCGTGGGGACGTTGATCTCCACGTTCTGGATTCTCGCCTCCAACAGCTGGATGCAAACGCCACAGGGTTTTGAAATCATTGATGGCCGGGTAATTCCCACTGATTGGCTGGCGGTGATCTTCAACCCTTCGTTCCCCTATCGCCTGATGCACATGGCCACGGCTGCATTTGTTGCCACGGCATTCTTCGTCGGCTCGTCGGCAGCCTGGCATTTGCTGCGCGGCAAGGACAACCCGGCGATCCGCAAAATGCTCTCCATGGCGATGTGGATGGCGCTGATTGTCGCGCCCATCCAGGCGGTGATCGGTGACTTCCATGGCCTCAATACCCTCAAGCATCAACCGGCAAAAATCGCCGCGATTGAAGGCCACTGGGAAAACATCGGCAACGAGCCGACGCCGTTGATCCTGTTCGGCTGGCCGGACATGAAAGCCGAGAAGACCAAATACGCGGTCGAGATCCCGTACCTGGGCAGCCTGATCCTGACCCACTCCCTGGACAAGCAGGTGCCGGCCCTCAAGGAGTTCCCGCCTGAGGACCGCCCCAACTCGACCATCGTGTTCTGGTCGTTCCGGGTCATGGTTGGCTTGGGTTTCCTGATGATCTTCACCGGTCTGTTCAGCCTGTGGCTGCGCCGTGGCGACAAGATGTACACATCCAAGCCGTTCCTGTACCTGGCGCTGTGGATGGGCCCGTCGGGCTTGATTGCGATTCTTGCTGGTTGGTTCACCACTGAAATCGGCCGCCAGCCTTGGGTGGTCTACGGGCTGATGCGCACCGCAGATGCCTCGTCCGGGCATAGCCTGGCGCAGATGACCATTACCCTGGTGTTGTTCGTGGTGGTGTACTTCGCGCTGTTCGGCGCAGGCCTGGGTTACATGATGCGCCTGGTGCGCAAGGGCCCTGTGACTCACGACAGTACCGAACCGGCCCATGGTGGCCCTGGTCAGAAACGCACCCCGGCGCGTCCGTTGTCTGCCGCCGACGATGGCAGCGATAACGACCACGACCACATCCAGCACAAGGGGAATTGAGATGGGTATTGATCTTCCGCTGATCTGGGCCGTGATTATCATCTTCGGCATCATGATGTATGTGGTCATGGACGGCTTCGACCTGGGTATCGGCATCCTCTTTCCGTTTATCCCCGGCAAAGTCGACCGTGACGTGATGATGAACACCGTGGCCCCTGTATGGGACGGCAACGAAACCTGGCTGGTACTCGGCGGCGCGGCGTTGTTTGGCGCGTTCCCGCTGGCGTATTCGGTGGTGTTATCGGCGTTGTATCTGCCGCTGATCCTGATGCTGATCGGGCTGATCTTCCGCGGCGTGGCCTTTGAGTTCCGCTTCAAGGCCAAGGACCACAAGCGTCACCTGTGGGACAAGGCGTTTATCGGTGGCTCGCTGGCAGCAACCTTCTTCCAGGGCGTGGCGTTGGGCGCCTTTATCGATGGCATCCCGGTGGTGGACCGCCAGTTTGCCGGTGGTTCACTGGACTGGCTCACACCGTTCACGATGTTCTGCGGCGTGGCGCTGATCGTGGCCTATGCCTTGCTCGGCTGCACCTGGCTGATCATGAAGACCGAGGGCAAGTTGCAGGAGCAGATGCATAACCTGGCGCGGCCGTTGGCTTTCGTGGTGTTGGCGGTGATCGGTATCGTCAGTATCTGGACGCCGCTGACCCACCCGGAAATCGCTTCGCGCTGGTTCACCTTGCCGAACCTGTTCTGGTTCCTGCCGGTGCCGGTTCTGGTATTGGTCACGATGTACGGACTGTTCCGCGCCGTGGCCCGTCATGCGCACTACACGCCGTTCCTGCTGACACTGGTGTTGATCTTCCTGGGCTACAGCGGCCTGGGCATCAGCCTGTGGCCCAATATCATCCCGCCGTCCGTGTCGATCTGGGACGCTGCGGCACCGCCGCAAAGCCAGGGCTTCATGCTGGTGGGCACGTTGTTCATCATCCCGTTCATCCTGGGTTATACCTTCTGGAGCTACTACGTGTTCCGCGGCAAGGTCACCCACGAAGACGGCTACCACTAGGAGGGTTGAAACATGTCCGGTAAACCTTCACTGCACGAGATTGAACAGGCCGAGAAGCAGCCATTGTGGCGGCGCCTGGGATGGCTGGCGGGGATCTGGGTGGGCAGCGTGCTGGCCCTGTTCGTGGTGGCCAGCCTGATGCGCATGTTCATGAATGCGGCGGGCCTGACCACGCACTGACATACCGAACCGGCCTGCCAGCGTGAGAGGCAAGCCCTGCTCTTCTATTGGAAGGGCAGGGCTTTTTTATTTGCGCGCTTTGAGGATGACGAACTTTGGTGTGGTCGCCACTTGTTCGACGCCACGGAACAATCGCGCCAACTTGCTGTGGTAGCCCAGGTGGCGATTACCCACGATATACAACGCGCCGCCCACTACCAGGGCTTCGCGTGCCTGCTGGAACATGCGCCAGGCGAGGAAGTCACCCACCACTTGTTGTTGATGAAACGGTGGGTTGCACAGCACCACGTCCAACGATTGCGCCTCCTGACCGGCCAGGCCGTCATCGGCACGTACAATAACGTCGCGATTGCCCAGAGCGGCTTGCCAGTTTTCAGCCGCCGATTGCACGGCCATATAGGACTCATCCACCAACGTGTACTGCGCGTCGGGGTTTTGCAGAGCGCTGGCAATCGCCAATACGCCATTGCCGCAGCCCAGGTCTGCCACGCGGGCGCTGCCAAGGTTTTTCGGCAGGTGCGGCAGGAAGGCGCGGGTGCCGATGTCCAGGCCCTCGCGGCAGAAAACGTTGGCGTGGTTGAGCAACTCGATCGCTGGCGCGTCCAGCCTGTAGCGGGTGGGATAGGGCGAGACGGCGACAGGACGATCTGCCACGGTGGCGATCAGCAATCGCGCCTTTTTGACCGCAAGCGTCGCGTGCATCGGCCCGATGTAACGCTCCAGCAGTTCACCGGCGGCGCGGGGCAAGTGCTTGACCATCGCCCCGGCGATCACCTCGGCGCCCGGCGCCAATTGCCCTTGCAGGCGGATCAACTGTTCTTCCAGCAGCGCCAGGGTTTTTGGCACACGGATCAGCACCCGATCGAAGGGCCCCACCGGCGCGGTACTGGCGGGTACGAATGGCACGGCATCAAACGCCTTGCCGTTGCGCACCAGGTTTTTCTCCAGGGCTTGGGCGGCGAGGAACGAGTCGCCGCTGGAGGTCACCAACATCTGGCCCGCAAGGCTGGCCGCGAGGGCACCGAAGCTGTCATTGAGTACCAGCACGCGGGTCAGCGCATTGGGTTGCTGTGCGCCAAGGTGGTTGAGCAGGTACTCGTCGGCGGCATCGAAGGCTTGCAGCGGATCATTGTGTTGCTCTGGCTGACGAATCAGATCGAGCTGGGCGAAGGGGCTGTCAAGCAGGGGCATGGGGGAAGAATGCTCTGGGTAATCGACGGAACCGTCTGAGTGAACGGCGACGCGACCCACTGAAGGGGGCGGCATCAACACTCAGAGTTGGCCGTAAATGTTACGTTTTTTTTTACGCAATGACATGGGGTGTTTAATTGACGATTACAGCATTCCGGCTTTGGCGAGGCAGAGCACAGCTTGGATCTTACTGGTGACCTTCAATTTGCTGAGTACTCTGCCGACATGAAAACCCACCGTGCGCTCGGACAGGCACAGAATGCGAGCGATCTCCGCGGCAGTCTTGCCCATGGCGCACCATCTGAGAATCTCCGTTTCGCGGGCCGTTAACTTGAATGGCGCCTCGTCGATGGGCTCGCCGGTGTATTGAAGCGCGACGACCGCATGCATCGCATGGCAGAGCCACAATACTTGACCGGCTTTTTCGTAAAGCTCTTCAGGGCTGACCTCACCCTTGTCACGCACCAGGGTCAGCATACTGAATACACCCTTGAAATCATGCACCGCCTGGGACCAGCCCCTATGCACCCCAAATGACTCAGCCAAGTCCCACAGTTCAGGTGCGTTACCGAAGGCTTGCTTCTCCCAAAGGATGGGCAGTACAGAGTGCTTGCAGTGAACTACAGCCGGATCTTTGTCGAAGAAACCTGCTTGTTGATAGATTTTGTTCCATTCATTTGGGTAGTTGTTGCAGTTGAAAGGCTTTGCTTGGGTATTTTCGGATTGAGTACTCATTGTGAACGAGCAATATTTGAACCCCATTTCCTGAGTGCGGTTGATCACCATTTCATACACGGTGGTGATTTCGCTCTCGCCTTCCAGCTTGGGCAGCCGTGAATTGTGCCAATTGACCATCGGTAACTCTCCATGGGTTTCTTTGTGACTTGGGTACTTCCTGATCCCCAATCCAACACGAAAACAAGTGTAGGACACGTCATACAAGCTAGTCTGAAAAAAAATTCATCAAGTGGTTGGTCTTCGGGTTTCAGATATGTACAAGCGTTATTGGTTTGTATGAAAAAACCGATGGGACATTTTTTTTGCACTGGTTTTAATGACTTGCAAGTGATATCAAAATGACGTCTTCGGACGGCGTAGTTTCATCTTGTGGCGCATTCCGGTTGGGTTAATAGCCAAATGATTAGTATGAGTGTGCGGCGCGTTGTTTGCTGCGGATTGCGGGTGAACCGCTGGCTCACTTGCGTCACTGACAGGCGGTGCGCGATGGGTAAATGCAATGCCAGTACAAATCAACGGTGTTTGCGTCATCTGCTTTGAGAGACACTAGCGGCCTGTGCAAAACGGAGCCTCCCATGACGGCCAGTGCTGAGAAATTTACCCGCCAGACCTTGCTCGACGTGCAATCGCTGACCCCCAGCCTCTTCACCCTGCGCACCACTCGCGACCCAGGCTTTCGCTTTACCGCCGGCCAGTTCGTGCGCCTGGGTGTGACCAAGGCCGATGGCAGCACCGTGTGGCGTGCCTATTCTGTGGTGTCATCGCCTTTTGATGAGCATCTCGACTTTTTTTCCATCGTTGTCCCTGGCGGGGAGTTCACCAGCGAACTCAGCCGGCTGCGGGTTGGCGACACCTTGTTGGTAGAGCGCCAGGCCACCGGCTTCCTGACCCTTAATCGCTTTGTCGACGGGCGCGACCTGTGGCTGCTGGGCACCGGCACAGGGGTTGCGCCGTTCCTGTCGATCCTGCAGGACTTTGAGGTCTGGGAAAAATTCGAACGCATCATTCTGGTGTACAGCGCGCGGGAAGCGAAAGAGCTGGCTTACCAGGCGCTGATCAAGGAACTGGGGGAGCGCGAGTACTTGGCCGAGTACGCGCATAAACTCACCTACATCCCCATCGTCACTCGCGAGCAATATCCGGGTGCGCTCAACGGGCGCATTACCACGCTGATAGAAAATGGCGAACTGGAGCGTGCGGCCGGCCTTGAGTTAACGCCGGAACACTCCCGCGTATTGATTTGCGGTAATCCGCAGATGGTCGATGACACCCGCCAGCTACTCAAGCAACGGGACATGCAACTGAGCCTGAGTCGACGCCCTGGTCAGGTTGCAGTAGAAAATTACTGGTAGAAAAAAGGCGCCTCACGAGGCGCCTTTTTGCAACCGCTGATTAAAGCGGTTTGTTGTTATTTTGAGCCTTGAGCAGATCGCGGATCTCGCCCAGCAGCACTTCTTCCTTGGTCGGCGTCGGTGGCAAGCTAGGGGCTACGGCCTCTTCTCGCTTCAGGCGGTTGATGGCCTTCACACCCATGAAGATCGCAAAAGCAACGATCACGAAGTCGATGATGCTCTGGATGAACTTGCCATAAGCCAGCACCACCGCCGGTACGTCACCCTGCGCGGCCTTGAGCGTTATCGCCAGGTCGGCAAAGTCCACACCCCCGATCAGCAGACCGATAGGCGGCATAATCACGTCGCCTACAAACGAGGAAACAATTTTGCCGAAGGCGGCGCCGATGATGATACCGACGGCCATGTCGACCACATTACCTTTGACCGCGAAGGCCTTGAACTCACTGATCACGCCCATAGGTTATTCCTTGTTACAGTTGAGAAGGGTGGAGGTCAGTGTAATTCAGTCGTACAAGGCTTGCTCGACACAACTGTTAACACTGTCGATTTTTATCGACACATTAAAACGCAAATAGTTTGCAAAGTGCCACCAGTCGCGCGCGAATTACCCGTCATTTCAGCCAGTTACCAGATTATTTTATTAATCGGGCCTGTGGCGTTTTTCTATTTATCTTCTGACTCGCAGGTCTCTAGCCTCTGACAAGCACAACAGAATGTGCGCTAAAAAAACCAGAGGAAACCTCGATGAACACTCCAATCCGCCGCAGGCCCGTGTCCGCGCGTCACGCGTTGGCACTGGTGACCGCCAGCCTGCTGTCCCTCTCCGTGCAAGCCGCCAACCTGACCCGCGATAACGGGGCCAACGTCGGTGATAACCAGAACTCGCAAACGGCCGGAGCGAACGGCCCGGTATTGTTGCAGGACGTTCAGCTGATCCAGAAGTTGCAGCGCTTTGACCGCGAACGCATCCCCGAGCGTGTGGTACATGCCCGCGGTACCGGCGCCCATGGCACCTTCACGGTGACCGACAACCTCAGCGACCTGACCAAGGCCAAGGTGTTCGCCGCCGGTGAAACCACGCCAGTGTTCGTACGCTTTTCGGCGGTCGTCCACGGTAACCATTCCCCTGAAACCCTGCGTGACCCAAGGGGTTTTGCCACCAAGTTCTACACCGCCGAAGGTAACTGGGACCTGGTTGGCAATAACTTCCCGACCTTCTTTATCCGCGATGCCATCAAGTTCCCGGATATGGTCCATGCCTTTAAACCCGACCCACGCACTAACCTGGATGACGACTCGCGCCGTTTCGACTTCTTCTCCCATGTTCCCGAAGCCACGCGTACTTTGACCGAGTTGTACTCGGACTCCGGTACCCCGGCCAGTTACCGCGAGATGGACGGTAATGGCGTACATGCCTACAAGTTGATCAACGCCAAGGGCGAAGTGCACTACGTCAAGTTCCACTGGAAGAGCCTGCAAGGCATCAAGAACCTGGATCCCAAGCAAGTCACCGAAGTACAGGGTCGTGACTACAGTCATATGACCAACGACTTGGTCACCCATATCAACAAGGGCGACTTCCCCAAGTGGGACTTGTATGTGCAAGTGCTCAAGCCCGAGGACTTGGCCAAGTTTGATTTCGACCCCCTGGATGCCACCAAGATCTGGCCGGATGTACCGGAGCGTAAAGTCGGGCAGATGGTGCTCAATCGCAACCCGGCCAATGTCTTCCAGGAAACCGAGCAAGTAGCGATGGCGCCTGCCAACCTGGTGCCGGGCATCGAGCCGTCGGAAGACCGTCTGCTGCAAGGCCGGGTGTTCTCCTATGCCGATACGCAAATGTACCGCCTGGGTGCGAACGCCCTGCAACTGCCGATCAACGCTCCACGGGTCACCGTCAACAACGGTAACCAGGACGGTGCGATGAACTTCGGCAAGACCACCACCGGCGTGAACTACCAGCCAAGCCGGCTGTTGCCACGCGAAGAGCCGCAAACCGCGCGCTACAGCCAGTCGCCGCTGTCGGGCAGCACCCAGCAGGCGAAGATCCAGCGCGAGCAGAACTTCAAACAGGCCGGTGACCTGTACCGCTCCTACACCAAGAAAGAGCGTCAGGACTTGATCGACAATTTCGGCGGCTCGCTGGCCACCACCGATGACGAGAGCAAGCACATCATCCTGTCGTTCCTTTACAAGGCTGATCCGGAATACGGCACCGGCGTGACCAAGGTGGCCAAAGGTGATCTGGCTCGCGTGAAGGCGCTGGCGCAAAAACTGACTGACTGATTCGTTGGTTGCGGTCGGCGCCTCTACGGGCGTCGACCTTTGGCAGGAGAAGCCCTATGCGTATCTCTATCGGTTTACTGATGGCCATGCTGGCCTTTGTCGCCCATGCGGAGTCTCCCGACCCAGTGGCGCTCAAGGCCCAGTTGCAGGATTACTACTTCGACGCCGCTCGCCGTGGCGACCTCGACATGCTCAACACCTTTATCGACTCCGGCTACAGCCTCAACACCCAGGATGACAAAGGCTACACGGCACTGATTCTCGCCGCTTATCACGGCCAGGGCTCGTACGTGGAGCGTCTGCTCGACGCGGGTGCCAACGCCTGCGTACAGGACAAACGCGGCAACACGGCGCTGATGGGCGCGATCTTCAAGGGTGAGCTGAAAATCGCCCAGCGCCTGCTGGCCACCGACTGCAACCCGGACCAACGCAATGGCGCGGGACAGACTGCCGCCATGTACGCCGGTCTGTTCAAACGCGTCGAGTTGCTGGGTGAACTGCAAGCCAAAGGCGCAGACCTGAACGCCGAGGACCCCGTCGGTAACAGTGCTTCACGTTTGGCCAGTGGCGAAATCCGGACCCCGGCGTCGCGCTGAGCTATCATCGCGGTTTTTCGGTTGGAGGTTCTCACATGGCAAAGGCCAAGCGCATGTACGGCTGCACGGAGTGCGGCGCGACCTTTCCCAAATGGGCGGGCCAGTGCTCCGAATGCGGTGCGTGGAACACCCTGACTGAAACCATGATTGAAAGCGGTGGTGCCGCAGCCCCTACCGGCCGCGCCGGCTGGACCGGGCAACAGGCACAGATCAAGACCCTGGCCGAGGTCAGCGTCGAAGAGATCCCGCGTTTCTCCACCGCGTCCGGCGAACTGGACCGCGTACTTGGCGGTGGCCTGGTCGATGGATCGGTGGTGCTGATCGGCGGTGACCCGGGCATCGGCAAGTCGACCATCCTCTTGCAAACCCTGTGCAGCATCGCCAGCCGTATGCCGGCGCTGTACGTCACCGGCGAAGAATCCCAACAGCAAGTGGCCATGCGCGCCCGCCGTTTGGGCCTGCCCCAGGACCAGCTGCGGGTCATGACCGAAACCTGCATCGAAAGCATCATCGCCACGGCGCGGATCGAAAAGCCCAAGGTCATGGTGATTGACTCGATCCAGACGATTTTCACCGAGCAACTGCAATCGGCGCCGGGCGGCGTGTCCCAGGTGCGCGAAAGTGCGGCGCTGTTGGTGCGCTACGCCAAGCAGAGCGGCACGGCGATCTTCCTGGTCGGCCACGTGACCAAGGAAGGCGCGCTGGCCGGACCACGGGTGTTGGAGCACATGGTGGATACCGTGCTGTATTTCGAAGGTGAGTCCGATGGCCGCCTGCGTTTACTGCGGGCGGTAAAAAACCGCTTTGGCGCCGTGAACGAGCTGGGTGTGTTCGCCATGACTGACCGTGGGCTGAAAGAAGTCTCCAACCCCTCGGCGATTTTTCTCACTCGGGCCCAGGAAGAAGTCCCGGGCAGTGTGGTGATGGCGACGTGGGAGGGTACCCGGCCCATGCTGGTGGAAGTCCAGGCGCTGGTGGATGACAGCCATTTGGCCAACCCGCGGCGGGTCACGCTTGGCCTGGACCAGAACCGTCTGGCGATGTTGCTGGCGGTATTGCACCGTCACGGCGGCATTCCGACCCATGACCAGGATGTTTTCCTTAACGTAGTGGGCGGCGTCAAGGTGCTGGAGACCGCCTCCGACCTGGCGCTGATGGCGGCGGTGATGTCCAGCCTGCGCAATCGGCCGCTGCCCCATGATCTGCTGGTGTTTGGTGAGGTCGGCCTGTCGGGTGAAGTCCGCCCGGTGCCCAGTGGGCAGGAGCGGTTGAAGGAGGCGGCCAAGCATGGGTTCAAGCGGGCGATCGTGCCCAAGGGCAATGCGCCGAAGGAAATGCCGGCAGGTTTGCAGGTGATTGGGGTGACGCGCCTGGAGCAGGCGTTGGATGCACTGTTCGAATAATCACCAGCATTGCAAATCCAATGTGGGAGGGGGCTTGCTCCCGATTGCGGTGAATCAGTAACAGATAGGCTGACTGACCCACCGCAATCGGGAGCAAGTCGAATCGTCGCACCGCCCCTCCCACATTTGAGTTGTGTTGGCTTCTAGATTTCCAGCAATGCCGCCAGCTCTCTGTGTAGCTCTTCCTCATCCCCCAGGTTCAACTCAATCAGTCGCCGCAAATGGCTGATCGAATCCAGATCGATATGTTGGCACACGAAGCCCAACTGCCCCTGATCCTCGTGGCTCAGCTTCACTTGCATCTTTATATGCGCTTTCGGATCCAGGCGTATGTCTACGTCGAACGGCAGCGCCTTGTTCCCCTTCCAGTCTTCGGGGCGCTCGACCAGTAGACCCTTTAGCGAGAGATCCACCAGTTTCACCGGAAAATCCCATCCGTTTTGCCGAATTTCGGTTTTGGCATCAAAAGCAATCCGGCGAAAACGGCGGCGATCAGACGGTTGCTCAGTCATGGTGAAGCCCTCGGTGGATAGGAGGATTGTAGCCTTGCGCCATCATTTGGCATTTATTTCGTTTTTTTGCCGCATAGAAGGCTCTAGACCAACGTAGGGGGCTGGTCTTTGAGGCCAACAGCGCTAAACTCGGGCTGGCTGTCCTTTCTGTCCACCCTGGCTGGAATACAAAAATGAAAAATAATAATAGCCTGCTACGCCACCTACCCTGGCTGGTGCTGGCAATCGTAGGAGCGTGCGCCCTGGGCGTAGTGGCCTTGCGCCGCGGCGAGGCGATCAACGCCTTGTGGATTGTGGTCGCTGCTGTGGCCATCTATCTGGTTGCGTACCGTTACTACAGTCTGTTCATCGCCAATAACGTGATGCAACTCGACCCTCGGCGGGCCACCCCCGCAGTGGTCAATAACGACGGTCTGGACTACGTGCCGACCAACAAACATATCCTTTTCGGTCACCACTTTGCGGCGATTGCCGGTGCAGGCCCGTTGGTCGGTCCGGTGCTGGCGGCGCAGATGGGCTACCTGCCCGGCACCCTGTGGCTGATTGCCGGTGTGGTGCTGGCGGGTGCGGTGCAGGACTTCATGATCCTGTTCCTGTCCACTCGTCGCAACGGGCGTTCCCTGGGTGACATGGTTCGCGAAGAGATGGGCCGCATTCCCGGGACCATCGCCCTGTTTGGCTGCTTCCTGATCATGATCATCATCCTCGCGGTGCTGGCACTGATCGTGGTCAAGGCCCTGGCCGAGAGCCCGTGGGGCATCTTTACGGTGATGGCGACCATCCCGATTGCGATGTTCATGGGCATCTACATGCGCTACATCCGCCCGGGCCGCATTGGTGAAATTTCGATCATCGGCGTGCTGTTGCTGCTGGGTTCGATCTGGCTGGGCGGGCAGATTGCCGCTGACCCGGTCTGGGCCAAAGCCTTCACCTTCACCGGGATCCAGATCACCTGGATGCTGATCGGCTACGGCTTCGTTGCCGCTGTTCTGCCGGTATGGCTGATCCTGGCGCCGCGTGACTACCTGTCTACCTTCCTGAAAATCGGCACCATCATCGCTCTGGCGATTGGCATCCTGGTCACCATGCCTGACCTGAAAATGCCGGCACTGACCCAGTTCATCGACGGCACTGGCCCGGTGTGGAAGGGCGGCCTGTTCCCGTTCCTGTTCATCACCATTGCCTGTGGCGCGGTCTCGGGCTTCCACGCGCTGATCTCTTCGGGCACCACGCCCAAGTTGCTCGCCAGTGAAAGCCACGCCCGTTACATCGGTTATGGCGGCATGTTGATGGAGTCGTTCGTGGCCATCATGGCGATGGTTGCCGCTTCGGTGATCGAGCCTGGCGTGTACTTCGCCATGAACAGCCCGGCGGCGATTGTCGGTACTGACGTGGTCACCGTGGCGCAAACCGTCAGCAGTTGGGGCTTTGCAATTACCCCTGAAGCGCTGTCGGCTGTTGCCCACGATATCGGTGAAACCACCATCCTGGCGCGTGCCGGCGGTGCGCCGACGCTGGCGGTCGGTATCGCACAGATCCTGCACAGTGTGCTGCCAGGTGAAAACACCATGGCGTTCTGGTACCACTTTGCGATCCTGTTCGAAGCGCTGTTCATCCTCACGGCGGTCGATGCCGGTACCCGTGCCGGTCGCTTCATGCTGCAGGACCTGCTGGGTTCGTTCGTGCCTGCGCTCAAACGCACCGAGTCCTGGACCGCCAACCTGATCGCGACGGCCGGTTGCGTGGCGATGTGGGGTTACCTGTTGTATCAGGGCGTGATCGACCCACTGGGAGGCATCAACACCTTGTGGCCGCTGTTCGGTATCTCCAACCAGATGCTGGCGGGTATCGCGCTGATGCTGGCGACCGTTGTGCTGATCAAGATGAAGCGCCAGCGCTACATCTGGGTGACCATGTTGCCGGCCGTCTGGCTGCTGATCTGCACCACCACCGCAGGCTTCATCAAGCTGTTCGACGCCAACCCGGCGATCGGCTTCCTGTCGCTGGCCAAGAAATACAGCGATGCCCTGGCCAACGGTCAGATCCTCGCCCCGGCCAAGAGTATCGACCAGATGCAGCATGTGATCTGGAACGCCTACACCAACGCAACGCTGACGGCGCTGTTCCTGTTCGTGGTATTCAGCATCCTGTTCTATGCGCTCAAAGTCGGCGTAGCCGCCTGGGGCAACAAAGAGCGTACGGATAAAGAAGCACCCTTCCAGGCTGTACCGGACGCATAAACGAGGATTGCAGACATGTTCAATGACATCAGTCGCCTCGGTAAATACCTCGGTCAGGCCGCGCGCCTGATGGTCGGCATGCCCGACTACGACACCTACGTCGAGCATATGCAAACCAAACACCCGGACAAGCCGGTGATGGACTACAAGGCGTTCTTCCGCGAACGCCAGGAGGCCCGTTACGGCGGCAAGGGTGGGCCCAAGTGCTGTTGACCCGGTAACGCGGGCCAATGCGATACCCCTGTGGGAGCAGGGCTTTCTGTGGGAGCTGGCTTGCCTGCGATAGCATCACCTCGGTCTGACTGAAGCACCGAGTTGTCTGCATCGCAGGCAAGCCAGCTCCCACAGGGGCCTTTGCTCCCACATTTGTTTTGTGTTTATTCAGTTATCAGGAGAATAGTTTTGTCCTCTCCCATCCCCGTCACCATCCTCAGCGGCTTCCTCGGTGCCGGCAAGACCACCTTGCTGCGCCATCTGCTCAAGGCCGAGCACGGCTTGAAAATCGCCGTGATCGAAAACGAATTCAGTGACGCCGGCATCGACACCCAGCTCTTGGGCGACGAGCCGGTACAAGTCATGACCCTGTCCAACGGCTGCGTGTGCTGCACCATCCACACCGACCTGACCAAGGCCCTGTACCTGCTGCTTGAGCGTCTGGACAGTGGCGAAATCGCCTTCGACCGCCTGGTGATCGAATGCACCGGCCTTGCCGACCCGGCACCAGTGGCCCAGACTTTTTTCATCGACGAAGAACTGCGCGAGCGCTACATCCTCGACGGCATCATTACCCTGGTGGACGCCGCCCACGCCGAGCATCACCTGACCCAGACCATCGCCCAGGCCCAGATCGGCTTTGCCGACCGCCTGCTGGTGAGTAAGCGCGACCTGGTGGACAACGCCACCTTCGACGCCCTTAGCCAGCGCCTGACCCGTATCAACCGGCGTGCGCCGATCCGTGTGGTGGATCACGGCAAGATCGACTTGGCTGAGTTGCTGGATGTGCGCGGCTTCAACCTCAATGCCGGCATGAGCCTGCGCCCGGTCAGCGCTGCGCCATCGGTCGACCGTATTTCCAGCCTGGTGCTGCGCACCGACCAACCGCTGGATATCGACCGCCTCAGTGAGTTCATGAACGAACTGCTGGAAGACCACGGCAAGCAGCTGCTGCGCTACAAGGGCGTGCTGAATATTGCCGGGGAGGATCGACGCATGGTGTTCCAGGGCGTGCTGAAACTCTATGGTTTTGACTGGGACACCGAATGGGCCGAGGGCGAGGCGCGGGAGAGTGTGATTGTGTTTATTGCCGATGAGCTGCCGGAGGACAAGATCCGCGAAGGTTTTGCCAAGGTCTACCAAGCCTGACTTGAAATGCGATCAACTGTGGGAGGGGGCTTGCTCCCGATTGCGGTGGGTCAGTAAACATATAAGTGACTGACACACTGCTATCGGGAGCAAGCCCCCTCCCACAATTGAATGCATTTCAAATTGAAATAAAAAAGCCCGGCTCAAGAGCCGGGCTTTTCATTCAAGCAACTGCAATCAAGCGCCGTAAACCGGCAGCTTCTTGCAGATGGCCTTGACCTTCTCACGTACCGCGTCGATCACGGCTTCGTTGTTCAGGTCAGCCAGGATGTCGCAGATCCAGCCGGCCAGTTCCTTGCACTCTGCTTCCTTGAAGCCACGGGTGGTCACAGCCGGGGTGCCGAAGCGCAGGCCGGAGGTGACGAACGGCGAACGTGGATCGTTCGGCACGGAGTTCTTGTTCACGGTGATGAAGGCTTTGCCCAGGGCGGCGTCAGCGTCTTTACCGGAAATGTCCTGTTTGATCAGCGACAGCAGGAACAGGTGGTTTTCAGTACCGCCGGACACCACGTCAAAACCGCGCTCGATGAACACAGATGCCATGGCCTGGGCGTTCTTCACCACTTGTTGCTGGTAGGTCTTGAACTCAGGCTGCAGTGCTTCCTTGAAGCAGATCGCCTTGGCGGCAATCACGTGCTCCAGCGGGCCACCCTGGGCGCCCGGGAATACCGCGGAGTTGAGCTTCTTCTCGATCTCGGCGTTGGCGCGAGCCAGGATCAGGCCGCCACGTGGACCGCGCAGGGTCTTGTGGGTAGTGGTGGTCACCACGTCAGCGTAAGGCACTGGGTTCGGGTACACGCCCGCTGCCACCAGACCGGCCACGTGGGCCATGTCGACGAACAGGTAGGCACCGACCTTGTCGGCGATTTCACGGAAGCGTGGGAAATCCAGGATCTGCGAGTAGGCAGAGAACCCAGCCACGATCATTTTTGGCTTGTGCTCTACCGCCAGGCGCTCGACTTCGTCGTAGTCGATCAGGCCGTTGGCATCGATACCGTACTGGACGGCGTTGTACAGCTTGCCGGAGGAAGAAACGCTGGCGCCGTGGGTCAGGTGACCGCCGTGGGCCAGGCTCATGCCCAGGATGGTGTCGCCGCCTTGCAGCAGGGCCAGGTACACGGCGCTGTTGGCCTGGGAGCCGGCGTGTGGCTGGACGTTGGCGTAATCGGCGCCGAACAGCTCCTTGGCACGGTCGATGGCCAACTGCTCAACCACGTCGACGTACTCGCAACCACCGTAGTAGCGCTTGCCCGGGTAGCCTTCGGCGTACTTGTTGGTCAAAACCGAACCTTGAGCCTCCATCACCGCAGGGCTGGTGTAGTTTTCCGAAGCGATCAGCTCAATGTGCTCTTCCTGGCGCACGGCTTCTTGCTCCATGGCGGCGAAGAGATCGGCGTCGTACTTGGCAATAGTCAAATCACGGCTGAACATGGCGGTCCTCAAGGATCGGGGGCAGAAAAGGAGGGCATTCTAACCCAATGGGTTTTAGATGGCATATGAAAGGACATCATGTCGCGGACAAGTGGGGCTCATCTGGGGATGGGCGGTGTCGGCATTGGCCCCATCGCAGGCAAGCCAGCTCCCACACTTGATCGGGCTCACACAGTCAAATGTGGGAGCTGGCTTGCCTGCGATGAGGCCATAAGCTCCACTGCAGCACTTCAGTCGAACATGAAGAGGGCATCATTGCTGAACTGCGCCTCGAACCGATTCGCCGGCATCGGCCGCCCGAACAGGTAACCCTGGACCTCATCACAGCCATGCTCGCGCAAAAAGTCCAATTGCTCGTGGGTTTCCACACCTTCGGCGATCACCGCCAGGTTCAGGCTGTGGGCCATGGCAATGATCGCCCGGGCGATCTGTGCGTCCTGCTCACCGGAGGGCAGGCCATCGACGAAGGTGCGGTCGATCTTCAGCACGTCGATGGGGAATTGCTTGAGGTAGTTAAGCGATGAATAGCCAGTGCCAAAGTCATCCACCGCGATGCTCAGGCCCAGGTTCTTCAAGCTGGCGAGGATTTGCAGCGCTTCGTTGACTTCACGCATCAGGATACTTTCGGTCAACTCCAGCTCCAGGCACGCTGGCGGCAGGCCAGTGTCCTTGAGGATGGTGGCGATGCGCGTGCCCAGCTGGCCGTCGGAGAACTGTCGCGCCGAGATGTTCACCGAGACTTTGGGCACCCGCACCTTGTTCTGGTGCCAGGTCTTGAGTTGGCGACAGGCTTCGCTGATCACCCAATCGCCCACGTCCACCACCAGCCCGAGTTCTTCCAATACCGGAATGAAATCCCCCGGCGGCACCAGCCCGCGACGCGGGTGGCGCCAGCGCAGCAGGGCCTCGGCACCGGTCAGGCGTTTGCCGTCGCCGCTGAATTGCGGTTGGTAATACAGCACGAATTCGTTCTGGTCCAGGGCGTGGCGCAGGTCGCTCTCCAACTCCAGACGCTCCAGGGCGCTGGCGTTCATGTCGGCCTGGTAGAACTGGAAGTTGTTCTTGCCGCGTTCTTTGGCGTGGTACATCGCCGTATCCGCGTTTTTCATCAGTTGGCTCAGCTCGTTGCCGTCTTGGGGGCTGAGGGCGATGCCGATACTGGCGGTCACGAAAAACTCGCGGCCTTCGAGCACGAATGGCTTCACCAGGCTGGCCAGAATCTGCTCGGCCACATGAATCGCGCGGTTCAGCGCCATTTCGCGGCTGACCCGTGGTTGCAACAGCAGGGTGAACTCGTCGCCGCCCATGCGCGCCACGGTGTCGTCTTCGGCCACGCAACCGAGCAGGCGCGTCGCCATTTCCTTAAGCATACGGTCGCCGGCGGCGTGGCCGAGGGAGTCGTTGATCGGCTTGAAGCGGTCGAGGTCGAGGAACATCAACACCACCCACGACTTCTGCCGTTCTGCCGACTGCAACGCCGTGTGCAGACGGTCCTGGAACAGCGTGCGGTTGGGCAGGTGGGTCAGGGCGTCGTAGTAGGCCAGGCGGTGGATGCGCTGTTCGCTGGCCTTACGCTCGCTGATATCGCTGAAGAAACACACATAGCTGGCCAGGTCGCCTTCGTCGTCGAACACCGCCGTAATGCCGACCCAGGCCGGGTAATGCTCGCCGTTGCAGCGCTTGAGCCACACTTCGCCTTCCCAGGTACTGTGCTGGTGCAGTTGCTTGAGCACATAACGCAGGTGGGCTTCCTGCTGCTCGTCGACGGTGAGCATGTTCGGCAATTGGTCGAGCACGTCCGCCACTTCATACCCGCTGACCCGGCTGAACGCCTCGTTGGCTTGCACGATATAGCCGGCCGGATCGGTGATCAGGATCGCCGAGGTGGAGTGCTCGAAGACCGTGGCCGCCATGCGCAGGTCTTTTTCGGCGCGGCGTTGCTGGCTGATATCGCGGCCCACGCCGAGGATGCCCTCAAAGGCGCCATGTTCATCCCACACCAGCACCAGGCGCAGTTCGATCGGTACTTTGCGCCCGTCGGCGCGCAGGCAGTCGAACAGGAACAGTTGGGTCTGGACTTCATCGCGCAAGGTGTTCAACGCCTCGGGGTTGCCGAGGGCGCGACTGACCTGTTCCATAAGGCTATAAATGCCGGTCAACTGTTGCGGGTTGGCAACGATCGACTGCCAGCCATGCTTGAACACCCAATCCACGTCATAGCCCAGCACGGTGTTGACCGATGGGCTGATGTAATTCAGAGCCAGTTGGCTGTCGGTAGAGCAGATCACGTCGCTGATGCTTTCAGCCAACATGCGGTAGCGCTGCTCGCTGTCGCGCAGGGATTCGCTGGCTTCGATCTGGTCGGTAATGTCCTTGGCCACACCGATGATCCGAGTGACCACCGTGGACGTATCCCGGGCCAGGGCCTGTTCGCGAATATCGAAGCGGCGCCATTGGTTATTGCGGTGGCGAAAGCGCAGTTGGCAGTGCAACTGGGTCGTATAGCCGACCTGGCGTTGCTGCTCACGCGAGTCGTGGTAGTGCTCGGCGTCTTCGGGGTGCAGCAGGATTTCCCAGAAGTACTCACCCATTTGCTGCAGTTCGGCTTTGTTGTAGCCCAGGGTGTGGCCCAGATGATGGTTGCTGAAAATCATGCGCTGGCTGATCACGTCCTGCACATACAGGTGATCGGGCACCGTACGCACCACATCCGACCAGAAGCTCTCGCGCTCCACCAGCGACAACTCGATCAGCTTGCGGCTGGTGATGTCGCTGATGCTGAGGATTACGGCCTTGACGTCATCCTGCTGCTCCGGCAAACGCATCACCAGCCACAGGTACTGTTCGTTGCCGGCCATGTCGTTGAGCTGGATTTCCAGCTCCAGCTGTTTTTGCCGGGTCAGTACGGCTTCCAGCACTTGATAGCCGATGGAGGTGGCATTGCGCGGGCAATCATCGATCAGGCGTTCCCACGCCTGCTCGCAGGACGCGACGTTGAGCAGGCGCACGGCCATCTGGTTGACCTCGGTGACGCGCAACTCCTTGAGCAGTTGCTTGCGCTCGGCGGGGTTGGCCTGCAACCAGGCGTGCAACTGTTCGCGGCTTTGTACCTGGGTCTTGTTGCAAAACGCCTTGAGCCCCGCCAGGTCAAGCACGCACAAGGCCACGCCTGTGCCTTCGAAGATGTCCTGATAGCGTCGCCGGCCTTCATGCACCTGGCGTTGGCGGCGGCGCATGTTGAGCAGCACGATCACCGGGACAAGCGAAAATGCCAGGCCCAGCAGGCACTTGCCGATAAAGGCAGGCAGCAGTTGTTCCAGCACCGCGCTGCGGTCAAACAGGCCGCGCAGTTGCCAGTCGCTTTTGCTCAAGGGCGTGACCAGCACACTGCGGTTCAATTCTTCCGGCGTCAGGGCGCTGGGCCACTGCGCGGGCATCCCGCTGTCACGGCTGACCACACGATGGTTCAGGCTGTTCTCGATCGCCCACATCGGGCGCTGGCCCTGAATGTCCTGCCGTGTGAGGTTGGCCAGGTAATTGGGGGCCAGGCGCAAGGCCCAGTACACCTTGGAGCCACCGCTGGGTTGGTGCAGCAACAGATAGATGACCGTGCCGTCATTGTCGTTGCTCAGGTAGTAAGACTGGGCGTGACTGCGCTTGACCAGGTCTTCGAGCAGGGCATTGTCTTGGCTGCCTTCGGCAGTGTCGCTGATCAGTGCGCCGTTGGGGGTGAGCAGGGCGAAGCTGCGTAGGTCCGGCAACGAGCGCTGCAATGTGCGCATCAACGCCTGCTGCTGCTCGGCATTGCGCGGCGGCTCGACAATGGGCAGCAGGTTCAGGGCGATCTGCGCGCTCAGGGCCATGCTCTGGCTGATCTGCTCGGCCAGGTCGGCACTGTAGTCGATGGTGTATTGCTGCTGGTTTTTCTGGTTTTGCTGCAACTGGTCAAGCAGTTGCCAGAACAATAACGCGAGCAACATCAGCACAAGCGTCGCCAATGCGCCCTTCAAGGTACCGTGCAGGGGCGCTCCCGGCGCAATATGAGCGGCGCGCAAGGGAGTGGGCGGCGTGACTTTGGACAAGCTGTGATCCTGCGGTTGGCTGGACTGGCGCGCGACGTGCACTATAAGCCGGACGCCCGGAGGGCGGCTAGCATGCCTTGAGTTGTGGCAAAGTGCCAGTCCTGCCTGGCTGGACTGCCCCAGCGCATTCAGGTAGCTTTGCCGGTTACGCGGGGGCGTTCCAGCCCCAGACATTCAGGCTTTTTCCCCACGCAGGCATTGATGATAGTCAAAGGCCCGCGCGGCGCATGGCCTGGCACGGGCTTCGTCCGCTTAATTCATCAGTCACTGACGCTAGGTTCACCATGGCTCAATACGTCTTCACCATGCATCGGCTGGGAAAAGTTGTTCCGCCGAAGCGGGAAATCCTGAAAAACATTTCGTTGTCCTTCTTCCCAGGCGCCAAGATCGGCGTGCTCGGCCTCAACGGCTCGGGTAAGTCCACGCTGCTGAAAATCATGGCCGGCGTCGACACCGAGTTCGAAGGCGAAGCCCGCCCGATGCCGGACCTGAACATCGGTTACCTGCCGCAAGAGCCGATCCTGGATCCGACCAAGACCGTGCGCGAAGTGGTTGAAGAGGCCGTCAGCGTGATCAAGGACGCCCAAGCGCGCCTCGACGAGGTGTATGCCGCCTACGCCGAACCGGATGCCGACTTCGACAAGCTGGCCGCCGAGCAGGCCAAGCTCGAAGCCATCCTGCAGGCTGGCGACGGTCACAACCTGGAGCGCCAACTGGAAGTCGCCGCCGATGCGCTGCGCCTGCCGGCTTGGGACGCCAAGGTCGAGCACCTGTCTGGTGGTGAAAAACGTCGTGTGGCCCTGTGCCGCCTGCTGCTGTCGGCTCCCGATATGCTGCTGCTCGACGAACCGACCAACCACCTGGACGCCGATTCCGTCGCCTGGCTGGAGCACTTCCTGCACGATTTCCCGGGCACCGTGGTTGCGATCACGCACGACCGGTACTTCCTGGACAACGTTGCCGGCTGGATCCTCGAACTCGACCGCGGCGCCGGTATCCCTTACGAGGGCAACTACTCCGGTTGGCTGGAAGCCAAGTCCGACCGTTTGGCCGCCGAATCCAAGCAGCAATCGGCCCACGAAAAAGCCATGAAGGAAGAGCTGGAGTGGGTGCGCAAAGGCGCCAAGGCCCGCCAGTCCAAATCCAAGGCCCGTCTGCAACGCTTTGAAGAGATGCAGTCGCAGGAATTCCAGAAGCGCAGCGAAACCAACGAGATCTACATCCCGGCCGGTCCGCGCCTGGGTGACAAGGTCATCGAGTTCAAGAACGTATCCAAGGGCTATGGCGACCGCGTGCTGATCGACAACCTGTCGTTCTCAATGCCAAAAGGCGCGATCGTCGGCGTCATTGGTGGTAACGGTGCGGGTAAGTCCACGCTGTTCCGCATGTTGATGGGCAAGGAGACTCCGGACTCCGGCAGCATCGAGATCGGCGACACCGTGCAACTGGCCTGTGTAGACCAGAGCCGCGACGACCTCGACGGCAGCAAGACCGTGTTCCAGCAGATCTCCGACGGCTCCGACCAGATCCGCATCGGCAACTATGAAATCCCGTCGCGCACCTATGTCGGCCGTTTCAACTTCAAGGGCGGCGATCAGCAGAAGTTCGTCAAGGACCTGTCCGGTGGTGAGCGTGGTCGCTTGCACCTGGCCCTGACCTTGAAAGAGGGCGGCAACGTGTTGCTGCTCGACGAACCGTCCAACGACCTCGACGTTGAAACCCTGCGTTCCCTGGAAGAAGCCCTGCTGGACTTCCCGGGCGCCGCCATTGTGATCTCTCACGATCGGTGGTTCCTTGACCGCGTCGCGACCCACATCCTGGCGTACGAAGATGACTCCCAGGCGGTGTTCTTCGAAGGTAACTACACCGAGTACGAAGCAGACCGTAAAAAGCGCTTGGGCGAAGCAGCTGCCCAGCCGCACCGTGTGCGTCACAAAAAACTGGCCTGATTCGGGCTGGTTTGAAAAAAGCGGAGCCTTCGGGCTCCGTTTTTTTTGGGGCGCTGTTCAGGTGGACCGAGGCGACTTCATCGCAGGCAAGCCAGCTCCCACATTAGATCGAGTACCTCTGCTACGACACGGTCCAATGTGGGAGCTGGCTTGCCTGCGATAGCGGTTTAACTATTGGTGCATATCTCGCGTTGAAATCCCTGTTAGAGGGCAAAAATCCTGATTATTTATATCCAATGCACCATTTAAATTCACAAAAGCGACATTTTGCCCTGTCACGGTGCGAAATGAATTGATAAAGTCCGGCTCATTCTCTGTTTAACAACAATCAATTTGCCGAGACTTTTCATGATCGAATCCGTCGAATCCTTCCTGGCCCGCCTCAAGAAACGCGACCCCGACCAGCCGGAATTCCACCAGGCTGTAGAAGAAGTCCTGCGCAGCCTGTGGCCCTTTCTTGAAGCCAACCCCCACTACCTGACCTCGGGCATTCTGGAGCGCATTTGCGAACCGGAACGCGCCATCACCTTCCGGGTATCGTGGGTGGATGATCACGGCAAGGTTCAGGTCAATCGCGGTTTCCGTATCCAGATGAACAGCGCCATCGGCCCGTACAAAGGTGGCTTGCGCTTTCACCCTTCGGTCAACCTGGGCGTGCTGAAATTCCTCGCCTTCGAGCAGACCTTCAAAAACTCCCTGACCTCGCTGCCCATGGGCGGCGGTAAAGGCGGCTCGGACTTCGACCCCAAGGGCAAGAGCGATGCCGAAGTGATGCGCTTCTGCCAGGCGTTCATGAGCGAGTTGTACCGCCACATCGGTGCGGACGTCGACGTGCCGGCCGGCGATATCGGTGTGGGCGCACGGGAAATCGGCTTTCTGTTCGGCCAGTACAAGCGCCTGAGCAATCAATTCACTTCAGTGCTGACCGGCAAAGGCATGACTTATGGCGGCAGCCTGATTCGTCCGGAAGCCACCGGTTTCGGCTGTGTGTATTTCGCCGAGGAAATGCTCAAGCGCCAAGGTCAGCGGGTCGAAGGCAAGCGGGTGGCGGTGTCCGGCTCCGGCAACGTGGCGCAATACGCGGCGCGCAAGGTCATGGACCTGGGCGGCAAGGTGGTTTCCCTGTCGGACTCCGAAGGCACCCTGTACGCCGAAAGTGGTTTGACCGAAGAACAATGGTCGGCCCTGCTGGAGCTGAAAAACGTACAGCGCGGGCGTATCAGTGAATTGGCTGAACGTTTCGGCCTGGAATTCCGCAAAGGCCAAACCCCTTGGGAGCTGGCGTGCGATATCGCGCTGCCATGCGCCACCCAGAACGAACTCGACGCCCAAGCCGCACGCACGCTGTTGCGCAACGGCTGCATCTGCGTGGCCGAAGGCGCCAACATGCCGACCACCCTGGAGGCTGTGGATATCTTCATCGACGCGGGCATCCTGTTTGCGCCCGGCAAGGCGTCCAACGCCGGCGGTGTGGCGGTGAGTGGCCTGGAAATGTCGCAGAACGCCATGCGCCTGCTGTGGACCGCCGGGGAAGTGGACAGCAAACTGCACAACATCATGCAGTCGATCCACCATGCCTGCGTGCATTACGGTGAAGAAAACGGCCGGGTCAACTACGTCAAGGGCGCCAACATCGCAGGCTTCGTTAAAGTGGCTGACGCGATGCTGGCCCAAGGTATCGTCTAAACCTCGGGCTCGATGCTCAGCACTTCGATCAACTGATCGCCGACGGGGCGCTTCCACAGCACCTCGTCGCCCACCTGGGCCCCCAACAAGGCGCGGCCCAGAGGCGAGCCCCAGTTGATCAAACCGGCGTTGGCGTCGGCTTGATCCTCACCTACCAATTGAATGCGCTGTTGCTCGTCCTGCTCATTGGCGAACGTGACCCAGCTGCCGATCTGCACCTTGTCGGTGGCTGTCGCCGGCGCGACCACCTGAGCGCTTTGCACCCGCTGGTTGAAGTAACGCAGGTCCCGCTCAAGATCCGCCTGGCGCTGCTTATCGGCCTGCTCACCTTTGGCGGACTCGGCGCTGTACTCAAGCTGCAATTGCGCCACCTTGGCTTGCAACTGCGCCAACCCTTGCGCGGTCAGGCGGTTGGGCTGTTCGCTGACCTGACGCTCCACCGGCTGGTCGGCCTGGGCGGCGGCGTTGTCTTCATTTACAAAAGCTCGGCTCATGGTGTTCTCCCTCTATGGCATTTGGGCCATGTTTGCCGTGCTTTAGTTTCGATGGATCTCTGCAAACGACCTATTGCGAGCGATACGCCTTGGCCGCATCGCGGTCTTTTTCCTGCTGCCACTCGCGCTCGCGGTCGTTGTTGCGGTTTTCCTGGTAGTCGCGCAGCTCTTCGTTCTCACGCATGGCTTTGCACTGGCGAAACCCGTCTTCCCAGCCTTCGGCGTATTGCCGGTCTTTCAAATAGCGTGGAACGTTCTTGCGAAACTCCCCGGTAATCACCCCAGCGGCCTGGCGACCGCTGCTGCAACCGTCGTCAAAGCCATCGGCAAAGGCGGGTGGATAACCCTTGGCCAGCAACTCTTGGTGAGTGGATTGGCAGCCTGACAAACACACCATTGCACACAGCATTACCGCATACCGCCACATGGCGTACTCCCTGGCCGATTCACGGCTGATAAGGGGAGTCTAGTCAGTGATTTGTGGGGGCGGTGTGAAAGGGCGGTGAGAAATGTGTTGGGTTAAAAGGCCTCGTTGACCGTCAGAGCGGCATGTTCAGCCAACTCCTGCTGGATAAACGCCGCAATCATCGCGCGATACACCTGCTCAGTTACCTCTGGGTTAGCGCCTACTACCTCGGACAACCCCCGCACCTTGGCGATCACCTGTT
This sequence comes from Pseudomonas sp. W2Jun17, assembly GCF_023127795.1. Taxonomy (NCBI): domain Bacteria; kingdom Pseudomonadati; phylum Pseudomonadota; class Gammaproteobacteria; order Pseudomonadales; family Pseudomonadaceae; genus Pseudomonas; species Pseudomonas sp. W2Jun17. The sequence goes on along the minus strand of NZ_SPKO01000006.1, from coordinate 27,802 downwards.
CAACTCGTTGCGGCGCCTTGACGCTATCCGAGTCTTTTTTGAAGCGCGCTGCTTGAGATACGTAGTGGCCTCGCTCGGCGAGCAGGGTGACGATTTGTTGGTCAAGGTGGTCGATGTTTTCGCGGACTTCTTCGAGGGTGGTGCAATTAACGGCCATGTTGATAGAGCTCCTATTGGACAGGCAACGCGATGGTTTTGAAAGCATGCGGTCAAGTGTGGGAGCGGGCTTGCCCGCGATAGCGTTGTTTCAGCCTCGTATTCGGTGACTGACACTCTGCCATCGGGAGCAAGCCCCCTCCCACATTTTGATCTTCGCCAGGCCTATGTCAGTAGTGGTACCACTTCACTTCAAGCATCACTTCATTCACGGGCGTGGATAAGTGGCTGTATTCACGCTGCGCACTCAGGCGCAGGCCCAGGTTGCGCGACAGTTCCCACTGCTGGTTGAGGCTGATGCTGCGCCGCACTTCACCATTGGTAAAGAAATCCCCCTTGGCTTCCAGGCTCAGGTTGCCCAGTGGGTTTTTCCACAGCACGCCGGTGTTGAAGCCGGCGGCGGGCGAGATGGCTTCGCTGAAATCGTTGTTGTGTTCCACGCGCACGGTGCCAAGGGCGAAGCCGAGCATGTCGTCGCTCAGTTGCCAGGTGCCGCCGGCGCCGCCGTTGACGTGGGCTACCAGGGTTTCGTCGTCGTGCTTGCCCGGTACCCGCTCCAGGCCGCCGGTGACCTGCCATGACCAGGGTTGCAGCAGCGCGTTACGCGGCGTCAGCGAGCGGATGGTGGCCAGGTCCAGTTGCTGCAACTGCCAGTGATTGCCTTCGTACTGGCGCAGTTTCATTTGCAGGATTTCGATCTGGGCGCCGAGGGGGAAGCCTTCGGCGTTGTCGTTAAGGTCGTGATAGGCCATGCGCAGGCCATATTCACCAAAGGCTTTGTCGCCACGGGTGCCGATGCCGGCTTGCCAGGTGCGTGACTGGTGGCCGTTTTCCGGCAAACCAGGCGGCGTGATCTTGAGGTCTGGCGCAGGGTTCTGGTTGATCGCCCGCAGCAGTTCGAAGCTACGTTGGGAGCGTGCGGTGTCACGCTCCAGGCCGTTGGCGCGGTAGCGGCCAAGGCGGTAGGCAGCGTCGATGATCAGCGCCTGGCGCTCGCGAGGCAGGGCCTTGAATGCGGGCTCTTGCAGTTGCTTCTGGTCATCGCTGACTTTCAACACCCACTGTTGCTCATCGCTGTCCAGCGGCTTGGCGCGTTCGAGCAGTTCGCGTTCACGCGAGGGGCGATAGTCGATCTTCTCCACCAAGCCCGCTTCCTTGACGGCCTTGACCGTGTCGGTAGGGATCGCAGTGAGGGGGAATTGCTCGGTCAGGCGCAGGCCGGGGCGTGCCACTTGCAGCAGTTCCAGCAGGCGATAGGAGCAGTTTTCGTCGAAGAAGAAATAGTCGAACTGGATCTGCTTGAGCTCCCACACGTGCTCGACCATGCGCTTGGTCTCGACCTCGGTGAGGTTCAGGCGGTATTCCCATAGGTCGCGGTTTTCCAGGCTGCGGTATTCGGAGAGTTTCTCCTGATAGGGCACCAGGGCGAACAGGCCGGGGTAGCCGCCCATCAGGCCCTTCCAGGCATACAGGATGCTGTTGTCGGAGCCTTCGATATAGGCGCCGAAGTTGATCGCGTAGCTGAGCAGCGCAGTGTTGTTGCTTTGCACATCTGCCTGGTCGATCCGCAGCAAAGTGTGGCCGAACATCGACGACGGGCTGTTGAGATAGGCCGCGGGGAAGATCATCACCGCGCTATGGGGCGCGACGTCCTTGAACCATTGGGTGAATTCCTTGCAGTCCAGGGCGGGCAGGTCAGTCAGGTGCAACTGATCCTTGAGCCAGCGGGTACGTGCGGGGTACACACACTGGGCGTGCTTCTCACCCAGGCTGGCCGGTGCATACAGCGCTTGCACGGTGGCCTTGAGTTCGGCGTCCGGGTGATGGGCGCCGTCGGCGGCGAGGAAGAATTTCTTGTCGCTGACATAGCTGCGCCAGCCACTGATCTTGCCGGCTTCGTAATGCCCCAGCGACAGCCAGAACGGATCATTGGCCAGTTGCTGCAAACGTTGATCGTCGAGGTGCGGTGCCGCATGCAGCGGGGCGCAGGCGAAGAGAGCCAGGCAAGCGAGGCGTTTGAGCATGGGGGCTACTTAAGTCGGACTGAAAAAAAGACCCAAGGGGGGCAGGTCGAAAAAATAAAACCCGCGCCTCGAAAGACGCGGGCGGGTCGAGCTTAAGCCTGGGTAGCGTATTTCGCCAGACGGGCATCGCTTTTCAGTACAGCAATGGTGTTGTTGTGCACGTCGTCAGCGGTCACGTCAGCCTTGCTGAAGATCTGCTGGAAGTGCTCGTGGGTCACGGCCGCGAAGTGATCGCGATCTTCCGGGGCAACACCCAGTACCACGGCATAGGTGGTCAGTGCTTCGCCGTTGCCTTTGGCCATGTCTTCGGACAGCTCGTTCATCATGCCATTCATGGCAATCCAGGACTTGCCGCCGTAGGTCAGGGCGCTGTTGGTGCTGCAACCATTGGTGCCCGAGGTCATGCCGAAGGTGGCGTTACCCGAGGTGCCGTTGGTGGTGGAAGCGAGGAAGTGAGCCGGAGTACCGCGCTGGCCTTCGAACAACATGTTGCCCCAACCGCAGTTCGGGCCACCTGGTGCTTCTGCCATTGCATTGAGGGAGACGACGGTGAAGAGAGTACCAAGAAGGATCCGTTTCATAGCTTTGTTCTCTTTGTGTGCAAACCAATGGACAAGGGTTCAGGTGCTTCTCAGCACCCTAGGGGCCAGTTATTAGTCCAACCCGCGCAGTTTGGAGTTTAGGCACGTTCCTAGGGTTCCGTGTTTTTTTATAAACATTAAGTCTCAGGCGATTTTTTTGTAGGACGCGTGCGGTGGCTATGCTTTCCCGAAAGCGCGCCTTGCCAGAGCGCTCAACCCGGAGCCAGAATGCCCCCATCTGCCCCGCCTGATGTAAGGAAGCCCGATGCCTGATCCTGTTGCTGCCAGCTTGCGTCTAGCGCCCGAAGCGCTGACTCGCCCTTTCTCCGCTGAACAGTTCAGCTTCTCGACCACCAATGATTTGGAGCCCTTTCGCGGTGTGCTTGGCCAGGAACGTGCGGTTGAAGCCTTGCAGTTCGGCGTGGCCATGCCACGCCCCGGTTACAACGTGTTTGTGATGGGCGAGCCCGGCACCGGCCGCTTTTCGTTCGTCAAACGCTACCTCAAAGCCGAAGGTAAACGCCTGCAGACCCCGGCGGACTGGGTCTATGTGAATAATTTCGATGAGCCACGCGAGCCCCGCGCCCTGGAATTGCCGGGGGGCGGCGCTGCGGCGTTTATCGCCGATATCAACGGGTTGGTCGACAACCTGGTGGCCACCTTCCCGGCAGTGTTTGAACACCCCACTTATCAACAGCGCAAAAGCGCCATCGACCGGGCCTTCAACCAGCGCTACGACAAGGCGCTGGATGTGATCGAACGCCTGGCGCTGGAAAAAGACGTGGCGCTGTACCGCGACAGCTCCAACATCGCCTTTACGCCGATGCTCGACGGCAAGGCGCTGGACGAAGCCGAGTTTTCGCAATTGCCGGAAGCCGATCGCGAGCGTTTCCATAACGATATTTCCGAGCTGGAAGAGCGCCTCAACGAAGAGTTGGCCAGCCTGCCGCAGTGGAAGCGCGAGTCCAACAACCAGCTGCGCCAGTTCAACGAAGAAACCATCACCCTGGCCCTGCAGCCGTTGCTGGCACCGTTGTCGGAAAAGTATGCAGAAAACGCCGGCGTTTGCGGCTACCTGCAAGCGATGCAGGTGTACCTGCTTAAAACCGTGGTCGAGCAACTGGTGGACGACGCCAAGACCGACGCCCAGGCGCGCAAGCTGCTTGAAGAGCAGTACTGCCCGAGCCTGGTGGTGGGTCACCCGGTCAACGGTGGTGCGCCAGTGGTGTTTGAACCGCACCCGACCTACGACAACCTGTTCGGCCGTATCGAATACAGCACCGACCAGGGCGCGCTTTACACCACCTATCGCCAGCTGCGTCCGGGCGCCTTGCACCGCGCCAATGGCGGCTTCCTGATTCTGGAAGCCGAAAAAATGCTCAGCGAGCCGTTTGTATGGGATGCCCTCAAGCGTTCCCTGCAATCGCGCAAGCTGAAGATGGAGTCGCCCCTGGGCGAACTGGGCCGCCTGGCCACCGTGACCCTCAACCCGCAAATGATCCCGTTGCAGGTCAAGGTGATCATCATCGGCTCGCGCCAGTTGTATTACGCGCTGCAAGACGCCGACCCGGACTTCCAGGAGATGTTCCGCGTACTGGTGGACTTCGACGAAGACATCCCGATGGTCGACGAGAGCCTGGAGCAGTTCGCCCAGTTGCTCAAAACTCGTACTTCGGAAGAAGGCATGGCGCCGCTGACCTCGGATGCGGTCGCGCGCCTGGCGACTTACAGCGCACGCCTGGCCGAACATCAGGGCCGCTTGTCGGCGCGTATTGGCGACCTGTTCCAGTTGGTCAGCGAGGCGGACTTCATTCGCCACCTGGCCGGCGACGAAATGACCGATGCCGGGCATATCGAGCGCGCCCTCAAGGCCAAGGCCACGCGTACCGGCCGCGTGTCGGCGCGGATTCTCGACGACATGCTCGCCGGCGTCATCCTGATTGACACCGCCGGCGCCGCTGTGGGCAAGTGCAACGGGTTGACGGTGCTGGAGGTCGGCGACTCGGCATTCGGCGTACCGGCGCGGATTTCCGCCACGGTGTACCCAGGGGGCAGCGGCATTGTCGACATCGAGCGTGAAGTCAACCTCGGCCAGCCGATTCACTCCAAGGGCGTGATGATCCTCACCGGTTACCTGGGCAGCCGTTATGCCCAGGAATTCCCGCTGGCGATCTCTGCGAGTATCGCCCTGGAGCAGTCCTACGGTTATGTGGACGGCGACAGTGCGTCCCTGGGCGAGGCGTGCACCTTGATTTCGGCCTTGTCGAAGACGCCACTCAAGCAGTGCTTTGCCATCACCGGCTCGATCAACCAGTTTGGTGAAGTGCAGGCGGTGGGCGGGGTCAACGAGAAGATCGAAGGTTTCTTCCGCCTTTGCGAAGCACGCGGGCTGACCGGTGAGCAGGGTGCGATCATCCCTCAGGCCAACGTCGCGACGTTGATGCTCGACGAGAAGGTGCTGCAGGCCGTGCGCGCCGGGCAATTCCACATCTATGCGGTACGCCAGGCCGATGAGGCGCTGAGCCTGTTGGTGGGCGAGGATGCCGGTGAGCCGGACGCCGAGGGGCAATTTCCGGAAGGCACCGTGAATGCGCGGGTGGTGGAGCGTTTGCGGGCGATTGCCGAGATGATCAGCGAAGAAGATCTGAAGGAGGCGGAGAAAGAGCTGGCGCAGCAGGCGTTGGCAGAAGCCAAGCCAAGCTGATTGCTGTCATCACTCGGTTAAGGTGGGAGCTGGCTTGCCTGCGATAGCGGTGTATCAGCCAACTGGGAGGTTGGCTATGAGTCCGTCATCGCAGGCAAGCCAGCTCCCACACTGGTCCGTGATGTCTTTAGGGACGTTTAGCGTGCCACAAAATTGACTCCATTCTCGGGGACCGACGCCCGTTGGTCCCTACAACCTTGGTTTGTGGTGTTTTTCTTCTATTCTCAGAGTCAGGGATATCCACAGGAGTCGCAGGATAGAAACAGCCTCGCCTTGCGCTGGGGCTGAACACCGATCTACCGAGGGGCGCCGCCATGTTGCGCAACCTTTGCCTTACCCGCCAGTGCTTGGGCCTGGTCACCCGTATCGAATGCTCCATTCGCCCCCTCGCCGGGGATAACGGCATGTGGACGCTATTGTTTGCCGCCGGGATGTCGGGCGAGCAGCCTTCCACCATCAAATCCCAGGGCCCGTTCCATGGGCCCTTCGTGGCCGAAAGAATGCTGGGCACCATCGTTGATAGCCTGACCTTGCATGGCTACGAGCAAATGGACGAGCCGCAGATCTGGTGCCTGCACCTGCAAGCCCATCTGCGCCAACTCAATGGCGGCCAGGAGCAGTTGGCCCTTTAGCGCCGGCTATTTGCTCTCTGGTTTGTCCAGCTTGACCTCGAAGCCGTACTGCACGGTGCTCAGGTCGGTGCGCTGGTAACTCTCCAGCGTAGTCGGCTGGCCGTAGAAGTAATGCACGTCGAACAGCGCGGTGCCGTACTCCTCGGCGCGGTGGCTGACATTGAGGATTTCCTTGAGGTAATTGCCGCTGGCGTCCTTGGCGTAGAAGCGCCAGCTGTCGGAGGGGAAGTCCTTTTGATCGACGATCAGCGCGTTGTCCTTCAGCGACAGGCCCTTGGGCAGCTTGGCGACATCAATCACGGCTTTCTCGATAGTTGCCAGGAACAGCGGCACCGAGCCCACCACAAACGCCGGGGTCTCCGGGAACAGATTAAGGTCGTAAGTCAGTGTGCCGTTTACTGCGTTCAGCTCGAAAGCCTCGGTCGGCAGTTCGATGGGCTCGCCGCGCTCGCCCTTGTCATCGGCGGTGAAGAAGGTGATAGGCGCATCACTGTTGTTACGCTCGGCGCCGACCAGGTCGTCGTTGAAGGTGAAAGGGTGGTCAAACACGATTTTCGCGGCGCTGGCGTCGTCGGTCGATTGGCTGATGGTCACGCTGCTTTTGAGTTGGTCCTCGGTCATCGAGGCATCTTTGAGCCAGCTGGCGGCGTCGTCGTCATACACCGTGACCGGCATCGGCAGGGCCTGCACCGTGGTTTGCAGGCTGTTCCTGTCGAAGCGTAATACGGGCAGATCCAGGTCTTTGTGGGTAACCGTGGCCTGGGAGAAATCCAGGACATTGACCTGCAGGTTGTCGATCAGCCCGTTGAAATACACCTTGGCGTAATGGCTGGTTTGCTTGTGTTCGAAGGCTTTTTGCTCATCGGTGAGCTGTTTCTCGAAGGCGTCGGACCAGGCTTTTTGCTTGTGCATTTCAGCCAGTTGCTTCTCGTAGAACGCCACTTGCGCGGCACTCTCGTTGATTGAGCCCGAACGGGTCAGAAATTGCCCGGTAGTGTCCCGCGCTTGCACCAGCAAAGGGTTCGGTGATTCGTCGCCCACGTCTGCGGCCAGGGGGGCGCTGTTGGTCAGTTCGATCTCGGCGTAGTTCTTTTCCAGCAACAGCAGATTGAGGGTGATGTTGCCCTCGGTGCGTTTATGGCCCACGTCCTTTTTGCTCAGGTCGAAGGTCAGCACTTTGCCCGGCGTGATCACTTCAACCGCGCCCTTGAGGCTGACGGGCTGCGGCTGGCTTTTGTTTTCCGTCTCGATGCCTTCGATAAACGGGTAGGTCACCGTCAGGTCATCGGGGTTGGTGAGGTTGGAGCTGCTGGGGCTCAGCTGGATGCCCGGGTCGGTTTCCGACCATTCCGGCTGAAAGGGAATGACTTTGTTGTTGCTCAGGGTCACCGACTGCCATTCCAGGCCATGGGGGAAGGGGAACTGGTCAGGGGCGTTGAAATTGAACGGGAAGACCGGTTGTAAATCCGTCAGATAGTCCGAATGAGAGCTTTTGCGCAGCACGAACAGGCCATTGATATAGGTATCCACCAGTGCCTGGGGCGTGGGGTAGTGCTTGAGCAAGGCCAGGGTGTCTTCGCCGTACTCGGCCTCGATGGGCTTGGTGGCGAGCTTGAGGCGCGCACGCTCCAGCAACAGCAGCGAGCCGCCCAGATCCGCGATGGCATCGCGCAGCTTGGGGTCCTGGATGGTGTCCAGGGACTGTTCGAACTTCGCGGTTTTCTCTTCGAGGGTCGCCTGCTTCTGCTCTTCTTTGGGGGAGCAGCCGCTGGCCATCAGCAACGCCGCACACAGGCCGAGAGTGGCCAAAGGGGATCGCACATCCATCATCTGAGTTTTCCTGTCCGACATCATCGAGCCGAGTTAATGGCCTCGACACTAGCAGAAAAATTCTCTTACAGATGCCACTTGGGTCAGTTTTCTCGCGGTGACAGGGGCCGGGTGGCGGCTGGTATACTCGGCGCCATTTTTAGCCAAGCTGTGTGAGATTCAATGGAACGCTTTATCGAAAATACGATGTACGCCTCGCGTTGGCTGCTGGCGCCGATCTACCTGGGGCTGTCCCTGGGCTTGCTGATACTGGCGCTGAAATTCTTCCAGGAAATCATTCACGTGATTCCCAACATCTTCACCATGTTGGAAGCGGAAGTGATCCTGTTGCTGCTGTCGTTGATCGACATGGCCCTGGTTGGCGGCTTGCTGGTGATGGTGATGATTTCCGGCTACGAGAACTTCGTCTCGCAGCTGGATATCGATGAAAACAAGGAAAAGCTCAACTGGCTGGGCACCATGGACTCTTCGTCGCTGAAGATGAAAGTGGCGGCTTCCATCGTGGCGATTTCCTCCATCCACCTGCTGCGCATCTTCATGGACGCCAAGAACGTCGATCCGCAACACCTGATGTGGTACGTGATCATCCACATGACCTTCGTGGTCTCGGCGTTTGCCATGGGCTACCTGGACAAGCTCACCAAGCACTGATGCCCCGCGCCGGCCTTACTGCTCGACGAAGTAGTAAGGCTGGCGGTTGATCGCCATTTGCTTGATCACCGTGACCGGCTCTTTCAGTCGGTCGGTGTGGTCCGTCAGCGCAACGTTACCGGGCTTGGCGGTGAGGAAGGCGCGCAACTCGGGTTCGGTCTTGAGGATCGGCAGGTAGGCTTGCAGGTAGAACACGCTGGCGCCGGCGATCCGCTCGTTGGGCTGAAACATCGCCACCGTTCGGCCTTCGTCTTGCAGGGTCTGGACCTGGCTGATCACCGGCACGAATGATTGGCGCACATCGGCTTTTGGTGCAAACCAGAACGCTGCGCTCAGGTAGCAGGCGATGGCCAGGGTGAAAACCCCGCCGATGATCTGGCGGTGGTAGCGGTACAGCGCCGGCTTGCGGTCTTTGGCCCACTCCAGCAGCACCCGCGCATATTCGGCGGCCAACACCGCCGCGGCTGGCGTCAGCGCCATCAAATACACCGTGCGTTTGCTGGAAGCCAGGGTCAGCAGGGTGAACTGCGCCACCAGCCACACGCTGAAAAACAGACGATAGCGGTTGCGCACCAGGCTTTTACGGAAATGCCACAGGCCCAGGTACACCAGGATATTCCAGGGCAGAAAGGCTTCGGGCAGTTTCGCGAGGTAATAGTAGAACGGCTCGTAATGCCCAGCTTCGACGAACGAACCGCTGAAGCGCCCGACGCTATTGGTCCACAACACCTCGCCCACCGCCTGCATCCCACCGCGCTGAAACAGAAACCCCAGCCAGATCAGCAACGGCACCAAGGCCAGCAGCGTGAACAGTGCCGGCTTGAGCCAGTCGCCGATGCGCAGGCGTTTATCCATCAGACTGGTACTGAGCAGGTACACAAAGATCACGATCCCCGGCAGCGCCAGGCCCAACACCCCCTTGCTCAGCGTGGCGATGACCATGCCAGCGGTAAACAACGCCCACGCCCACACACTGGAGCCATCGCGCTCGGGCCGCACAGCCTGGTAGAACCCCAGCAATGCCATGGTCACACCAAGGCTGAGCAACGAATCCTCACCCACCCCCCGCACATTGCCCCAGTAACTGGCCATGGTCGCCAGGATCAGCGCAGCACTGAACGCCAGCGTCTGCGGCCGCCCGAAGCGACGCAGCATCCCGCACAACAGCATCACGCTGAACAACCCGGCAAACGCCGACGCCAGACGCACCGCCCCGGTGCTGGGGCCGAACAAGCGAATCGCACCGGCATCCAGCCACAGGCTCAGGGGCGGTTTTTCCAGGAAGGGTTCGCGAAACAGGCGCGGCACCACCCAGTCATTGTCCAGGTGCATCGCCATGGCAATCCCGGACACCCGGGCTTCGGTGGAGCCTTGCAGCTCGTGGTTGCCAAGGGCGAAGAAGAACAACAGACCAGCAAGCAGGAGCAGCAGGGGAGCGGGACGCGTCATGGAATCTGGCTACCGGGGCATGAGACCGATCGGGCGACCGGTCATGGGCAGTCAGAGAGTATACGAGCGCGATTCTTAACCTTTGGTGAACGGCCGTGGGGTTTTTCTCCGGCGGATCAAGGCAGTTTCAAGCTGGGCACTGCCGCTTTGCCTTGTGCGGTCAGCACCGGCTCCAACTGCTCCCAGGTGAAGGCCAAGTCGTTGTCGCAGCCGTCACCATTGGCAGGTGTCGAGAGTTGCAGGCCCTGGGTGTTGAAGCTGAGGTGAAAGTTGGAGTAATCGGTAATCGCGGGGCAGCCCTCGTCGGTGGTGGTTTGCTTGGCCAGCCAGGTACTGAAGGCGGCCGGCAGCTTCAAGTGGCCGGAATAGGCGTCATACCATTGCTGATGGCCGCCGAGCCAGGTCCATGGGTCAACCGATTCACCGGTTTGCAGGTTCCAGGAGTGCAGGCCCCAACTGATGCCCATGGCGCCTTGGCCTGCGGCCCAGCGGTAGAACCGCACGGTGAGAAATTGCGATGACCAATAGGCGGGCTCAACCTCGATCTCACTGGTATAGACCGAGCCGTTTCGACCCAGGTATTCACGCCGTTCATAAAAATAGTCGGTTAGATCTTCGTCATTGACGGCCAGAGCGGCGAGTTGCTGGTTGATCTTCTGCACCGCCGGGCTGTCTCCCTCCAGCTTGAGCGTGACGCGGGGGCCTTGGGTCTTGAGTTGGTAGGTGTGGTTGTGGAAAGTCTTCTTCTCGGTCTTGATCGGCAGCGGCGCGGCTTCCATGGGCGCGTTATAGGCATCGCTGCCGCAGCCGTCCGTGCCAATGCGGCGTAAAGCCAGTGGCAGCGGCGTGCCGCCATCGGTTTTGCTCCAGGCACCAGAAAGCGTATCGCCCTGAGGTTTTTGCAGGGCCCAGAAACCGGTGTTTCCTTCCTCTACCCAAGGGGCGTTGTCGTTGGCCTGGGTCAGTTGAATCGGGGTACGGATGCGCTGGTAGTAATAACTGCCATGCTCCCCGTCGGCGCCGTTGAAACAGACGGTGATAGCGGACTTGCCCAAGGTGCCTTGCCAGACCCCATCCAGCTCGGCAGCGGTGGCGAATGAAGGGATGAAGGCGAGGGCGATGACGGCGAAAGGCTTGAGCACGGGTATCTGACTTCCGATTGTCTGATAAAGGCCGTCAGGGTAATGGGAAGTATGAGGGGATGCCAGCGGGCGAGGTGGGCGTTGAGGCTTCTCGCCCTTTTTATAGGGTGGCGACCGTACGCGGGTTAGCAGACCAGGAATCAAGGAGCCCGGCGCACCCGAAAGTGCCCCACGCACAGCCGCCATGATACGAACCAGCGGATGCTGAAAGCATCGCTCGAACGGATGGTGGCTTTGCAGGCCTTGATATCAACCGAGCTGCTAAACCCGGTCGCTGATTTTGCAGCGACAGGGGAAGGCTAGGCTTGTTGGTTGGGGTGTGCCAGCTCACCGACAGCGCGGCATCTTGCAGGAAAGTTCCGAAGCCCGGCCCTGTTGACCTCCCCGTCGTCAGGCTCTGTTAAAAGCTCCAGTCCTCAGCCTGAACCAACTGGCAGAACGGCCCGTTGAGCGTGGCATTGTGATGAGCCACGATGGCCTCGGCTTTCATCAAGGGCGTGTCAGAACAGGTATGACCGTCGGCGATAAGCACCGCATCGAAGCCAAGATCGCGCGCGGCACGGCAGGTGCTGTCGACGCAGTATTGCGTTTTCATCCCGGTAACTACCACGCCGGTGGCGCCGCTGGAGCGCAGATGGTCAGCCAGGTCAGTCATTGCAAAAGCGTTAGGCCGGCGCTTTTCGAACACCACTTCTTCACCCTGCAACTTCAGTTCCTCTGCAATCAGTGTAAGCGGGCTGCCTGGTTCGATTGGCGAGCCAACGGGGCCGATGTGGCGAGCGAGAAAAATCGGTGCGCCTGCACTGCGAGCCTTGTCCATCAGGGCATTCAACGTCTCCAACAGATCGTCGCAGCGCCAGGGTTTTTCCGGGCCGTGGATGAGTCCGACTTGGATATCCAGTATCAACAGGGCGTACATAGGTGCATCTCCTTGCGTTTGAACCAGCGACACAAGGGCATAAAAAAAGGCCCTGTCCATCGCTGGCGGGCCTTTGAAGTTCGTTGGCTATTGGCTCACGACACCTCGCACGCTCCGCTTGATGCGGTCGTGGTGGTCGTTGTCGAGGTGAGGCAAGAGGTAGTCATGCATCGACACTAGCAATATCGCCGCGGGCTGACAAGGCAGAAACCTGGGCGGGGCACCGGGGTAATCTGAATAGGCACAGCCGTGTGCGATCAGGCACCTCGCGGCGGTTCGTCATGACTTTCGCTCAATCAACATCCTTTCCAGCGTGTTGTCCTTCATCCAATAGTGATGAAACAGCCCCGCTGCCGCATGCAAACCAATCAACCAATAGCCCGCAGTGCCGATCAGCTCATGCCAGTACTTGAGCTGTTTGGCGAAGTCCGGGTCGACGGCTACCGGTGCCGGCACGTGAAAGCCGAAGTACGGGAACGGTTTGTCGCCAGCGGCGAGCATCAGCCAGGCGAGAATAGGCGTGGCGATCATCAGCCCGTAGAGCGCAAGGTGTGTCAGATGCGCGAGAGCGGTCTGCCAGGCCGGTGGTTTTGGGGTGATCGGTGGCCGTGGGCTCAGGCGCCCGAGCAGGCGAACCCAGACCAGGGCGAAAATGCTTGTACCAAACAGGCCGTGAAACCCCATGAGCAAACCCCGCGCTTCGCTGCCTTTGGGCAGATAACCCTTGATTTCGACACAGGCATAAACGCCGATGAACAGCGCCAGCATCAGCCAGTGCAGGGTTATTGAAAGCTTTCCATATCGGGTGACGACGGTGTCGCGGGTCATAAAAAGCGCCTCTTGATTATTGTGATGGACGGTCGATCCGGTTGCCTTGAACCGGCCACGTCACCCTGCTCGTGCTGTCTTAAGAGAGTCTGAAGATCGACTCTCAGGTTGACCTTCTTTCACCTTCAGACTTCGTTAAGAAATGGCTTGGATACTTCGCTCAAACCCATTGAGGGAGGCGTTCGGCCCATGCCCGATTTTGACTGGAACATACCCCTGCCGTTGCATTTCGGCCAAGCTGAAACGCCGCCGTTGACCCTGACGGGTGCGTTGCCGGACGACGCTTTGCGAGCGAAGTTCGAAGCCTTTATCCAGCAGCGTTTCCGCAAGGCCCACGGCGCCGACATCCGCCACTTCATGCCCGAGCTGTTCGGTATGCACAACAGTGAAGGCCAGTTGTGCGCAGTGGCCGGCGTGCGTCGCGCGCACCTTGAGCCGCTGTTTCTGGAGCGGTATCTGGACGAACCGATCGAGCCATTGATCAGCGCTGCGGCTGATCACTCGGTAGACCGAAATGCCATTGTCGAGGTTGGCAACCTGGCGGCCAGCGATACCGGCAGCGCGCGCCTGAGCATCATCGCCATCACCTATCTACTGGCCATGGGTGGCCTGGAATGGGTGACGTTCACCGGCAACATCGGGCTGGTCAACAGCTTCCGTCGTCTCGGCCTGAAACCGGTGACATTGTGCGCCGCTGATCCGGATCGACTGGGTGACGAGCGTCAACATTGGGGCAGTTATTACGAGAGCAAACCCTGGGTGCACGTCGGCGACATCCGCGCCGGGTTCGTCCACCTGCGCAATATCGGCCTGTTCAGTCGCCTGGGTTTGCCGATCCCGATTGAAGGAGCCTGCCATGTCGCTTGAACTGCAACGCTTTCAGGAAACCTTGCGCGAACATGCCCGGCGCAATGACAACGCGACCGCGCTGTGGGGCGATACGCTGAAGCTCGATTACGCCACCCTGTATGCAGAAGTGCTGTATCGCCAGGAGCGCCTGCGCGATGAGCAGGTGCAAGTCGTCGCCCTGGCGCTGGACAACGGCGTCGACGCAATGCTCTGGGATCTGGCGGTATTGTTCGAAGGGTTGACCTGCGTAACGCTGCCGCCGTTTTTCAGCGCGGCACAACGCGCCCATTGTCTGGAGCAGAGTCAGGCCGAACGCGTGATTGCCGAACCGGAGCTGGAGCCCGAACTGCGCGCTGCCGGCTATGAGCAACGCGGCGAGTTCTGGTGCCGCGCCTTCAGTGGCCAAAGACGCATACCGATGGGCACCGCCAAGCTGACCTTCACGTCTGGCACCACCGGCACGCCGAAAGGTGTTTGCCTGAGTGCCGACAGCCTGTTACGGGTCGCACGTGAGTTGGATCAGGCGAGCGAAACCACCAGCCCGCAACATCACCTGGCACTGCTGCCATTGGCCATTCTATTGGAGAACCTGGGCTGTTATGCCGCGCTGTATGCCGGTGCAATGCTCAGTTTGCCGAGCCAGAAAACCCTCGGCATCCAGGGCGCCAGTGGCGTCGATGTCCCGCACCTGCTGGGTTATCTCGCCGAGCGTGCACCGCAGAGCCTTATTCTGGTGCCACAGCTGTTATTGATGCTGGTCAGCGCCGCCGAACAGCAAGCCTTTGCCCCGCAAACCCTGCGTTTTGCAGCGGTCGGTGGTGCACGTGTGTCCGAAGACTTGCTGCACCGTGCACAACAGGTCGGCTTACCGGTTTTTGAAGGTTACGGTTTGTCTGAATGCGCCTCGGTGGTGTGCCTCAATCGCCCCGGCGCGCACCGCCCCGGCAGCGTCGGTCGGCCACTGCCCCATGTCGAAGTGCGGTTGGCAGAGGACGGTGAAGTGCTGATCAAGGGCTCGATGCTGCTCGGTTATCTAGGGGAGGCACCGTACGCCGATGAGTGGTGGCCGAGCGGCGACCTGGGCGAGTTCGACCCGCAGGGTTTTCTTTATCTCAAGGGCCGCAAGAAGCATCAGTTCGTCACCAGTTACGGGCGCAACGTCAATCCGGAATGGGTCGAGTCCGAGCTGACCCAGCGCCGCCACATCGCCCAGGCGTTCGTTTACGGCGAGTCTATGCCGCGCAATCACGCCTTGCTCTGGCCGCATCGCCCGGATTGCACCGATGCCGAACTAGCCGCTGCTGTCGCCGAAGCCAACGAGGCGTTGCCCGATTACGCCCAGGTGCATCAGTGGACGCGCCTGCCGCACCCCTTCACCGCAGCCAATGGCTTTCTAACCGCCAATGGCCGCCCACGCCGCGACGCCATCGTCGCGCAGTACCACGCCCAATTGACCGAATCCGTTGTCCGGGAGGAATCCGCATCATGAGTTTTTTCGACACCCTGCAAGAAGCCACACAGCATGAACGCCACGAGCTGTTTAACCTGCCGATCATCCTCGATGCGCTGCACGGTAAGGTCAGCCTCGACAGCTATCAGGCTTTTCTCGCACAGGCCTACTATCACGTGCGCCACACCGTGCCGTTGATGATGGCGTGCGGCGCACGTTTACCGACACGTCTGGAATGGCTGCGCAAAGCGGTGTGCGAGTACATCGAAGACGAATACGGCCATGAACAGTGGGTGCTCAACGACATTGCAGCCTGCGGAGGTGATCGCAAGGCCGTGCATGATGGCCAACCCTCGCTGCCGATTGAGCTGATGGTGAGCTACCTTTATGACTTGATCGCCCGAGGCAACCCGGTGGGGCTGTTCGGCATGGTCAATGTGCTCGAAGGCACCAGCATTGCCCTGGCCACACACGCGGCAGGGAGCATTCGGGAGCATCTGTCGTTGCCGGAAACCGCCTTCAGTTACCTGAGTTCTCACGGTTCGCTCGACATCGAACACATGCAAACCTACCGCCGCCTGATGAACCAGTTGGACGATCCTCTGGATCAAGCGGCAGTGATTCATGCATCAAAAGTCGTGTACCGACTGTACACCGACATGTTTCGTGGCCTGCCGCGTGGCGCGGAGGCTGAACATGCAGCTGCGTAACGCGCGCGTGGTGTTGACCGGTGCCAGTGGCGGTATCGGCATGGCTATCGCTGAAGCCCTGTGCGCCGCGGGTGCGCGAGTATTGGCCGTGGCGCGGCATCAGGAAGCCTTGGCTGCGCTGCTCAAACGCTACCCCGACACCCTGTGCTGGGTCGCGGCTGACCTGACGTTTCTCAGCGACCGACGCAAAGTACTCGCTGCCGCCGAAGCGGTTGGTGGAGTCAATCTGTTGATCAACGCCGCCGGGGTGAATCACTTCGCCATGCTCGAACAGCTCGACGACAGTGACATCAATACGATGCTGGCGGTGAACATCAGCGCGCCGATCTGCCTGACCAAGCTACTGCTGCCGTTACTCAAGCAAGCCGACAGCGCCATGGTAGTCAACGTCGGCTCGACCTATGGCTCGATCGGCTATGCCGGTTATGCCAGCTATTGCGCGACCAAGTTTGCCCTGCGCGGGTTTTCCGAAGCGTTGCGCCGAGAGCTGGCCGACACCCGGGTCAGCGTGCTCTACGTCGCACCGCGGGCCACCCGCACGTCGATGAACAGCGCGGCGGCGCAAGCCCTCAACGATGCGCTCAAGGCCAACGTCGATGATCCGCAAACCGTGGCCGCGGCGGTGATGCACGCAATTGCCGGTGACCGCCGTGATCTGTATCTGGGCTGGCCCGAACGCTTCTTTGTGCGCCTCAACCATCTACTGCCGCATCTGGTCGATCGAGGTTTGCGAAAGCAGTTGCCCCTGATCCGGCGCTTTAGCGAAAAAACTGACAACGAGACCCTCAAACCATGAAAAAAATCTTCGCGTGCCTGTTGATCGCAACCCTCAGCCAAAGCGTCTGGGCGCTGGAGGCTGCCGACCAGCAACGCCTGAGCAGCATTCAACAAAGCTGGGCGCATATCCAATATGAAGTGGCGGAAAAACAGCGCGCCGCCGCGTTCGAGCAGTTGTCTAGCGAAACCCAGTCGTTCACTGCGCAGCGTCCATTGGTGGCCGAAGCCTGGATCTGGAAAGGCATCGTCACCAGCAGTTGGGCCGGTGCCCAAGGAGGGCTCGGAGCACTGGGCAAAGCCAAGGAAGCCAAGGCCGACCTGGAGAAGTCCCTGACCCTCGACCCCAAGGCTCTGCAAGGCTCGGCCTATACCAGCCTGGCAGCGCTGTATGATCGTGTGCCCGGCTGGCCCATCGGTTTCGGCGACAGCGACAAAGCTGAACAACTGCTCAAGCAGGCGCTGCAACTCAACCCCGATGGCATCGACAGCCTGTACTTCTGGGGCGATCACCTCTACCGTCAGAAACACTACGCTGAAGCTAAGGCAGCGCTGCAAAAAGCCCTGCAAGCGGCACCGCGTCCCGGCCGTGAAACGGCAGATGCGGGACGTCGCAAAGAGATCGCCACTCTGCTGGTGGACGTCAACAAGAAACTCGACTGACAGGAGTCCGCGTGCGTTTATTACTGATTGAGGATGATGTGGCGCTAGGTGAAGGCATTCATCAAGCGCTGGGGCGCGAAGGCTACACCGTCGATTGGCTCAAGGACGGCAGCAGCGCGCTGCATGCCCTGCTCAGCGAAACGTTCGATGTTGCTGTGCTGGATCTCGGTTTGCCACGCATGGACGGTCTCGAAGTACTGCGGCGCCTGCGCGACAGCGGCTCGAACCTGCCGGTGTTGATTCTCACCGCCCGCGATGCAACCGAAGATCGCATCGCGGGCCTGGATGCCGGTGCCGACGACTACCTGATCAAACCGTTCGACCTGGCCGAACTCAAGGCGCGATTGCGAGCGTTATTGCGGCGCAGTGCCGGACGCGCGCAAGCGCTGATCGAACATGCCGGCATCATCCTCAACCCCGGCACCCAGCAGGTCAGCTACCAGGGCCATCCCGTAGCACTGACGCCCAAGGAGTATCAGTTGCTGCATGAACTGCTCTCACCTCCGGGCCGGGTGATGACTCGAGACCAACTGATTCAACTGCTCTATGGCTGGAATGAAGAAGCGGAAAGTAACACTCTGGAAGTGCACATCTATCACCTGCGCAAAAAGTTCTCTACTGAGCTGATCCGTACCATTCGAGGTGTGGGCTATCTGGTGGAGGAGCGCTGATGACTTCGATCCGCCGCCGTACATTAACGCTGATCATTGGTTTGCTGCTGGCCGGTCTGGCGGTGCTGAGCGTCTTTAACCTGCACGATAGCAATCATGAAATCGCCGAGGTTTACGATGCTCAACTGGCGCAGAACGCGCGCTTATTGCAAGGCGTGATGCGCATGCCAATGGCGAGCAAGCAGCACGCCGAACTGTACCGGGCCTTCAATACCGCACTGGGCGAAGCGGTGCCGCGCGGCGATGGTCATCCATACGAACGAAAAATTGCTTTTCAGGTGTGGAGCCCCGGCGGGGAGGTGTTGGTGCACACCGCCAGCGCACCCGCCTTCAGTTCACCGCCGACGCAACCGGGTTTCAGTGATGTGGTGGATTTGAACCATCGACATTGGCGCGCCTTCCTCCTTGAAGACCCACAAAACGGCATGCGCATCTGGGTTGGCGAGCGCGAGGATGTGCGCGCGGATCTGGTCGACCGCATCGTGCGTCATACGCTCTGGCCGAACATCGTCGGCAGTTTACTGCTCGCGGCGATGGTCTGGCTCGCTATAGGCTGGGGCTTAAAGCCCTTGGCAAACATGGCCGAGACCCTGCGTGCCCGCCACAGCGGTTCACTGGAGCCATTGCAACTGGCACCGTTGCCCAGCGAACTTGAGCCCATGCAAGCGGCGCTCAACCGCATGCTCGCGCAGATTCAAGAAGTGCTTGGCCGCGAACGACGCTTCATCGCCGACGCAGCCCACGAAATGCGTACACCACTCGCCGTGCTGCGAGTACACGCGCAAAACCTGCTGGAGGCAGGCACAGAACAGGAGCGTCGAGAATCGCTGGAATTCCTTATCTCAGGCGTTGATCGCACCAGCCGACTGGTCAACCAGTTACTGACCATGGCGCGACTGGAACCCAAATCCAATCCGCCACCGCTACAGCGCATCGACCTCAGCGAAACCGTGCGCAACAGCCTCGTGCAACTGTCACCGTGGTTATTGAGCAAAAACCTTGAACTGATATTCGACGTCAGCGACCAGCCCTTTCACGTATTCGCCAACCCCGCCGCCATCGACATAGCGCTGAACAACCTGATCACCAACGCAGCCAATTTCTCTCCCGAACACGGCGCAATCACTGTGCAACTGAGCCAGGCGGATGGCTTCTGTCATTTGACCGTCGACGACCAAGGGCCGGGAATTGACGAGTCATGTAGAGAGCGATTGTTTGAGCGTTTCTACAGCCGTGGCACGGCACAAGGAGCCGGGTTAGGGCTAACCATCGTCAACACCATCGCCACGCGTTTGAACGGACGTATCGAACTGGCAAACCGGGCAGAAGGGGGGTTGAGGGCGACGTTATCAATTCCAGCTACGGAATAATTGCAAAGCATCCAGCCGATTATTTTGTTTCGTATAGGCGGTGAAACATGTTGCGGGGCGGGGGGTGGCAGGTTGGGGTGGGGGGGCGCTTGGGATAACGAAGCGGCTGGGATGCGGGACGGTTTCAAAGTTTATCGTAGCTGTGAAATTCTTTTGGGAACTGGGTTTTAGGGATGGAAAAAGACGTCTGGGGACGTCTTTTTTGTTGAGTTGGTGGGCCGGGGGGATTTGAACCCCCGTCTATCCCTTTATTCATGCGGCGTTCAGGTGAAGTGCTGGCATTAAGCTGTCATTAGGCATCCATCCTGTTGCCTCTTGCCGGGTACCCATGAAGCTATAAATCAGCAGGACGTGGCTTCATACTCTTCGCTCAAAGGCAGGCATTCGCTCAAACTGACGCGTATCCAGCCTAAGAGGGCCAAGTTACGAATTGCCGAAGCAATCGCTTCACGCTTGGCTTCATTGTCCCAAGTTTTTTTCCAGGCTAGCACGAAATCAAACACTTCGCGCTCAGGTACAGTTGTGAGATTTTGATCTTCTTTCAATTTGCTCACAGCGTAAAATACCGTAGCAACCTCTTCGGCCTGTTCTGTGTTCTTGATTCGGCTGAATAAGTCTACAGTCTTGGATATTTTACTGTCATTTGAGGCTAAGACGTCTTTGAATTTTTCACGCACGTTAGAGTATTCAGGTCCCGTTTTCAACGCGTTCATTCTGCCAAGCTGAGCTTCGATAATGAGGTTCGCGTTTGCCAAGGTTCCAAGAAGTCTTTGTACTTGTTCTGAAAATGGTCCGTAGCTGGCTTTTTTGAATTCGAGTTCTGTGTCAACTCCGAGCGCTGTCACTGCGTGACATATTTTTTGAAAAATAGTACGTCCGACTTTGGCGGCGTAAGGTTGCGATTCAAGCTGATAAAGAACTTCCAAAAGCACAACCCAGTTGGGATTAAGTTTTTGATTTTTCGTTCCTTTGTGTTCGCTTTCGCCGAAGAGTCGCGGCTGTTGAGGGCTAAGGAAGTCAGCAGTGAGCTGACTAGCTGGCGTCCCGAAAGGAGCGAACATTTCAACTGGAATGTCTATTTTAGATAGCGCTTTATACATTATTGGCCCCACTAGCTCCCACTCCAGTCCGCCATTTCCACAGCCAAGTGGTGGGAATGCGACTGACGTGATGTTCCATGCTTTATAGTGTTCGAGAAAAATGTCTAGTCCCTTCTCGATGTCGGATAATCTTGACGCCGATCTCCAATGCCCCTTTGTAGGGAAGTTGACAATCGATGTTCCGAGAATGTCGGTATATATATATGGAACACCGGGCTCAACTAGCTTTTGGGCGCATCTTTTCTCATAGTCTAGCATGAGGCCAGGCCAGCGCTTTTTGAACTCTAGCGCAACACCTTTACCCATCACGCCGACACAGTTCACAGTGTTCACCAGCGTTTGCGCTTCACTCTGAAACATGTCACCTATAAGAACTTTAATCACGCTGTTCACCTGAAGAAAAGATGAGGGTTCGACGTCACGGGTACCTGCCAGTTCAATCCTGCTAACACACGCTCAACCTTCTGCTTCGTTTGGGTGTCGCATGCGTAAAAGCCAGTTATGTAGCCCGGTGCCACTGCGTCAGGGATAAGGGCCTCAGCGCATTTGACTGCTTTTTTTCGGTAACCGGTAGCCAGGTCTTCATCGTGCCACCAGTCGGCAAAAACATAATCGAAATGGATTTTGCCCATTCCGACTGGGTAAGAGTGAAAGCGTACCCAGTCGGAGGCCGCATTCTGATCACTGACGACAGCGTTCGGACGCGTCAGCACATCCAGACTGATACGAATCACACACAGGTCCTGATGAACGTCCTTCCTTCGGTACATCATCGGGTTTCGCGCGTTAAAGTATAGGTTGGCGTACTGGTGCAAGCGCAGACCGTTAGGGACAGTTTTATCTACCCTACGGTCTTGTATTTCCTGCAGAGCAACCGATTTGTGAGGAATTTTTTCTGCCCGGTCATGACACAGAATTCCATGCTGCAAAACAGACGGAAGATTCTCGATCGGCATAATGCAATGTAGCTCTACTACGCGATGGCTCATGGGCGTCCCTTCCATACGTCAGGCCGCGCACTATACCTTAGCTATGGCATTTCGCCTCTAGCCGTTGGGAAGATTCCCGTCTCAAGCGTACCTCGTCCCGAGAATTTTTGAACTGCCTTATCACCCGCTGAGTCTGTCGTTGAGGGCATCCATCTGCCATACACACGGGCAATCATCGTCCAGTCGGTATGTCCCATCTGTTTTGCCACCCACATCGGATGCTCACCGGCGGATAGCATCATCGACGCATAGGTGTGTCGTGTCTGGTAGGGGCGACGGTACCGAACGCCTGCCTTCTTCACTGCATGAGCCCACATGGTTTTCCGGATCGGCTGATCACCTTTCCATCGCTCCTGCGTGCGAGGATTCTGGAACACCTCGTTGTCTGCCAGGAAGGTATAGGCCTTCTGCGCAATCAATGCTTCCATGGCTGGCGCCAATAGCTTGATGGGGCGCTTGCCAGATCTTGACTTAGTCACTTCGGCTTTACCTTTTGCGGCCTGAGTCATCGCCCTAGTGACGTAAGCCTCGCCACGTACCCAATCAATGTCCTCCCAGTTCAAACCGACCATTTCGCTGGTGCGCATACCTGTCCAAAATGCGAATTGCACTAGGTTCTTCGCCTGGCCATCGAGCGCGGCCAGGATGGCGCGTTGTTCCTCTGGGCTGAAGGGGTCGACATCGTCTTCCTTCACCTGATCCTTGCGCGAGAAAGTCCACCCGGCCAGTGGGTTGGTATCGATGAGCTCCACATCGTCCACGGCATCATTCAATGCCGAGCGCAGACAGCTCTGAATGTTGCTCAGTGTCTTGTTAGATACCTCCAGCGTGTTGAGCCAGTCTCTGACCGCCTTGCGCTTCAGATCGACTAATAGAGTAGGACCTAGTGCAGGCACAATCCGCAGCTCTACGATCTTCCGGTATCCCTCGAATGTGCTGCTAGACACATGCTGCTTCTTCCTGGACAGCCATTTGGTCAGGAACCCAGCCAGCGTCTCTTGGCTAGACTCAGGCGCGAACTTGGTTGCACGTCGAGAATTCGGAAAAGTTGCTGAATAATCAAAGATACCTGTAGCGATATCATGCTCAATAGCGTGCTTGTAGCGCTCTGCGCGCTTTAAATTAGTCGCGCTAGGCTTGAGCGGGAACCGCTCGCGGCACCTAACCCCGCGGTACATGAACGTGATTTCAATGCTCGAGTCGGAGATTGCCCGGACTCCCCTCCCATCTCTACCCATGATTCATATCCCTCAACATCAATTAAAACTCGGCCATCTGGGGCCTTGATCCATATTTCTCCCAGCCGCCAAATCCCGTCGCGAAGCTTCGAGCGGATAGCGTCTTCGGAGTAACCAGATTCACTGGCGAATTTCCTGACGGTCACGTAGCGCATGTGTCGTTATTCCTGGCTGACCAAGGTTTGTGACTGTACGCAGATCGCTGAATCTAGGCGTCGGGGCCGACTTAGCGGGAAAGCGCTGTAGTCCGACTTCTTGGAGGTGTACCGCTTGTGCGTGCCCTGGCTAAATTTGTTGTGGATCATTTCCGAGTCCCATTGACTGTGTGGGTACACCCTACGGGCAGCCGCCACGCGTGTGTTCCGCTTTCACGCAACAAAAGCGACGGAAATTGAAAGCCTGGTAATTCCCTACCAGGGGGGATGAGGCTGCGCGGTGTGACGCGAATCAGATTGCTGATTGCTTTGTAAAACCCAAGGGCAATCTCAGGTCTGATGCAGCTTTTTCTGTTCGAATGAGATGCGGCTCATTACGCAAACTGGAATTGCGAACCCTTGGATATTTGTTTTGAGTGTTTCGCAACCGTCTTCGACGATTCCACAGGGCACACCCCGGCGGAAACGCATTCCCCTCCCGATGTAATTGCGCAGGATGATTTCCCAAGACTCGTCATCGTAATAGAAGCCCGTGATCTCAGCCCACCTGGCCGTAACGCCGCTTCCAACAATGCCTTCAGATGTCAGGCAGAAAATTTCTACTTGGTTTTCCTGGGCGACAGGTACGGCGTAAATCCGGCCGTTCGGTGCTACAGGTGGGAACGTCTGTCCATTCCCTAAGTGGCGAAATTCCATGGTGCTACTCCGCATGTATGAGGTTGCATGACACGCTATGCCAAGGTCTGGAAATCCCAAGCCTGCAGAGCTCACCGCCTTATGCCATTGGGTTTCCTGAAAGCCTTCGTAAGCTGTGGCAATCAAAACAGGGAGTGGCGCCATGGGTAACAAATCAACTACGGTCCGAATCGGTTTGCTGGCAGCGACAGTAGCTCTTCTGGTTGGGTGTTCTGGCACTCAGGGAGCTAGGACTGTGCAGCTTCCTGAGCCAAAGGATGTGCCGAGAGAAAAATGGTCGGATGCTATGCATGTTCTGACCGCCATGGGGATTTCCGGGCAGCGGGACGTTCCGATCGAGCTGTCGGGGGGAGTTGATGGAGCTAGCCCTGTTGGCGGCTCTGGGGCAGTGCTTGGGGATGCTGGATTAAGCGCGGTTGGCTCTGCATCTCCACCTACAGGTCTGAGTGGCGGCGCAGCAGCGGGAATTGGCTTGGGTTTGATGCTATTGGGTGGGTCGAGCGATCCGGCGCGCACAACTCAGGTTGTCGCGTGGGTGCCCGCTGACCAGGCAAGCTCGCCGGACGCGGCATCTGCTCTTGCATTGCGTAAGGTCGAAGACGCTCGTAAGAAGGTTTTTGCCAATGGCCTATCGAAGCTGCCAATGCAGACAGGTAAATATCCTGATGGTCATGCCCGCGGCTATGCATCCTTGGCAGATAGCTACACGGAGCGGCCGATTCCATACAGTGATGAGGTTTCTAAATCGCCGAGCTTTCTGAGATCGCCGCTCAGCTACGGGCCGATCTTCATCCGTGACAACCAGTTCACGCTTGATGCCTACAAGAACGACATGACGACTTCGGAAGCCATGCAGCTTGCATCGCAACACCTGCCTGAGTGGATCTACATCTACCACCCTGGCCAGCGGCTGAGGAAAAACTCGATCCCTGCGGCAATCTTCAATCAGGGCAGGGGACTCTACTTCGTAGGGAAGTAATTCTGCTGCTCTGTATCGCCGTGGGTTTTCGCAAATCTGCGGCGATTTTTTAGGTATGCCTATCCAGATACAGGCTTATTTTGCCTTTTTCGGACTTTCCGCTTGATGAGTAACACCCATAGTGCAACAGCATTAGTAGAACGTCCTAAATGATACAGGCACCTATCATGTTCATCCGTGCATACCTCCGAGCCTCCACCGTCGAACAAGACGCCGGCCGTGCCCGGGCCTCGCTCGAGCAGTTCGCCAGCGACCATAACAAGGTCATTGCAAGCGTGTACTTGGAGAGCGCCAGCGGCGCCACCGCCGACCGGCCTGAGCTGCTGCGCCTGCTCAAGGATGCTCGTAAGGGTGACGTGTTGCTGGTGGAGTCGATAGACCGCCTCTCCCGCCTCCCAGTGGAAGACTGGCAAAAGCTAAAGGCTGCGATCGATTCCAAAGGGCTTCGCATCGTTGCGCTCGACCTGCCGACCAGCCACCAGGGAATGCAGAACACCAAGGGTGACGAGTTCACCGGGCGGATGCTGGGAGCGATCAACTCAATGCTGGTGGAAATGATGGCAGCCATCGCCCGCAAGGATTACGAGCAGAGGCGCGAGCGCCAGGCACAGGGCATCGAGAAAGCAAAGGCGGCCGGCAAGTACCAGGGCAGACCAGTGGACGCCGATCTGCATAAGCGTGTACGAGAGCTTCTGGCCGCCGGCCTAGGAATCCGAGCTACCGCACGACACGCTGATTGCTCCACAACCACCGTAATGCGTATTCGGGATGAACAGAAAACACTGTAAGGTCAATCTGAATCTGGCGTAAAACCTGAATCAACCTGACCGTGCAGTGCGTAAAATTCAGTTGCTGGCGGCAAGCCTGTGGCAGTCGTTCCCAGGATGCTTGCAGTAATCACTTTGCCGTCTTTCACGCGGGCCAGAGCATGCAAAAAGATCGGGGTCTCTCCGATAAATGACGACATAATTTCGTTAATTCCGCCGGCTGCGTGTTGACCCTTGAAGAGATCCACCTTGATCGGATCTTCACTTCCCACCTTCACAACATCTAAGCGCCACTTGTCGCCAGCACTCTTGATTGAAGTGACATAGTAGTTTCCGTCAATCCGAGTGGGAGTAGTAACTTCTCGCTCTCTTTGGCTTAGCTGAACAATCTGATCACGCTCAAAAACCGCATTGCCAGCGGTAACCTTCGTGGCGTCGGGAGTGCTTTTCACGATCGTAATCAGTGCCTGATTGGTATCGGCCAACGCCGATGCCATCTTCTGATTATTTTCAATTAGCCGGGTCTCTAGACTGCTGCGATTGGACTCAGCAGCAATGGCCAATTCGGTGCTTTGCTGGTTGGCATGACCAAAATACAGCGCGGCGACCAAGGCAAGACCCACTACCGTAATGACAATCTGACCACCGGTCATTTTATCGATCATTTTCTCACCCAGTTTGTTGAAGGTTTCCTGCAAATAGGCCTGGATGTCGCTAGAACCCTCCGCGACGCTGAAGGTTAGCTCAAGGGCTGATCTATCCTCCTCCGTCAGCGCGCGTGCGCCCTTAGAGTACACGTTATCAGCGAAGATACGATTTATGACCTGCTGGTATTCCAGAAGCCCTTTCATGAGCGGGGTCGTCACAGTGCTGTGATAACGCCCCCCTTCTACGTCTAGCTCAAAAAGTGGCCAGCCGTCGAATTTAATCAGGTAAGAATCTTCATCAGACAAGACTCCAGCCAACGCCTGCTCCAAAACCGCCAGTGCGTCCGACTCGCTACGAATTACTACTTCCCTTACTTCACTCATGTAGCCTTCCCTGGTTTATTCGACGGGCCGACGAGTGTCTGCCGCTAAGCCGCTTATTAGAAGGGACGGATTGAAGCACATTGCCAGCATTTGGGAAATGCCGCCTGAGTCGCAGGAAGAGCTTCAGAAGCGAAATGAGAAAACGAGATCTCATGGCGACCAAAAAGGCCTCGTTGGATGTACCTAACGAGACCTCAGTCTGATGTTTTGCTGTCAGCCTGCTGTCACAAGAAAACCGAGCTGACAACGAATAGGCGCCATAGCCATGATTTATATGGTGTCCCAGGGCCGGTTCGAACGGCCAACCTTTCCCTTAGGGGAGCAAAATTTTCCGGTGTTTAAAAAGGCCCGCCTGAAAAGGGGCTACATCAGCGCGTTGGTGAACTGCTTGGCGCTGGCCAGGGCATTCGGGCAACCGCTCCCCATGCAGGGTTCAGTACCACCACAGCGCTTAAACTCGCGATGAAGTGACCAAATAGCGACGCAGTTTTGCGCACTGTCGAGCAGTGACATCCTTTACGAATTCTAACCAGGCTGTATTCGCCGCCTGGGTAGCATTCCGGTCGCCTGGAATGTACTGGCTCGTCTAACGGCCCAGGTGCCGTAGCAATACCCTGATAATTCTGGCGCGCAGGAGAAAGCTCGCGACAGACACCGCAAGCGTCATACCGCCCGCCAGTTCGCCTAAACGGGCGAACGCAACGATATTCACCAAGGCAAGTACCATGATGCCGTGGTACTCAGCATTGGCCTTGCCGGCAGCCAGAGCCTGATGTTCGGTGAGCATCCACTTCTGCGACAGACAGAAGGGGCATACGGACGACTCCGGGTCACGGCCGCCCACGGGTATTCCATTGATGTAGAACGGCACGCTAGTGACCACCTTTGGAACCATCATCTTCTTGCAGCACTGGCACTTAACTTTGCTCATGACGTGAACCTGCTGGACTTGGCACATGCCTGAACGTTACCCGAGCACTGGCGAATCCCAAGCCACCACCATGCGCATCTGCCGATGTGCTGCAAAATCAGTCGGTGTGATGCTTCTTATCGAGATGATCTGCGACCTTGTAGCCAATCACCGCAGCCACTCCCAGCGTGCCGACCACGCCGATGACCGCATAAACCAGTAGCTCAATCGAGTCCATGTCTTGCTCCTTCTGGGCTTAAAATTTGCACTGAATACAGCTTCTCATCTGCCATGCCAATCCCAAGGTCTTTATCCTCCTGAAATGCGTTCCGTTGGCTCTTGGGTGACTAAATTCCAAAGCGACCAGAGCACCGCTCATATCCGCTCCGCGACACGGTTCAAAAAAAACATGCTCACTTCCCATCTATTACTTATGGGAGTCTGACGGTTCACCTCCCATAGAGTGATCTGCCGATCTGAGCGAAGGGGTGTCGTGAAGGGGTGTTGTCTCTGTAACCCGCATGAATACTGGGT